>NZ_JSYG01000002.1 GCF_000784735.1 Dickeya undicola
AACCCAGGTTTGCGAGAAAGACGTAGGATAAATACAATCAGACTTTTCAGGAGGTTACGTCATGCTGATTGGTTATGCCCGGGTGTCTACCAGCGATCAAAATACCGAATTACAGAAAAATGCGCTGATAAGCGCAAATTGTGAACTGATTTTCGAAGATCAGGCCAGCGGTAAAAACGCCAGACGTGCGGGACTAAAACGCGCGTTACGCAAACTCAGACGCGGCGACACGCTGATCGTCTGGAAGCTGGATCGGCTAGGCCGTAGTGTGCGCGACCTAATTACCATGGTGTCGGACTTGCAACGTCGGGGAATTCACTTTCGCAGCCTGACCGATGCGATTGATACCTCAACGCCCGCTGGCCGTTTCTTCTTCCACGTGATGAGTGCGCTGGCCGAGATGGAGCGAGAACTGATCGTCGAACGGACCCGCGCGGGATTAGCCGCAGCCAGAGCGGCAGGACGCATTGGTGGGCGTAAACGCATTATGACGCCAGATACCCTCGACCATGCCAGAACGCTGTTGAGCAATGGTGCAACCCGCTGGCAAATTGCCAATATTATCGGCGTGTCGGAAAAAACCATTTATAAATATTTCCCTGCGACGGAGAAATCACGCACCAGTCAATGATTATGCAATAAAATATATAAATGATGTTTATTTCAATTGAAATAATAAAGCCACCACGAGTGGTTTTACCCCTCACACAACACATCCATAATGCATCTTATCTGTTTTTTACAAAATAATAAAAGCCGCGAAATAATTCGCGCTAAAAAACGTAATTAACATTAAGAGAAATTACATGGAAAAATATAACTCCCCTTGTTCACTTGACCTGATTCTGGGTAAAGAGAATATCTATAAAAATAGCCCGATTCATATCGGCAGCATTTCTCTTGGATGTGGTAAATGCCACGGTGACCAGCAGGACACTGCCACCACGCAACCCACAGCAACCGATGGACTGAAAGATTTGATCGGTATTCCACAACCCTGGCCGCTGGCGGACGCACCGGAAGGCTGGCTGAAATGTAACGGCCAGGCGTTTGACGCCACCAAATATCCGCAACTGGCCAAACTGTACCCAGCAGGAACCCTGCCGGACCTGCGCGGCGAATTTATTCGTGGCTGGGATGATGGTAGAAATGTTGACATTGGACGCGGTATTCTCAGTTGGCAGAAAGGGACCTTGACCGTATCGGATCCGACGCTTGGGTCAGTGAACATCGGAGCCCTGATCCATAGCAACAGTGACGCAGCTAATACATATATGGCGATGGGCTTTGATAAAGTAGATAAAAAAGATTATGAAATGCTGCGTGCTGCAATTAATGTCGATTCAGCAGGAGCACAAGATCTAGATAATAACGGCTGGGCTAATGGGTACGGTTCTACCCGCCCACGCAACGTCGCTTTCAGCTATATCGTTAAGGCAGGTTAATCATGACCACTCAAAATGAAAATACGATTCAGCTGAATGAACAGGGGCTGAGCCTGAGCGCCGGTTACATTACGGTTTACCATATTGACCCACAAACGCGGGAATATATCGGTAACACCCGTGAATACCTGATGGAAGGTGTTGGCATTCCAGCACACAGCTTTATTGATACCCCACCGGCAGCTCAATCCGGTCAGGCTATTGTGCGCAGTCAGGATGGCCTGTCCTGGGAAAACGTTGCCGATTATCGCGGGCAGACGGCCTACGATAAGCAGACGGGGCAATCCAGCCTGGTAAGCCAACTCGGTGACCTTTCCGACACCCTGACGCTGTTGCCACCCGCCACCGCTTACGATATCTGGCAAAACGACGGCTGGGTGACGGATGCTAAAGCGCAACAGGCCGCACAGGTCAGCGCGGCGCAACAGCAGCTGGCGGGTTACCTCGCCCAGGCGGAAAAACGCCTGACCGTATTGCAATATGCGGTGGAGCTGGACATGGCGACGGAACAGGAAACCCAAGCGTTGAAAGACTGGAAAACCTATCTGGTGCTGTTAAACCGAGTGGATGTATCTGGTGCCCCCGCCATTGACTGGCCGACCATGCCAGCCTGATTCACCGCTCTCACTGGCGTGAATCCTGCGCCATAACCTTACAGATGCCGTTGTTCCCCCAACGGCATCTGTTTTTTATTTTAGTTAACTCATTGTTTTTAATCATTATAAAAACATTATCGGCTTCACCCTGTTGTGCCATCTGATACCAAACCCTATTCGAATGCCTTCTGTTCTCCGGCGAGGCACTATTACTCGCACCCCACAACAGGAGACATTCTTGATGAGTGATTTTCATCACGGTACGCAGGTCGTCGAAATCAACGACGGTACTCGCGTCATTTCAACTGTATCAACCGCGATCGTCGGTATGGTCTGTACCGGACCGGACGCTGACGCCGCCACTTTTCCACTGAATACACCGGTACTGATTACCGATGTGCTGACCGCCGCAGGTAAAGCCGGTAAAACCGGTACTCTGGCTGCCGCACTGCAAGCCATTGGCGATCAGACCAAACCGGTAACGGTAGTCGTTCGCGTAGCTGAAGGCGCTAACGAAGCTGAAACGGTGTCCAATATCATCGGCGGTGCCGATGCCAATGGCAAATACACCGGTATGAAAGCCCTGCTGGACGCCCAGGCAGTCACTGGCGTGAAGCCGCGTATCCTCGGCGTTCCGGGGCTGGATTCCCAGCCTGTCGCTACCGCGCTGGCCGCCATCTGTCAGTCACTGCGCGCCTTCGGTTACGTGAGCGCCTATGGTTGTAAAACCCTGTCCGACGCCATCAAATACCGCGGCAATTTCAGCCAGCGCGAACTGATGGTGATCTGGCCGGACTTTATCGCCTGGAACACCGTAACCAACGCAAGCGCCACTGCCTACGCAACGGCACGAGCACTGGGCCTGCGCGCCAAGATCGACCAGGAAACCGGCTGGCACAAAACCCTGTCCAACGTCGGTGTTAACGGCGTGACCGGTATCTCTGCCAGCGTGTACTGGGATTTGCAGACCATCGGCAGCGACGCTGACCTGCTGAACGAAGCTGGTGTGACCACGCTGGTACGTAAGGACGGTTTCCGCTTCTGGGGTAACCGCACCTGTTCCGACGATCCGCTCTTTCTGTTTGAAAACTACACCCGCACCGCGCAAGTGCTGGCCGACACCATGGCTGAAGCGCACATGTGGGCCGTCGACAAACCGGTTACTGCCACCCTGATCCGCGACATCATCGAAGGTATCAAGGCTAAATTCCGCGAGCTGAAATCCAACGGCTACATCATCGATGCCGACTGCTGGTTCGATGAAAGCGCCAACGATAAGGAAACGCTGAAGGCAGGCAAGCTGTACATCGACTACGAGTACACCCCGGTGCCGCCACTGGAAAACCTCACGCTGCGTCAGCGTATCACCGACAAGTATCTGGTGAACCTGGCTGCATCCGTTAACAGCTAAGGAGCGACTGACTCATGGCACTGCCACGTAAACTTAAATATCTCAACCTGTTCAACGACGGTATGAGCTACATGGGCCAGGTGCATTCTGTCACCCTGCCGAAACTGACCCGCAAACTGGAAAACTACCGCGGCGGCGGTATGCAAGGTGCGGCACCGGTAGATTTCGGCCTGGATAACGATGCACTGGTGATGGAATGGAACATGGGTGGCCTACCGGACAGCGCGTTCTGGAGCCAGTATGCGTTGCCGGGCGCTGATGCTGTCCCGCTGCGTTTCGCCGGTTCTTACCAGCGTGACGACACCGGTGATATCACCGCCGTCGAAATCGTACTGCGCGGCCGTCACAAGTCTATTGACAGTGGCGAATCCAAGCAGGGTGAGGAGACTGATGTGCGCGTTTCTACCCAATGTACCTATTACAAACTGATCATTGACGGCGTCGACATGATTGAAATCGATACCATCAACATGATCGAAAAAGTTAACGGCGTTGACCGTCTGGAACAGCACCGCCGCAATATCGGTCTGTAATGACCGCTTCATGGCCAGCTACAGCTGGCCATTCTTATTGATAAAACGGGAGTCTTTATTATGACGGCTGAAAATACTGCACAACACCATGTGATTACCCTGAACGCCCCAATCAAACGCGGTGAAACCCAGATCGATGCGATTACGCTGCTCACGCCAACGGCAGGCACACTGCGTGGTATTGGGCTGGCAGCACTGGCAAGTGCCGATGTGGAAGCATTGATTAAACTGCTGCCACGCATCACCTACCCTGCTCTGACTGAAGCCGATGTCATGGGACTGGAGCTGCCTGATCTGCTGGAATTCGCCGGTAAGGTGATCAGTTTTTTATCACCGGGCTCGGTACGCTAACGCCCCCACCGAGCCTCACGGTTGACGACCTGATGGCGGATATTGCGGTGGTGTTCCACTGGCCGCCATCAGAACTTTTCCCCATGAGCCTGGCAGAGTTGATTAACTGGCGTAGCCGGGCGCTACAACGAAGTGGACAAGACTATGCCTAAGCAAAAGACGATGCCTAAGCCATCAACTTCCCCAGGTTCAGGGTCTGCGGCAGCACAGCGCAACAACGCGCCGGACAACAGCATTTTCTCACCGCTGCGAGACAATGTGTATCTGAATAAAATCAACAGCGTATTGCTGGATTTCTTGAGCAAAGCCGGTCAGCTCGCCAACAGCGGTACATCAACTGTTGCCAGTGCACAGAAAAGCAACCAGTCTGGCGGGAAAAAAGGCGGCAAGACGTCTGCCGCCGCACAACTGGGGATGCTGGGTAATCTCGCCAGGCGGTTCGATGCCATCACCGCTGCACTGAACCCAACGTATGCTGCATTGAAAAATGCCCGTCACTTATCACAAACCGGCAACAGTGGCCTCTCTCGCTCAGGCCAGAGCCCGAGCGCTGGCGTGACGCAATCACTTGTTGCCCAGGCCAGTGATGGTGTCAACAGCATCTATTTATCTGCCGCTGCCGCCATGCAGGCACAACAACATATCGCTGGTCTGGTGCCTTCTACCAGACTGGCTTCCACCGCGTTGCCAGGCAACGTCTCATCATTGCTGAACGCACAGCAAAGCCTCAATCTGCCGACCAACCTACTGCCACAGATTGGCACAGGTGCAACATCGCAGACAGGCGCTGAAGGGCTGAGTGCCCTCTTCGATACTGCCCAGGAGTCATTCGTCGGTACGGAAGAAACCAGCATGATGATATCCGCCTTGAGCAATGTGGATCTGGATGACGGTGATGGCAGTTCAACGTTTCAGGGCGGGCTTGATAATCTTCAGGCGCTCTCAGGGTCCGCGATGCAGTTGCTCAACCAGCCGGACCTGATGAACCAAAACAGCGTGGAAAACCACGCCAGTTTACAGTCCGCGATGACCAACGGCCATTACAACGCCCTCTCGCCGAATTCATCACAGCGTTATTTTGACCAGCGCGTGGTCAACAACATCACCATTACCGTGCCCGAAAACAGTAACCTCGACGTGATTAAGCAATACATCGAAGAGGCACTGAGAAAATATAGCCCGAATAGCAGCGCCTATTCCTACAACTCGATGACCTCTAATCTTATTTCATGAGGATAATATGATGATGCTTGCACTGGGTTTATTCGTATTTCAATTGCAAACACTGCCGTACAGTACCCTCAGCCGTAATGTGAATTATCGCTGGGCCAGCAACGGTCGTATCGGTCTGCGCCCTGCGCAACAATTTTTGGGGCAAGGAAATGAAACCATTAGCCTTAATGGTGTTCTGTGCCCTGAAGTGAATGGCAAATTCAGTAAGCTGTCGCTGTCTGCGCTGGAGCTAATGGCCGGGACAGGTCGTGCCTGGCCGCTGATCGAAGGCAGCGGCACCATTTACGGTATGTATGTTGTCGAAAGCTTGCAGCATACTAATACAGAATTCTTCTCCGACGGCAGTGCCAAACGTATCGAATTCTCGATTAACCTGACGCGTGTTGATGAATCGCTCATTGCTATGTTTGGTGACCTCAGCCAGCAGGCTACCGATTTGTATAACCAGCAAATCACACCCGCCATCGCTTCCGCCAAAGCGGCTATCGGAGGTGTCTTCTCGTGATAGTAAATAACCGCATTGGTATTGCCGACCAGCTCGCGCCGGACTATCAAATCACACTGACGGATTCATCTGGCACGGCCCAGACAACCCGCAATCTCAACCAACGACTTATTTCGCTCTCACTGCACGATGTCATGGGGTTCGAATCAGACCAACTCTCACTGGATATCGATGATAGCGACGGCAAAGTGCTAATGCCTGCACGCGGAGAGAAAATCGGCATCAAAATTGGCTGGAAGGGCAAAACATTGGCGGATAAAGGAACCTTTGTGGTTGACCAGGTCAGCCACAGCGGGGCTCCCGACAGAATGACCATTAGCGCACGCAGCGTTAACTTTCGCGGCGACTTAAACACACCACGTGATGGTTCATACAATGCCACCACACTGGGTGACATCGCCCGGACGATTGCGGAACGCTACAGCCTGATGGCGTCGATCGAGAACTCGCTGGCCGACACCGCGATTACTCATGAAAACCAGTCCAAAGAATCCGATTTGTCGTTTCTTTGCCGTCTGGCAAGAAGATACAGTGGTACTGTGGCGATCAAAAGCGATACGTTGCGGCTTTTTGTTGCCGGTACTGGCACCGCCGCAGACGGTAAAAACGTGTCGACCTACCTGATCGAACGCAGCGATGGCGACTCGCACAGCTTTACTATTGCCGACCGCATCGCCAATACGTCCGTCACCGCCAACTGGCATGACAGCAACGATGCGAAAACACATACCGTGAAGATCAGCCGCAAGCGTCAAAGCCAACCGAATACGGTTACAACCCACCCTAACGCCAAGTCGCCCACCCAGTCATCAGCACTGTCGACAGATAACTATCTGACTGGAGAAGAAGAAAGCCAGCAAACGCTGCAAACCACCTACGCTTCCCAGGACGATGCAACGCAGGCGGCGTTGAGCAAGTGGCGTGAAACTCAGCGTGGCACGGTAACGTTCTCACTCACACTGGCAAAAGGCATGGAAAACCTGAAGCCCGGCGCGCTGGTACGGCTTAAAGGCTTCAAGCAGGTGATGGATGAGCGCCAGTGGACTATCAAGCGTCTGACCCACACGATTGCAGGCAGTGGCTTTATCACCGCTATTGAGCTGGAAGTGTCGATGCTGGATGTAGAGTATGACATCAGCTATGACGTTATGGTGAACTTCGAGGATAAGTAAATCACTTTTCGAATTCGAATTTGCAAATTCGAATTCAATACAGTATCATGTGTGTAAGATGTTTCACTAACCCGTACACATAAGGTGATTTCAACATGATGCATTGTCCTTTGTGCCGTCATTCTGCTCATGCCCGTTCCAGCCGCTACCTGTCTGAAAATACCAAGGAGCGTTACCACCAGTGCACTAACGTGAACTGTGGTCACACCTTCGTCACCATGGAAGCCATCACCCGTTCCATCATGGTGCCGGGCAAAACCGAGCCGGTTGAAGGCGAACGCAAGTAATTCGTCACGCTTCTCTCCCTCCGTGTTTCCTTACTTTTCTGACCGTCTTTCCCCGCCGCCCGGCGGGGTTTTTTATTCCCCGAAAAAATACACATTATGTGTTTTTGTTATTCTCATAGCTCTCATATTGGAAAAACGTATTATTGACGCTGACCGCCGTCGGCTTTTAGTATCGAACTGCTTTTGCTGATTTTCAGTCACTTGCCGCGACGACACCCGCCTGACGGGTTGTTAACGCCGCAAGGGATGAATCCTGCTGTGACGATGGTGCCCTTCCCCTCCTCCACCATCAAAAATCAGACGCAGACACCGCTTTGATTAACACGGGTTCAGGAAAAGAGTGATGCACAATCTACCGGTTTTCCTGTTCCTCAGCAGGGAGAACACCCATGACGGACACCATCCACGCTTACCGCGCTAGCTTATTGCACTTTGTCGCCGACCCGTTACAGGACCCGCAAGCCACCCGCTTTATCGAAGACGGCCTGCTGCGGGTGCGAGATGGTCGCATTCAGGACGCCGTGCCGTATGACAGCATCACCGAAGCCGAGCGCCAGTCCATGACGGTGATCGACTATCGCGGGCGGTTGTTGATGCCGGGATTTATCGATACCCACATCCATTTTCCGCAAACGGAAATGATCGCCAGTTACGGTGAGCAACTGCTGTCCTGGCTTAATACCTACACCTTTCCCACCGAGCGCAAGTTCGCCGACGCGCATTACGCCCAGGAACGGGCCACGTTCTTCATTCAGGAATTGTTGCGGCATGGCACCACCAGCGCGCTGGTGTTCGCAACCGTGCACCCGCAGTCGGTTGACGCACTGTTCCGTGCCGCTGAAGCCAAAAACCTGTGTCTTATCGCTGGTAAGGTCATGATGGACCGCCATGCACCGGATTATCTGTGCGATACCGCGCAGCAAAGCTACGGCGAAAGCAAAGCGTTGATTGAAAAATGGCACCGGCGCGGGCGGTTACGCTATGCGGTCACCCCGCGTTTTGCCCCCACCTCGACCCCTGAGCAGCTGGCGCTGGCGGGTCGATTGTTGCAGGAATACCCGGATGTGTATCTACATACACATCTTTGCGAAAATCCGGACGAAATCGCCTGGGTGAAATCGCTGTTTCCTGAACATCAGCATTACCTTGATGTTTACCATCACCACGGCCTGACCGGACGCCGTTCGGTGTTTGCCCATGCCATCCATCTGCAACCTGAAGAAATCCGAACGCTGGCGCAAAGCCAGTCCGCCGTGGCGTTTTGCCCCTGTTCTAATCTGTTTCTGGGCAGCGGCCTGTTCCGGTTGCACCCGTTAAAAGCAGCGGGAATTCGTATCGGGATGGGTACTGACGTCGGTGCTGGCACTACCCTATCGTTGCTGCAAACCCTCAGCGACGGCTACAAGGTGCAGCAATTGCAGGGCGAGAAATTCTCGGCGCGTGAGGGGTTGTATCAGGCGACGCTGGGCAGCGCTGCCGCCTTGTCGCTGGATGATCGCTTAGGGAATTTTCTGCCGGGCAAAGACGCCGACTTCGTGGTGCTGGACTGGGCCGCCACCCCGTTGCAGCAGCTACGCCAACAGCAATCCACCTCGCTGGACGACAGGCTGTTCGCCCTGATGATGCAAAGCGATGACCGAAACATCAGCGCGACTTATGTACAGGGAAAATGTGTCTACACCCGTCAAGCGCCCGATCACACGCCAAACACCGATGACAAACCCGTCAGCTTTCCGGCCCACTGACGGATTGAGTGATATCGCCACAAGCCACAAGCTGCGGCGATATATCCTTCAGAACAGGCAGAAAGGCGATAAAACCTACTCGTGTTTTCATCAGAAAGTGATCAATTACACGTTTCGCCAAAAAAATCGCGCGGCGATATGTCGCTTACCGATAACTATTCTTGAATAATATCGGATAAGCACTCAAGCCAATGGAGGGATGGCGACATCAGTTGGGCTCTGCCCTTGCAGAGTTTTCAGCACTCATCACCCAGTACCATAAGGTTTCGTCATGACTTCTCCATACCATCGTTGTAGCGAAGAGCAGCAAGACATCCTCGCACGTATGCTGAATATTTTTGACACACAGCCTGCTGAAGAGCTCACTCGCCTGACGCGCATCACCCGCACCTTTTTTCAGGTAACGAGCGTGGTTATCTCACTGGTGAACAACGAGCGGCAATGGTTTTTGTCGAGGGCTAATTTTCCCGGTCAGGAACCGGGTATCGAGTTCTCCTTCTGCGTACATACCGTGAGCGCCAACGCGCCGCTGGTCATCCCTGATACCCTGCTGGACGAGCGCTTCGCGGCCAATCCGATGGTGACGGGTAATGACCCGATTCGGTTTCACGTCGGCTACCCGCTACGCTCCTCGCTGGGTACACCGCTCGGTGCCCTGTGCCTGTATCACCATCAACCCCGCACGTTCAACGATGAAGAAATGCAGCAACTCAGCGATCTGGCGTTTATCGTTGAAACGGTACTGCATAAGGTGGAAATGCAGGCACGCGAAGCAATAGCCCAGGAAAAACTGTATCAGTCGGACTACATCAACCAGCAGATTTTTTCCCGTGCCGCCATCGGCCTGGCGCTGATAGCCCCAGATAAGCGCCCCTTAAAATTCAACCACGCGTTCTGCGATATGCTCGGTTACGACGAAGAAACGCTGCTGACACTGCCCGTGGATAAAGTGGTACACCCGGAAGACATGCCGACATTAATTCACGATCACAACCAATTGATGGAGAGTAACGTACCGGAAAGTACCCAGCAGCGGCGCTATATCCGCGCCGACGGCAGTGAATTGTGGGCACAGGTTTCCATTTCGGTGCTCTATACCCCAAACGGCAACAAGTTCGGCCTGCTGCTGGCATTGACTGATATGAGCCAGCAAAAAGCCTCCGAGCAGACCTTGCGCAGCCTGAGTCAGGAACTGGAGCATCGGGTGGAGCAGCGTACGACTGAACTGCGCCGGAGCCACCAGTTCATCCAGGACATCACTGACCATATCCCGGCGATGATTTCCTGCATTAACCCGAACAATGTACTGGTTTTCGCCAATCGCCACCTGCGCAAACTGATGGGGCATGAGCATGACACCCTGTACCAGCGAGATATCAGCGAGATCTTCCGTCCCCAGGAACTGGCACTGTTTCTGCCTAAACTGGAAGCGTCGCGGCAAAACCAGCTTTCGCTCTCCTTTGAACATGTGATGGATATGCCCGACGGCCAGCTCACCACGTTTCATACCGAACTGGTGCCCGCTGCGTCTACGGAACTCGGCACCTACATTCTCTCGACTGATATCACCCACCTCACGGTATTGCGCGACCAACTGGCGTTCGAGGCCAATCACGATCACCTGACCGGTCTGCCCAACAGGCGGGCGGTCATCAGCTACCTGAACCGCCTGGCGGGGAAAAAACGGCGTGGCGCGCTGGCGCTGCTATTCTTTGATATCAACAACTTCAAATACTATAACGACCGATTCGGCCACGATTTCGGTGATCGGGTGATTAAAACCTTCGCCCGTCTGCTGCGCCGGAATACCCGCTCCTACGATTTTATCGGCCGTCTGGCGGGCGACGAATTCCTGATGGTGATTCATGAACAGCGTAATCTGGCCAACGAAATCCGTGCCATTACCCAGAAATTGAAAGCGAAGATCGAAAAACCGGTCACCATTCGCCAGCAGACCATCACGCTATCAGCCAGCATCGGCCGCGCGATTTTGCCTCAGGGTGCACCGCTTAACGCCAACGAGCTCATCCGTCAGGCGGATACGGCTATGTACCAGGCCAAACGCCGCCATGTCTCTTCATCCTGAATTGAACGGATAATAATGTTCCATTTGCCATAAATAGCAACCCGATTTGCCGGAATGAGAATAATGAAAAACTATAAAAAGAATTAATTCCGGTGAATCATTCCGTTTATTTCACCATTAAACCGCCAATTCGACTGACAATTAACCTATAAGTATTTCATGTGACGGAAATCACACTTTTCTTAAAGTTCTCACTTTTTATTGCCGATGGCTTTCTTACCGACGTCATTATTCATTTATCGAGGGCGAGCCATGTTCAGAAATATAAAAATTGTCACCGGGCTATTTTCATTACTGCTGGCCTTAAGCGTGCTGCAATTAGTCAGTTACGGTTTTTTCTTCGACGTCATGAAAAGTGACAGAAATAACTTTGTCGTCGCGCAAACGCTACGCAAGCAAAGCGGGGAACTCAACGCCTCATGGATTGCACTGATCCAGACGCGCAATACCATGAACCGTGCCATCGCCCGGATGATCATGGAAACCAACAATATTCCCAGCGCTGGAAAATCGGCCGATCTGATTGATGTAGCTAACCAGTCGCTGGCACAAGCGGATAGCCATTTCGCCGCTTACAACCAGATTCCGCTGCTACCGGTGCAGGACGCCGCGCTGGCAAAAAATATTAGCGAGAACTATCAGGCATTACGCAAGGTATTGCAGCAAATTGTCGATCTGATAAAAACACAGGATGTGAAAGCCATTCAGTCTCTGCCGACCCAGAAAATGCAGGACGCCTTTCAACAATCCTTTGATACGTATTTCCGTCAGAATGATGCCCTCAATGACAGTGCGGTCAGCGGCAGTGGTCAGAATTACCATTACAGTATTATCGTCATTGCCATATGCGTGTTGGTCCTGTTTTTCGCCACCACCAGTGCCTGGGTATATATTCGTCGGGTTCTGCTGCAACCGTTAAACCGGATCATTACCCATTTGCACCATATTTCCACGGGCGACCTGACGCAATCGCTACAAATTCAGGCGAAGAACGAAATCGGCCAGTTGGCGGATAGCGTCCGCCACATGCAGCACTCATTGACCGATACCGTGGATAAAGTGCGGGTGAGCGCGCATGAAATCTATCGCAGCGCTAGTGAAATCGCTGGCGGCAACAGCGATCTCTCCTCCCGTACCGAGCAGCAGTCCGCCTCGCTGGTGCAAACCGCCGCCAGCATGGAACAGCTGACCGCCACCGTGAAACAGAACGCCGACAATGCCCGTCACGCCTCCCAATTGGCACGCGATGCATCGGATACCGCTCACAAAGGGTTACAGGTGGTCGATGATGTCGTTAACACGATGGGACAAATCAGTGGCAGCTCGCAGAAAATCAGCGACATTACCGGGCTTATCGACAGCATTGCCTTTCAGACCAATATTCTGGCACTGAACGCCGCCGTCGAAGCGGCACGCGCTGGCGAGCAAGGCCGTGGCTTTGCCGTGGTCGCTGGTGAGGTGCGTAGCCTGGCCCAACGCAGCGCCGACGCCGCCCGCGAAATCAAGGAACTGATCGAGGATTCGGTCAGTCGGGTGCGCGAAGGGGCGGTTCTGGTCGGCTCGGCTGGGGAAACCATGGGGGATTTGGTGAAAGCCGTGACGCGCGTCACCGATATCATGGGTGAAATCTCCTCGGCGTCGGAAGAGCAGAGCCGCGGCATCGATCAGGTCAGCCAGGCCGTCAGCGAGATGGATCGCGTGACGCAGCAGAACGCCGTGCTGGTGGAACAGTCCGCCAATGCAGCGGTGTCGTTGGAAGAACAAAGCGACCATCTTAACCGCGCGGTGTCGTTGTTTCGGCTCCATACCGCCACATCGCCTGCCGCCGCCAGAACGACATCGGCAGCCATCACGCCGGTAGCACCACCGCAGTTGCCCGCCAGCCGCAGCGTAGCGACCGCCGGGGCTTACACCACCAGCCACTGGGAAACGTTCTAACCCTGGCACCGATAAATCCGGCATCATAAAACGGCTCGCGTACCGGTCCACTTACCGGTAGCGCGAGCCGTATCTTTACGCCATACACACGGACGGTTATTGCACCTGCGTATACATCAGGGTGCCGTAACCCAGGTGTTTATCATTCACGACAACGCGCAGGTGTGGTCATGCCATTGCGCTCAGATGTCGCTGCTTATTTTCCCCTAAATAAGCGATAAGTCGGATGTGTACCTGGAGAAATGATTCCGTTTTCCCTTTCTTTGCTATCAAAAACACCACCGATAGCCGTTACTTCATTTTATTTTCACCGCCACATGCGATAGCACATCATTATTTTCTGCGGAAAATGAAATTCTCCAGACAAATGCTAAATTTAAAATGATATCGGATCAGATAACCCGTATATCTCCGTTATCATTACGTTGCAAAAGCGTTAACTGATACGACCGCTAACTTTTCACCGCAGTGATAGTGGGTATATATCGTCAACCCTTTGGCGGGAACCTGCCAATACGTTGATAAACAAATTCCAATGCATTGTTTTATATTGGTATTTTACAAACAGGGAGTTAGTCGCCATGTAAATAAAAATGGTTCTCATTAAAAGCACACACTGTCTTTCACTCACGCCTTTGTCGAGAAAATAGTTATCAGCTAGTAAACAGTTATCAATTAATCATTTCTTATGCCCCAAATAGTACGAGTTGCAGGGCGACTAAACGTGGTTTGCCACAGCGAGTCCCGCGAGATGTTGAGTAATAAAGCCAACGCGCCTGCAATGTGAAGTATGACGGATATATGCCTTTTCAATGCGACATAACTTGAAGTCCAGACTAAAAATAATCCTCAAGAGGACCTGAAATGCGCAACAATCAGCCAGTCACACAGCGGGAATACGTTTTCGATAAGGATGCCACCCTCATGTCGGTCACCGACGTGAACAGTCATATCGTTTATGCGAATGACGCCTTTATAGAGGTGAGTGGTTTCGAGCCTGACGAGATCGATGGTCAGCCCCATAACTTTGTTCGCCACCCGGATATGCCCGTCGAAGCGTTCAGGGACATGTGGCAAACGCTGAAACATCAGGAACCCTGGACCGCGTTAGTCAAGAACCGGCGCAAAAACGGCGATCACTACTGGGTGCGAGCGAATGCGGTGCCGATTGTACGCCAGGGCCGCACGACCGGTTATATGTCCGTGCGTACCCAACCTTCCCGTCAGGAGGTAGACGCAGCGGAAAAGCTCTATCAAACGATGCGTAACGAAGGGAGTAACCTGAAACTGCACCGAGGCGTGCTGTTTCGCACCGGTCTGACCGGGCTATTTTCACGCCTGAAGTTGATCTCCATGCGCTGGCGGCTGCGCGGATTGATCATGCTGATGGCGCTGTTGAGTTACGTCGCTTTCTGGACGATTCATGGCGAATTTGACGCTGACTTTTATATTTCCAGCTCGTTTATGACGGGCATCATGCTGCTGCTGGATGCCGTGCTTGAGTGGCAGTTGATCAAGCCCATCGAAATGGTTAAACAGCAGGCGCTGAATATCGCCACCGGCAATGCCAACACCATTGAGTATGAAGGCCGCGCCGATGAAATCGGCACGATTCAACGCGCCATCGGGCAACTGGGGCTGATGTTCCGCTGGCTGGTGGACGACATCAGCACGCAGGTGCTGAATATCCGCTCCGCCAGTGACGAACTGGCCAGCGGCAGCGAAGACATGAGTAGCCATGCCGAACGCACTGCCGCCAACGTGCAGCAAACCGCAGCGGCCATGAACGAGATCAACACCACCGTGCAGACCAACACCACCACCACCAGTGAAGCCAGCCAGCAGGCCGCAACCGCCTGCGATGCGGCCATCAGTGGCGGCCGGGTGATCGGTGAAATGGAAAAGACCATGGACAGCATTGTCGCCAGTTCAGAGAAAATCGCCGGTATCACTTCCATCATTGATAACATCGCGTTTCAGACCAATATCCTGGCCCTGAACGCAGCGGTGGAAGCGGCCCGAGCGGGTGAGCAAGGCAAAGGGTTTGCCGTTGTGGCCGGTGAAGTACGTAATCTGGCGCAACGCAGCGCCAGCGCTGCCAATGAGATCAAACAGTTGATCGAGTCCAGCGTAGAGCAGGTCCGTTACGGCTCCAGCCATGTCAGAGATGCGGGCGACAGTACACAGAACATCGTGACAAGGGTAAACAGTGTCAGCCAGTTGATTTCGCATATTGCCGATTCAACCAAAGAGCAAACGATAGGGCTGTCTGAGATTGGCCGGGCGGTGGAAGAGCTGGAGCAGATCACCCAGCAGAACGCTTCACAAGTGAACGCCTGTGCTCACGCATCAGACCAGCTAAAACTACAGGCACATCGACTGGAACAGGCATTGCACGTATTCCGATAAACCTCACCCTGCCATGCGCCCCGATGACCTCGGGGCGCGAACCCGTGGCGTGGTCATGCGTTACTGTGCACGTTCGCCATTTTCGGTACGCCAGCGCGCCACCCTCTCCTTCGTCACTTCCTCTTTATAACAGACGGGTGCCGCACCCCCTTTGCGACTCCAGGCGCTACGCCCGCCGCAACGACTGCCGTTTCTGGCCGAACTGTACGGACAGGCACAACTCCCCGAATAATCGGCAATCGACTCTTCAATAATAAGTTGTCGAACCTGGCTATCACTCAAACGGGTATTTTTCGCGTCCGCCGTGCCGATGAATAAAAAACATGATATGCAGAATAATTGAAAAAGATATTTTTTCACGCCCCGATCCTCACCCAGAATAATACCTATACCCTAAATAATTCACGTTGCAGGACAACACGCTCGCGTGTTGAACAACGCTATGCGTTGGCCCTTTAGGGCAAGGCTCATTAGAGCCTTGTAACGCGGCAAGTGAGTGACAAATTCGTTGGGAACGAATTTGACCAGCCAACGGCTGGCCTCTGGTGAGAGACAGGATGTCTCTCATTTCATCCCGATGAGCTTACTCAGGTAAGTGATTCGGGTGAATGACAAATTGGCGTAAGCCGATTTGAACGCTGCTTGCAGCGGCCCCGAAGGGGCGAGGCCCATGAAA
>NZ_JSYG01000020.1 GCF_000784735.1 Dickeya undicola
GAACCTCAGCGGCTGATGCGCGCCAATGCCCAGCGTCGTCAGCCGACCGCCCTCCCACACCAGATTCAGCGACGACAGCAGCCCCTCCACCACCGACCGCTGCCCGCCGTCGTCGTAGCCGCTGCGCACCGCCTCGCCGTTGACCGTTTCACTCACCACCTGTCCGGCACGGTTATAGCCATACTCCACCACCGCGTCCGGGCTTGCCGCCTTCAGCAGCCGCCCCGACAGGTCGTACTCAAACGTCGTCGTGCCTTCACTGGCCCCGTCCGACCGGTAAGCCTGAAGCCCGCTCAGCCGACCGCCCGCATCATACCCGTACTCAAGACGGCTGCCGTCCGGGGCCTGACGGCTCGCCAGCTGGCCCGCCACATCATAGGCATACCGGTACACCCGGCCGTCGTAATGCCGCTCTTCGCTCAGCCGACCCGCCTTGTCAAACCGGTACTGCCACGCCTGACCCTGGCTGTTGGTCACCCCGGCGAACTCCGCTTCCGCATTGTAATGATAGCGGACCGTCGCGCCCAGCGGGTCGGTCGTCTCCAGCAGGTTGTCGAACGCCCCATAACGGAACTGGTAACGCTGGCCCAGCGCATCCGTCACCGAGCTCAGATTCCCTTCCGTATCATAGCCAAAGCGGGTTTCGCTGCCGTCTTCGTACACCACTTTCGACGGCGTGTCGTGCCCGCCCTCATAGTCCCAGCGACGCACCTGCACGCCCTGCTCATGCGCAATGTGCCGCTCCGTCAGCCGGTCATGCCCGTCGTAGAAAAAGGTCACCGCCGGTGCCGCGCCCGGCTCCAGCCGCTCCAGCAGCCCACGACGGTTGTAGTAATAACGCTGCGCCTGACCGTCCGGCCCCGTCACCGCCGACAACAGCCCCTGCGCCGTGTAAGCATGATGCCAGCGCCGCCCTTCCGGGTCGCTCGCCGTCTCCACCTGCCCCTGCGCGTTGCGCGCATACTGCCAGGCATGGCCCATCGGGTCGGTGTAGGCCAGCAGTTGCCCCTCATCATCGTAATCATAGCGATGTGTCGCCCCGTCCGGCAGCGTCACCGCCGTCACCTGCCCCCAGTCGTTGCGCTGATAGACGGTGCGACCGCCCAGCGGGTCGACCTCCGCCACCAGTTGGTTGTCCACCCACTCGAAGCGGTATTCCCCGCCGTCCGGCTCCCGGCGCAGCAGAATGTTGTTGCGCGCATCACGCACATAGGTCGTGACACCACCAAACCCGCTGTGATAGTGGCTGGTGAAGGCGTCGTCGTCGTAGCGAAATTCCCCCGGCCAGAACCCCTGTGCCGAGCGGTCACGCCGCGAGCGCCCCTGCGCATCGTACTCGTGCTCCACCCAGGTGTGCGCCAAATCCGACCAGCGCAGCAGCCAGCCCTCTGGCGAGTACTGATAATCGAAATTGCGCCCATCGCCCGCCCGCACGCTCAGCAGGTAGCCCTGGGCATCATACTGGTAGCTGACCAGCGTTTTCAGCGGCTGACGGTGCGCGTCACACAACGTCAATTTGACTATCCGCCGCCGCTGCGTCTCCACATGCACCAGACGCCCGTCCGGCAGCGCTACCCAGCACAGCGCGGCGCGGTCCCACAAGAAGGTGAGGCGGTTGCCTGACCGGTCTTCTATCGCGCTCAGGCACAGGTGCAGCCCCAGCGCATGGTCAAAGCGGTAACGCAGCCCGTCCACGTGCTGCAACACCAGCTGGCCCTGCTGACGGGTCAGTCGCCACGTCGGGTTCGACGCCGCCCGGCTGAACGCGCCTTCCTCCGGCAGCACAAACACCGCCTGATTAAACTCGCCGTCGGTCAGCGTCGCCACCCCACCTGCCAGCGACAGGCTCATGTCCCAGTGGCTGCGCCACAACGCGCCCAGCAACCCCGGCTGACGCTCGCCGCCCGAGCGGTAATAGCGCTTCATCGTCAGCGGCAGCAGGCTGCCCAGCGTAAAATCGGTTCGCCAGTCCACCACATAGCCGGTCGCCATATCCACCGGCTCGCCTTCACTCTGGCACTTATCACTGCCTGCTTTGCACGCCTTGTCGTCTTCCCCGGCTTTTTTCTGCTGTGGGGTGCTATCCGGCTGCTCGCCCTTATTACTCCCAGCGTTGATGTCTTCCGCCCCTTCCGGTGACGAGCGCGTTTTTTTCTCGCTGACGTCGTTTTTCGGGGCGCTGTCCTTCGGTTTGTCTTGCGGGACCTGGCTTTTCTCCCCAGCCGGTTTGCTCTCGCTGTGTGCCGCCGGTTTGGTGGACGGCGGTTCCGTATGCGCCGGGGTTTTGGGAGCCTCGGTAGCTTTCGCTATGCTGCCCTTACTCCGGGGGCTGCCGCTGACACGGGTCACCACCTTGCCAATGAATTCATCGAATTTGGATTCGATGTAAACCAGCGCGCTGTCATACTTGGCAATCAGCTTTTCCAGTGCGGTGATCATGGCGCTGAAGCTGTCTTTCATCAGCGACACAATCCAGTTATTTTTAAGCTTCGACTCGGCCAGCACCTGTTTAAGCGCCGCGTGGATCTTCAGCAACAGAGCGTTGGCCTGCGCACCGTAGTTTCTCAGCTCGGCCCGCAGTTTGGTCAGCCCCTTCACCAGGTTACCGTCCGATAGGCTGCGAATGGTCTTGATGGCGAATTGCAGTTCTTTAGGGGAGGATTTTTTGAGTGCACGGATAATCGCCCGTCCGCTGACCTTCAATGCATCCCCCAGTCCGGGGATCACGCCAATGGCGCAGAGCGCGCCTTCGGCAATATGCAACGGGTCTTCCAGTTTTGCAGGCTCCTGGTAAGACTGCCAGCTCCACTCGCCGATCGAATACACATCCATCGCCTGACCGACCACCGGGATGAAACCCAGCGCGATTTCGCAAAACAGCATCAGCGCGGCGTTGTCCTCCCCGCCTTTGTCCGCCACTTCCGCCGCCAGGCTGTGATGAATTTTGTTGACAGCCTGTTTAAGCTGGCGGCTACCGCGATTGATACGCTTATCCAGCTCCCAGAAGCGGTCATAGGACTTGCGGTACTCTTGAGGAATGGACGTGAAAATCCCTGCACCGTCGACATCCACATGGCGATCGCTGCTGTCGTCGGCGTCGTAGCTCACCAGCCCTTGCTTACGCAGCAACAGAAAGAGCGTGAAATATTCCCCCGCCAGCGTCGCATACGCCGGGTTTGACTGTAATACCGGGTTGTTTTCCACGGTTTCACGGGGGGTGAAATCGTCGGAGCCTTCATCCAGCATCAGCTCAAACGTGCTGCACCCCATATCGTAGACTCGGCACAGCCCGTTGGCGTCGGTTGTGCCGTGGATTTCGGTTTTATTGCTGTCAATCAACACAAACGGCGCATTGGGCACCGGTTTTCCCGAGTCATAGTGGTAGTGAATCAGGACTTCGCAGCCACATTTGACACAGCCACCGGAAATCTGGTGGTCGGTGGCAAAATTTTTATTAGCGGCGTCTTCGCTCGACACCAGCGTCGCTTTTTTATTCTCACTCATGAAAACGTCCTGTTTGATTATGCGTCGTCCAGTTGGGCAATCGCCGCCTGATACAGGCGATCCATCCGGTTTTGCTCACCGATATATTCCGGTTGCGCCAGAATGTCCTGCGCCCACGGCTGCTGAATAAAGGCGGGAGTCAGTTCAGTGGCAAGCGCCAGATAACGCACGATGTCGCGGTCGTTGTTGAATCCCTGAATTCGGGCCTGCTCGGTTTGCTGGCGGGTAAACGCCAGTAAATCGTCATCCTTACTGGCTTGCCAGCGCGCGTGATGGGCGCGCAAGTGTGCCATGTACACGTCCAGCGTCTGGCGCAGTGCGGGGGCCAGCAGTGCCTGCCACTGCACGTCGCTGAGTGTGCGCGGCAAAGTATCTGGCAGGTTGTGCGCGGTTCGTTCGGTTAGCGTCAGGCTCTGTCCGCTGCCATCTGGCGCGATGTCGCAGAATGTGGCGATCGGGCCGCAGAGCGCGGTGGCCTCCGGCGCTGAACTCGCCGCCAGCAACGGCGTCAGCACCGCCCAGTCACTGATGCGCAGAATGGCGCTGCCACCTTCCTGGGTGGCGACCAGGCTCCATTGGCGCAGGTGTTTCACCAGTTCCAGCAGTTGGTCAAGCGGCGAGTAAGCCTGCATGAACCAGTCGAGCTGTATTCCGACACCCCAACCGGGCTGCGTCACCAGATGCTCGCGCACCTGCGGCCAGTTGGCGGCGTGAACGGGAATACAATAAGGCGAGACAGACGCATGTACCCGCCCGGCATCCCCCCAGTACAGCCGGGTTTGCTCCAGGCTTCCGCCCCAGCGCTCCGCCAGCCAGGGAACCGCATCGTTCAGCGACGCCTCAGCGACGACAAAGCACCCGCCAGCCGCCAGTCGCGCCTGCCAGGCTGCTTCCGTTTCCGGTTGCAGACTCAGAAAAGATTGAGACAGCGTCACGGCATAACCTCCGTCGTATCCGGTAATTCGCCCCGCATCCAGCCGGGCCGGTGATAGTGAAGGCGAACGTCCTCCACCCTGGCGGATTCGGATTTAAAAATCCGAATGCTGTCGCCCAGTGAATAACGCTCGGTTAAATGAATAAAAATCGGGTGATGATAAAACTCGCTGCCAAGCACCCAACGGTGAGCCGACCAGGCCTCACACTCGGTTTCCGAAGCACGGGGATAGCGCGCTTGCGCCAGCGCAATGCCGCTGAGAAAACGGCTTTTCACCACATCAACGTCTAACTCAGCCCAGTACAAGGCACTAACATGCAGGAAAAGATCATTTGCCAGCCGGTGCAGGCGGTTATCGTTGGATAGCAGATAAAACTGGTAGCGATTCAGGGTGATCAGATAATCGTCACCGGGTGGCGGCGATACGGGCTGCTTGTCGTGTCGGTCCGCCAGTACGTGATAACGACAAGGAACCGAAGGGTCGTCTTCCGCCAGCGGCAGATACAGGCCGCTCAACAGCCCCATAAATGCCATGCGCTCATCGTCGTTGAGCGTTTGCCACCACAGTTGCAGTACCGCCGGTACATAGCTGCGCAGCAGCGCCAGTGTCCCGTCCGGGTAACTACAGCGCAGGCGTTGCTGCCAGAAATCAGCCACGGCTGTCAGTGACTGCTCGCTGTGCATCAGCATCACGCCCTGATGGCGCGCAGGCTGCGTCTCCGCCAGCCAGTGCAACAGCGTTTCTCCCGGCCCGCCTTCTTCAACGTGCACCACCATCGGTGCCCAGCGCTGCCAGTCATCTCCGGCACCGTCAAAGCGTAAGGGTTGCCATATCTGTGCTGCTCGCGGCTGAAACGCCTGCCAGAAATCCGGTAATGCCGGATAAAGCATTGGGTCAACAATGGCATACAGCGGCAGCGAGCAACGCTGACTCAGTTCAAACAGGGTATAGCCCGTTATCGTCATGATTTTTTCACTGCAATAATGAATCAATATTTAAATAAGGAGGAAACCGGAATGAGAACAGCGACAAACGTCGCCACAGGAAATAAATTCCACCACGACGGCGAATAAAAATCATGTATTGCTAATGAAATGAAATAAATTTATCTGCACTGGCTAAAGTGTGAGTCAAAAGCATTCTGCGTTATAACAGGATTAACCATCACATTCACACCAGAAACGCTTTTTACCCTTCTCGACTCATGAGAGCCAGCCGAAGATGATGCTCAATAAAATCCGCTTTAAAGGCACTGTAGCGATGTATATCATTTTCACTTGCTAATGCTGCAGCATATTTTATTTCAACATACCGCTCTGCTGCCTTCTTGTTTTTTATCAAATAATCACGGAATGCCAGATGTTTTTGTATTTGCCTATCGCCGGTGACGAAAGCATGGACCTGGTGACTACGTTTTTCTCCACCCTTGGTAAAATATCTGCGGTTTGGAATACCATTTTCACCACGCACAGTATATCCAATACGCTCCATTGCTGTATTGAACTGATCCAGTTCATTCAGACCGACAACCTCTAACAATATATCTATGACGGGTTTGGCAGCCAAACCTGGCACTGATGTACTGCCAATGTGGTGAATCCGAGAGATAGCCTTGCCGAGTGTCATCTGTAACCGTGCACTTTCAGCGTCAAATAAATCAGGCCACCGCTCGTCATAAGCAACAATAGTGACTTTTCGCATATTCACCACCTTTTCCTTACGTACTAACTAAACATTGGTTCAACGCATACCTTTCTAACAGTCGAATTCAACAATATTTTAAAGTCATTCACCTTTAGCACGGCGCGCCCGAACTTCTGCGGGAGATAACGGAGGGAATTTCACTCCACGCTGTTGCAGCAACTGCTTTACTTTCAGCGCCCAAGGATAATGTGGTGAGCTATGATCCATCAGTGACAAACTATCCTCTACTGTCCAAGCCAAACTTGCTCCTGTCGCAGAATAAGTATTGATATTTGCACCGTGCTCTATTAACCAGTACGCAATCTCATATTGATTGATATAGGCTGCATAATGCGCACTCGTAGTCTTTTGACCATCAGTCAAATTCACGTCCGCACCACGCTCTACCAAGAGCTTAATATCTGCCCAACGTTCTTCAGCTATTGCCCCAAATAAGGCTGGAACTTTATTTTGATCTAATGAATTCGGATCGCCACCGGCATCCAGCATCATTTTCAGCCATTCAGGTGATTTTGCACCAGCCACCATATTGACGGCAGATGAACCTGTGCCGGTCCGAAAATTAGGATCCGCCCCCAGCTTTAACGCCAGTCTGGCTCCGGCCTGATCCTGCTGCATTACTAACCACAGCAGCGGTGTAATTCCTTCCTTACCCAGCTCGTTCAGGTTTTGTCCCTGCGACAACTGTTGCCGGGCCGCAGCTTCATCACCTTTTTGGATACTGGATAATAAATTGACCATCGGTGGTTTGAAAAATTCACTGGCCTGCATACTGCTCCCTCCGGCCTGACAGGCGGTGAGTAGCGGCAAACAGGCCAGCAGCCAATGCCACCACCTCAAAGGGACTCACCTTTGGCACGGCGTTCCCGTACTTCCTCTGGCGATAACGGGGGGAATTTGATGCCGCGTTTCTGTAGCAATTCTCTTACCTTAATACCCCACGGATACGACGCTGCATTATGTGACATAACAGATAAACTATCTTCCACGGTCCATGCCATATTACTACCTGTCGCATCATATATGGTAATATCAGCACCCTTTTCTATTAGCCAATATGCGATCTCATATTTATTCAAATACCCCGCATACAATACACTGTTTCTATCCAAACTATCTTTTAAATTTATATCAGCTCCTCGCTCTACCAACAGTTTTATATCAGCCCAACGTTCTTCACCTATCGCACTAAATAACGCCGGTTGCTCAAGTCGCCCAATGGCATTCGGATTTCCCCCGGCATCCAGAACAATGCGCAGCCAGTCTGGATCCCGCGCACCGGATACCCGGTTTACCGCACTGTCACCTGAGCCGTCTTTGTAATTTGGATCAGCACCCAGTTTTAATGCCAGACGCACCGCATCCTTATCCTGCGTTTCATAAATCAACCACAGCAGCGGCGTAATTCCTTCCTTGCCCTGAATATTCAAGTTCAGCCCCTGAGCAAGCTGACGCCGGGCTTCCGCTTCATCACCTTTACGGATAGTCTGCAATAGTGTCGCCATCGGTGGCTGGAACAATTCACTGGCCTGCATACTGCGCCCCCCTGCCTGACAGGCGGTGAGTATTCCCGCAAGAAATACAGCGATCCATTTGATTTTCTGTAACCATCGCATTATGCCCCCTTAAGCGTACTGGTAATTTTTCCAATATCATCTTTCTTTTCTTTTTCAATACCGGCTATAACCTGGTCCATGCCGTGTCGGGCTAATGGAGATCCTCCTGAACTAGGCAATGTTTTCATCTCACCTAAAGCGCTGGGAAGAGAGCCAGCTAACAATGTCGTAATACCAGCCATTCCACCAACAATAGCCCCAACCTTACCCCCGATCAAAGCACCCGCACCAGAAAGTAAACCCGGTACAGCAACTTTTCCATAGGATTGGAGCATAGTAAGGATTTCGCCATCTACTGCTTGAGTTTTAATTAAGGAACTGGTAGTCGCCAAATCAGCACCTTGTTGCCTAGCAACAGTGTTTGCATGAAGGCCAGCAGCATTAAAAATATACCCTGGTAATTTGGTTGCACTAACAGCAGCAGAAGCTAACCCGCCCCCTAAAGAGTGACCAACAATAACAGGTTCTGGAGATACAAGCCTCTTCATTAATTTTGCCAAATCCATTGCTTGATTATATTGAGCTGTTTCAAACCCTATTCCTTGTGCCCCATTTGTAAGCCAATCTTTAGCACCTGTTACACCATTATTGGTTCCTCTAAATGTCAACATCGTTTCATTATTAATAGATGACTTAAATAGCGCAGCTCCAAATCCTGAGTCTGGGTCAGTAAATTGCTTAGGAGTAATTTTAGGAAAATTCTTTATATCAATGATCTCAAGTCCAACAGGCGGCTTTGGTAAAACAGCCCTTACTTTACGTCTAAATTCATCCACCGGATAAACATACTGCGCCGCTTCAGCACGCAGTATGCTGTCGTTATTAAACGCCAGTCGGGTGGCGGCATCTTTCAAGCCCGGCATGGTTTCCGCCTGCTGCGCCAGCTTCGCGCGCGCCAGATAACGATCTTTACGCTGTAATACCGTCAGCGCCTCATCCAGCACCGGCAGTTCGGCGGTCGCCGCCCATTCCATCATGGCGGGCAGCAGCATCGGCGTTAGCGCCAGCAGTGGAGCGCGGCTTTTCGCCGAGTTTTCAGCACAGGATTTGACCGGTGACTGATAGGGCGAATCGCCAATAATCACATCTCCGCTGCCTGCCGCCACCGACCCGCCACAGCCAATGGCATCGCCGATGCGAGCAGCCAGCTTGCCGTTAATAATCACGGTGCTGGAACCCGCAGAAATCGCCCGGCTGTGCACGCCGTGCGGCATATTCGGACAGGGGCAGGCGTGCAGTAACACGGCATCGCCTTTACGTGCCGCCGGTTTACCATTGATAATCACATCGCCACTGCCCGCGATGACCGGGGTGGCGGGAAAGCAGCCGTGACCGGCACAGCTATCCCCTAAACGTGCAGCTCCTGGCATGATGACTCCTTAACGTCGATCCGGCGCATCCGGCAGCGTCGGTCTGGTGGGGGATTCGGGTTCGATAGACACCGGCGCAGTGCCCGCCCCGGCGGAACCGCCGTCGTTGATTTTCACCAGCGTGCCGGAAATGGTGACACCCGCGCCGTCAATCTTGATAAACCCGCCGGGCGCTTTGATGGTCAGCGATTGTCCGGCTTCCAGCACGATGTCCGCGGCTTTGAGGTAACTGTCGGTATTGACCAGTACGCGCTGATGGGCGCCAATCAGTGTTTCTTCCGAACCGGACAGCGTGGTCTGGCGGCTGCCGTCAATACGGGTGATCTCGCCACCGCCAATGAAACGCTTGAATGACTGGGTGATGCGTTGCACAAAATGACGCCCGACCGACTGGTGATGATCCTGTCCGATTTGTTCGAAATCATCCTGCCCGATGGTGCGATGGCTATGGCGGTCCACCCGCTGGAACTGGTCATTCGCCACGCTCAGATGTTGATCCAACCCAACGCTCTGGCGATGAATGTTGTTAATCACCGCATCCATGTCTTTCTGCGCGTGCAGGTAGATCTGTTCCCGGGTGGCTTCATCTTCAAAACGCAGCTCGTTGAAGCCGCTGCCTTTGTGCGTATCGGTGCGTAAGGTGGTGCGGGTTTTATGCTCCGGCAAGACATACGGCGACGGGTTGGTGGCGTGAAACGTCCGCCCGGTGATAATCGGCTGGTCCGGGTCGCCTTCCAGAAAGCTCACCACCACCTCATGACCGATGCGCGGAATGGCAATCAGGCCGTACTGGCCACCAGCCCAGCCCTGGCTGACCCGCACCCAGCAGGAGCTCTGGTCGTCGCTGGCACCGTAGCGGTCCCACGGGAACTGCAGCTTCACCCGGCCAAACTCGTCGCAGTAAATTTCTTCCCCCGCCGGGCCGACCACGGTGGCAATCTGCGGGCCGTCCACCATCGGCTTGTACGGCATCGCCGCCCGCCAGGTGGTGGTGCCTTTCACCACCTCGAAGCTGTTGCTGAGGGTGGTCGGCTCGCCGCCGCTTTCCTCTTCCAGCGCCTGCGGCTGCTGCCCGCTGTGGGTCACCGCCACCACCTGCCAGGCCAGGTTGAACGCCGCGTTCGGGTGCTCGGTCAGGGTAAAGGTGCTGCCCGGCATCAGTTCGGCAGCGTTGGATTCACCCGCCCCGGTCATCGCCCCGGCACGCAGCGCGTCCAGCCGGTAGCCGGTAAACGCCTTGCCGCTCGGGTCCTGCTTGAAGCGGCCGGGATAATCAAAGTGCTGGTAGGATTCACGCTGATGGTCCAGCTCGCTGCTCATCCTGTTGTGCAGCAGCCCGTAGGCCGGGGTCTTGAAGCTGTAGTCCTTCAGCGCCACCTCGGCGGTACTCACCGCCTCGGCATAACGGAAACGGCGCACATACGCCCCTTCGCTCAGCCCCTGCGTGGCGAGATTGAAGAACAGCTCGGGGCCTTTGGTTAGCGCACCGGCGTCATCGGCAAACACCACCCGGTGCTTACCGGCTTCAAACTCGTGGAAGTAGAACATCCCTTCTTCCGCCGCCAGCCGGTTGATAAACGCCAGGTCGCTTTCGCGGTACTGCACGCAGTATTCGCGCACCGCGTGGTCGTGGCGCAGGGCGAAGGCGTAATCGGTGATCCCGGCTTCTTCCAGCAGGGTACTGATAATCGCGTCCGGCTTCTGGGTCTGGAAGATGCGGGCGTTGGTGCGCAGACCGAGCCGCCACAGTGCCGGACGCACCTCGGCCTGATAACGCGTGCGGCGAAAACCGGTGTCGCCCTGGGCAAAGCGGCTGACGATACCGCTGACCCGGCGCTGCAATTCGCCTTCGTACCACACCAGCAGCTCGCATGGCTGGTCCAGCACCGCGCCGAAGTCGATGTCGGCCTGACTGCTCGCCAGGCTCAGCGACAGCGCAAACGGCTGGTTCAGCGCCTCGCTGAGTTCAAAATCCACCACCGCGAACGTCGTTTCCGCCAACGCGCCGACCTTCACGGTAAACTGCAATCCTGTACTGTTCGCCACCCTGCTTCCTCCTTTCCCCGACACCATTCTTTCTATAACGCCATAGCTACCGCACACCCGGCGGTTTACCGGATGTGTGGGCCACAATCATGATCAATACCCTGCACTCAGCGATGGGGCCACCATCGCTCAGCGCAGACAAAAAAATGAAGTCCAGAACAGAGTATTCCGGCCTCCCATCAGTGGTTTTCCCGGCGTCCAAAACTGTGCTGAGACGGACGACTTCGCCGGGTGAGCCGCATGGACGCGGCGAAAGCCCGTGCCGCTCTGGACAAAAACGCCGGGAGCGTTTTTGAACAGCGTTTACGCTGGCCCGTAGGGCGAGCCCCAGGGATGGGGCGAGTAACCGCGTCACGGGCGGCCCGAACAGCGAAGACGAGCGTCGAAGGCACCGCGTTAGCGGCACACCATTTTGCAACGCAAAATGGAACAGCGCTTGCGCTGGCCCGCAAGGGTGAACCCGTCAGGGTTCATAATTTAGCCACTAGCCAGAGGTCAAGGAGAGGCGGCGCTTAGCCTCTCCTTGTCGTGCGTGCGATGACATCACAAAGGGCTCACACCGTTTATCCCGCACGAAACCATTCTCCTGCCCGACAAATTTCACCGTTCTCAAAACAACACAGCTGTTTGTCGCAGCCTCAACTTACGCTTCGATCGGCGCGCGCCAGTCGTCGGAGCCGGAAGTCCCGGCCACGGTGTGCTCCCAGTCCACCTTGCGGTAGGCCAGCGACACTTCAATCAGCTGGGTGTAGTCCTGCTTGGACGGGTCCTGACAGTGCGGCATCTGGTTGTTGATGTCGACGATGGTGGCGTCGGTCAGGGTGGTGGTGAAGAAATGCTCCTGCTTGCCTTCGACAGAGGTGCGATACCACTTCAGGGTCACGGTCGGCAGCATTTCGCCGGAAGCCAGCGCGTTATACAGCAGCGGGACGGCTTTGTTCAGCGCGACAGTGAATTTGAACGGCTTGTGCACGCGCTGACCGGCTGGCTGGCCGGACTGCGGGTCGGTCGGTACGGTGACGATGTGTTTGAATTCCTGCACCAGCATTTCGTCTTCGTGGCCCTGCACGTAGATGTTACCGACGGAGTCGGAGGTGAAGGCACCGGCGGTGATATTGCCCTGAGTTTTACCTTCGATGCTGATGTAGCATGGAGTTGGCATAGTCTTGCTCCTTGTTATTGAACATGTGTTTGACTTCACGCTTCATAAAGCAATGACTATGCCAACTTTTATTTCATTGTTTTTAAATGGGAAAATAATACTGTCATTTTCCCTAAGTCAAATTTGAGCAAAAAATTGCGCAGACCTCCCGAAAAAACGGCATCCATTGCGCAAACAGGGATTTATGCTGGAAAGTGAGCAAGAAGTTGCGCAGATTTCGCATTTATTCTCACAAAGGTTATTTAGTGAACAAAGATACCGTGAAATTTGTGACGTGAATCACAAATAGATTTTCTTGGTTTTACTGCCATCGCTGCCGATATCGAGCCGCATTCCATGAGCCTGACTTTTCAAATTCACTTTTATCCCATCGTGCCGTGATGTGCGGTGTGCCACAATGAGCGCACTGTATGGCGTCGGCCATCGCATCGGAAAAAAGGAGTAAAGATGAGTTATGCACCTGGCGCTGGCCTGTCCGCCAGCGAGGCGCTGGATCAGTTGGAAGCGCAATATGATGGCGCGGTTAAGGCGTTGCGCACTGCGATCGGCGAGTTTATTACCCACGGCACCCCGCCGGATGCTGCCGCTCGCGCTAACGGACTGTTTGTTTACCCGGAACTGCGCATCAGTTGGGATGGTCAGTCTCAAAAGCACAGCAAGACCCGCGCGTATGGTCGTCTTACCCACGGCGGCAGCTACCGCACCACCGTTACCCGCCCTCAGTTGTTCCGGCACTATCTAGCGGAGCAACTGGCGATTCTGGAAAATGACTATGCAGCCACCATCGAAGTCGTGCCTTCAGATAAGGAGATCCCTTATCCGTATGTGATCGACGGTGCCAATCTGGGGCTGGAGCGCTCGATGAGCGCGTCGCTGGCGCAACACTTTCCCACCCCGTCGCTGGCGCTGATCGGTGATGAAACCGCCGATGGTCTGTTGCAGACGCTCGACCATTTCCCGCTATCGCACTTCGACGCGCTACGTACCGATTTCTCACTGGCACGTTTGCGCCACTACACCGGCACCCGTGCCGAACACTTCCAGCCGTTTGTGCTGTTCACCAACTACACCCGTTACGTCGATGAGTTCGTGCGTTGGTCCTGTGACCAGATTGCCGACCCAGAAAGCCCATATCAGGCGCTGGCTTGTGCAGGTGGCGCGGTAATCACCGCCGATACCGACAACCCACATCAGGCGGTATCGGATCTGGCGTGGAAAAACCATCAGATGCCAGCCTACCACCTGATCTCACGCGAGGGGCGCGGCATTACGCTGGTAAACATCGGCGTTGGGCCGTCCAACGCCAAAACCATCTGCGACCATCTGGCGGTACTGCGCCCGCACGCCTGGCTGATGATCGGCCACTGTGGCGGCCTGCGGGAAAGCCAGACCATCGGCGATTACGTGTTAGCACATGCCTACCTGCGCGATGACCACGTGCTGGATTCGGTATTGCCGCCGGATATCCCGATCCCCAGCATCGCGGAAGTGCAACGCGCCTTGTACGACGCCACCAAACAAGTGAGCGGTATGCCGGGCGAAGAAGTGAAACAGCGCCTGCGCACCGGCACCGTGGTCACTACCGACGACCGCAACTGGGAACTGCGTTATTCCGCCTCGGCGCTACGCTTCAATCTCAGTCGGGCGGTGGCGGTAGATATGGAAAGCGCTACCATCGCCGCGCAGGGGTATCGTTTCCGCGTGCCTTACGGCACCTTGTTATGCGTGTCGGACAAGCCGTTGCACGGTGAGATCAAACTGCCCGGCCAGGCTAATCGCTTCTATGAAGGCGCGATTTCCGAGCACCTGCAAATCGGCATCCGCGCGGTAGACCTGCTGCGCGCCGAAGCGGAGCACCTGCACTCGCGCAAATTGCGGACCTTCAACGAGCCGCCATTCCGGTAATAGAAAACCGCTTCCGGCTAACGGGAGCGGTTACCAACATTCTCATTCCTCCCCCTTTAATCCATTGTGTATTCAGGCTGAAGCGGTACAAAACCTGACGTCACATACACCCGGCGCAGCTGGTACAACGCCAGTCATGCGGATTCACCGCCTGATAGAAAAAACGGAAATAACACTCTTCAATCGGCACCTGATGCTGTTCGAAACAGTCCGCCAGCCAGTCGACGTTTGCCAGGATCCAATCATCTTCATCCAGCCCGTCCTGATAAAGCTCGTCATCCGGGTCGATTATCGAATAAATCCCCAGTGTTCCTAAATGCTGTTCACGGTATTTTTCCGGTAAGTCAAACGCGCGTTCCTGATAATAAATAATCCAGTGCCCATGACATAAAAGATTACCGTTTCGGCTCCATGATGCCGTAAAAGGATTTGGCATAACTTATTAAATCCTATTCATATCAAACAAATAGACTGATTAATGCAACCCGAAAAATTCAAGCACAGGAAAGCTAACGCACATGAAAATTGAAATATGACGGGTATAAAAACAATAATCTTCGAATAAATAATACAACCAATCAGTGCGGAAAAATATATGGATATAAACCTATAACCCTCAATGGGTAAATAGCAGTATCATTGACGAAAAACAATGTCTTTTCGATTATTGGACATCTTCGGATTAATAAAAAGGCACGTTTTATTGCTTAAAAACGTCATTTTGCAGCCCCGATTCCGACCCGACCCGGTGACCAACTGTGCACTACGTCAAAAATTTGATATGCCGCAAACGTTTATTCACAGAATCGCTTTATAACTGGTTTGCCACCTCGCGCCTTGCAGAAGGGGCAGAGGGTTCTGGTCTATGATGAAAAGGCCGTTACGTCGTCCGGCAAGCGAGTACATACCGGGTTGATGTTCATGGCAAATCAACACGCGATTGACAGAAAGGAGTGCGTTATATGTCAGGCAGTAAAAAGAAAAAAAGCCCGATTGGACTGGATGTACAGCAGTCTGAAAAAATTGCCGCCAAACTGAACACGTTGCTGGCCAACTACCAGATTCTTTACATGAATGTGCGCGGTTATCACTGGAACATTTCCGGTGCGGCGTTCTTTGAGCTTCATGCCAAGTTCGAAGAAATTTACAACGAACTGCTGTTGAAAATCGACGAACTGGCAGAGCGTATTCTGGCACTGGGGGCTCAGCCACTGCACGCCTACAGCGATTATCTGAAGGTGGCGGACATCAAAGAAGACGTCAACGCGACTGACGGCAAAAAAACACTGGCAGGGTTACTGGACGGTTATGCCGTGCTGCTGCAACAACAGCGGGAAATCCTGCCGCTGGCAGCAGAAGCCAGCGATGAAGGCACCGCGTCACTGATGACCGATTACATCAAAGAGCAGGAGAAACAGATTTGGATGTTCAACGCCTACCTGAAATAACCCCGGCCTGACACCTCATCATCATCACCCCGCCCGCTTAGGGCGGGGTTTATGTACAAACGGCGTTTAACCGCACATCGGCACGACCACCTACTATTTAAGGCAGCGTGACGATCTCAATCCAGTTAGCTCCTTTACCGGTCGGGAAACGCCCGGTCAGCGTCAGTTCGCCGCTGGTTTGATTGATGCGATACACCGACAACTGATCGGATTTCTCACCACTGGCGATCAGATAACGACCGCTGGGATCGATCTGAATACCGCGTGGTTGGGTTTCGGTAGGATAACGCGCCACATAGTGCAATTGACCACTCTTAGGCGTGACCCGCAACAGGCTAATGGTGCTGCTGGTACGTTCGGAAACATACAGAAAGCGACCATTTGGCGTCAGCCGCAGGTCCGCACTCCAGATTTTCGGGCGGTTATCGATGCCCGGCGCTTTAGGGTCAACCGTGCCGGGTTGCATTCCGGCATCGGCCGGAAGGGCATCGGTGTAATCCCGCAGCGTCAGCAGACCGGTGGTTTTGTTCAGCGTCAGTCGCGCCACTTTACCGGACAGCTCATTGCTGACGTACAACGTGCGGTGATCCGGTGCCCACACCAGATGGCGTGGTCCATTACCCGCCGGTAACGCCAGTTCAGCCGGTGTATTCGGGGTCAGTTGTCCGGTTTTGGCGTTAAAACGGAACTGCAACAGCTGGTCGCTCCCCAGATTGCTGACCAGCACAAACCGGTTCTGGTAATCGGTAATAATGCTGTGTGCATTTTTCCCGGTGGGCACGACCTGCACCGCCTCCGCACCCACGCTACCATCCGCCGCAATCGGGCTGACCGCCACTTTGTTGCCGCCGTAGGAAGCGCTAAGCAACCAGCGTCCAGTGCGATCGGTAGAAATATACGCCATGCTGTCCGGCAGCGGAGCCGTTCCAGCCGGGCTCAGCGCACCCGTTTTCCGGTCGATGGCGTAACCGGCCAGTGTGTACGGTTTGCTGCGCACCGCCGCGTACAAATGGTGCTTGTCCGGGCTGAGCGCCATCGGCATGACCTGTGCGCCAGCCGCCACTGCCCCCGTCGCGGTCAACTGGCCGTTTTGGGTGTTCAAGGTATAAGCGCGGATTTCCCCGTCTCCCGCCGCCGATACGTATACCGCGGTCACGGCCGATGACGTCAGCGGCGACAGACTGGCCGCCAGCAACGCCGCCATACCGCCCCATTTAGTAAGTGTTGTATGTTTTGCCATGTTTTATCCCTGATAATGTTGTGGTGTTCTACCTATATCCGTCACACTTCAAGTTGCAGATGCGTTGGCTTTATTACTCGGCCCATCCCTGGGCCTCGCCCCTGCGGGGCCGCTGCCAGCAGCGTTCAACTCTGCTCCCGGCAGAGTTGTCGCTCACCCCAGTCACTTACCTGAGTAAGCTCCTGGGGATTCGCTGCGTCGCCGCGTTACAAGGCTCATTCTGAGCCTTGCCCTAAAGGGCCAACGCGTTGCGTTGTTCAACACGCGAGCGTGTTGTCCTGCAACTCGAATTATTTTGGGCATATAACCCCCTTCACTCAATAAATTAAAACAGCATTTTAATCCAGAAGGAATAGCAAACGCCGCAGGCGAAGCTCCGTGAGGGGCGAATCACACAGCCAATGCACCTGCAACTTGAAGTATGACCGGTATAGGTGTGACTATCTGTGGGAAGGTGCACACAGTCTCACGATGGGGTAAATCAACATAACGTGCAAAAGATCAGCGGCGGTTTTCAAATTCAGTTTTCATGATTATGGAACAATACCGTTGATATTTAACTTACCATTTAATTTACCAATGAAAATCAACCCATTAAAAACTCACTTAATAACATGGAAATACTATTTCCGATGATTATTAACAACAGTGAAATTTAAATGGCATCAATTGACAAAATTACCCATTCCCGGTGTCTATGATAAGCACACCCAACAGAGAAACAGTCACTCAATTTTTTCCACGGCACTTATTCTGTTGAGATAAATATAAATACCTTAACTATACCAAAATAATTCGAGTTGCAGAAAGGCGACAACCGAGTGAATCCCCAGGAGCTTACATAAGTAAGTGACTGGGGTGAGTGAGGGCAGCCAACGCACCTGCAACTTGAAGTATGACAGGTATAAAGATGGAGTTAGCTATAATGAACATTATGATTAAAAGCATCGCGGCAGGCGCTATTGCACTGGCCTCCTTCAGTACACTGGCTGCGCAGGAAATAAACCGTGAACAAGCAGATAACTATCAGCAAATTGGGGTAATCACCTCAAATAGCACGGACTCCCCAATGGATGCGACCCGTGAATTATCACAAGCCGCAGAAGCTCTGGGCGGAAAATACTTTGTGGTCATCACTATGGATAACGACGATCTGGTTCGCGCCAGTGCCATTGTCTATAAATAATGACTGGCTGAAAAAATCATCAGATTAAGCAACAGTAGGGTCGGCAGGCAGATCTGCCGACCTGTTTAATCGCTTAGCTACGACGGATAAAACACAGCCCCACCAGCCTGGCCGCTTATTATACCTTGCTCTCAACCATTAAGTTTAAATCAACCCCAAACAGAGCGACGATAAATCGCTATTTTCTATTTTCACTCAATCAATGTTCAACAGCATAGAGGTTCTGATTTTTCTTTTTCCTGTCATCTTTATAATCCCCGACCACAGATAGCACGAGGGAAAAATAAAAACCGCCTTGTCTTTCTGCGTGGCAGGGTTTTCGCGATTGCGTTTTCTGGAGTATATACCCAAAATAATTCGAGTTGCAGGAAGGCGGCAAGTGAGTGAATCCCGATGAGCTTACTCAGGTAAGTGATTCGGGTGAACGAACGCAGCCAACACACCTGCAACTTGAAGTATGACGGGTATATCCGTACCGGGCATACGCTCCCCTGTGATTATTTTAAATACATTATTTTACGGGGAGTGAGCATGGAAAAGACATCTGCACTGTCACTTTTTTATCAATTACTAAAAGGTCATTTCTTCTCTGAAAAAATCTGGCGACATACGGATATAAAAGCGAAGTTTTTATTGCGCTCATTATTGATGCCGTCGATTACCTTACGCTATCTGAAGAATATTATTGCAATTCCTGCCATGCAGAAAGCGGTGAAAATCCGCCCGATGCTGCCGACCAAGATTCACCGCCCTTACCTGTCCACCACGCTGCATCCCGCCGAGCGCGTCGACGCTATTTGTGCCCATTACACGTTTGTGGAACAGTTGGCTAACCCGTTTCTGAAACAGGCGTTTCTCAGTCTCGATGATTATTGCCTGGCACGTTTTGCCGGCAAGAACGGCGAAAGATTCTCGCTGATTTGCAGCACCTCTCGCTACGACAAAGAGGGCGAGGCTACACTGCGCATTCGTTTTAATGATGTCGTACTGGCGTCACTGACGTTCTCGGTGATACACGACCAGAATCAACTCACCATTATGATTGGTGGTTTACAGGGAAAAGGCCGCGACCAGACCCGTGAGCTGACCAAAGACGCATCGAAAGCCTGCTTTGGACTGTTTCCTAAACGCCTGTTGCTGGAGTGTCTGCTGACCCTGGCCAGCCTCACCGGAATCCAGCGTATTCTGGCGGTGGGCGATGAAAACCATGTTTATCAGTGCCTGCGCTACTGCTACCGCAAAAATAAGGTGCGTTTTTCCAGTTACAGCGAATTCTGGCAGTCACTCAGCGCAGGCAGAAACGCGGCGGGGTTGTACCAGCTTCCACTAACCATTACGCGCAAGACGCTGGATGAGCTGCCTAGCCGGAAACGCGCCCAGTACCAGCGCCGTTATCAGTTGCTCGACGATATCCAGGACCAGATCAGGCGCAATCTGGGTCACAGCGCCTCATCCGACACGCTGCATCGCATCGCCAGTTAGTCTGTGCCGCTATCGGGGAAAGCCGCCTTCCCCGGTGCGCCCCCCGATTATGCAAACCCGCCGTTGCTGCGAACCACCTGACCATTGATCCAGCCCCCTTCCGGCCCGACCAGAAAAGCCACTACGTTGGCGATATCGTCCGGTTCCCCCAGTCTTTCCAACGGTGTCATGGCAGTAATGGCCGCCACCTGTGCATCGGTCTTACCGTTAAAAAACAGTTCAGTCGCCACCGGCCCCGGCGCGACGGCGTTTACCGTGACCTCGCGGCCACGCAGTTCGTTCGCCAGCACCCGCACCAGCCCTTCGACACCCGCCTTGGAAGCGATATAGGGGCCATAACCGGGCAGCGACCGGACAATCACGCTGGTGGACAGCGCAATAATTCGTCCGCCGGTTTCCACCTGCCGGGCCGCTTCACCCAGCACAATGAACGCACCGCGCAGATTGGTCGCGATCATGTTGTCGAACTGTGCCAGGTCGCCATCAGCAATCGGCGTATTCGCCATCACCCCGGCGCTGTTAATCACGGCGTCGATACGCCCAAATTGCGTTTTTGTCTGCTGAAATAGTGCCGCCACCTGCTCAGGCGCGTCCACCTGTGCCTGAATCGCCAACGCGACGCCGCCATCCTCGCGAATCCGGCTCACTACGTCGTTCGCCTGTTGCTGCTGACGGGCATAATTCACCACCACCTGCCATCCCTGCTGCGCCAGCTTCAGCGCAATCGCTCTGCCGATGCCCCGCGACGCGCCGGTGACTATCGCCACACGGGCACCCGGTATGCTGTCATGTTTGGTGTGCTGCATACGCTCTCCTGTTGTTCTGGATGAAAACGATCGGGTTTGCCACGACCCTGGTACAGCAAGGCGGCCATCGCCTGCCGTGCCAGATCCTGCCCGGATACCGGCATGAGATAAAGATGGAAAAATGGATATAATTATTCCATTTTTACCAACAGTTCTTCCGACGCAGGCGGTCGGGTTGATCAGCCGAGGGATGCCGGGACGCGGTGAACCAACGAAAACGCCGTGCTTACACGGGCGGGGAGATAATCACAAGCAATCGTATCAGGCTGCAACACCGCCTGCCTGATAACCTGTTTGGTCGATGCAGCGACATGGCGCTGCCACCCCGCCTCATCAAGTATGGCAAACTCCAGCGCGCAGGACGTTTCATCTGACAGGCTATCGAACACCACCAGTTGACTATGCCGTGCATTTTCCCCGATGTACCGCGACAGTGCCGCAGCGCCAAAAATACGAACCGTATCCCACACAGGCTGGTTTACCACCTCTGCCAGTAATCCTGATAGTGACAACGCACTTACCGATACCAGTATTAGCGGGGGCTGATGGCGGATGAAGGTGCAGGCAAGCCGGTCCAGACCGGGGATCGTCAGCCATTCAAAAGGATGACCGGTAATCAGTAAGGGATGTGCTGATAGCGCCACGGACGGCCTCTTCGTATTTCACTGGATGTTCAGAATACAACCATATTGCATTTTATTGTCAAAAAATACAATTTATAAAATTAGGGAACCTAATCTCATTGAGGGGATAGCGCTGATTAGCAACATAAAATGACTTTTAATAAAATAAAGAACAATGGGTCGGCAGCACTGCCAGCCCGGCAGGTAACAGGTATAATCAGCAGCTATTCATTCTGGCTGGTAAGGCATCATGACAACCCTCACCCCTTTGCAGGCGCGCATCGTGCGCGACGTCATCAGTTATGTCAGACGCGAACAACTCGCGGTGGGCCATCATCTGGTCGAATCGGCGCTGGCACAGGCGCTCAATACATCGCGCACGCCGGTAAAACAGGCGATGCAGTACCTGATGGACAAGGGCATGGTGACCTATGATCGCAATCGCGGTTTTTTTCTGGCGCAACACGCCTCGCAATTGGGCGATCTGGTCGCCGAAGTACTGGAGCAGGCGGAAGACCCGCTCTACCGATTGTTGGCTGAGCGCCGTATTACCCGCCAGTTGCCGGAGCAATTTTCAGAAATGGAGTTGATGCTTGAATTCAGCGTTACTCGCCCGGTGCTGCGTAAAGTATTACTGCGTTGTCAGCAGGAAGGCTGGCTGGAACATATGGCTGGTCAGGGCTGGCGCACGCTGCCGCTGATCGATTCGGTAGAGGCTTATGAGGAAAGCTACGCGCTGCGTGCGATTATCGAACCCGCGGGGTTGCTGTCGGCAACGTTTCATATTGACCCACAGGTGTTAGCGCACTGCCGGAAACAGCAGGAACACCTGGCCGAAGACGGCTATCTAACCATGACGGCAATGGAGATGTTTGATACCAGTTCCGGATTCCATGACACACTGGCCGCCTGTTCCGGCAATCGCTTTCTGCTGCAAACCGTTCGTCACCTGGCGCGACTACGGAGACTGGTGGAATACCGTAAGGAGAGATTCCGCCCACAGCGCAAACATCAGGCGGAAGAGCATTTGCAAATCATTCGCTATCTGGAACAGGGCGACCGGCTGAGCGCGGCTGATTTTATGCGCACGCACCTGGAAACCGCGCGACGTAAGGCAATCACCCCGGCGTTATTCACGGCGCGCTAACCGCACCAACGGTGCTCAGGCGCAGACCGTGCAACCGCGACCATTGTCTTTGGCCTGATACAACGCGGTATCCGCCGCTTTCAGCCAGACCTGATAGTCATCCAGACCGGAGTGAAACTGCACCAGCCCAACGCTGATCCCCACCCGCAGCGTCGGAGCCTGATGCAGTTGCACGCCGTCCAGATACTCACGTAACCGTTGAACTATACGTTCCGCCTCGACAACCGACGTCTTCGGCAGTACGACACCGAACTCGTCGCCGCCAAAACGGCCAGTGATGTCGGACTGTCGTAATGTCGATTGGATGCCGCCACTGAGCAAGAGAATCACATCATCTCCCACGTGGTGCCCGAAACTGTCGTTAATACGTTTGAAATGATCGATATCCAGCAGCGCCAGCGTCGCCACCTGCTGGTGGTGCAAGCACAGCTCAAACTCATTTTTCAACAGTTGTTCCCAGTAATGCCGGTTGTACAACCGGGTCATACCATCGTGGATACTGATTTCCCGCAGTTGACGTTTGTGCTCCGCCAGTTTGATCGCCATGCGATAGGTGACCAGCCCGACCGATATAGGGTAGATAAAGAGCATCGGTAGGCAGAAATAAATCTGCACTGGCGTAGTAGCAAATGCGATCGGGCGATCGGCCAGCCAGATCACGGCCAATGCACCAGCCAGTTGTACAGCCAGCCCCTGTAAAAACAACCGCAAACCGCCAGCCGCGATATTGTTCATGCCCATCATCGACATGATCAGCACCGATGGCAGTGAATTTAACCCCATCATGCCAATCCAGACGCCACCCAGCCAGGCGTCAAACCGCAAATTGCCGTACTCGAACCGCATCGGATCACGGGCGCGTCGCGCCAGCAACAGCGCAAGGTGCGGCCAAAGGAAGCCGTTGAAAAACAGTGCTCCCCATACCCACACAGAAGCAGTCTGGTCATACAGCACGGCGGCGACATAAAAAAAGCCCAGCCCCAAACCAATCACTCGGGGGAGATAGATGCGTCTGGCAAATGCCAGACCGGGGCGGCGATGGTCGCCACCAGCCGGTGCCGCAACGAGTGTTGAATACATTCTCCTCTCCTTATTGCTGTCCGTCATACTTCTAACAGAATACGCACCGTCATTATTCCAAATTCCAGCGCAAATCACTTCAGTAAGATATGGTTTTTATTGAGAATCTATCCCGGCGGGTTTGACTCATGCAGCGAGTAAAGCGGAATGTTACAGAGAAACGAGCCATTCAGCAGAGGGAGTGCGGCCGACCCACAGGGGGAAGGCCGACCGCATGGCATATCAGGGATGCGAGGGTCCGTTACCCGGCAGGTAATGGAACCCGCCCGGCCCACCGCCACCGGGGCCGCCATGACCACCGCCAGGACCGCCCCACGGAGGAGGGAAAAGACAACCATTCAGGGTGGCGATCAACGCCAGTAAACTGACCATTTTGACTACATTTTTCATGATTCACCTCGGTTTCAACGGGTGCATCATAAGAAACCGGCCAGCAGGCAACAAGTCGCCTATTCCTAAAAAATTCCTTATTTACAGTAAGTTATATTGATTACGAACCACTTTCGTAAAACAAACACATTCCTTACACTCCGTCCAACAATCAGCAACTGACCAGCTTCAGTTCATGCATATCCAGGTAGTCACCAACACTGGCGGAGGAGAGGTTGAACGACAGCGACAGTAGCCAGGCGCTGCGCGGAATTTTCCAGATGGTGCCCGAGTTGCCCTTCTGCAACCGATCACTGCTCTGAATGTAATCCTTGCCGTCGCGGGTCAGGTCCATCATCACCGGGCCGGGGCCGTTCTCACCGTAGCCATGAAGTTTCTTGGTGATCGCCACCTTGCCGGTGGCGGAGGTTTGCGCCTGCCAGGTCAGCCCAACCTGATCGTGCCCATTGACCGGTATCAGAAATTGCACCTGCACGTTATCGCTCTCGGCGATTTTCACAAACCGCCCGTTATCTTCTTTGATGTGTGCCGGGTCGTAACGGCAAGCGCCACCAGCGGCACCGGGATAAACCAGCGCGCTACCGCTATCGTTCAGGGCGATCAGCTCCGCCATCTGATTGGTAAAGATCAGGTTATTCTTCCAGCAGGGTCGGTTGGAGATCACGCAGGACGTGACATTAATGCCGTCGGTGGCAAAGCGCACATTGGTCAGCGTAGTCTGGTAATCAAACGCCTGATCGAAAATAAGGTAGGGTTGCTCTGGGTTCTGGCGCACAAAAATCGCGCCACCATTGAACACAAAGCTGGCGTTCTTTTTCTTCAGCACCACCGCGGGCTGCTTTCGCCTCACGTACTCGACGTGGCCGTTGATCTCCACATGCCCTTCGTTAATCAACGCTATCCCCTCGCAGTAATCAAAGCTGCCCGCCTGCCAGTACACCACGCCGTCCGGATTATCGATTTCAAACGCGTACCCGCCGTTTTGCCAGATACACCCAATGAAGGTGAAGCGTTCGTAGGAATCTGGCTGGCGGGTCAAATACAACAGGCGGTCACAGTTATTGAACCCACAAGAGAACCAGTTCCACCCCCAGCCGCCCGCGCCGTTGGAAAAGACCTTTCTGAACCCGGTAAAACGGCAGGAATAAATACTCAGCAAGCAGGATGCATTACGGTTGGAATTGTTCTCCGGGTTATACGCAAAAAACAGATCTAACGTTCTCTTTTCTGAAATAAAATGCACACCGGAGAAAAAGCTGTCTACGATATTACTGTAGGCGGCATCCACATCTGGATTCCCGGTCACTACAATCGCATATTTATCAAAATTACCCTTTTTGGTAAAAATAATTGTCAGCGGACCATGAATAGAAACTTTCGATGCATCTATTTTTATTGTAGAAGAAACCTGCACCACCCCTTGTAACATTAACCTGACCTTTTGCTGCGCATTGGATAATGATTTTGACTGTTCCAGCATATCATTAAGAAGTGTCTGAAAAGGCCCGGTAGAATCGGTCTTTCCGGAAAAATCAATATTGTAGCGGGTGAGATCATTGGTAAAGGCAATCGTATTACTTTCCTGCGACGCTGACGCTGTAGAAGTCACCGCCAGTGATGCCAGGCTACCGGCCAGGAAATCTCTTCTATTCATAGCAATCTCTCCGATATCAATAATTTCAATGTATTAAAATAAAATCCTACAAAATGGAAGGCAGTGTTTTGATAACAGGTAGGGTAAGCAATAGCGTCAATGAATGTCATAAATTTTCTGCAAAAATAATTAAAGATTTAATTCAATCTGATTTATCATCACTAAAAACACACTTCAGATGAGTATGGGAGTTGAAAATTGAAGGCAACCATAAAACATGATTCTCTTTATTGGGCAATGCTTTGCATTTTCCTGATACCACAATTTGTGTTTGTATTTCTCCAGCAATCTTCGCTGGCACCAGGAATGATGGTCGCGATTACCGCCATCTATATTTATGGCCTACGCTGTATGAAGCAATTGGCTTTTTCCAGTGGAAAAATCTTACTTTTCGCCATAGCGGTATTTATATTACTGGCGCAATCCGGTTATATTGCAGCTTTCTATAACAATTACAAACCGCTCTTCACATTACCGGCACTGATCATTATTTTTCTTGGTGCTACGCTGTTTGCCAACCGTCTGCTGACCGTCCCGCCTGCTACCCTCGCCTCCGTATTTCGGGCCGTGACGTATACCCTGCTGCTACTCGGCTGGATCTCGGTCATCCATCGTATCGATATCGGTAGTTATGCGGCAAAACCCAAGGCGGTGTTTCCCTTCTCTGAAGAGAGCCATTATGCGCTGACCGTCGGTATCTTTGTCTGCGCCAGCGGTATTCTGATGAAAAACCGCGAACGCGTGGTGCTGCTGGCAAATATGCTGTTGCAGGCGTTGATTTTCCCCAGCCTGACGTTGCTGGTGTTCTGCATGATGGCAATCTTCATCTTCTGGATGGCGCGGCGCATCACCCTGATGCTGACGATCATCGTGGTGCTGGTTGCGGCGGTGTACGTTATGCTGACCTACTTTTCCGACCTGCCAGCCATCGCCTACTTTGGCTCACGCCTGACCATCAGTGACGATACCGACAACCTCACGACACTGGTATTTCTGCAAGGGTTGGATGACGCCAAAAACGCGCTGCTGGAAAGCCACGGCCTTGGTCTGGGGCTGCAAATGGCTGGCACCAATGGCGTCGGCCAATACGGCTACGTTATCCAGTCGCTCGCTGGCAGTGACTTCAACCGTAACGACGGTGGCTTCCTGGCTTCAAAAATCGTCAGCGAATTCGGTGCCGTTGGTCTGCTGCTCAGCATCAGCTACATGCTGGTCCTGAAAAAAGCCGTCAACACCATTAACCGCATCCGCGATAACACCGATATGGAATCTACACTGCTGAAAATCGCCATGGCGGTAGTCATCGCCTACGCGGTCGAGTTTTTCCTGCGTGGCTATGGCTACTTTTCGCCCGGTCTGTTCCTGTTTGTCACCATGATGATGGTCAGCAGTAAGTTACATCGCCAGCGAGCCAGATCGATACGCCCGCTGCCCGCCTCTTCGTCACTGCAACCTCAGTCTTGATACTGGCAGCGCCTTGCGTTTTTCGAAAGGCGCTGCACATTGACCAGGTGATTCGAGTATCCCCTCACGACGCTTGATTATCCCCTGACCACCCTTATTCCCGGTCCACCATGTTGTACAGCACATCGCGCCGATCCAGCATTTGTCCACCATCGCGGGTCAGCGGCACCCAGCCGACGGAGCCGTGACGGGTGGTTGGTGAACTGAAGAGCAAATCGAACGGGATGGTGAAGTAGATCCCTTTGGTGAAACTGCCTTCACCGTACTCGCTAGCGCTCACATTAGTCACGGTAGCAAATGCACCGGCCACGATCCCGCTGTCGAAACGGCGCGACAGATCCAACGTAATACCTTTGTCACCGGCCAGGTAACGCCCAACACTGATTTTCGCCAGCCCGCCTTTAACGAACGGCAGCGACCAATACGTGGTCAGGTGACCGGTGGTGACACTGTAATCCCTCAGCCGTTGCGGGTCGTCCCAGTCTCGCTGCTTGACGTAGTTAACGTCCATTCCCACCGCCCAGTTACTGCCAAACGGCCGATACAGCACTTCACCCCCAACCCCAGCGTACATGGTTTCCAAATAACCGCCGTAGACCTGGGTATACCAGTCACGCGACAGATGGTCGTAACGCGATAGCTGCAGGTTGGTTAGCAATACGTCCGAAGACGTCACATATTCACGAATGTGGGTACGGACCCGCGGCAGCGCCGCACCATCCTGTGGCGGGGATTTGAAATTAAACTGGTCATAGTTATTGATCAGGTTGACGCTCAGCGTGCCACCCAGTCGCCAGTTGTTGGTAATGCGGTAATCGGCGCTGGCGTTGGCCGACAACTGATACATGTAGAACGATTCCGGGCCACCGAACGACTGCTGTAGCGAAGGGTCAATGCTGTAGGAGAAACGCGGCGGTTCAGTATGCAGCACCTGATGACCACGCGGCTCCGACAGCGGCTCGACATGATAGGGATCCGGCTCGTCCAGCCCCAGCGGCGTACTGCCGGACTCCAGTTGACGGAACGCTGACGCATCCACACGGGTACTGGTGGCGGTCAGCGGGCCGCTGCGGGTGACGATATGATATTGCCCGACGTCATCCGGCAGATTGTTCGCCAGCACCGTCGCCGCTCGTCGGCTGGCCTCGGCATCGCTGTTGTATTTATACTGCTCCGCCACCACCGTCACCTGCTGGCCGTCGCTATAAATATCCGGTTGGCTAAAGCCCGCTTTGTCATCCAGCTCCTGCGATACGCGTTGCCAGTCGGTGCTACCCTGCGCATTTTTCGCCGTTGTGTTTTTTCCCGGTGACTCTGTGTTTTTTCCCGGTAAATAAACCGGCGGCTCGTCATCTGGATGCTGCGGCCGTAACCGGTTGAAGTTGGTGCGCAGCGTAAAGCCCCACATCAACGTATTGCCGCGCTCCCACGACAGCGACGTATCCAGCCAGTCGGTGGCGCGGTACACCAGGCCAACGTTAATCGGCGAGTCCTGCTTGATATGCTGCGACGCCGGGCGAGTCTGATCCGCCGCTTCCACGCTGTAGTCGTTGCTGTCGTACTCCAGCTTGATACGTAGCGGATCCCACGGCGTCTGGTATTCCAGACCGGCAAACAGTGCCGCCGGTCCGTGGAAAAAGTTTTTCGCCGCAAACTGCCCGGTCTGCATTGAAGCGGAACGGGTACAGAATCCCGACATTAATCGACAGGCCGGGTTAGGAATGTTTCCGCTCTGTGCCATGTTGCCCCAGCCCATGCCCAGCGTGAAATCAAACGGCCCCCAACGCTTGCTGGCCACCAGATATTCGCTGTCGAATAAGCCGGTGCCCGCAATATCACGCAGCCCCAGCGACACTTGTGGCAACCAGCGGCTTTCCTGCCAGAGCCGCGCCTTGACGTCGAAACTCTTATCTTTGTAGGTCTGATGACCACTGAAGCTGGGGGTGGTGCTGTAAGGCCGGGTACGGATGTCGGTATACCGCAGCGTTGTCTCCAGCCAGTCGAGCGGCTGGAGCGAAATAGCGTAGCGACGGTATTCCTGGTTGTCGCGGTAGCTGGCACTAAACTCGCCGGTATCCGCCATACGCGCCGTGGGCATTTGCCATAATCCGACGCCACCAAAGTCCATCTGCGATACGCCAGCAGGCTGGTAATAACCGCTGCGATTCGTCGCATTCAGGTTATCTGCGTCATCCGCCCAGACCGGCGTCCCTAGTGAACTGCCAATCGCCAGCGACAGGCAACTCAGTTTAAAAGTTCGGTTGTTAGCCATTAGTGTGGAATCCGGTTGGCAAGATAGTCGGCGATCTGCTCATTCAGAGACGTGAAGCCCTCTGGCAGAATGGAAGGGTCAAAACCGATGAATAGCGTTTCTCCCGCCGCCGGTTCATGGTGCTGGCGGTTCCAGACAGCCAGCGGGACTTTGCGCCAGTGACCGTTGCCCGAAATCAGATAACCGTCGCGGTTATCACCACCTGGCAGAAAACGCCGTCTGCCGATGTATTGTTCGATTGACCAGCCTGACTGGAGATCAATATCCTTGAACACGTTCGGGGTGCCGATATCAATGCCGGTGCTGATCAACCCGAACAAAAAAAACTGATCGCGATAGGGAGACAGGTAGAGGGTGTAGTTGCCGACCAGCGGACGATTATCCCGTTGAGAAAGGCGCACGATATCCGGGTCAACGCGGGCGCGAATGCGGCCAACGATATCCACCTGTTTCAGCGCCTGCGCCATGTACCAGGCAGCGATCGCCCAGTCGCCATCACCGTCGATCTGCCAGGCCAGTTGCAATTGATACAGCCGAGCCTGTAACTTTTCTCCCTTTTCTCTGACCTTTTCCGTCATAAGCTCGTTGGTGAGTAACGCCGTCTGCCAGTTGACCTTATCCGGGAATGCCATCTGCCCGTAAAACTGATCCAGACGGGTGCCGTCTTTCAGTTCCACGCCTGGCAACGTTTCACCCGCGTACTTTACCGTTAATTGTGCCGCCCCTGATGTTCCGGCCACCAGCAATAACAAGGCAGCCAATCGATTGAATGACAACATAATATGACCTTATTGATTGTATGGCTTAAGAACCGTGAACTGCACCAGAGCCATGTTGGGCCCCATATACTGATAGCTTTGAATGACCTGGCCGGATGTCGGGTCTAGCCAGTATTGATTGGTGTAGTGTTTACCCAGAGCCGGTACGGTCACCTGCTCGTCAAAACGTACCGTCTGCCGCGGGATGTTCAGTATCGTCAGGGTTTCCGGGCCTTTATTCTCAAATTCCGATTGCTGGTCGTAGCCACCACGCAGCACTTGTGACCAACTGACGATGGTGTGCCATTGTTTCGGGGTGCTGGGCTTGAGCAAGCCGAGGCTGAGCGGGTCGGAGTCCAACTGGGTAACCTGCCGGATGTCTTCACCCAACCCCTGCGTTTTCACCAGTCTGCCAAAATGGGTCACGACCATGTTCTCATCCGATGTCACCCATTTCAGTTGCTGATTATCAGCAAACGCCAGCACCACAAAGGCGCGCGGTGCCTTACCCACTTTCAGGTACGCTGAGGCATACGGAAGCTGTTCTACCTGTTGCGGCGTCATGCTGACATCTTCCCTGCCCCACAACGCCAGCCGAAAATCCCGGCTAAGTTGACTGATTTGCTGAGAACATCCCGTGAGTCCTGGTATAAAGAAAACGATCGCCAACATCCGTAACAAGGCTAAATCAAGAATTTTTTTCATTGTTCGGGTTCTCGCCTGAACATCCTGATGCAGAAAAAAGGCCACCGGAGTGGCCTTGGTTATTAGCCCATCATTAGCCGCGAGTTGACGTCACGGTTGAGGTGCTGGTTCCTACGGTGCTGGAAGTCGTGCTGGTTGAGGCAGCAACCACCCCCGCCACAAATGCACGACCAGCGCCATAGCCATAACCAGCGCTTGGGCCATGCGCCATGCTGGCAGCTCGGGCACCAGCAGTGGCACCGTGAGCGATAGGCGCCACCCCGAAGGACGGACGCCCGTTTGCCGCCGGTGAATCAGCGGCAAACGCAGCCACAGGCAGCACGGCCAAAGCCAGCGCCAGGGTCGCTAACGTTTTCTTCATCATTACCATTTCCTTTTATTTCCTGTTTAAGGACATCAGGCAGGAGACAACCCGAAAGTTCGCTCCGACCCATGACTGGCTGAATAAATCAGCCAGGTTGGATCTTCCCCATGGCCTATGAAGCAATTATTTCAATCCATCCTTCATGAAATAATCACCAGCGCATGGGAAGGATCCGAACCAATACTCAGATATGAAATAAGAAAAACAAAATTGAGCGATTAAGGAAATAAGACAAGTCGCAAGAGCGTTATATTTTCCCCATTAGTTACAATGGGATGAAATATTATCGGAAAAGTCTTAGTTATTAGGGGGGAGATATTGAGAAAGAAAAACCGGATATTTCTACCCGGTTTCAGAATATGAAAAACGTTTCAGAATATTATTCCAGCCATTCGGTGTGGAATACGCCTTCTTTATCAATACGCTTATAGGTATGTGCGCCGAAATAATCGCGCTGGGCCTGAATCAGGTTAGCCGGTAATACCGCGGAACGGTAACTGTCATAATAGGCAATCGCCGCTGAGAAGGTCGGGGTCGGGATCCCCTGCTGTACCGCATAGGACACCACGTCACGCAGCGCCTGCTGGTATTCGTCGGCTATCTGACGGAAGTAAGGTGCCAGCAGCAGGTTGGCGATATCGGCGTTCTCGGAGTAAGCATCGGTGATCTTTTGCAGGAACTGAGCACGGATGATGCAACCAGCACGGAAAATCTTGGCGATTTCGCCGTAGTTCAGGCTCCAGTTGTTTTCGTCTGACGCCGCTTTCAACTGAGAGAAACCCTGCGCGTAGGAAACGATTTTGCCCAGATACAGCGCGCGACGCACTTTTTCAACGAACTCGGCTTTGTCGCCGCTGAACGCCTGAGCAACCGGGCCACTCAGCACTTTCGATGCCGCCACACGCTGGTTCTTCAGCGAGGACAGGTAACGGGCAAACACCGATTCGGTAATCAGCGACAGCGGTTCGCCCAGATCCAGCGAGCTTTGGCTGGTCCACTTACCGGTGCCTTTGTTGGCAGCTTCGTCCAGAATCACGTCGACCAGGTATTTACCCTCTTCGTCTTTCTTGGTGAAGATATCAGCCGTGATTTCAATCAGGTAGCTGCTCAGCTCGCCCTTGTTCCACTCGGAGAAGGTGCTCGCCAGTTCTTCGTTGGAAAGCCCAAGCGCCTGCTTGAGCAGCGCGTAAGCTTCAGCGATCAACTGCATGTCGCCGTACTCGATACCATTGTGCACCATTTTCACATAGTGACCGGCACCGTCAGCGCCAATGTAGGTGACGCAAGGCTCGCCTTCAGCACGGGCTGCAATCTGCTCCAGAATCGGCGCAACCAGCTCATACGCCTCTTTCTGACCGCCAGGCATGATGGACGGGCCTTTCAGCGCGCCTTCTTCACCGCCGGACACGCCGGTGCCGATGAAGTTGAAGCCTTCAGCAGACAATTCACGGTTACGGCGGATGGTGTCTTTATAGAACGTGTTGCCGCCATCGATCAGGATGTCGCCTTTTTCCAGATACGGTTTCAGAGACTCGATCGTTTTATCCGTCGCTTCGCCTGCTTTAACCATCAACAGGATACGGCGCGGTTTTTCCAGAGATTCAACAAACTCTTCAACGGTGTAGCACGGCACCAGTTTTTTTCCTGGGTTCTCTGCAATCACCTCATCCGTTTTGTCTGCGGAACGGTTAAAGACGGAAACGGTATAGCCACGGCTTTCAATGTTCAGCGCCAGATTGCGCCCCATTACCGCCATACCGACAACGCCAATTTGCTGTTTGGACATTAAAACAACTCCTGTCTGAAGGTAACCTGCCTGCGGCTGACTGCGCCTCAGGCAACAAAAAGCTGGCTGACATGGTAACCCAGCTAACGTCTGAGTGGGTAGTTATTGGTGCGACAGGACAGTACTGGTACGACAGGGCAGTTGCAGGCGTTCTACGAATGAGGCCGGTCTGGTGGAGAGCAAACAAAAAATGATGCGATTAATTACCATGATAGTAATTTTACTAATAACGATCTGAACAATGGTCAGAAAAAACCCGATAACACCGAGGTGTTATCGGGCATGACGCACTGATTAATATTTTTCCAGCAGCGCTTTGATTTTGGTTTTGAACGCACCACCCAGTTCCGGATTACGCAGACCGTAGGACACGAATGCCTGCACATAACCCATCTTACGGCCACAGTTGAAGCTACGGCCCGCCATTTGAACGGCATCAACCTGCTGGGTTTTGATAAGCTCAGCGATGGCATCGGTCAACTGGATACGGCCCCACGCGCCCGCCAGGGTGTTTTCCAGAATCGGCCAGGCTTCGGCAGTCAGGACATAACGCCCAACGGCAGACAGGTCCGACCCTTCCACCGGTGCCAGTTCCGGCTTCTCGATCATGGAGGTGATCGCCGACGCGTCGCCCGCCTGATTCAAGGCACTCTCACATTCCACGATGGAATATTCCGGCAGCACCTCGTACGGACGGTGTTTTACCAGCACCTGGCTATGACCGGTCTGTTCAAAACGAGAAATCAGCAACGCCAGATTGTCTTTCGACTGATCCGCAGAAGCGTCGTCCATCACCACATCCGGCAGAACCACCACAAACGGCGAGTTGCCGACAATTGGGTGAGCACAGGACACCGCGTGCCCCAGGCCCAGCGTCTGCCCCTGACGCACGTTCATGATGGTCACGCCCGGCGGGCAAATGGACTGTACTTCCGCCAGCAACTGACGTTTGGCGCGCTCTTCCAGCATCGACTCCAGCTCGAAAGAGGTATCAAAATGGTTTTCAATGGCGTTTTTAGAGGCGTGCGTCACCAGCACGATCTCTTTAATTCCCGCATTGACGCACTCGTTGACAATCTTTTCGATTACCGGCCGGTCAACCAATGGAAGCATCTCTTTGGGAATCGCTTTGGTAACCGGTAACAAGTTCATCCCTAAACCGGCAACAGGGATAATCGCTTTTAATGCTGTCATTTCGTGTTCTCTCAAAAACATGCTGCTGTTTGCCGCGACGACAAAGACCGCGCCACATTAATTTTTCTGACGCCAGAATACACCTAATCAGCGCCGAAGAGATCGCGGGTATACACTTTTTCCATTACATCAGACAATTCCGGTGCCATTCGGTTCGACAGAATCACATCAGACATCTGTTTGAACTCGTCCAGGCTGTGAATCACGCGGGAACGGAAGAACTCAGACTCTTTCAGCGCAGGTTCATACACCACCACGTCGATTCCTTTCGCCTTGATGCGCTTCATTACCCCCTGAATCGCGGAAGCACGGAAGTTATCGGACCCGGTTTTCATCACCAAGCGGTAGATACCCACCACTTTCGGACTCCGCCTGATCACAGAGTCAGCGATGAAGTCCTTGCGAGTGGTGTTGGCGTCGACAATCGCCCGAATCAGGTTGTTCGGCACCGATTCATAGTTAGCCAACAGCTGTTTGGTATCTTTCGGCAGGCAATAGCCGCCATAGCCAAATGACGGGTTGTTGTAGTGCTGACCGATACGTGGGTCCAGCCCAACACCTTCGATGATCTGTTTACTGTCCAGCCCCAGCGTCTGGGCGTAGGTATCCAGCTCGTTAAAGTAGGCTACACGCATCGCCAGATAAGTATTGGCGAACAGTTTGATCGCTTCGGCTTCGGTTAGACCAGTAAACAGCACCGGGATATTGGTTTTGATAGCCCCTTCCACCAGCAGACGGGCAAAACGTTCAGCTCGTTCAGAGCGCTCGCCGACCACGATACGGGACGGATACAGGTTGTCGTACAGTGCGCGGCCTTCACGCAGGAACTCCGGCGAGAAGATGATATTTTCAGTGCCGAACTGCTCGCGAACCTGCGCGGTATATCCCACCGGGATGGTGGATTTGATAATCATCACCGCATTCGGATTCACTTCCAGCACTTTGCTGATCACCGCTTCCACCGAGCGAGTATTGAAGTAATTGGTTTTCGGATCGTAATCCGTTGGCGTAGCAATAATGACGAACTCCGCATCCTGATAAGCGGATACGGCATCCAGCGTGGCACGGAAATTTAGCGCCGGGTTGCGCAGATAAGCTTCGATTTCCTTATCCACGATGGGGGAGATGCCTTTGTTGAGCATATCCACTTTCTCGGCAACGATATCCACCGCGACCACTTCATTATGCTGCGCCAGCAGCATGGCGTTGGACAAGCCAACATAACCTGTACCCGCAATTGCAATTTTCATCATCTGTCCACATTCATCCTACGGGGTAACACACTGTACCCGTCACAGAACAATAGCAAAGCCGCAGAGACGTCCGCTGCGTAATGCCGTCTGTACCCAACAGACTTCAAGTTGCAGGGGCATCAGCTTGCCTGCAGCGCGAAGTATTGTGGGTATCAATTCGCTTTATTTCGTTCAGGCTTGATAGAAATCCCGATACCAGTCCACGAAGGCCTGTACCCCTTTTTCTACCCCTACCTGTGGTCGATAGCCTGTCACAGCGAACAGGTCGCTGGTATCGGCATAGGTCTGATAAACGTCGCCAGCTTGCATCGGCATGAAGTTTTTCACGGCCTCTCGTCCCAACGCCGACTCCAGCGCGGTCACAAAATCCATCAGCCGCACCGGGCTGCCGTGACCGATATTGTAGAGTTGGTACGGCGCGGAACTGGTGGCCGCTGAACCGGCTTCCACTGTCCAGTCGGCATGGCGTTCCGGAATCTGATCCACCATACGCAACATGCCTTCCACAATGTCGGTGACATAGGTGAAATCACGCCACATGTCACCCTGATTGTAGATATCGATCGGTTCACCAGCCAGAATCCGGCGGGTAAACTTGAACAGCGCCATGTCCGGACGCCCCCACGGCCCATACACTGTGAAGAAGCGCAGCCCAGTGGTCGGCAGGTCATACAGATGCGAATAGGAGTGCGCCATCAGTTCATTCGATTTCTTGGTCGCGGCGTACAGCGAGATCGGGTGGTCGGTCGAGTCGGCGGTGGCGAACGGCGTTTTGCTGTTCAACCCGTACACCGAGCTGGAAGAGGCGTAAATCAGGTGACCGACGCCGTTATGACGGCACCCTTCCAGCACATTCAGGTGGCCTATCAGGTTGCTTTGTGCATACACCATCGGGTTTTCCAGCGAATAACGCACCCCGGCCTGCGCGGCGAGATGGATAACGCGCTCGAATTTTTCCGCCGCGAACAACGCCGCCATCGCCTGGCTATCTTCAATATCTATCCGCTCAAAATGGAACCCAGGCAGCGCGCGCAGTTTCGCCAGCCGCGCTTCCTTGAGCGATACTTCATAATAGCTGTTGAGGTTGTCTATCCCCACCACCGTATGGCCAGCAGCGCAGAGTGACTGACAGGTATAGAAGCCGATAAAGCCGGCCGCGCCGGTAACAAGAAATTTCATTCAGGAACTCTTAACGTGACTTGAATGGCGGAGATAATACCATCCACCGCCCTGATTCAGCACCCGCTAACCACTGAAAACATGCAGAGGGTGCCAGAGATCGCCTCAACACTGACGCAACAGCGCCAGAATCGTACGGGTTTTTTCCTCCATCAGTCGGGGATTCTGTCGCGACTCCACATTAAGCCGGACCACCGGTTCGGTGTTGGAACTGCGCAGATTAAAACGCCAGTCGGCAAACGTCAGGCTGATACCGTCGGTTTCATCCACCGCCAGCGCCTGTGGCTCCCAGGCGGCGCGCACACGGGCAATCGCCGCAACCGGGTCAGTCAGCAAGGAATTGATCTCACCAGACGCGGGATACGCCAGCATACGCTCGCTGACCAGTTGCGACAGTGAGCGCCCACGCACCCCGATCAATTCCGCCACCAACAGCCACGGGATCATGCCGGAATCACAATAGGCGAACGACCGGAAGTAGTGATGTGCGCTCATTTCACCGCCGTAAATGGCGTCCTCCTTGCGCATCCGTTCCTTGATAAACGCATGACCGGTTTTTGACATCACCGGATTTCCACCTTTGCCGGTAACGATATCCACCGTGTTCCAGGTCAGACGCGGATCATGAATAATGGTCGACCCCGGAGCCTTGTTCAGAAAGGACTCGGCCAACAGCCCGACAATGTAGTACCCCTCGATAAAGCGCCCCTGGTGATCAAACAGGAAGCAGCGGTCAAAATCACCGTCGAACGCCACACCGAAATCCGCCTGATGTTCAACTACCGCCCGAGCCGTATCCGCCCGGCATTCCGGCAACAGCGGATTGGGAATACCGTTAGGGAACGTGCCGTCCGGCTGATGGTGGACCTTGATAAAGGACACCGGCGCGCCATGACGACACAGCTCCGCTTCCAGCGCATCCACGACGTGACCAGCAGCACCGTTCCCACTGTTGATGACGATTTTTATCGGCGTCAGGTTGCGCGGGTTGATATACGACATCAGGTGTGCGATGTACGGTTTCAGCACGGCCAGTGTCTCATAGCGCCCGCGGCGTTGCGGGTCAGCGGGCGCAAAGCGGTTTTCCTCCGCTAAACGCTGGATGTCCTTCAGTCCGCTATCACCGCTGATGGGCTGAGAACCGGCGCGCACCAGCTTCATCCCATTGTAATTAATGGGGTTGTGGCTGGCGGTGACCTCTATACCGCCGTCCATCTCGAAATGAAACGTAGCGAAATAGACTTCTTCGGTGCCGGACAGGCCGATGTCATACACGTCGACTCCGGCGTCGCGCAGGCCATCGGCTAGCGCTCGCTTCAATGTTTCGCTGGTCAGCCGAACATCGCCCCCTACCACCACGCGCGCAGGTTGAATCACCTCAGCGTAGGCGCGCCCGATACGGTAGGCGATATCTTCATTCAGTTCGGTTCCCAGTTCACCGCGAATATCATAGGCTTTAAAACAGGTTAATGCGGGCATTGTCCTTCTCCCTTCATACCCGACCATAGCGGTCATGCAAACGGACGATGTCGTCCTCTTCCAGGTAATGGCCTGAGCGAACCTCGATTACCACGAGGTCAATAAGGCCAGGATTTTCCAGCGAGTGCACGGCGCCGGGCGGAATAAAGGTGGACTGGTTTTCCGCTAAAAAGTAGGTCTTGTCATCCACCTGAACCCTGGCGGTCCCCGCCAGTACCACCCAATGCTCAGCACGGTGAAAATGCTGTTGCAGCGACAGCCCCTGACCGGGGTGTACGACCAGCTTTTTCACCCGATAGTGTTCACCGGTATCGATATTGCTGCTCTTGCCCCAGGGCCGAAACGACTCGGTATGATCGCGGAACTGGTGCCGGTTTTGCGCTTTCAGGCGCTCCACCACTTTCTTGACGTCTTGCGCTCGTTCTTTAGCGGCGACCAGCAACGCATCGCCGGTGTTGACGATGATGGCGTCGTCGATACCGATGGTTGCCACCAGCGACGACGTTGAGGAAACGTAGTTGTTGTTGCTATCCAGCGTCATGACATCCCCTACCGTCACGTTGCCCTGTGCATCTTTTTCCGACACTTCCCACAGCGACGACCAGGAGCCGACATCGCTCCAGCCAGCATCAAACGCAATGACCACCGCATCACGGGTTTTCTCCATCACGGCATAGTCGATGGAGTCACTGGGGCAGTCGGTAAACGCGCGCGACTCCACCCGAATAAAGTCCATATCACGCTGGCTGCGCGCCATCGCCACACGGGTCAGCTCGTAGATATCGGGCTGGTTCTGTTGCAGTTCCTCCAGATATTTCGCCGCACGGAACAGGAACATTCCGCTGTTCCAGCAATACGCGCCGGACTTCAGGTAACGCTCGGCCGTCGCCAAATCCGGTTTTTCCACGAATTCGTCTACCATGAAGCCACCACCAGGCAACGCGCCGCCCGTCTTGATGTAGCCATAACCGGTTTCGGGGCACTCAGGTACGATGCCGAAGGTCACCAGCTTACCGTCCTCGGCATAGGGCAATGCCTGACGAATCGCCTGATGAAAATTATCGGTTTTGCTGATCAGATGATCGGCGGCCAGCACCAGCAGCAGGCTGTCCGGATCGGTCTTGACACTCAGGTGGGCTGCGAGCGCAATCGCTGGAGCGGTATTCCGACCAACCGGCTCCAGAATGATGTTGCCCCCCAGTTGCTGTTGCTCACGCAACTGTTCCGCCACCAGAAAACGGTGATCCTCATTGCAGATAACCAACGGTCGTTGTTGCGCCAGAAACGACAATCCCTGCAACCGTGCCAGAGTGTTTTGCAGCAAGCTATGGTTGCTCTCATCACCTAATGGCAGAAACTGCTTGGGAAACAGCTCACGCGACAACGGCCATAAGCGGCTGCCGCTACCGCCAGCCATAACGACAGGAATAACGTTAGACATATCGCACCTTGATAACTCTATGACGGCTATAGACGTGTTCAACGTCATTAATGCGCTGACCATTCAATAGCCGATAATAAATTCAGTTCGCCATTTCAGGATGTAAATTTGGCGGACACGGACCAACCCAATAGCAATTAGGCTTATCAGAAAACGTGCAAAAAAGTTAATTACAGCGAGGATGTTTGCCGCGAAAAAAAGCCTGTGTAGCAACCATAACGGTTTTAAATCGTAACCGAATAAACTGTTTTAATAATCGCCAGCCAAGATGGTAATACAAATGAAACTGGGGATAGCGTCGGGCTGATATAGCCAGGTCGATCAGATTTTCTGCAATCCGGAATTCGCTTTCTTTTTTTTCCGAACGGGAAAGCCCATGCTCCAGATAGCAACTGCTTCTCAGCACAAATTGTTCACCGGACGTGCTCATACGATGTATGCGGCGAAACACACTGACATCCACGCCGTACAGCGCGTAGTTTTCATCAAACAACGACAGGCCATGCCGTTCGAAAACATCCCATAACCGGCGGTGGATAATCAACCCGGAACCGATGGAAAAGGCCGTCGCCGGGTCCAGATCCTGATAACTCAGTACCACTTCCCCTTTTGATACCGGGTAATAGGTTTTGTAATTAATGCTGGAAATAATCCGCGGGCATTCAATATCTGCCTGAGTATGCTCCACCGCAAACCAGAAAGATTCATTAATAGTCGTATCATCATCCAGAATAACCCATCGCTCGACGTGCAGGTTATTGGCGATAAACCGATTATATACCTGGCTCAACGGTTGGTTTTCCAGGCAATTCACCAGCTCCACCTGTTCATAAATCGTTTTCAGCCGTAGAAAAAACCCATCTTCTTCGGAAATACGAAAAGGACCATTGTTATGAATGGTCAACTTAATAGATTTAAACGGATGCTGAATCAGCGTCTGCAAGGTTGTAGACGACTCCAGTCCCTTATTGTACAACACCACCAAAATTGCATTTTTAATCATGACTCTCTCTCCTGGAAATACAGGATTGCAATGACGATTCCATTCAGATGCACAACATTCTGTATTGCATCATTAAATGCTAGCGCGGCGGTTTTACCCTAAATCATTCGAGTTGCAGGGACGAGGGCAGCCAACGCCCTGCAATTTGAAGTATGACGGGTATATTTTATTGGGGCATCCTTAACATCCGGCTACCCAGGATATTCTTCTTCATCACCATCACAAAGAACACCACCGTGATGATGAACTCGGTCGCGCCCACCGCAATCGCGACGCCATAAACCCCCCACCATTGGGTAAAGAAGAACAGATAGGAAAAATGGCACAGCAAACCGATGAAGTAGACCCGCTTCAGGTAACGGCTCAGCCCGGCTGGAATAATGATCAGGTTAACCAGAATGATCGACAACGAGATAACAAACTGGGTAACGATCATGATAGTCAGCAAATGCCCAATGTCGTATTCCTTACCGAAAACCCAGTGGATAATCGGCGTTCCTACCAGCAGGTTCCCCAAAAAGGCGCTGGCGGTGAGTAAAGAAAACATCATCATGACCTTCATCAGCCTGGCCCGAATCGCCGGGTACTCTAGCCGGTTGTAAAGGCTGCAAATGTGACTGAAATTGCCTTGTACTATCGGGTTATACAGTTGGCGCAGCACCGATGCCAGCCGATCCGCCACCGCGTAGTGCCCCAACGTGGCGTCGCCGAACATGAATTTGATCACTATCGGATTCAGATAAGTGAAACCCAGCGTGAACAATGACGCAGAAAAGTTATGAAAACTTTCCCGAATTTCATCGGATATCGTCTGCCGGTTTACACCGGAAAGCTGCCAGCTCACCGATTCACGGCGTTTCAACTGACACTGAATCACCAGCCCAACCAATACCGGTGGGAACAGCTGAATCACCGACGCCAGATAAATATCTGTTGGTGCGCTTACCAGCAGGAAGATAAGCCCCAACGCCAGCGCACGGAACACCAGGTTCAGAATCGCCAGATGCGAGTTCTTCCCCAACCCCTGAAACAGCCAGGCAGCCGACAGTAACGAGCTTAGCGAAGACGCCAACCCGATAAAGAACAAGATGCCGTCTATCTTCGACTGCGCCGTCAACAGATCGACTAGCGTTCCCGCCACCATCACCACCAGAAACAGCAGTGTTTTGGCGCATTGCACATTCGAGTACAGGGTATTGATGGCCGCCATGTCGCCAGCATGGGCACTGACTTTTCTGGCGGCCGAGAAGTTAAAACCAAAATCGACAATAAACAACGCGATAAAGCTGATGGACTGGGCGTAACTCAGTTTGCCAAAGAACTCCGCACCCAGCACCCTGGCCAGATAGGGAAAGGTCGCCAGTGGCAGCAGCATATTGGAAATCTGAATAATATAGAGATAGATAACCTCGCGTTTTATTGTCTTTTTGTCACTCATACCATCCACCAGATTGCACAACTCAGCAGTTTCCGCTCACCGTTGCGGGCGCGTCGCATCAGTGACAGCTTACGCAGTACCCCGGCTTCTCCGCGGATAACCCGCAAAAAATCAGTGCTGTCGGACGGATGCTGCTGGCAGAAATTTTTCAAAGCGGTCAACATCATGCGGCTATGCCTGTGGCCTGTGGGGTAACCTCTAAGACACAGCAGGCTATCTGGCAGCAGGCGTTTTCGCAGGATACCGGGCACGCCAACGGTATTGTTGCCGTGCTGGCGATACTTGATCAGCGGCGTATCCACATAGGCTATCTTCCCACTGTGGGCGGCGATCATCGCAATCCACCAGTCATGCATTCGAATGTCGTCTGGCATCGGCTCTATCAGCTGTTTCAATGCACGATTGAACAGCATGGCGCAGCCGGGAATATGATTACTGACCACAAAGTCTTCCGGCTGGCTGGCCGCCGAGGACTTGATCGACGCGCGATAGAAGGACGGATGCAGCGGCCCCAGTACCGCATCCACAATCTCCAGGTCGGAAAACGCCAGCACCGGCGTCGCGCCTTCCTGCTCGTGCATTTTGGCCTCGTTGAGCAACCGCTCCAGTTTTTCAGGAACCCAATAGTCATCCTGGTCGCACAAGGTGATATAGCGGTCTTCACAACAGGCAATGGCGCGGCGGAAGTTTTTCATCGCGCCTAACCCACCTTTGCCGGGATAAAGGCGGATTTTACCCTGCTGATAGAGTTCATGGCTCCGGATTATCTCTAGCGTGTTATCACGGGAACCGTCGTCGCATACATGGATGATAAAGTCCTGATGCGTCTGATGCTGGATGGAGTCCAGCTGCTGTCTGACATAGCGGCCACCATTATAGGTAGCCAACGCAATACTGATCCGATCGTGACCTGTCATCTCTGCTAACCGAAGATAAGGAAATACGAGAACGATGTGCGGTATCCCCTCAAGTTGCAGACGCACTGACCGTACGAATCCGCATTCATGAGGATTCGCTCGGTTATCGCCTGCAACTTGACATGGTGGGGCGTCATGCCCCTGTGGGGTTACCGCGCCTGAACATCATCAGACCAATTTGGGGATGATAACGCCCAACGCCTCCCGCCAGGCGGACGGCGGAATGCCCAATCGGGCAATCTTGCTGCAATCCAGCGTGGAGTAAGCCGGGCGTGCCGCTGGTGTTGGATATTGATCAGTGGTAATAGCGTTGACCACCGGCGTACGGGGCAGCAACTGCTTCTCACCAGCAATGGCGAAAATAGCGCTGGCAAAATCATGCCAGGACACTTCTTCGTCACCACAAAAGTGGTACAGACCCGCATCAGCCTGTTGCTGTAGTAAGCTAATGATCGCGTTGGCAATATCACCGGCGTAAGTCGGGCAACCACGTTGATCAGCCACCACGCCGAGGGTATCCCGCTCCCGGCCCAGTCGCAGCATGGTTTTAACAAAGTTGTTGCCGTACTCGCTGAAAACCCAGGCGGTACGCACAATCTGCGTTGCCGGATTCACTTTCAGCACCACCCGTTCGCCATCCAGCTTGGTCTGACCGTACACGCCCAGCGGGTGGGTAGCATCGGTTTCGCTATACGGCTGGGTCGCGCTGCCATCAAACACATAATCGGTGGAGACGTGGATGAAACGCGCCCCGTGCTGACGGGCAGCGCGGGCCAGATATTCCGGCCCGGTAACATTGATGCGCGCCGCCAGCTCGGGTTCTGACTCAGCCTTGTCCACCGCTGTATAGGCCGCCGCATTCACAATGGCGTCCGGTTGCCACGATTCCATCGTAGCCTGAACCTGCGCCTCGTCGGTAATATCCAGCGAGTCCATGTCCGTCGCCAACACCGACCACCCGTCCGGCAGCCGATCCTGAAAGCAGCGCCCCAACTGACCGTTAGCGCCAGTTAATAAAATTTTCATCCCCATAACTCCTTAAAGGCTTTGCCCTGTTTATCCTTTTCTGACAATAAGGGGGAGGTTATTGGCCAGTCGATGGCGATGTCTGCATCGTTCCATAACAGGCAGCCCTCATGAGCCGGGTTATAGTAGTCGGTGCACTTGTATTCGAAATCCGCCATGTCGGACAACACCACGAAACCGTGCGCCAGACCCGGTGGGATCCAGAACTGCGTTTTATTTTCTTCCGACAACACAACGCCTTCCCAGCGGCCGTAGGTCGGTGAATCCCGGCGAATGTCCACAACAACGTCGAACACCTCGCCGCGCACCACTCGCACCAGTTTTCCTTGCGGATTGGTCGTCTGAAAGTGCAACCCACGCAGCACGCCTTTGGCCGAGCGGGAATGGTTGTCCTGCACAAAATCCAGGTCGATATCCAGCATCTCCTGATAACGACGCTTCTCAAACGTTTCCAGAAAGAAGCCTCGGGCATCACCGAAGACCTTAGGTTGAATGATTTTTACACCCTGAATGGCGGTATCGTGGACTTGCATATCACATCCCTGTAAGTAGTTGGGCCAGATACTGACCATAATGGGTTTTAGCGAGATAACGTGCTTCATCCGCCACCTGTTCACGGCTCAACCAGCCTTTACGGAACGCAATTTCCTCCAGACAAGCAACCTTGAAGCCCTGACGCTTCTCAATGGTGCTGATGAACTGGGATGCCTCCAGCAAGCTGTCATGGGTGCCGGTGTCCAGCCAGGCAAAGCCGCGCCCCAGAACTTCCACATTCAGGTTACCCTGCTGCAGATACATTTCATTGAGTGTGGTGATTTCCAGTTCGCCGCGCGCCGAGGGTTTGACCTGCTTGGCCATTTCCACCACATGGCGGTCATAGAAATAGAGCCCGGTCACCGCCCAGTTAGACTTCGGTTTGCTGGGTTTTTCTTCCAGCGAAATCGCCTGTTTATTGTCGTCAAACTCCACCACACCAAAGCGCTCGGGGTCCATCACCTGATAACCGAAGACGGTGGCACCGTCGGTACGGGCAGCCACGTTCTCCAGTTTTTTACCGAAGCTCTGACCGAAGAAGATGTTATCACCCAGCACCAGCGCACATTGATCACCGTCGATAAAGGTTTCGCCGATCAGAAACGCCTGCGCCAGACCGTCCGGTGAAGGTTGTTCGGCGTAACAGAAATTCACACCGAACCGGCTGCCGTTACCCAGCAATCGCCGATAGGCAGGCAGGTCATCCGGGGTCGAGATGATCAGAATGTCCCGGATGCCAGCCAGCATCAGTACCGAAATCGGGTAATAGATCATCGGCTTGTCGTAAATGGGCAACAGTTGCTTCGATACCCCACGGGTAATCGGATAGAGTCGGGTTCCTGAACCGCCTGCCAATACAATGCCTTTCATTGGACTTTCCTTAACTAGAATACGATTAAAGGGTTAAACCTAAGCGTTCGCCGGTATAGGAGCCATCCTTAACGCTGCGCCACCAGTCCTCGTTCGCCAGATACCACTCCACGGTTTTACGGATGCCGGACTCGAAGGTTTCCTGCGGTTTCCAGCCCAGTTCGCGGTAGATTTTCGACGCATCGATCGCATAGCGCAGATCGTGCCCCGGCCGATCGGTCACATGGGTGATCAGCTCGTCGTAGTGGCGGATGCCTGCCGGCTTCTCCGGCCGCAGTTCATCCAGCAGGGCGCAGATGGTTTTCACCACCTCAATGTTTTTCCGTTCGTTATGACCACCGATGTTGTACGTTTCTCCCACCTCGCCGGTAGTCATGACGGTGTAGAGCGCGCGGGCATGATCTTCGACGTATAGCCAGTCGCGGATCTGGTTGCCCTTGCCGTACACCGGCAACGGTTTTCCTTCCAGCGCGTTGAGAATGATCAGCGGAATCAGTTTTTCCGGGAAATGGTACGGGCCGTAGTTGTTGGAGCAGTTGGTCACCAACGTGGGCAGGCCGTAAGTCCGCAGCCAGGCGCGTACCAGATGATCGCTGGCGGCCTTGGAAGCGGAGTACGGGCTACTCGGCGCGTAAGGCGTGGTTTCCGTAAACAGATCGTCAGTGCCGTGCAGGTCGCCGTACACTTCATCCGTGGAAATATGGTGGAAACGGAAAGCCGCCCTGCTCGCCTCCGGCAATGCCGACCAGTAATGCCGCGTCGCCTCCAGCAGGGTGTAAGTCCCGGTAATATTGGTTTCAATAAAAGCGGAAGGACCGTCGATAGAACGATCAACATGGCTTTCCGCCGCCAGATGCATGACCGCATCCGGCTGAAAGGTCGCAAACACCCGATCCAGCCCAGCCCGGTCGCAGATGTTGACTTTCTCAAACAAAAAACGGGGATCGGATGCCACTTCTTTCAACGACGCCAGATTACCGGCATAAGTCAGGCAATCCACCACCATTACCCGGTCCTGAGTGTGCTGAATGATATGACGCACCACGGCTGAACCAATAAACCCAGCCCCACCCGTTACAAGAATATTCATGAATAGTGACCTTTCAGAAATGTGTTAATACGCGGATTTACTCACAAATCCTTTGAAGATTGTCAGAAATATAATCTTGATATCCAGCCAGACACTCCAGTTTTCGATATAGAAAAGATCGTATTCCACCCGTTTTTCCATCTTTTCCAGAGTATCGGTTTCACCACGCCAGCCATTAATTTGCGCCCAGCCGGTAATCCCTGGCTTCATTTTGTGCCGCAGCATGTACCCTTTGATCAGCTTGCGGTACTGTTCGTTGTGCGCCACCGCGTGCGGACGCGGCCCGACGATCGACATTTCACCGCGAATGACATTGATGAACTGCGGCAGTTCGTCCAGCGATGTGCGACGCAGAAACGCGCCCACCGGTGTCACACGCTTATCATCTTTACTGGCCTGAATCACGGTATCGCCGTTTTCCATTACCGTCATACTGCGGAATTTCCACACTTCTATCGCCTTGCCATCCATGCCGTAACGTCTCTGCCGGAAAATCACCGGCCCCTTGGAGGTCAATTTGACCAGCAACGCAATACCCAATAACAGCGGGGAAATCAGCACAGTAATAATCGACGCGGTCACAATGTCTTCCAGGCGTTTGAGCAGACGATTCACACCACTCATCGGCGAATCGTACAGCGACACCACCGGAATACCGTTAATGATATCGCTGCGCGACTGCAACACGTTAAACGCCAGAATGTCAGGCACCAGCATCACCGTACAAGTGGTATCCGTCAGTGCCGACATCAGGTGGTTGATCAATTCCGCCTCCTGCAGTGAGAACGAGACATAAATCTTGTCCAGATCCCCTTTGCGGGCCAGCCGAATCAGCTCATCCACATCCCCCAGACAGCGCACACCATTACGTTCATAGCTGTACTGGAACTGGCTGTTTTCGGAAAAATAACCAATGATGTTCAGCCCCATCCAGGGTGCCTGCTTGATACTCTCAGCCAAATAAGCACCGGAGGGTTGCGCACCGATAAACGCCACGTTGACCTTGTTGTAACCTTTTTTTCGCAGATATTGCACCACCACCCGAATCAGGGTACGTGATATCAAAAATCCTGCTACGGTAAATAAAAACCAGACCGCATGAAAATGATAACCGATATATTGGTTCGGCACCAAAGATAAAATACCGGCACCGAAAGTGACGCTAATTCCCCAGTTAATAATCAGGGTTCGAATCTCAGTATAAATACCGACACCACGCCACGAACGATAAAAATTGGTAAAACCCGCCAATAACTGAAAGACGGAAAAGCTGATCAAGGCGATTAAATATGCCGCCGTCGATATCTCTTTGTTTGTCACCAGACATGCTAACAGCACGCTGATAAAGATTACAGTCATATCAGAGAAACGCTGTAATACTGAAACCAGCGAGGGAATAGCATAAATTACACTCTCTTTTTTCCTGACCATAGTCGTTCACCTGTACGAGTAGAAGTTATTGCCAGAATCTTTTATGCATACTCAGTTTCCTGATTAAGCCATGAGGTATTTTCTGATAATGCTGCCCCAATTTATATCCTGCAATTTTCAGGGCATTGTGCACACACGCACGAGGGATCCACAGATAGTTATTTTCTTTCATGAGATAACGGAGCTCGGAAAAAATAAATCGCTTCCCTTCGCCACCGGCACCGCCGAATTCCTCCCTAATCCATTTTTCGTCACAGTGAAATACACCGATATCAAAATAACGCCTGAACTCCTCCACTGGCGTATAGTTGTGTGAATGCTTAACCGCCGCATCCGCCACATACGCCACCCGGTATCCAGCCAGTACCGCCTGAGCCGCCAGATACATATCCTCGCTAAGAATCGTGTTGGACGGAAACCCGCCCAGTTCATGAAAGGTTTTCGCCCGATAAGCCGCAAACGAGTTGGAGGTAAACACCGTCTTGATGCCATAGTGCGACTTGTCCATCAGCCCCAGTACATGACTGCGGGTGCTGTAGTTGAAACAGCGGGCATGGCAGGCCAGCGGGTTAGCGTCGTCATGCGGCAACTGGCGGCCGTAAGCCACCGCCACCTGCTCATCCTCAAACGCAGACAGCAACTCACAAATAAAACGGTGTTGAGGAATCGCGTCCTGGGTCAGGAACACCACCACGTCGCCGTCACTCATTGTCACACCGAGATTACGTGTACCGCCGTGGTTGAATTCAGCAGAAGTAATGGTGTGACACCGGAAACCGTAACGAGCGGCCACCTCGCGCGAGTTGTCGCGTGACGACGAATCAATCACCAAGACCTGCTGCGGCGGCAATTGTTCGGCAATCAGGCAGGCATGTAGTGATGCAGCGCATTGCTCCCAGATTTCACCACCGTTATAAACTGGAACCACAAAATTGACTTTCATATCTCGATTCTCTTGCTCATCTGAAAAGTGAAAAAACGGTCGTCGATTTCGCTACGCAACGCGTTGGCTTCCGTGTTCCAGGACGCGTAGCGTTTCAGATGCGCACTGCTTCCATGTCAATGACTGGGCGAACGCCTCGCCTTTCTTCTGCATATCCGCCGGGCCTTGACCGGTCACCAATTGGTGAATCCCCTCAGCAATCGACGACACGGACAATGGGTCAACCAGAATCGCCCGCTGTTCACACAGTTCCTTCAGTGATGTGGTGTTGCTGGTCAGCACCGGCAGTCCATAGCACATCGCTTCCAGCGGCGGCAGACCAAATCCTTCGTACATTGAGGGGTAGCAGAAGCCGCGTGCATGTTGGTACAGGCTCACCAGTGCGTCATCGCTAACGTGGCCGGTAAAAATCACCGCGTCGTTGTCAGTCAACGCGTCGGCACCGTCATCCCCGAACACCCGCGACACTCCTTTCTTACCCACAATGACCAGCCGAATGTCGGAGCCGCTCTCCTGTTTAAAGCGAAGAAATGCCTTGATTAGCCTGGGAATATTCTTCCGTGGTTCCAGCGACCCCACCGATAGGAGGTAATCGCCCTCCACCACTGGTGCGCCCTTTTCTGCCGCGCGCCCACCCGCGCCCGGTTGCAGCACGTCCACCCCGTTGTAAATCACCGAGACTTTGCTCTCCGGCACGCGCAAATGGTGCATAATGCGTTCCTTGGAAAACTCGGAGATGGTGATGATGTGCTCTACTTTTTTCGCCAGCCGTGGTTGCATGAATTGATACCAGGCAACAAATTTTTTATTCAGCCATTCCGGATGATCAAAAGGCACGGTGTCGTGAATAGTGACAATTTGTTTTTTAATCAGCAGCGGCCCTGTATTACTGGGTGACCACAATATATCTTTCGACGTTACTTTTCGTGGTAGCGACAATTGCTCCCACATATGCCCCTTCATGCCATAAATAATATTATCCGGGTGTATTAATTCCACCCTAACGCCAGCCGTAGAAATATATTCAATAATCTTCTTGGTATAGCGTTGCACGCCAGTAGTATGCCCCAGCAGATTACGTGTATTCACATACATGAATGACATCCCCTTCCGGTTACACCGAACGGTGTAACCGTTTAAATAAAAGACAGTGATTGTTTTCGGATTCCATCTTCCAAAAAGCAGCCAATCGTAAAACGTATGCTTTACTTTCTTATTCCATTAGATTCCGCAGGTAATAAATCTCGCCGTCGAGTTTCAGGTATAAGCATTTTCACATAGACCTTTTCAAATTCCCCGGCGATAGCATCAGGTGTAAATGCATATAATGTTTCAGGACCAAGTGGCTTAATAGGTTTATTGATAACCTCTTCAAGCGAGCACTCTTCCATAAAATAGATATTCGGTAATAGAGACGATAATTCGCTGACCGCCCCCATTCGATTCGTCAGTACCACCTTTCCATAAAAGATGCTTTCCACTACTACTCGGCCAAATGGCTCATGCCATTTCACCGGCAAGACCACGACATCTACCTGCTGCATGAACGTTTCCAGGCTGACAAAACCCAGCAGCGTCACACCGCTGTCCCGCGCCACCTCCACCAGTGGATTATCCTGCGTGATACGCCCTGCGGCATAAAAAGCATACCCAGGGCGATCACGGTAATGCCGGGCCAGTACGCAGAAATCATCAAATCCTTTTTCCTCTGCCAGCTTGCCGATAAAACCGATGCGCTTGACGGCGTTATCGCCCTCACCTCGTGTTGCAGGCTCTGCGGGTATATGGCTGGCCTCCAGCACGATGTCATAAATAAACCCCTGATAGACCCTGGGGAAAAAACCCGCGTTACGATGCAGCTCGAAAATAAACCGGCTAATACCGACATAGCCGTCCACCAAATGGCTGTACCGCCGTTTCAACCAGGACATCAGGCAGATACCCACCGATGCCGGGTCCTGATTCTTTCCCCTACGAAACAGGGTCACATTATGATGAAACAGATAGTAATCCCGGCTGGTATGCAGGATTTTCACCCCGCAGGCTTTCGCCGCTGACCAGACCGACACGGAAAATCCGGCAATGTTGTTGGTGTGCACCAGGTCCGGTGAGAAGTCCTGGATAACGTCCATCGCAACGCGCCGCATATCCACGTTGTAATAATCTTTCAGGTGCCAGCGTATTTTCTGGAAGAAAGATTTCTTTTTGCCATCAAACGGCCAGTAATGGTTAGCCAGCGGCACATAGCACACGGCAACGCCATTAATAACTGTTTCACGACGCTGCTTTTCCGGCGTCAGGCACAGTATCTGTACCTGATGCTGTCGTCGCACCAGTGCTTCCGCCATCAACTGCACAGACACCTCGGCCCCACCCACTTTGTACGGATGGTACAGGGTGTTGATAATCAGAATTCGCATAGAGAGTTGTCCCCGGCAAATACGGAGTGCCTTATCCAGGCACCAGACGGCGTAGCCGCCCTGTTCCGCATCAAGAAAATAGTCTATAAATCAAAACTATAGTCGTACTAACCCAGAGCATATAAAGCAATGTGTTAAGGACAACATCCTTGATAGCGGCACCGCGATGACCAGTGCAACTTTATGCGTTTCCCTGTTATCCCCCATCGATAAGGACGACATCTCGTCTCATCGACAGGTCTGCATCAATCAACCCTGTTTGACATCAACCCGATTTGACATCAGGCGCTGAGCGCATGGTTGTAGGCCTGCTCATACTCCTGTGCGACTCGGTCTGGGGTAAAATGCGCCAGCATTTCGGGGCAAAGCGGCTCGGCGTGTTTTTCCACCTCCGCATCCACCGACGTCTCTTCCATGAAATAGATGTTCGGCAATAACGCGGCCAGTTCACCAACGCCGCCCATGCGGTTAGTCAGCACCACTTTTCCATGGAAGATGCTTTCGACAACTACCCGGCCGAACGGCTCATGCCATTTCACAGGCAGCACCACGACGTCCACCTGCCGCATAAAGTCTTCCAGACTGACAAACCCCAGCAGAATCACACCACTCTGGCGCGCTTCCTCCACCAGCGGGTTATCCTGCGTGATGCGACCCGCGGCATAAAAAACATAACCGGATCGATTGCGGTAGTGCCGGGCCAGGGCACAAAAGTCATCAAACCCCTTCTCTGGCGAAAACTTGCCGATAAAGCCAATCCGCCTGACATTTTCTTCGACCGGTTCATTCGCCCCAGTGTCATCCACCGCGGGCACCGTGTTGTAAATAAAGGCATGTTGCGCATTAGGGAAAAACCCGGCCTCCCGGTGCATCTCGCAGATAAACTGACTGATGCCGACATAACCGTCCACCAGACGACTAAACCGTTTTTTCACCGCCGACATCAGACGAATGCCTGTTGCATCGGGATTCTGATTCTGACCATCGGAGAACAGGGTCGCGTTGTGGTGAAACAGGTAGTAATCCCGGCTGGTATGCAGAATTTTCACCCCACAGGCTTTCGCCGCCGACCAGACCGACACCGAGAACCCGGCAATGTTATTGGTGTGAACGATATCGGGCGAAAACGCCCTAATTTCCTGCATCACCGCACTGCGCATGTCACGGTTGTAGTAGTCCTTCAGGTGCCAGCGTATCTTTTGCCCGGAAGAACGCTTCTGACCATCAAACGGCCAGTAGCTGTTCGCCAGCGGCAAATAACACACCGACACACCGTTAATAACTTGTTCGCTGCGATACGGATCAGGCGTCAGACACAGCACCTGTACCTGATGCCCGCGCTGTACCAGCGTTTCAGCCAAAAGCTGGACCGAGACTTCGGCCCCACCCACTTTATAAGGGTGATATAAGGTATTGATAATCATGATCTTCATATTATCTATCCTTGCTTTTAATTCTTTATGTTCAGGGACCCATTTCCGCTTGTGCGAAATGGACCGGCACGCCCTCCCCGAGGGCAGAGAAGCGGCTGGCGTGCACTCCGGCATAACACCAGCCCTCTCTACAGCTATTTCCACTGCCTTTACCGCGCTTCTCTTAGTCGCTATCGCGGGTCGATCACCATCATTAACCTTCTATTTTTCATACTCATCCTTGTAAATCCGGCCTTGTAAACATCCCGCTTCCTTTATGGATTAACAGAAGCTAGTTTTTATCCGCGCCGTAAGAGTACTGATAGGAGTCATATCCATAGCTGTAGTAACTCAGCGCCCGGCGAATCACCGCATTCAGGATCACCCCTTTGATCGACGCGCCATTCTGTTCAAAGCGTCGGATACTGATCTCCACCTCTTTCGGTGTGTTCATCTCAAACCGCGCTACCAGCAGCGATGTCCCAGCTTGTCGGCTGATGATCGCCGCGTCGGTCACCGCCAGAATCGGCGGCGTATCCAGCAGTACGATATCGAACTGACGGACGGCCCAATCGACAAACGCGGTAAAGTTGCTGTGCATCAACAGCTCCGACGGATTGGGTGGGATCTGACCGCGCGGGATAAAAAACAGATTCTCCACCGCGGTAGGGCGCAGCGCCTGCTGCGCGTCGATCTGCCCTGAGAGGATATCCGACAACCCTTTCTCAGGCGTCGCCCCCATCAGATGGTGGGCATACCCCTTACGCATATCGCAGTCGACGATCAGCACCCGCTGCCCAGCCTGGGCGATCACCGCGCCCAGGTTGGCGCTGACGAAAGACTTACCGATACCCGGACTGGCACCGGAGATCATCAGGACATTATTTTTCGCTTCCATCATCGCGAAATGCAGGCTGGTGCGCAGGCTGCGGATCGCTTCGATCGCCAGGTCAGCCGGGTTGCCCACCGCCAACAGGGAATCAGAACGGGTATTGCGTTTGCGGTTCTTGTTAGCGAACTCTCTATCCTTCTTCTGTTGCCATTCCGACAAAGGCACGCTGGCGTACACATTAATACCCAGCTCTTCCAGCTGTTCCGGGCTTTCGATACCGCGATGCAGCAGCGTTTTCAGTAATACGAACCCGACAGAAGCCACCCCGCCTAACATCGCAGCCAGCAGAATCACCAGCGTTTTCTTCGGTTTCACCGGTTTAAGCTGAACCACCGCCGGGTCGATAATGCGCACATTACCGACGGTACTGGCTTTGTTGATGCTCAGTTCCTGCTGCTTATTCATCAACTGGACATACACTTCCTGCCCGACATTGACATCCCGCGTCAGCCGCACAATTTCCTGTTGGGTTTTCGGCATACTACTGACACGCTTATTCAGGTTATCGCGCTCTTTTTCCAGCGTGGCGCGTTTCTCCAGCAACGACCGGTAGGCAGGATGCTCACGGGTATACAGCTTGGAGATCTCCGCTTCACGAAAGGTCAACTGGTTAAGCTGAGATTCGACATCCACTATCGTGTCCAGCACCGATTTAGCTTCCAGTGACAGATCCACCGAATCTTTCTGTTGACGGTACTTATTCAGTTTGTCTTCCGCTGTCTCCAGTGAAGCACGCACCAGCGGCAGTTGTTCTTTGAGGAACACCAGACTTCTGGCCGCCTCTTCCGATTTGCGATCCACATTCTGTTGCAGGTAGTTATCGCTGATACTTGCCAGCGTTTTTCTCACCAGTGCCGGATCGCTGCCTTCCAACGTCAGTTGCAATACGCCGGTGTCTTTCCCTTTATCCGCCACCGACAGCTCGCTCAGAATGTCGTTGATCGCGGTCAGCATGTTCTTTTTCCTGACGGTAAATACCGTACCCGGCGCGGCGTTGGTGTCGCTGATCAGCAGATTAAAACCGCCGTGAGACTCCAGTTGCCCGATACTGCCGATGAACGAGGCGTCCTTACCAGCGGCAAAGCGGTATTTCCCCTCATCCTCAATCGTCACGGTCATCTTTTCATCCAGCCAACTGTCCGGCACCGACAACCGGGAGACAGAGATTCGCGCTGGCTCCTCATCTTTTAGCCGGGCGATACCTTTACCCACCAGCGGGAAATACTTCTGTTCAACCTCGGTATCCAACCCCAGATCCTGTACGGTCTTCCCCACTACCATGCGGGAGCGAAGCAGTTCGACTTCAGGTGCCGATTGCGGTTTGCTATCCGGCAAGACCTTGGAAATATCGTTCATTAGCGAATCGCTGACGTTCTGTTCCACTTGCACCATCGCATCCGCCTGATAAACCGGCGTCGCCAGCAGCGCATACAAGATGCCCAGCATGGTAAAGATGGTGGTGATGCTGATAATCAGCCAGCGGTGATCCAGCACGGTTCCCAGCAAGCGTCCCAGGTCAATTTCATCCGCCTTGTCCGCTTCAGATGTTTTCACGCCAATTCTCTCTGACATCGTAATCCCTGACTGGTTAACGGCTCAGCGCCTGCGCCCACTTGCGGGCAGATTGTTCAAGTTGGGTATACACAAACTCAAAGGCTTCCCGGCTTTTGCGGTACGGGTCGGTAATCTCCTGCTGGTTAAACCAGTGCCCGAACAGCAACGTTTTCCCACGTACTTCCGGAGAGAAATGACACACGGCATCAATGTGCACCTTTTCCATCACCAGAATCAGGTCGTAATGCCGACACAACGAACCAGTCAACTGGCGAGCCACATGCCCATCCAGCGACAGACCGTGTTCAGCAGCCACCAGGCTGGCCGTTTCATCGGCAGGTTTTCCGTCCATCGCCCGCCAGCCAGCAGACGATACCTTTTTGCCCGGCAATGCCTGCTGTAGCAGGCGCTCACCCGTCGGTGAGCGACAGATATTGCCCTCGCAAATAACAAGAATACTGTTGAACATTGAGACGCCCCCCTACGGCTACGGCCAGGTACGCACGCGCAAGCTGCCTTCGCTCAGGTCGTTAAACCCGCTGATGGTCGGCACCAGTTGCGAAATCAGGCGGTTCCAGCGCGCTACCGGTGCCGAGGTGACATACACCACGTCATACGGTTGCAGCGGAAATTCGGAGCCCATCACCAGCGCGGTCGCGTCTTTGGTGTTGAGCTGATAAATGTTGGCCAGCTTCGGCCCTTGCGTACCACGCAGCGGTCGGATAACAAACACCCCCGTGGCGTCGGCCACCATCTGGTTCATCCCTTCCGCGCTGCCCAACGCTTCGGTCAGCGTCATGCCACTGCGGTCCATCTTGAGGGTCGATTGCTTGTTCACTTCCCCCATCACGAACACTTTCAGGTCATCATTGCGCGGTACAAACAGGATATCGCCGGGGTACAGCAGGCGGTTTTGGGACAAATCGCCGTTCTGCATCAGCGCCTGCAAAGAAATGTGCTCATCTTTGCCGTTATGCGTCAGCACCAGATTACGCCAGTCGGCAAATTCGCTTAGCCCGCCCGCATTATTGATAGCATCCATAATCGTCAACGGTACGTTGGTGATAGGCTGCTGGCCCGAGCGCACCACTTCCCCGGTTACATAGGCTTTCTGCGAGCGGAACGCGGCAATGCTGACTTCCACCTGCGGCGATTCGATGTATTGCGCCAACCGACGCATGATTTCCTCACGCACCTCGGTCAGGGTTTTATCTACCACGCGCAATTTGCCGATGTAGGGGTAAAAAATGGTGCCATCCGAGTGAACCCAGTTGCCGGTATCCGCAGCGGTGCGGTAGGTCCCCGCTGGCGTGGTCAATTCCGGGTGATCCCAGACGGTAACCATCAACACATCGCCGATACCAATTCGGTATTCGTAGCGCTTCAACTCCGCATCCAACGACGGATTTGTCTGGGCAATCGCCGGTCGCAGGCGCATTTTCTCTATCAGCAACGGCGTAACAGGGTAAATATTGACCATTTTATTGATGTTGAAATCATCATCCGGTTGTTCTACGACCTCTTTTCCACTGGTAGAAAGGTGTGTGCCTGGGACCAGCGTACAGCCAGCCAGGAATGTCGCCGACAACATCAGCGGTATAACTTTCAGTGTTGGTTTTAACATCCTTTATGCCATCGCTTTTCAGTCAAGTGAGAAACAAAGAGCGGTACTGCCCGAATCAATAACGCATTGGACGCGCCGGTGTGTTCCACAACGCGTTGATCCTTAATGATTTGTTGAAAGATGTTTTTCACCCCGCCCAAGAATCTAAAGACTTATAACCAAAATTACTCTCATCATCGTTTAAATATTCAAACGGAAATAAGTAAAGCGTTGTTTCAGGTGATAAGCCTCCGGCTGGAACGTCGATCTGGAAAGGGAAACAGCGGCAGACTGCCACGAGCTATAGCTATGAGTTTTGGTTTGAGAAAGGGGAATAACGTCAGCGTGAGCCGCACAGTGGCGACCCGTTTGGTCAGGCTGCACGGTTACATCATCGTTGCTGTGGGAAAAATCGTTGCTGTGGGCAAAAAAAGGCGACTCAGCCGCAGGCGAAGCGCTGGTCAGGAGGAGTGCCGCGGGTTGTACCTGCGGTCTACGCATCAGTGTCAGGTTTAACATCTTTTTGCCATCGCCTTTCAGTCAAGTGAGTAACAGACAGCCCACACGTTAAGCATTCACGGTGGATCCGTTGGCATCGTTACCGCATTGCTCATCAACACACAGGCAGTAAAGCCTGAATGCAGACGGCTGAACGGTTTCAACGTCCTGGAGGGCATCATCTGAAACGCAGCTCATGGCTGTCCGGTCAATCGCATCAGGTACGCTACCGCCCTTGGCTCATAGCTACCAACTCGCTGTTCCGTTTTCGTTTCAGACTACCCAGCTATTGCTGTGACTCGTCATAACTGACTCGTAAAAATGGCTTGCAAAAACATTAATGACACTAAAGTTTCGAATTAAATATTTTTAAAGATGTGTCAATATCGCCACACCGGAGAGTAGTAAAAAATATTTGCTTATAACAAGACAAATATCTTCCTGGTGTTTGTTTTCGGAAAAATACTAACATTCCATGCAGTTTTTCTTATGAGCAAAGTTTTTTTTATCATTAATAAACAAAAAGTTATGTATATCAGAGACATCTTAATAAATACTTCATTTTCATATAATAATTTTGTTAACACATAAATGAGGACATGAAACCGTCAGGGTGAAGGCTATTTTTTCGTTCATTTCTCCGCCCAAGCATATAATGCATCACCTTAATGAAACGGGTTATTTTTTAACCTTCCCGGTGATTCTTTGATTTCTCAAAACGTACTGCAATACTTTCCATCTTGCTGAAAACCTTGTGATCTTACTCACATAAAAAAACGTCTACCGACGCTCAGCAATTTGATATCAATCAAGCACGGTCGGTGGCGTTATGGTTGCGCGACGCAACGCCTGATACGCTATGCGAATATCAACCGGATAAAGAAAAAGGTGAGTTCAACCTATGGAATGGATCGCTGATCCAACAATTTGGGCCGGTCTGGCCACACTAGTGGTATTGGAACTGGTATTGGGTATCGACAACCTGGTCTTTATCGCCATTCTGGCGGAGAAACTGCCAGAAAAATCCCGTGATCGGGCTCGGGTTGTCGGGCTATTGCTGGCCTTGCTGATGCGCTTTGTGCTGCTGTCGTCCATCTCCTGGCTGGTTTCGCTAACCCACCCACTGTTTACCATTTATGGACACCCGTTCAGCGCACGTGACCTGATTATGCTGGTCGGCGGCCTGTTCCTGTTGTTCAAGGCCACGATGGAGCTGAATGAACGGCTGGAAGGCAAAGACCAGGCGCAGCAAACCCAACGCAAGGGTGCGCGTTTCTGGCCGGTCGTCGCACAGATTGTGGTGCTGGATGCCGTGTTCTCGCTGGATTCGGTGATTACCGCGGTCGGCATGACCGAGCACTTGCCAGTCATGATGGCGGCGGTCACTATCGCCATCGGCCTGATGCTACTGGCCAGTAAGCCGTTGACACGCTTCGTCAACGCGCATCCCACCATTGTGATCCTGTGCCTGAGCTTCCTGCTGATGATCGGCTTCAGCCTGGTTGCGGACGCGTTCGGCTACCCGATTCCAAAAGGTTACCTCTACGCTGCCATTGGTTTCTCAGTCATGATCGAGATGCTCAACCAGTTGGCGCAGTTCAACCGTCGGCGCTTTCTCTCTTCGTCGACCCCGTTACGTCAGCGCACAGCCGAAGCAGTATTGCGATTGCTACGCGGTGAACATGAGAAAGCGGAGCTGGATAAACAGGTTGCCGACCGGGTGGCGGATAACACCGGTGACATGGGCCAGCCGGTGTTCAACCAGCAGGAACAGCGCATGATTGAGCGTGTACTCGGTATGTCGCAGCGCTCCATCAGCAGCATTATGACCATCCGTCACGATATCGAGCATGTAGACGTCAACATCGACCCGGCTGACTTCCACGAACTGATGGAGAAAAATCAGCATACCCGGCTGGTGATGTTCGACAGCCACGTTTCCAGCGAACCACTGGGCGTGGTGCACGTGATCGATTTGCTACGTCAGCAATTGCACGGGCAGGCACTGAATCTGCGTGCGTTGATCCGCCAGCCGCTGGTGTTTCCGGAGCAATTGTCGCTGCTGTCCGCACTGGAGCAGTTTCGTGAAGCGCACACGCACTTTGCTTTTGTGGCTGATGAATTCGGCTCCGTCGAGGGGATTGTCACCCTGAGTGATGTGATGGAAACCATCGCGGGCAACTTGCCGCTGGAAGGGGAAGAGCTGGACGCCCGCCACGACATTCAGGAAAACGAAGACGGCACCCTGACGGCCAACGGCTATCTGCCGGTTGAGGATTTACTGATGTATATCCCGCTGCAACTGAACGAGAAGCGCGAATACCACACGCTAGCCGGTTTGCTGATGGAGTATGCGCAGAAAATCCCGCAGGAGGGCGATGAGGTGCGAATCGACAACACCCTGTTCCGGGTGCTGACCGTGGAAAGCCACCGCATCGTGAAGGTGCTGATTACCCCAGAGCCGGAACCACAGCCGGATTATGAGGTGTGATCAAGTCATCACCAGCCCCATGAACAACCAAGGCGGCCATGGCCGCCTTGGTTGTTTCAATGACTGTTTTTCAATCAATGTCTTTTCAGTGAAAGCACGCCATACACGTTACAGGCTCATGCATCACATGTTCGTCGCTGGTTTTTTAGCTGTCGGCTGATTTTTCTCCGCCCAGTCATTCAGACGTTTTCTCACCTCGTCCTGCAACCGCTTACGCAGCAACTGCTCGATCTGCAATTGGTAGTTCAAATTGCCGAATTCGCCGTAAAGGCGGAACGGAATGGGGGTATCTTGCAGCAATTGCACCAGTTGGCTATCGCCTTTCCACCCTTGTGTTACACGCACATCCAGATTGATGTCACAACGCTGGGCAGGCAGGTCAAACTGACCGTTACCGCTAACCGTCAATGCCTCAGATTGCCCGGTCAATGACTGCAATTCCAGCTTGCCCGCGTTGAGTGTCATTTCGCCACTCATCTGCCGAATATCGGTGTAGCGGGCATAGTCATCCGGAGTTTGAATGTCGTTGTTGCTGCGCGCTGCCGCTTGCTGGATCAACTGCTGGACATTCAGCCCCTGCAACCGCAACTGGTCGAACTGCACCAATGCTGCTCCCCGCCATTGAGAGAGCAGCGCCTGCCGCGACAGATCGTCGCCACTCAGCCGCCCTTGCAGACTGAGTTTGCCCTGCAAGCCGTCAGGCAGACCAAATAACGGCAGTAACGTCGACAGCGCCATTGATTTCAGGGTGGGCTGAACAGTGATGGCAGGCGACGCGGCGACATCCATCGACCCCGGTAATGAGAAACGCCCCTCTCCTACCTGGCCGCTAAAGTCAGTGACCCTGACTTTGCCATGCTGATTGCTGCCCTTTAGCGAAAACTGATTGACCGTCATACCGTGGTAAATCAGCGTATTGGCACTCACTGACACGTTGGCAATCGAGCTGCGCAGCCCTTGATAAGGCTCGGGCGGTTGATCGTGTGAAAACACCGGTTTGGCGATGACCGCTTTGTCGCCGCCGTCGCTGGACGACGCGGCGTGCGTCAACCCCAACAACGCGTCCAGATCCAGTTTTTCCGACTGCAGATCCAGTACATACTCTGGCGTAGCACTGAAGGTGGTGGATAACGAGCCATTCAACTGGCTGTTATTCGCGCTAAGAGCAAACTGGTTGATAGTCAGTTTCTCCGGCTGACGCTGATAGCTGCCGCGAATCATCCCTTTACCGCTAATGCCTTCCGTCGGCAGCCCCGCGCCCTGCAATTGGTAACTGACGCTATCGATATCCGCACCAATCTGCTGCGGGTAATTCTGCATATCCAGCCGGGCGTCAAGGGAGAACGACAAATCACGCTGGTCACGGTTAAAACGACTGGAGAGCGATACCTGTACCTGCCGGGCGCTGTCGCTTTCCATCGTCAGGTTAATGTCGCGGACATTCAAGACTGGCGCGTTTCCGCGCTGGAATACCAACAGGCTGTCTTCCACTTCAACCCGGTTGATATCAAAACGCCACCGGCGCTCCGGCTCCGGAGATGACACGCCACCTGGTGCAATGGGGACTGGACCGGCCGCCAGCGCTTCGCTGTCAGGTGTCAGACGAATCACCGCACCTTTGAGCATCACCTGCTTGACTTCCAACTGATGCGACAGTAACGGCCAAAGTTTCACGTCCAGTCGCATGTTCTCAGCACTGATGACGGGCGCGGCGGCACCCGGCGCACTCACCGACAGGCCGCCGGATAAAATGCTCAGTTGCGGCCAGACATGCCAGCGCAAGTCACCATCCAGATTCAAGCGGTAACCTGTACGTGCCTCAACCTGTTGCACCATATAGGCCCGGAAATCATTCGGGTTAATCAACACCACCAGCGCCGTCATACCTGCCGCCAGCACCACCAGCAGAATCACCAGCGTGGTAAACAGTCTTCTCATGCCATCCTCGTTCGCTGTCGTACCTGGACCAGCTAGTCTTTATCAATCCGGCTTGCTACCGCACCCTGCTGGTCCTTGTATTTGGCGTCTTCACGTCGGTTGTACGGACGTGCGGCAGGACCGGAGAGCGGTTCGAAACTCAGTGCGCCGATAATCATGCCAGGGCGCAGCGCCAGCGGCAGCTTGCCCGAGTTGTAAAACTCCAGCACGATGCAACCCTGCCATCCCGGATCGATGCGGTGAGCCGTGACATGTACCATCAACCCCAGGCGCGCCAGGGAAGAACGGCCGTCCAGCCACCCTACCAGGTTATCCGGCAGCGTGACCGATTCCAGCGTCACCGCCAGCGCCAGCTCTCCTGGATGCAGGAAAAACGCCTCGCCTTCCGCCAGGTTGATTTCATCACTCATTACACGATCCAGCGCGGCGCTAACTTCATCCTTCGGCCCACTCAGGTCAATGAATGCGGCGGCGTGACCACTAAACACTCGGAACTGATTACCCAGCCGCACGTCAACCGTCGCACCGTTAATCCGTTCAATCGGGGGGCGCGGTGTAATCGACAGTCGGCCATCGTCCAGCCAGATTTCAATGTCACGGTCGCACAGTCTCATCATCTTCTCCAGTCAGACTCTCGCAGGTGTTCAAACTGCCACAGCAGCGCCGGAAATGCTATGCCGGTGCCACCTGCTTTAAGGGTTTTCTCAGCGAACAGCCTACTCAAAGAACTGGCTGATTTTCGCCTTCAGAATATCAATAGCGATGCGGTTTTTGCCGCCACGCGGCACGATGATGTCCGCATATTGCTTGGACGGTTCGATGAACTGCAGAAACATCGGGCGCACCGTTTTCTGGTATTGCTCCATTACGGAATCCATCGAGCGGCCGCGTTCATTGACATCGCGGCGCATACGGCGCATCAGGCAGATATCCAGCGGGGTATCGACAAAAATGGAAAAATTCAGCTCTTCACGCAACCGGACATCGGTCAACAGCAGAATACCTTCAAGAATAATCACCTTTTTCGGTGCCATATGCAGCGTTTCCTGCAAACGCGTATGTTGCACATAGCTGTACTGCGGCAATGCGATCGGCTGACCGGCCTTAAGCATCTGCAAATGTTGCAGCAGCAGGCTGTGATCCATCGAACTGGGGTGGTCGTAGTTGGTTTTGACCCGTTCTTCCATGGTCAGGTGGGACTGATCCTTGTAGTAGCTATCTTCCGGGATGACGCCAATGTGTTCATCACCCACCTGATCGCGCAATTCGCGGTACAGGGTGCTGGCAATAAGACTTTTTCCGGATGCAGACGCGCCTGCAATCCCGATGATGACACACTGGCGAGACTTATCAGTCATGGTAATAAAGACCTGATTAATAAAAATAAGGAGGGGGGACATATCAGACTGTTCGGACACGGCTCACGCCGGATTATGCACCGAGGGATAACCACCAGCAGCATACATGATTTATTGCGGGACACAGCCTGATGTGTCTGGACGCGGGAATTATAGGGAGTTAGCGCGATTCGCGCCAGTATTACGCAGGTTTGTGCTATCGAGGCGTGCGGCATTCAACCACTCGCTGCCGCCGGATGCCAAAGACAACGGATACCGCGCCGAACCACGGTATCCGCCAGACGATACCTATCTGCCGATACTTATCGGCCGATACTACACCGCACGGAATGCGATCTCCGTCGGGATCACCTCGCCCTGCCAGTACAGCTGAGCCGCCACCTGCCCCGCCAGTTCGCGGTACAACTGGGTGAATTCGCTGTCCGGCTTACTGACCACGGTCGGTTCGCCACGGTCCAGGTCCTCACGGAGCGAAATGTGCAGCGGCAACTGGCCCAATAAGGCGCAGTGATATTTTTCTGCCAGCTTCTGCGCACCACCAGTGCCGAAAATCGGCTCCAGATGACCACAATTGCTGCAAATATGCACGCTCATGTTCTCTACGATGCCCAATACCGGCACCTTCACCTTCTCGAACATCACGATGCCCTTCATCGCATCCATCAGCGCGATATCCTGCGGGGTCGTCACCACCACCGCACCGGTGACCGGCACGTTCTGCGCCAGCGTGAGCTGGATGTCGCCAGTACCCGGTGGCATATCCAGCACCAGATAATCCAGATCCGGCCACAGCGTATCCTGCAACAGTTGCAGCAACGCCTTGCTAGCCATCGGCCCGCGCCACACCATGGCGTTATCGTCGGTAACCAGATAGCCGATGGAGTTAGTGGCAAGGCCGTGCGCCATGATCGGTGCCATGTGCTGCCCGTCCGGCGAGGTCGGCCGCTCGCTGGCCGCGCCCAACATGGTCGGGATGGACGGCCCGTAGATATCTGCGTCCAAAATACCGACATTAGCCCCTTCGGCTGCCAGCGCCAGCGCCATGTTCACCGCGGTGCTGGATTTCCCGACACCGCCCTTGCCGGAACTGACGGCGATAATATTCTTCACGCCCTTGACGCCCGCCTGATTGTTGACACGACGCAATGTGGCGATGCTATGGGTCAAGCGCCATTCCACTTCCCGAGCGCCGCAAAGACGTAGCAACTCGTCGCTAACGCTGTCTTTGAGGGCCGCCAGGCCGCTCAGCCAGACAAACGGCATGGTCAGTTCGATATGCAGCACATCATCCAGCAACGCGCAATGGTGCAGCGCATTAAGCGTGGTCAGGTTGTTTTTTAGCGTCGGGTGCGTAAAGGAGGACAGCACGCCGTTCACCATGGCGCGCAACATCTCGGGGTTTTGCGCAGGGAGTTTATCGTTCATCCCGGCTCCTTGAGTTGAATTAATGTTGTTATAAAAACCGCCCTAGCATAGCAGAACGCCCACGAGTGGGTGTATCGCCAATCTCCCAGCACCGAAAAAACAACGGAACCGCCTCTCGACCTGCACCACTCAAATCTTGTCTTCCTATGACATCACGCGGGAAGAGTGCTGCATAACGCGGGAAGAGCGGGTTTTGTTGGCGCACGCCGCGCCCCAAGGTTTACGCATCAAGGCGCGATGGGGTAACATCAGGGCTCCTTCTTAATTCATTCACCAACCAACAAGCAAGTTCCCCACTATGACTCAAGTCGCAAACAAAATTTTGGTAACGTGCGCGCTGCCTTATGCTAACGGTCCGATCCACCTTGGCCACATGCTCGAACACATTCAGGCGGACATCTGGGTCCGTTACCAGCGAATGCGCGGCAGTCAGGTCCACTTTATTTGTGCGGACGACGCCCACGGCACGCCGATCATGCTCAAAGCACAGCAGATGGGTGTTGCGCCGGAGCAGATGATTGCGACGGTGAGTCAGGAACACCAGCAGGATTTCGCCAGGTTCAACATCAGCTACGACAACTACCACTCCACGCACAGCGAGGAGAACCGCGAGTTGTCCGGGCTGATTTACCGTCGGCTGAAGGAAAACGGTTTTATCAAAAACCGCACTATTTCCCAGCTGTTTGACCCGGAAAAAAGCATGTTCCTGCCGGATCGCTTTGTGAAAGGCACCTGCCCGAAATGTAAGGCACCAGACCAGTATGGCGATAACTGCGAAGTGTGTGGCGCGACCTACAGCCCGACTGAGCTTATCGATCCCAAATCCGCCGTATCCGGTGCCACGCCAGTGATGCGTGAATCTGAACACTTCTTCTTCGACCTGCCAGCGTTCAGCGACATGCTGCAAAGCTGGACCCGTTCCGGTGCGTTGCAGGAGCAGGTCGCCAACAAGATGCAGGAGTGGTTCGACGCCGGGCTGCAACAGTGGGATATCACCCGTGACGCGCCTTATTTCGGTTTCGAAGTGCCAGATGCGCCGGGCAAATATTTCTACGTTTGGCTGGACGCGCCGATCGGCTACATGGGGTCATTCAAAAACCTGTGCGACAAGCGCGGCGACCTCAGTTTCGACGAATTCTGGCGTAAAGACTCCAGCACCGAGCTGTATCATTTCATCGGCAAGGACATCGTTTACTTCCACAGCCTGTTCTGGCCTGCCATGCTGGAAGGCAGCGGTTTCCGCAAGCCGACCAACCTGTTCGTGCACGGTTATGTGACGGTTAACGGCGCCAAAATGTCGAAGTCGCGCGGCACCTTTATCAAGGCCGACACCTACCTGAAACATCTGGATGCCGACTGCCTGCGTTATTACTACGCCGCCAAGCTCTCTTCCCGTATTGATGACATCGACCTCAATCTGGAAGATTTCGTGCAGCGCGTGAACGCTGACATCGTCAACAAGGTGGTCAATCTGGCTTCGCGCAACGCCGGTTTCATCAACAAACGCTTTGACGGCAAGCTGGCCGACCAACTGGCGGACCCGGCGCTGTATCAAACCTTTATCGACGCGGCACAGACCATCGCCGAGGCTTACAGCAGCCGTGAATCTGGCAAGGCTGTCCGTGAAATCATGGCACTGGCGGACCTCGCCAACCGCTATGTCGACGAGCAGGCACCGTGGGTGGTTGCCAAGCAGGAAGGCCGCGATGCTGACCTACAGGCAATTTGTTCGATGGGTATCAACCTGTTCCGCGTGCTGATGACCTACCTGAAGCCGGTACTGCCGTCGCTGGCGGAGCGCGCCGAAGCGTTTCTGCACAGCGAGCTGCGCTGGGACACGCTGGCGCAACCGCTGACAAACCATCAGGTTGGTGCGTTCAAGGCGCTGTTTAACCGCATCGACATCGCGCAGGTACAGGGTATGGTCGACGCCTCTAAAGAGGAAGCCGCCGCGGCTGCTGCCAAACCGGCATCCGGCCCGCTGGCCGACAACCCGGTTCAGGACACCATCGACTTTGCCGACTTCGACAAAGTGGACATGCGCGTCGCCTTAATCCAGAAAGCCGAGCTGGTGGACGGTTCAGACAAGCTGTTGCGTCTGACGCTGGACCTGGGCGGCCAGACTCGCCAGGTGTTCTCCGGCATCCGCGCCGCTTACCCGGATCCGTCTGCACTGGAAGGCCGCCTGACGGTGATGGTCGCTAACCTGGCACCGCGCAAAATGCGCTTTGGCGTGTCCGAAGGCATGGTGATGGCCGCAGGTCCCGGTGGGAAAGACATTTTCCTGCTGAGCCCTGACAGCGGTGCCCAGCCAGGAATGCAAATCAAGTAAGCCCCCTTGCATCAGGCCGGTTCACCCGGCCTGATGCGTCATCGCCACCACGCTGTTTCCGCGCATACCGCCCTTCTTGCTGCTGACTTCTCACTGATTTCCTGCCCCATGCCATTCACTCCTCTGACCATGCCGTGATTCGGATAAACGGCATAGCGCTTTCACCACAGCCGTGATAAACAGTGACTGGTCGTGATTATCACGCCACGCACTCGCTGCGTACACGTTGGCCTGCACCTTCGTGCCGTGCGTGATAACCACGACATCCGGCCTATCATCGATCATGGAGGAATGTCGAATGTCCCGTTTTACCCCTTTGCTGCTGAGTGCAGCCCTGCTTGCCGCCGCCACACCGGCGATGGCGTCCAAATCACTGAACAGCGCCGACGAGGTGATTTCCGCGCTGAATAAAGGGCGCAGTGTCAATGTCACTATCGACCTGTCCGCCTGTACGCCGCAGGAGGGCACGCCAGCCAGCAAGACCCGCGGCGGCCTGCACATCAATGCGTACCGCCTGATTGATAGCGGCACACTGTCATTCAGCGACGAGCACTTCACCGTTGCCAACGACGGCACGCCGATTCAGCAGTTCATGCGTTATCAGGTTCAGCCGGACAACACCGTGCGTTTCACCACCTACATGTACAACCTGCCCAGCCTGCAACAGCGCGGCAATACCCTGAGCTACCAGTGCAAACTGGGTCAGGATATCGGTTTCTTCGTACAGTAAGCCTTGCCAAACGCGCTCGCTCTGCTGGTCGGGCGCGTTTCTTTTCCGCATGTTTCCCGCCAGTGTGCCCGCCGTATCTCATTGAACGAAAAGTTATAAGCTAAGCCCAAAAGACATAACCCACCCCCTTTGCACGTTGCCACGTTACCCGCTATGATTCCTCATCACTCAAATAGACATCCAGACATAAAGATATCCATAACACTGGCAAACCTGATTTCACAACACCGAGGATTGAAAATGAAGAAATTCCCTGTCGCCCTGCTGGCCCTGAGCCTGACGGCCTCTTTCTCCACGCTGTCTGCGGAGACACCCGCTACCGCCGCACCGGTTCCGGCCACCATCGCTAACCATCAGGGGCCGGTACGCATCGCGGTGATCCGTAATCTCGGTTCGGACGACAACACCACCCAGTTCGTTTCCGGCGTACTGGAAGAAGGCAAAAAGCTGGGATTCAAGGTAAGCACCTTCCTGAGCAACGGTGACGATGCCAAATTTCAGGACTTCGTTAATCAGGCCATCAGCCAGAAATATGACGGCATTATCCTGTCGCAGGGTCGCGCCCCTTACTCTACCGACCTGATTCAGCGCATTGTCGACAGCGGCATCAAGGTGGCGGTGTTTGACACCGCGGTGGATCGCACCATTCCGGGCGTCACCGTTACCCAGCAGGACGATGCTTCGCTGGCTAACGAGTCGCTGGGCCAGTTGGTGAAGGATTTCAACGGCAAAGCCAACATCATCAAACTGTGGGTGGCAGGTTTCCCGCCGATGGAGCGCCGTCAGACGGCTTATCAGCAGGTTCTGAAAGACAATCCGGGCATTAAAGAATTGGAATCCATCGGTGCGGTATCCTCTGACGTACAGGGCGATACCGCCAATAAAGTAGGCGCGATTCTGGCGAAATACCCGAAAGGTAAGATTGACGCCATCTGGGGTGCCTGGGATGCCTTCAGTCAGGGCGCGTACAAGGCGCTGAAAGAGAACGGCCGCACCGAAATCAAACTCTATAGCATCGATATTTCCAATCAGGATCTGCAACTGATGCGCGAAGCCAACAGCCCGTGGAAAGTCAGCGTAGCGGTGGACCCGAAACTGATCGGCAAGGTCAACCTGCGTCTGGTTGCTAACAAGATTGCGGGCGAATCAACACCAGCCACTTACGAATTCCGTGCCGCCAGTATTCCGCAGGCATTGCTGGCAAGTCAGCCAGGACCGGTCAACGTGGCGGGGCTTTCGAAAATCATCCCTGGCTGGGGCCAGACCACTGACTTTATTGCACCGTGGTTTGCTACACTGGAAGCCAAAAGCAAATAAAGTTCTGTCATAACGGAGGCTTATATGGCATCAACGCCCCTGCCCATGCCGGAGTACAGCCGCAACATGCGGCTGATTGGACACAGCGATCAGGGCGGGCGCCCTGATGGCGTACAAGTCATGGTTCACCGAGGTTACGCCTATATTGGACACATGGTGTCCCAGGGCGTTTCCATCGTTGACGTGCGAGATCCGCAAAACCCCAAACCGGCTGGTTTCATCGCCGCACCGCCGGGCACCTGGAACATTCATCTGCAAACCCACGATGACCTGTTACTGGTAGTTAACGCCCGCGATCTGTTCGCCGATGCCCGTTTCGCACAAGAAAAAGTCTACTACACACGTTCGGTGGCCGAGACGGTCAGCACCGGCAAACAGGATAAAAGCTGGAGCGCAGGGCTGCGGATCTTTGATATTTCTACCCCCGACCAGCCGCGGGAAATCAGCTTTCTGCCGCTGGACGGCATCGGCATTCACCGCATCTGGTACGTGGGCGGTCGCTGGGCGTATGTCTCCGCGCTGCTGGATGGCTACAGTGACTACATTTTTCTGACCATCGACCTGGCCGACCCACGTAAACCAGAAGTCGCTGGCCGTTACTGGCTGCCGGGTATGCACGCCGCCGGTGGTGAAGCACCGAGTTGGCCGGAAGGCAAACGCTATGCGCTGCATCACGCCATTATCCATGGTGACACGGCTTACGGCAGTTGGCGCGATGGCGGCCTGACGCTGCTGGACGTGAGCGACCGCACTCAACCGACACTGATCAGCCATCGCAACTGGAGCCCGCCGTTTGGCGGCGGCACCCACACCGCGTTGCCGTTGCCGGATCGCGACCTGCTGATCGTGCTGGATGAAGCGGTGCTGGATGATCAGGAAGACGGCGAAAAACTGATCTGGGTGTTCGATATCCGCGAACCGTCTAATCCGGTGAGCATCGCCACCTTCCCGCAGCCCAACGAAACCGATTATGTGAAGAAAGGGGCACATTTCGGCCCGCACAATTTGCATGAAAACCGGCCGGGCAGCTTTATCAGTTCGACGCTGATTTTCGCCACCTACCAGAACGCTGGAGTGCGCGCTTACGACATCAGCAACCCGTATAGACCGAAAGAAACCGGTGCGTTGGTGCCAGCCGCGCCTGAGCGTATGATGGACAAACGCCCCGGTCGGCCGCGGGTGATCCAGTCCTGCGACGTGTTTGTCGATGCACAAGGAATAATCTACAGCACCGACTACAACGCCGGATTGTCGATCATCGAATACCGCGGCTAATCACCAGAAAATGCGCGCCGCCGGTGGGTAGCGCGCATTCTGACTTTCTCGTGTGTCAGTTATTAATCCAGTGCCAATACCGACACCCACATCGGCCCCTGACCGACCGGATAGCGCGCCAGCGGCGTCAGGCCGCCGTTATCCGGCTGAATACGATACACCTCAATGTGATGGGATTTCTGACCGGCCGCGATCAGGAACTGGCCACTGTGGTCGATATTAAAACCGCGCGGCTGGGTTTCCGTCGGCTGGTGACCTGCCAGCGTCAGCGTGCCGTCCTGCGCCGACACCTGGAAAATACTCAGCAGGCTGGCGGTACGATCGGTGGTGTACAGGTGGCGACCGTCCGGCGTGATGTGGATATCCGCCGCCCAGCAGGTGTCGGCGAAATCCGTCGGCATCGCGTTCAGCGTCTGGATACGGTGGCCTTCACCCTGCGCGTCCAACTCGAACACATCCACCGAGCTGTTCAGCTCGTTGATGCAATAGCTAAAGCGGTTATTCGGATGGTACGCCATATGACGTGGCCCGGCACCGGCAGCCGCACGCTGCTCGGCGGGCTGATGCGCGGTCAGACGACCATCGCCGCCGACATCGTACAGCCGAATGCGGTCTTCTTTCAGGCAGGGTGCCCACAGCACGCGGTTAGCCGGGTCGATATTGGTAGAGTGACAGCCTTCCAGCCCGTCCAGTTGCTGAAGTGGTGCTTGCACCACGCCGTCTTCACCAATCGGGCTGACGCTGACGCAGGCGTTGCTGTAAGAGGCACTGAACAGGAAACGCCCAGCGTGATCGGTAGACAGGTGTGTCGGGCTACCTGGCAGCGAGGCGACACCCGCTTCGCTCAATTTCCCTTGTTCATCAATACGGTAGCTGATCACACGAAACTCAGGGCGCACACCCACATAAAGATGGCGTTGATCCGGCGCTATCACCATCGGCTGCACCTGTCCGGGCACCTCAACTACCTGTAACAAGCTCAATGCTCCGCTGGAAGCGAGTTGCCAGACATGAATCTGCTGGCTTTCCGGACTGGCGATATAAACCACTTGCTGCATTCGATTCTCCTTGTTGGCCTCAATGAGGCGGCAGGCGCGCGTCTCGTTGCGCGCAGGCAATGCTCTCGTTTATCGGTGATGACTCTTAGCAGTGATAACTCTTAGCGGTAACGAGCTTCTATCGATGATGACTTTCGCATAAGAACCGGCACGGAAAAAGGGCCTGTTGATCAGGGCGGCTGACAGTGTACCATCGGGAAGAAGTGAACCCGATAATCTGATGAGAATACCATGACCTATCGCATCATTGCCCTCGATCTGGACGGCACGCTGTTAACGCAAAAGAAAACCATTCTGCCAGCGTCGTTACAGGCACTGGCACAAGCCAGACAAGCAGGCATCAAGGTCATCATTGTGACCGGCCGCCACCACTCGGCGATCCATCCGTTTTATCAGGCGCTGGCACTGGATACCCCGGCGATCTGCTGCAACGGCACCTATCTGTACGACTATCAGACCGGGCAAACCCACGACGCCAACCCGCTCACGCCAGCGCAAGCCAAAAGCGTTCTACAACGGTTGCAGCAGTTTTCCATCCACGGCCTGATGTACGCGGACGACGCCATGCTCTACCAGCATATTACCGGTCACATTACCCGTACACAGACCTGGGCGGAGCAACTGCCAGCGTCACAGCGCCCGGTATTTCGTCAGGTAGACGACCTGCTGGCCGCCACCGACCACAGCCGTTCTATCTGGAAATTCGCCACCCACCACACCGATACCGCGGCACTGAACGACTTCGCTCATCTGGTTGAGCAGGAACTGGGGCTGTCCTGCGAATGGTCATGGATGGATCAGGTGGATATTGCCCAGACCGGCAACAGTAAGGGCCGCTTGCTGCAACGCTGGGTAGAATCACAAGGGTTCAGCATGAATGAGGTGGTAGCGTTCGGCGATAACTTCAATGATATCAGTATGCTATCAACCGCCGGATTGGGGGTGGCGATGGGCAACAGCGCCGACGAAGTGAAAGCGCACGCCAAACTGGTGATTGGTGATAACGAGCAACCCGGCATCGCCGAGGTGATTCGCCGCCAGGTACTGGCCTGAACCGCTACGGTCCCCGCCGAAACGGGCGCCGTAGCTGGGTCTAAGTCTGGGTAGAGGTTAAGCCGTAATCGACACGCTCTTGATCTGAGCGTACAGGTTCTGCCCGGAGGTCAACGCCAGCTCGTCCCGCGCCCAGGGCGTAATGCGCGCCCACAGAATCTGCCCGCCGATATCCAGTTTGACTTCAACCTGCTCGCCTACGTCAAGGCACTCCATCACCCTGGCGGACAGCACGTTGCGGATACTGCTCGCCACCGGGCGCTGCGTCACCAGCGATACGTCCGCCGCATTGATGCGAATCCGCAGCGCCGAGGTGAGCGGCGCATCAACGCGCCCAACCCACAGATGCTGCTCGCCCAGCGACAGCGCGGTCATGGCGTAATGCGGGTGGTGCTCCATCACCGTCACCTTCAGGATACTGCTCTGTTCCTCGCGCGGCAGCCAGGCCCGCAGCGCGTTACTGGCCCACACCTCTTCCAGCGAACCCTGTGCCTTGACCTGCCCTTTGTCCAGCACCAGTACCTTGTCCGCCAGCCGCAGCACCTCTTCCAGACTGTGGCTGACATACAAGATCGGCGTGTTGACCTCGCGCGCCAGCCGCTCCAGATAAGGCAGCAGCTCGCGCTTGCGCGGCACATCCAGCGACGCCAGCGGTTCATCCATCAACAATAGCTCCGGAGCCGTCAACAGCGCGCGGCCAATCGCCACTCGCTGCTTTTCGCCGCCCGATAGGGTGAGCGGGTAACGCTTGAGCAAATGCCCGATGCCGAGCAACTGCACAATATCGTCGAATTGCGCCTGCATCTGCGCCGCCATGCCGTAACGCAGATTCCCCACCACCCGGTAGTGCGGAAATAGCCGCGCATCCTGAAAAACGTAGCCGATACGGCGTTTTTCCGGCGGCAGGAACACGCCGTTATCCCGATCGGACAGTACCCGGTCGTTCAACTGAATCCGCCCCTTATCCGGCCGCGTCAGGCCAACGATAGCGTTGATCAACGATGTTTTACCGGCACCGGATACCCCGAATACAGCGGTAATTCCGCTGGCAGGGAGCTGGGTGGCGACGCTGAGCGTCAGGTCGCCCAGTTGCTGAGTAAAATCCAGTTGCAGCATTATCCCCCCAACCGCTTGCGGCTCCAGCGCGTGAGCCATTCCGACAACAACAGCGACACCAGCGACAACACGATGGCGATGAGACACAACCGGGCAGCCTGCATTTCCGCGCCCGGCGTTTCAATCAGCGTATACATGGCATTCGGAATGGTGCGGGTTTCCCCCGGAATGTTGGACACAAAGGTGATGGTGGCACCGAACTCCCCCAGCGAACGGGCGAACGCCAGTACGGTGCCGACAATGATGCCAGGCAAGGTCAGCGGCAGCGTAATGGTGAAAAATACCCGCCAGCGACCGGCACCCAGCGTGCGCGCCGCCAGCTCCAGCCGGGTATCCACCGCTTCCAGCGCCAGCCGGATGGCGCGCACCATCAGCGGGAACGCCACCACCGCCGAGGCCAGCGCCGCACCATGCCAACTGAAGCTGAAGCTGAAACCAAACCAGCTATAGAGCCAACTGCCTACCACACCTTTACGCCCCATGATGATCAGCAACAGATAGCCGATCACCACCGGTGGCAGCACCAGCGGCAGGTGGATCACGCTGTCCAGCAGCGACTTGCCGACAAAGCGGCAACGCGCCAGCACCCAGGCGGCCAGAATACCCAGCGGCAAACTACAGCTTACCGCCACCAGCGATACCTTGAGGCTCAGCGCAACCGCCTGCCATTCGTAATCACTGAGCAGCATTAACCGGCGTGAATCCGTATTGTTTAAATACCACCGCCGCCTGAGGCGTTTTCAGGTAGTCAAAGAAGGCTTTGACTGCCGGGGTGTTATGTCCTTTGACAATCGCCATCGGGTATTCCACGGGCTTGTGGGTGTTGTCTGGGAAAATACCGACCACTTTCACTTTGGTGCTGGCAACCGCATCCGAACCGTAAACAATCCCCAACGGAGCCTCTTCACGCTCCACCAGCACCATAGCAGCGCGCACGTCATTGGCACGTGCCATCAACGGCGACAGTGCATCCCAGGCGTTCAGTTTCTGTAGCGCTTCTTTAGCATAGATACCGGCTGGCACATGATCCGGGTCGCCGACTGCCAAACGTCCGTCTTTCAGCAAGCCTTTCCAGTCGGTTTTATCGTCGATCTTGAATCCTTTGAGGTCGGAAGCCTTCGGTGCAATCACCACCAGTTTATTGCCCAGAAGAGTATAACGGGTGTCGTTTTCGGTCAGTTGCTTGCCCTGGGCGTAATCCATCCACTGCTGATCTGCTGAAATGAACAGGTCAGCAGGTGCCCCTTGCTCAATCTGACGCGCCAGCGTCGATGACGAGGCGTAAGAGGCTACGATGGAAACCTGTTTTTCCTTCTGATATTGCGCGGCGATATCCTGCAACGCATTGGTCAGCGACGCGGCGGCAAATACAGTTACCTTATCCTGCGCCAGCGCGGTGTTCGCGCTCATACCTAGTGTCAATGCGGCAGCAGTCAGCCAGTAAGTCCATTGCTGTTTCATTTTTTCTCCCGAGGTTTTTCGTTGTGTAGTTAATAATATAACGATAAATACCGAATTCTGGCCGCCTTGTCATTGTTCTTAAGCAAAAAAGTCTTAAGCAAAAAAAATCCGGCAAATGCCGGATTCATCAGAAAGGGAAACCTGGGAAGGGATTATTTTCGCGCCGGGGAGGACTCGCGATGGCCGATGGCGGAAAACAGGTTGAACACTTCGCCCAACCCATAAATAGCCCCCAAAATCAGCGCCATCATCACCGGCACCATGCACACCGCAAACACCAGGCTTTTCAACAATTCCAACATATCGACCTCGTCTTTCACCGTAGCTGGCCGTCGCGCCGCCAGTCTCTCATTGATTCGGGGTAGACTATCCTCATCCCCATGACTGCTGATGAGTTTACCTGAACCGCCGGAATTAGAGCGGCCATTTGTGCGGTTTGCCTGTTTCGCGCAAAACGATGACAATACAAACGATTAGCGACCCAGATACGGATGTGACCATGCAAGCAGAAATTCTCCTTACCCTGAAACTCCAGCAGCGGCTATTCGCCGACCCGCGTCGCATTGCGCTGCTCAAGCAAGTGCAGCAGACCGGCTCCATCAGCCAGGGAGCCCGGCTGGCCGACATCAGCTACAAAAGCGCCTGGGACGCGATTAACGAGATGAACCAGCTGGCGGAGCAGACCATTGTCGAGCGGACTACCGGCGGCAAAGGCGGCGGCGGTGCAATGCTGACCCGTTACGGTGAGCGCCTGTTGCAACTGTATGACCTGCTGGCACAGATTCAGCAGAAAGCCTTCGATGTATTACAGGACGATAACCTGCCGCTGGACAGCCTGCTGGCGGCCATCGCCCGCTTTTCGCTACAGACCAGCGCCCGCAATCAATTTTTCGGCACCGTACTGGAGCGCGACCAACAGCAGGTGCAGCAGCATCTGTCGATCCTGCTGGCGGACGGCCGTACCCGCATTCAGGCCGCACTGACCCAACAGAGTGCCGACAGGCTGCAACTGACCAGCGGCAAAGACGTGCTGGCGCTGATTAAAGCCCCCTGGGTTACCGTCACCCCGCAAACCACGCCCGCGCCTGCTCACGACAATGTTCTGCCCGGCCGAATCAGCCACCTGCAACCCGGTCCGGCGCAAAGCGAAGTCCTGGTCACGCTGGAAGGCGGCGAAGTGGTGTGCGCCACCCTGCCCAATGATGACGTGACGCGCCAGAGGCTACAGTTGGAGATGGCGGTGTACGCCAGTTTTAACGCGGATCAGGTGATTATTGCCACCCTGTGTTGACACACACAGGGCACAACGCACCTTGACAAGTCGGTCGCATCCCTTTACCCGTAAAGGCTCTGTCATTTCGCAAAGGGAATCATCATGTCATTGCTGCACATCCATCAGGCACAGTTCCGGTTAAGCGATACCCGGATGATGCGTCTGGATGAACTCACGTTGCATCAGGATCAATGCTGGGCGTTCGTCGGTGCTAACGGCAGCGGGAAATCGGCGCTGGCACGCGCGCTCTCCGGTGAGCTACTGTTGTTGTCAGGGCAACGCCAGTGTGACTTCCAGCGCGCGGTACGCCTCTCTTTCGAGCAACTGCAACAGTTGGTGTCGCAGGAGTGGCAACGCAACAACACCGATATGTTGAGTGCCGACGAGGACGACACCGGGCGCACCACCGCCGAGGTGATCCAGGATAGCGTGCGCGATGCCGACCGCTGCCGCCAGTTGGCGACGCAATTCGGCATCCTCCCTCTGCTCGATCGCCGCTTCAAATACCTCTCTACCGGTGAAACCCGCAAGACCATGCTGTGTCAGGCGCTGATGGCGCAGCCGGACCTGTTAATTCTCGACGAACCGTTCGACGGGCTGGACGTCGCCTCTCGTGCGCAGTTGGCCGACCTGCTGGCGTCGCTGGCGGCGCAGGGGCAAACACTGGTGCTGATCCTCAACCGCTTCGAGGATATTCCGGCGTTTGTCGGCCAGGTCGGCGTACTGGCGGATTGCACCCTGACCCGGCAAGGCGCACGCGAGGCGATTCTGTCCGACGCACTGGTGTCGCAGTTAGCACATAGCGAAACCCTGACCGACACCGCGCTGCCAGAAGCGGAAGACCCGACCCAGCGCCCGGCCTTGTCGCCAGATCAACCGCGCATTCGTCTGCTGCACGGCGTGGTGAGCTACAACGATCGCCGCATTCTGGATGACCTGAGCTGGGAAGTGCTGCCGGGCCAGCACTGGCAAATCGTCGGGCCGAACGGCGCGGGCAAATCCACCCTGCTGAGCCTGATCACCGGCGACCATCCACAGGGCTACAGCAATGACCTGACGCTGTTTGGCCGTCGGCGCGGCAGCGGCGAAACCATCTGGGATATCAAGCGTCACATCGGCTACGTCAGCAGCAGCCTGCATCTGGAGTACCGCGTCAGCACCAGCGTACGTAACGTGATCCTCTCCGGCTTCTTCGACTCCATCGGCATTTATCAGGCGGTGTCGGACCGCCAGCGCTTTCTCGCCGCCCAGTGGCTGGCACTGCTCGGCCTGCCGGACAGCGTGGCCGATGCCCCGTTCCAATCATTGTCCTGGGGCCAGCAACGGCTGGCGCTGATTGTGCGTGCGCTGGTGAAACACCCGGCATTACTGATCCTGGACGAACCGTTGCAAGGGCTAGACCCGCTCAACCGTCAGCTTATCCGCCGCTGGCTGGATATTCTGATCGGCCAGGGACAAACCCAACTGTTGTTCGTCTCCCACCATGCGGAAGACGCGCCGGACTGCATCACCCATCGTCTGACTTTTGTGCCAAACGGCGACGGCTATCGCTACCAGATAGAAAATTGCTGACCCTTCACAGACGGTTTCGTTTCCAGCGGAACCGTCATCTCATCATCTCTGGCGATCAATTTAGTGATAACGCTACCACAAAGAATACGATGTATTTCGCCCGGCAGCACATCGCGCTATGCTGGTCGCTCACGCGATCAGGCAAGGGGTAAAAAGTGAGCTGACAGCCTTAATTATCGCTATTTACGGCGTTGATCACCTTTTTCCTGCCAGGGTCATGCTATTTTTCCAATCAGTTTTCTGCGACAGAGGTCATTATGAAAGTATTGGTTACAGGTGGTAGCGGTTACATAGGCAGTCACACCTGTGTACAACTGATCGCCGCCGGTCATCAGCCGGTTATTCTCGACAACCTGTGCAACAGCAAATCCAGCGTAACCGACGCCATTACCCGAGTCAGCGGGCAAGCGCCGGTGTTCTATCGGGGCGATATTCGCGACCGCGACCTGCTGCAAACCATCTTTGCCGAACATCACATCGGTGCCGTGATCCACTTCGCGGGGCTTAAGGCAGTGGGCGAATCGGTCCGCGAACCTATCAACTACTACGACAACAACGTCTACGGCACGCTGACGCTGGTGGAAGCCATGAAACAGGCAGACGTCAAGACGCTGATTTTCAGCTCCTCCGCCACCGTGTATGGCGACCAGCCGCAGATCCCGTATCAGGAAAGTTTCCCCACCGGCACCCCTGCCAGTCCCTACGGCCGCAGCAAACTGATGGTGGAGCAGATTCTGGAAGACTTACAGCGTGCGGAACCGGACTGGAGCGTGGTGCTGCTGCGCTATTTCAACCCGGTGGGTGCACATCCCTCGGGAGAAATGGGTGAAGACCCACAGGGCGTCCCCAATAACCTGATGCCTTACATCGCCCAGGTGGCGGTGGGCCGCCGCGATTCGCTGGCGATTTTCGGCAACGATTATCAAACCGTCGACGGCACCGGCGTGCGGGATTATATCCACGTGGTGGATTTGGCCGATGGTCATGTCGCCGCCATGAATACCCTGCATGGCAAGCCTGGCGTACACACTTATAACCTCGGTGCGGGTGTCGGCTACAGCGTGCTACAAGTGGTGGAAGCCTTTGGCCGCGCCTGCGGTAAGTCATTGCCGTACCATTTCGCGCCCCGTCGTGACGGCGACCTGCCTGCTTACTGGGCTGACGCGGAAAAAGCCGCTCGCGAGCTTAACTGGCGCGTCAGCCGGACGCTGGACGAAATGGCCGCCGATACCTGGCGCTGGCAGTCTCGCCATCCAAATGGCTTTTCAGACTGACAGGCAGGGATAAAAGACCGTTTTTCCGATAGCAACGTTTTCGATGACAGAAATAAGGTATCCCATGGCGCATTTTGACCCCGTTGAACATCCGCATCGTCGCTACAACCCATTGACTGGTCAGTGGGTGTTGGTATCACCGCACCGCGCTAAACGTCCGTGGCTGGGGCAGCAGGAAAGCGTGTCGTCCGCCCAGCTACCGTCGCATGACCCAACCTGTTTCCTTTGCCCCGGCAACGAGCGGGTCACTGGTGATACCAACCCCGATTATCCGGGCACCTTCGTGTTCACCAACGATTTCGCCGCGTTGATGACCGACACCCCGGAAGCGCCGGAAAATAGCGACCCGCTGATGCGTTGCCAGAGTGCACGAGGCACCAGCCGGGTGATCTGCTTTTCGCCGGATCACAGCAAAACCCTGCCGGAACTGTCGCTCGGCGCGCTGGAACAGGTGGTCGTAACCTGGCAACAGCAGAGTGCCGAACTGGGGCAAACCTACCCGTGGGTGCAAGTATTCGAAAACAAAGGCGCGGCGATGGGCTGTTCCAACCCGCATCCGCACGGCCAGATCTGGGCCAATGATTTTCTGCCCAACGAAGCGGAACGGGAAGACCGGCTGCAACACGACTATTTCCAGCAGCACGGCTCACCGTTGCTGGTGGATTACCTGCAACGCGAATTGCAGGACGGCACGCGCCATGTGGTGGAAACCGAGCACTGGCTGGCGGTGGTGCCCTACTGGGCAGCCTGGCCGTTTGAAACGCTACTGTTGCCCAAGGCTCACACCCTACGTATGCCGGACATCACCGCCGAGCAGCGCCAGGACCTGGCGATAGCGTTGAAGAAGCTCACCAGCCGCTACGACAACCTGTTCCAGACCTCGTTCCCTTACTCCATGGGCTGGCACGGCGCGCCGTTTACCGACGGCGACCACCAGCACTGGCAGTTGCACGCGCATTTTTATCCACCACTGCTGCGCTCTGCTACGGTACGTAAATTCATGGTGGGCTATGAAATGCTGGCGGAAACCCAGCGCGATTTGACCGCTGAGCAGGCAGCAGAACGGCTGCGTGCCGTCAGCGATATTCATTACCGTGATTCAGGAGTTCAGGCATGACCTTATCAGCACGCACCCAGGCAGTTTTCCAGCAGCAGTTCGGTTACCCGGCAGCCCTTACTGTACAGGCTCCGGGCCGGGTCAACCTGATAGGGGAACACACCGACTACAATGATGGCTTTGTGCTGCCGTGCGCCATCAACTATTCCACCACCATCAGCGCTGCGCCGCGCAGTGACCGGCAAATCCGCGTCATTGCGGTGGACTACGACCACCAGCAGGATCTGTTTTCGCTGGATGCGCCGATCGAACATCATCCGCAATGGCAGTGGGCGAATTATGTCCGCGGCGTTATCAAGCATCTGAAAATACGCAGCAATGCCTTTGGTGGTGCCGATCTGGTGATCAGTGGCGACGTACCGCAAGGCGCGGGCCTGAGTTCGTCGGCATCGCTGGAAGTCGCCGTCGGCAAGGCGATTCAGGCGCTGTACCAGCTACCGCTGGACAATGTGGCGCTGGCGCTCAATGGTCAGGAAGCGGAAAACCAGTTCGTCGGCTGTAACTGCGGCATCATGGACCAGATGATTTCGGCGCAGGGCGAGCGTGGTCATGCATTGCTGATTGACTGCCGTTCGCTGGAGACGCGCTCGGTGTCCATGCCGGACAACGTAGCGGTGATGATCATCAACTCCAACGTCAAACGCGGTCTGGTGGACAGTGAATACAATACCCGCCGCCAGCAGTGCGAAGCGGCGGCGCGTCATTTTCAGGTCAAGGCGCTGCGTGATGTCAGCGAAGCAGACTTTGCTGCTAAAGTTGATGGACTGGATGACGTGGTAGCTCGTCGCGCCCGCCATATCATTACCGAGAACGCTCGCACCCTGGCCGCGGCCGATGCGCTGACGCGCGGCGATCTGCGCCAGATGGGCGAACTGATGGCCGCTTCCCATGCGTCGATGCGGGATGACTTCGAAATCACCGTGCCGCCCATCGACACGCTGGTGGAAATCGTCAAGGCGGTGATCGGCGATGAGGGCGGCGTGCGCATGACCGGCGGTGGATTTGGTGGCTGTATCGTGGCGTTGATCCCACAACAGCACGTAACAGCGGTGCAAAATGCCGTGATGCGGGACTATCCGGCGAAAACCGGATTGCAACCCACCTGTTACGTCTGTCAGGCCTCGCCAGGAGCCGGTTATGTCGAATGACCCTGTTGAACCGCGCGCGCCGCAAACGGCGCTCGCCCCGGATGGTCAGCCGTTTCAGCTGACTGTATTGCAAAATCGCCACGGTACAAGGGTAACATTGATGGATTGGGGAGCCACCTGGCTCTCCTGCCAGTTGCCGCTGCCCGGCGGTACAACGCGTGAAGTGCTGCTGGGCTGCGCACCCGAGCAGTACCCGCATCAGGCTGCCTATTTGGGCGCGTCGGTGGGGCGCTACGCCAACCGTATCGCCAACGCCACCTTGCGTCAGGGCGATACGCTCACCCCCCTTCACGCTAATCAGGGCGCTCATCAGTTGCACGGCGGGCCGGACGGTTTTCACGCCCGACGCTGGCAGATACTGCAACAGAGCGACGATCAGGTCATCTATCAGTTGCATTCGCCGGACGGCGATCAGGGTTTTCCCGGCGCTTTGACCGTGCAGGTCAGCTATCAGCTCACCGACCAGAATGCGCTGGACATCGAGTATCAGGCGGAAGTGGACCAGCCCTGCCCGGTGTGCCTGACCAACCATGCCTATTTCAACCTTGACGGTACGCCGACCGACGTGCGGCATCACCAGCTGCAACTGATGGCAGATTACTATCTGCCCGTGAATCAGGACGGTATTCCCGGCGACGCATTGCAGGAAGTGGCGAACAGCAGTTTTGATTTTCGCCAGCCTAAAACACTGTTACAGGATTTTCTGGCCGATGCGCACCAGCAGGCGGTTCGTGGTTATGACCACGCATTTCTGTTGCACCGCACCGGTGGTTCCAGCGAAAGCCCAGTCGCCAGCCTGTGGTCGGCAGACGGTAAAGTGCAAATGCAGGTGTACACCAGCGCACCCGCGTTACAGCTCTACAGCGGCAACTTCCTGGTCGGCACACCGTCACGTGACGGTACGCCTTATGCCAACTACGCCGGGCTGGCGCTGGAAAGCGAATTTCTGCCGGACAGCCCCAATCATCCAGACTGGCCGCAACCCGACTGCTGGCTGAAGCCCGGCAAGCGCTACCGCTCACTTACCCGCTATGCGTTTAGCGTCAATCCTGCTGAAAACCCGGCAGATTGATCACGCTGAGAGCCAGTGCTACTGGCTCTTTACAAATCTGTGCAAATTCCTGCTTGTCCGGCGTGGATAGCGCCTTTTACACTGGCTGCACTTTTTATAAGGATATTCACGCCATGACCGCCTCGCGCCATCATCCACTCAGCCTGCGACATCTGCGCTATAAAAGCGGATGGGGCTGGTTGTTGGCGCTATGCTGGTTGCTGCTGAATACCCAACTGGCGGTAGCCGGTCACCGCTGCGGGCTGTCGGTAATGGCAGCGCCCGTCAGCATTCAGCACGATGCCCATCGCACACAGCAGTCAGCCGCCATGTCAGAGATGCAGCCCACGTCTGCCATGTCGAGCACCGCTGACTCCGGGCCGTTGTGTGAAAAACACTGCCTGCCTGACTCCGCCAATCAGGATTTATCCTCCCTGTCATTGCTGGCGTTACCGGCTAGCACCGAATTACTGCCGGTACAACCACCAGAACAAGCCTCTCACAGCAACAATAACTGGTTTACGCCACCAGTTGTCGGCCCCCCCGCCGAAATCCGTTTTTGTCGATTCAGAGAATAGCTTTCGCGATAAACAACTGTCGCGCGCTTTCGCGCAATAACTTGTTATTTATCGTATTTATGGAGCTATTATCATGCGTATACTTTCTATGGCCACCGCCGCCCTGCTCGTTTCCACCACCTTTGCCACTCCGTTGCTGGCTGAACAGAATCAGGCTCACACCATGACCGGTGATATGGGCAACATGTCCCATACCATGCCAGGTGGGATGAATCATGATATGTCGGCAATGACCGCCGACACCGCCACGGTTTACCGCACCACCGGCACAGTCAAACAATGGAACGCCAACGACGTTACCCTGGCGCACGCTGCCGTCCCCGCGCTGCGCTGGCCTGCCATGACCATGACATTCCGTTTGCCCGCTAACAACAACTGGGCGCCCTTATCGCAAGGTAGCGCGGTCAGTTTCAGCTTCGTGCAAAGTGCGGATGGCTACACCCTGACTGATATCAAACCGCAGCAGAACTAACCGGAGACAACCATGCACATACGCAAGTTCCGCGCTTCACGCGCGTGGCTGGCGATGTTGTTGTGGCTGCCTGCCGCGTCATTCGCGGCAGCACTGGATCTGGATGGCGCGCTACAGGCGGCGGAGCAGTATTCCGCCGACCTGTCGGCCAACCAGCACCGGATGAATGCGCTGCAAAACATGGCCGACTCCGCCACACAACTGCCGGACCCTCGTCTGAAATATGGCATCGAAAACGTGCCGATCAGCGGCAACAACACCCAGCGCCTGACACGCGAAGGCATGACCATGCAACGCATCGGTATCATGCAGACTTACGTCAGTGCCACCAAGCGCGAACGTAAAGCGCAAACCATTCAAGCGGAAGCCGATACGGTACGCGATAACAGTGAAACGCTGCGGGCCCAGTTACAACGCGATACAGCCCAGGCCTGGCTTGAACTGGCGCTTTCCCGCCAGATACTGCAGGACGTCAACGCGCTGGTGCAGGAAAGCCAACGACAGATTGCCGTTCAGAAAGCCGGAGTGGCAGCTGGCGGCGAATCAACTCGGGTGCTCGATGCCCGGCTGACGCTTTCCGCCATGCAGGATCGACTGGCTGATGCCAGGCGGGACGTGACCATCGCTCAGGCACGACTGGCCCGGCTGACCGGCGTTGCCGATGTCGCGACGCAAGGTCCGTTACCCCGTTTCGAGCGACTGCCCGCGGACCCTGCGGTGCTGTACGCTGCCATCCCCCAACATCCGGAAATTGCCCAGGCCGAGCAGGAAACCCGGCTGGCGCAAGCACGGGCGGCTCAGTCAGCGGTAGCGGCTATTCCGGATGTCGGCGTCGAAGTCTACTACGGTCGTCGCGGCAATAACTTCGACGATATGGCTGGCATCGAAATCAGCATGGACCTGCCGTTGTTCCAATCCAGACGGCAGGACAAGGATCACGCTGCCGATCTGTCACGCAGCATGGAGGCCCGCGACCGGGTTGTACTCACCCAGCGGGAGCATCGGGTGCAACTCGATACCTTGCTGGCGCAGTATCAGGCAGCGCAGTCGCGCTGGCATCGCCAGAACGACGACGTTCTGCCATTGCAGCAGCAGCGTATCCGGCTGTTGCAAAGCCAGTACCAAAGCGGCGGCAGTGATTTAGCCAGCGTGCTGGAAGCCCGCCGCGCACTGCTGGACAGCCGTATCGCCGCACAGAACGCCGCCCGTGACATGGCGACACTGTGGGCCACACTTCGTTACCTGACGCCACAAGGAACCGCAGCCAAATGAACCGAACTTTTACCGTCAGCTTGATTGCCGTGGCGCTGGCGACTGCAACCGTGGGTTACACCGTTGGTTATTACAGCAGCCGAACCACCAGCACGGTTGCGCATACCGCCACCACGATGTCCGATGCCAATAGCGAACGTAAAGTCCTCTACTGGTATGACCCAATGGCACCGGACAAACGCTTTGACCAACCCGGCAAGTCGCCATTTATGGATATGCCGCTGGTGCCGCGCTATGCCGATGAAGTGCAGGATAATGGTGGCGTAGCCGTCAGCTCGCGCCAGCAACAGAATCTCGGCGTGCGCACCGCCAAAGCCGAACGCCGAGAACTGCAACCCCAGGCTACCGGCTACGGCACCGTGGCACTCAATGAGCGCACCCTGCACACGCTGGTCGCGCCCAGCGGCGGCGTGGTGGAGCAACTCACCGTCAACGCGGTACAGCAACAGGTACAAAAAGGCCAGATGCTGGCAGTGTTGTGGAACCCGACCTGGGCGGCCGCTCAGCAAGAGTACCTGGCAGTACGCCAGTTAGGGGACGCGGAGCTAAGCCAGGCCGCACGACAAAAACTGGCGCTGATGTTTATGCCGGAAAGCGTGATCCGCCAGGTGGAGCGCAGCGGCAAACCGCAACCAAGGTTAACCATCACCGCACCGGAAAACGGCTACATCAACCGGTTGGATGTGCGTACCGGTGCTCAGTTAACGCCCGCACAACCGCTGTTTGAGCTGGCCAGTCTCGACCCGGTGTGGGTTGAGGTGGAATATCCGGCAGCGCAGGCGGCGGCGTTGCATCTCGGTGATGAGATGGTCGCCATCAGCGATAGCTGGCCGAATGACACCTTCCGTGGGCGAATTACCGAACTGCTACCACAACTCGACAACACGACCCGCACACTGAAAGCCCGCGTGGTGCTGGACAACCATCAGCAACGCCTCAAACCTGGCATGTACCTGACGGTGAAGCTTGCCGCCGGTATCGCTCGTCAGGCATTGATGATTCCTCAACAGGCGCTGTTGGTTAGCAGTCGGCAGAACCGGGTATTGCTAGATGACGGTCAGGGCTATTTCACACCGCGCCCGGTTGACGTCGGCATCATTCAGGACGGTTGGGCGGAAATACGTTCGGGTCTGATCGAGAACGAGAATGTGGTTATCTCCGGCCAGTTCCTGATCGACTCCGAAGCCAGTCTACGCAGTGCGCTAACCTCGTTTAGCGACGCACCGCAGAACCCGAGCCCGACCACAGCCACCGCCAAACCCGTCAACGACTACCAGACCAAAGGCGTCATCAAGTCTATCAACGGCAAACAGGTGACCCTTGCCCATGACGCGGTGCCAGCGCTGGATTGGCCGCCGATGACCATGGATTTCACCTTCAATGGCGACACGCTGCCAGCCACACTCCAGCCTGGTATGACGGTAACATTTCGATTCCGACTGGATGACAACGGTGCCCAACTGCTGGATATCCAACCTGTCGCTGCGGCTCACGGAGGTCACCTATGATTGCTGCGGTCATTCGCTGGTCGATCAAGAACCGTTTTCTGGTGCTAATAGCCTCACTGCTGATGGCTGGCTGGGGGGTAATTTCACTGCAAAAAACGCCGCTGGATGCACTGCCAGACCTCTCTGACGTACAGGTCATTATCCGCGTCAGCTATCCTGGCAAGGCACCGCAAGTGGTGGAAAATCAGGTGACTTATCCGCTGACCACCACCATGTTGTCGGTGCCGGGAGCCAAGACCGTGCGCGGCTTTTCCATGTTTGGCGACGCCTATGTCTATGTACTGTTTGAAGATGGCACCGATCCTTACTGGGCGCGTTCCCGCGTGCTGGAATACCTGAGTCAGGTGCAATCCACCCTGCCCGCTGAGGCCAAAGCCTCGCTGGGGCCGGACGCGACCGGGGTGGGTTGGATCTACGAATACGCACTGGTTGATCGCAGTGGTCGGCACAGCCTGGCAGATTTGCGCGCCATTCAGGACTGGCTGTTGAAGTATGAACTGAAAACCGTGCCCAACGTGGCGGAGGTCGCCAGCATCGGCGGCATGGTGCGACAATATCAGGTGGTGCTGAATCCAGAACGGCTGCGTGCCCTCAACGTGACGCATCAGCAGGTCATCGACGCGCTGCGTGCAGCCAATCAGGAAAGTGGCGGCTCGGTTATCGAACTGGGAGAAGCCGAGTACATGGTGCGAACGTCTGGATATCTGCTGAAAACAGAAGACTTTCTCAACGTACCGGTAAGTCGACGCGACGGTATTCCGGTGCTGTTGCAGGATGTCGCCACCTTACGGCAAGGCCCGGAAATGCGCCGTGGTATTGCCGAGCTGAACGGCGAAGGAGAAGTCGCCGGAGGCGTTGTGGTGATGCGTTCTGGCAAAAACGCCCTGGAGACGCTGCGGGCGGTGCATACCCGCCTGCAACAGATCCGCCAAAGCCTGCCTGCCGGGGTAGAAATCGTCACCACCTACGATCGCTCACCGTTGATTGAACGCGCCATTACTACCCTCAGCCACAAACTACTGGAGGAATTTGTGGTGGTGGCGCTGGTGTGCTCATTGTTCCTGTTTCATTTCCGCTCCTCACTGGTGGCGATCATCAGTCTGCCGCTGGGGATTCTGGGGGCGTTTATCATCATGCGCCATCAGGGGATCAACGCCAACATCATGTCACTGGGCGGGATCGCCATCGCTATTGGTGCTATGGTGGATGCCGCGATTGTGATGATCGAGAACATGCACAAGGTTGTCGAACAGTGGCGGCATCAACACCCAGGGCATGAGCCGGATAATGCCACCTGGTGGCAACTTGCCACTCAAGCGGCAACGGAAGTGGGACCGGCACTATTTTGCAGCCTGCTGATTATCACACTGTCGTTTATCCCGGTATTTTCGCTGGAAGCGCAAGAAGGCCGCATGTTCTCACCGCTGGCGTTCACCAAAACCTACGCGATGGCGGTGTCCGCCGGTCTGGGGATCACGCTGGTGCCAGTATTGATGGGCTATTTCGTGCGCGGCCGTATTCCCGATGAGCAGACCAATCCCCTCAACCGCTGGCTGATAGCATTGTACCAGCCGGTGTTACGGCAGGTGCTGCGGTTTCCCAAAACCACGCTGGCTGTTTCACTGGCGCTACTGGCGTTGACCTTGTTCCCCCTCGCCCGCCTCGGCAGCGAGTTCATGCCACCGCTGGATGAAGGCGACCTGCTGTATATGCCATCCACCCTGCCCGGCATTTCTCCGCGTGAAGCCGCACGACTGTTGCAACAGACCGACCGGCTGATCAAAACCGTGCCAGAAGTGGATAGTGTATTTGGCAAGGCCGGTCGCGCCGACAGCGCTACCGATCCGGCACCACTGACCATGATGGAAACCACCATCCGCCTGAAACCGCGGGAACAGTGGCGACCGGGCATGACGATGGACAAGCTGATCGCCGAACTGGACCAAACCGTCAGTATTCCCGGCATCGCCAACGTGTGGGTGCCACCGATTCGCAACCGGCTCGACATGCTGGCAACCGGCATCAAAAGCCCGGTCGGCATCAAGGTCAACGGCGATAACCTGCATGATATCGAACAGGTGGCAGCACAGATCGAGCAAGTGGTGAAGCGAGTGCCTGGCGTGACGTCAGCGTTGGCGGAGCGGCTGGCGGGCGGGCGTTACATCGATATCGACATCGACCGGGTACGGGCCGCCCGCTATGGTGTGTCGGTGCAGGAATTGCAGTCGATGGTTGCCACGCTGATCGGCGGGGAAAATATCGGTGAAACACTGGAGGGTCGCCAGCGTTACCCGATCAACGTGCGTTACCCACGGGAAATCCGCGATTCGGTAGACGCGGTGAAAAATCTGCCGGTGGTGACGAAAGGCGGCGCACGCCTGACACTGGCCGAGCTGGCCAACGTGCGCGTCAGCGAAGGGCCACCGATGCTGAAAAGCGAAAACGGCCGCCTGTCTGACTGGATTTATGTCGACCTGCGCGGACGCGACCTGAAATCCGCCGTGGAAGATATGCAGCGTCAGGTGGCGCAGCAAGTCACGCTGCCGCAGGGGGTATCGGTGAGTTGGTCCGGCCAGTTTGAATATCTGGAGCGGGCCACGGAAACCATGAAGCTGGTGGTGCCCTTCACCCTGCTAATTATTTTCATTCTGCTGTACGTGACTTTCGGCCAGATCAAAGACGCGCTGCTGATTATGGGTACACTACCCTTTGCGCTGATCGGCGGTGTCTGGTTGTTGTATCTGCTCGGCTATAATTTATCTGTCGCCAGTGCGGTCGGGTTCATTGCACTAGCCGGGGTGGCGGCGGAGTTTGGCGTAATTATGTTGCTGTACCTGAATCACGCGGTGGAAAAACACCGCCAGCCAGGACAACCGCTGACCGACGAACAGTTGACGTCCGCCATCCGCGAAGGCGCGGTATTACGTGTACGTCCGAAAATGATGACCGTCGCCACCATCATGGCCGGACTGTTGCCGATCATGTGGGGCGGCGGCACGGGTTCGGAAATCATGCAACGTATCGCCGCGCCGATGGTAGGCGGCATGGTCAGCGCACCACTGCTGTCGATGCTGGTGATTCCAGCGCTGTTTTTGTTGCTTCATCGTAATACGGTGGAGAAACACACAAGCTGAAACGATAAAGCCGCCTGTTTTTTAGCCATTGTGACGGCATATAAATCAGGCGGCCTGACGACTAGCGATTGCCGATAACCGCTCTCCGGCCCTATAATGAGAGCAGTTATCATAGAAATCTTAGTATATGAAGGAGTTAAGCATGGCTGTAACTAAGCTGGTACTGGTGCGACATGGTGAGAGCCAGTGGAACAACGAAAACCGCTTCACCGGCTGGATGGACGTTGAACTGTCCGAGAAAGGCGTCAACGAAGCCAAACAGGCAGGTAAATTGCTGAAAGAAGAAGGTTTCAGCTTTGATTTTGCCTACACCTCTGTGCTGAAACGTGCCATTCACACCCTGTGGAACGTGCTGGACGAGCTGGATCAAGCCTGGCTGCCGGTGGAAAAATGCTGGAAACTGAACGAGCGTCACTACGGTGCGCTGCAGGGCCTGAACAAAGCGGAAACCGCCGAAAAATACGGTGACGACCAGGTGAAACTGTGGCGTCGCGGCTTCGCGGTCACCCCGCCGGAACTGACCCGTGAAGACGAGCGTTTCCCAGGCCACGATCCGCGCTACGCGTCGCTGAGCGATAAAGAGCTGCCGCTGACCGAAAGTCTGGCACTGACTATCGAACGTGTAGTGCCGTACTGGAACGAAAGCATTCTGCCGCGCCTGAAAACAGGTGAGCGCGTCATCATCGCCGCTCACGGCAACTCACTGCGCGCGCTGGTGAAATACCTGGATAACATGAGCGAAGAAGAGATTCTGGAACTGAATATCCCGACGGCAGTTCCGCTGGTCTACGAATTCGACGAAAACTTCAAACCGATCAAACGCTACTATCTGGGCAACGCTGACGAGATCGCGGCCAAGGCAGCGGCGGTAGCTAACCAGGGTAAAGCGAAGTAATTCGTTTTATACACCCAGTGTAAAAAAGAAAAACCCGGTTCAAACCGGGTTTTTTTATGCGAACAACAGGGCTATCAACCGCGACGCTGACGCACCGCCGCCGCCAATTGACGCAGCAGGCTGTCGGTATCATCCCAGCCGATACAAGCATCGGTGACGCTCTTGCCGTATACCAGCGGTTCACCGCTCTCCAGATTCTGGTTGCCTTCAACCAGATGGCTTTCCACCATCACGCCCATGATCGCCTGCTCGCCGCCACCAATCTGACGGCATACGTCTTCACATACGTCCATCTGCTTTTTGAACTGCTTGCAGCTGTTGGCATGGCTGAAGTCGATCATCACCTGCGTCGGCAGACCGGCTTTTTCCAGACCGGCTTTCACCGCCTGCACATGTTCCGCGCTGTAGTTCGGCTCTTTGCCGCCACGCAGAATGATATGGCAGTCGTGGTTGCCGCTGGTATTCACGATCGCCGAATGGCCCCACTTGGTCACCGACAGGAAGCAGTGCGGCGCGCGGGCGGCATTGATGGCATCAATCGCGACCTTGATGGTGCCGTCAGTGCCGTTCTTGAAACCGACCGGACAGGACAGACCGGACGCCAGCTCGCGGTGTACCTGAGATTCAGTAGTGCGTGCGCCGATAGCGCCCCAGCTCATCAAATCCGCCACGTATTGCGGCGAGATCATATCCAGGAACTCACCCGCCGCTGGCAAACCGGTATCGTTGATTTCCAGCAACAGCTGACGCGCAATGCGCAGGCCATCGTTAATCTGGAAACTGTTATCCATGTGCGGATCGTTGATCAGCCCTTTCCAGCCTACCGTGGTGCGCGGTTTCTCAAAATAGACGCGCATCACCACTTCCAGATCGTCACGCAATTCTTCGCGTAACGTCAACAGGCGCGCGGCGTACTCTTTGGCCGCTTTCGGGTCATGGATGGAACACGGGCCAATCACCACCAGCAGGCGGTCGTCATTGCCTTTCAGGATCTTGTGAATGGCGCTGCGGGCATTAAATACTGTCTGTGCTGCACGTTCGGTGGCCGGAAATTTTTCCAGCAGCGCAACGGGGGGGAGCAACTCTTTAATTTCTTTAATTCTCAAATCGTCATTCTGGTAATTCATAATGGGTCCATGTCTCCGCAGCAACAGACGTTCATCCCCTGTCTGCCCGGAGTAAAAAACGAAAAAATAAAAACGTCGTCGTTCATATTGCAGGCTGGCTATTATAAGTCAAGCGGCTAAAAAATGGCGCAAAAATACCCATCTGTTTTCACTGCTGCAGTCATCGGCTCTGGAAGCGGTTCGGTCATGCTGACCACAGGCATTAGCGGGTGGTCCTTCGACGGGACAAAACGGCGTTATGCCGCCTTAATCAACCTAAAACAGGATATGCCATGGCTCATTCACACCCGACCAACCAGGCCGAACATGACAGTATGAAACGCCTGAAACTGGCCTTCGTCATTACCGCCACGTTCATGCTGGCCGAAGTGGTCGGCGGGCTGCTGTCCGGATCGCTGGCGTTGCTGGCGGATGCGGGCCACATGTTAACCGACGCAGTGGCGTTACTGGTGGCGCTGTTGGCCGTCCGTTTCGCCCAGCGAAAACCGACAGTCCGACACACATTCGGCTATTTGCGCCTGACCACCCTGGCCGCATTCGTTAACGCCATAGCCCTGCTGGCGATTACCGGGTTCATCGTCTGGGAAGCCATCCAGCGTTTCTATGCCCCACAGCCTATCGCCAGCACGCCGATGCTGTTGATTGCCGTCGGCGGCTTGATAGCCAACTTGGTGGCGCTGTGGCTGTTACATCGCGGCAGTGGTGAAAAGAATATCAATGTGCGAGCGGCGGCACTGCATGTCATGGGCGACCTGCTGGGTTCGGTAGGCGCTATCGGCGCGGCACTGATTATCATGTTTACCGGCTGGACCCCGATTGACCCAATCCTGTCGGTACTGGTATCGGTACTGGTGCTGCGTAGCGCCTGGCGGCTGATGAAAGAGAGCGTGCACGAATTGCTGGAGGGCACACCAACCCGCATCGATGTCGACCAACTGAAAAGAAAGCTGACCGCAGACGTCCCGGAGATTCGCGACGTACACCATGTCCACTTATGGCAGGTAGGCGAAAAGCCGTTGATGACGCTGCATGTTCAGGTTATTCCGCCACATGACCACGATGCGTTATTACAGCGTATCCAACACTATCTGCTGGATCATTACCAAATTGCTCACACCACGGTCCAGATTGAGTATCAACCGTGCGACGACGACCACTGCGATATCCAGTATCAGGCTGGCGCTCAGCCGCACAGCCATTCGCATTAATCACGCTGATTCGCGCCCTCCCGCTCGTCAGGACAGCGCGAACCGACGTTCTTATCGCGCTTGCACCAGCGGCCGCGAGTGATTATCCCTCGCGCCTTTTATCCACAGCCAGGAGCCGTTAAGGGCGATCAGCGTCAGCACCACATACTGTAACGACATGGCATAGACGCCCTGATAAGCGAAAATCACCACGCTGATGACATCGATCACCACCCACAGCAACCAGTTCTCCACATATTTACGGGTCATCAGCAGCATCGCCGCCACCGACAGTACCGTCATGGTCGAATCCCAGAATGGGAAAGCATCCGGCTGCAATGTCGGCATCGTCACATCCAAACCGACAGCCTGCATCAGCATCACGGCAATTCGGCTCAGCAAAGCAAAAAACGAATCGATATAGCGCGACATCAACACAATGGCAATCACGCAACCCGCGCCCCACCACAGCGCTTGCCGACGTGATAGCCAACGGATCCGTAATTCCGCCTCTCGCTCGTTGGTGGTGCGGCTCCAGGCGTACCAGCCATATACATTGGCTGCAATAAAGAAAATCTGCAGTAACAGGCTGGCATACAGCTGTATCTGGAAGAATATCAGCGCAAACAGCGACACATTGACCAGGCCAAACAGATAGTTGGTGGTTTTCTCCAGACTGGCCAGCCAAATGCACATCAACCCCGATAACGTCCCCAACGCCTCAACCCAGGATAGGTCATACCCGTTATCCCCTAACGGGATGTGAACCAGAATATTACTGGTACTAAAAAAATCCATTTTTGCTCCTGAATGAATTAACTATGATCTAAGCGTCGCAGCGAAATCCAGCATCCGATTAAGCGGCATCAGCGCACGCTCACGAACACCAGCATCCACCTCAATGGCATGATGGCGCGTATCCTGCTGCTCCAGCGCTGAGGCAATCGCCTGCAGCCCGTTCATCGCCATCCACGGGCAGTGCGCACAGCTACGGCAAGTCGCCCCTTCCCCTGCAGTCGGTGCCTCCAGCAGCACTTTATCCGGGCAGGCTTGCTGCATTTTGTAGAAGATACCGCGATCGGTCGCCACAATGAGCTCCCGGTGCGGAAGCTGTCTCGCCGCCTGAATTAACTGGCTGGTCGACCCCACCGCATCCGCCATCGCCACGATGCTTTGAGGCGACTCAGGGTGAACCAGCACCGCCGCCTGCGGGTACAGCGCTTTCATTCGTTTCAGCGCCTGGGTCTTGAATTCGTCATGCACGATGCAAGCTCCCTGCCAGCACAGCACATCGGCACCAGTCTGTTTCTGCACGTAATGCCCGAGATGCCGATCCGGTGCCCAGAGAATCTTCTCTCCCAGGCTATCCAGATGTTCGATCAACTCCACTGCGATACTGGACGTCACCACCCAGTCCGCCCGCGCTTTAACCGCCGCTGACGTGTTGGCATACACCACCACGGTGCGATCCGGATGGCTGTCACAAAACGCGCTAAACGCGTCCACCGGGCAACCCAAGTCCAGCGAGCACTCGGCTTCCAGCGTCGGCATCAGTACAGTTTTTTCCGGGCTCAATATCTTTGCCGTTTCTCCCATAAACCTGACACCAGCGACGATCAACGTGCTGGCGGAATGGGTACGGCCAAAACGCGCCATTTCCAGTGAGTCTGCCACGCAGCCCCCCGTTTCTTCAGCAAGCGCCTGAATCTCCGGGTCAGTGTAATAGTGCGCCACCAGCACCGCATTGCGCGCTTTCAGCAGGCTTTTAATGCGGTGACGGAACTGTTGCTTTTCCTCTTCAGACAGCCGCCTGGGCTTTGCAGGAAAAGGGTAATCGATAACAGGTAATTCAGGAAACTGGCTCATCATGGAATTCCGTGCGGTTGCAGGCGTGAAGATCATGTCATCACCGGATGATTTGTTTTATATACTAAACAAGATATCGTAATGATGTCATGAAATCTGCTTTTTATTTAGTTTTAAATTTCAGAAATGCCAGACGTGTTTAATTTATTAAAAACATACCGCGGGATACCAGACGGCCTGAGCAGGCCGCCCGTGAGACAATCAGGGAAACAGGCGATGCCAGTAAAGGGAGAAAGGAATAATCAGCACTAACGCCGGTAGGAAGTTAACCACTGCGAAAGTTTTAATCTGGGCGATGCGCAATCCGACAGCCATCATCACAATGCCGCCACAGGCCGCAAAATCCCCCATGGTGATGTCATTCATGAACGGCATGATGAGCCTGGCGGAGAAAAACAACAGCGTTTGCACCAGGAATTGCGGGACGGCAATCGACATCACCGCAACGCCCAATGTGATGGCAAAAATCAGCGCCGTGAAAATGTCGAGCGCTGACTTGATGATTAGCAACTGATAGTCGCCAGTCAGCCCTTCGGTCATCGCGCCCACCACACCGGTGCCACTGGCACAGAACAACACAATCAGCGCGGTAAAGTTCTGGGTATACACATCCTGCGGTAATTTGTGCTCGGGCGGTGGCACAACCCGACTCAGCAAGCGTTCAATCAGTATCGCCCCTTTCTGAACGCCAGCTTCAAGACGCAGCAACTCGCCGATCCCTACCCCTAAAATAATCGCCAGCGCAACCGCAGGGAGCTGGTGAACTTTCACCACCAACGTTATCCCCATCGCGATCGACACCATCGCGAACGCCGGAGGTAAACCATCACGCATACGTTGGGGAATAAAGCGGTGTAACGCCACGCCCAATGCGCCGCCAATCAGAATAGCGGCACCATTGATAACCGGACCAATCATCATCAATATCTCTTAGGTTCAGCCTTCGACTTGCCAAATCACGAAGGTATATAACCACCAGTCAAAAAAAGAAGCCCTTACTATACGCCAAATGCGGCAGTGTGATTAAACCGGTCTAAAGCAAAAAGAGATATAACAAAACCTACATGAAGAGAGGGGGCTCGGCTCGAACCTGAACGCAGCTTCTCACCTGCACGACTGTGCGATATTGAAACAACAATGAGCAAATTAAAGAGGAGTGATTTATTTAGCGGTGGTGGGTCGTGCAGGATGACTCGGCCTGCGGCCTCGCCCTTCGGGCCAGCGCGATGCGCTGTTGTCTCGCTTCGCTCGGCTCGA
>NZ_JSYG01000021.1 GCF_000784735.1 Dickeya undicola
AACTGACCGTACTCTTCCGGTGTGGACAGGCCACCGCTCAGCTCGTCGCCGCACATGGTGCTGCCGTAGGCCGGTACTTTATCGCGGTAACCGCCCAGCAGTTTGTACACCGGCAGGTTCAGCACGCGCCCGGCCAGGTCCCACAGCGCCTGTTCGGCGATCGCCAGCGCCCGGTCGGTCAGTTGGTTGGCGCTGCCGCGCTGCCAGTGCACTAGATCCTGCCACAACCGCTCGCGATCAAACGGATCTTGCCCAATCAGCACCTTGCGGAAAAAGCTGTTCACCACATACGGACGGATCACTTCCGGCGGTGCAAACGCATAGCCTTTGTGGCCGCTTTCGGCGGTGATGGTCAACAGCGCCATACTGGCCTGATGCTCATCACCGGGATGGGAATGTCCTGCGCTGTCGGAAACGCGACGAGTGGGATAAGTGAAGACGGTGACGTCGATCGATTCAATTTTCACGTTGATTACCTGCCTGAAGGTGAAGCGCCTGCCAGCACGGGCTCTTATAACCATAAGAAGAACGAAGAGAGAATAAAAACACAGTGCTGATTTAATAAAATTGCGTTTTATTTTTATCGATTATTGAGGAAGTCTGCTGTGAGGTCATTAGGCAATTTATAACATTTGTGAAAATTATCCACCCGATGATTATGCAATTGCCCTATTTACAAGTGTCCGCCCATCAGGGCATAAAAAAAGCGCCGTTCCTGATGGGGGACGGCGCTGTCTGAAGCGGTCTGGCGAAAATCAGATTACGGGCGAGCCACGAACCCAACCACGTCATACACCTTGCGCAGCGTTTCCTGCGCGCGGGCGCTGGCTTTCTGCGCGCCATCACGCATCACCTGCTGCAGGAAGGCTTCATCATCTCGGAAACGGTGATAACGCGCCTGCAATTCGGTCAGCATACCGGACACGGCATCTGCCACCGCGCCTTTCAGGTGACCATACATCTGGCCCTGGAACTCCTGCTCCAGTTCAGGAATGGATTTTCCCGTTACCGCCGAGAGGATATCCAACAGGTTGGACACACCGGCCTTGTTTTGCAGGTCGTAACGCACCACTGGCGGCTCGTCGGAATCCGTTACCGCACGTTTGATCTTCTTCACCACCGATTTCGGGTCTTCCAGCAGGCCGATGACGTTATTGCGGTTGTCATCCGATTTGGACATTTTCCTGGTCGGCTCCAGCAACGACATCACGCGCGCACCGGATTTAGGAATGAACGGCTCCGGAATACGGAATGTTTCGCCGTAAATCGCGTTAAAACGCTGGGCAACATCACGGCTCAGTTCCAAATGCTGTTTCTGGTCTTCCCCGACCGGCACCTGATTGGTCTGGTACAGCAGAATATCGGCCGCCATCAGCACCGGATAATCGAACAGACCCGCATTGATGTTTTCTTCATAACGGGCCGACTTGTCCTTGAACTGGGTCATACGGCTCAGTTCACCGAAATAGGTGTAGCAGTTCAGCAGCCAACCCAGTTGCGCGTGCTCTGGCACGTGCGACTGAACGAAAATGGTGCTTTTCTGCGGGTCGATGCCACAAGCCAGATAGAGCGCCAGTGTGTCCAGCGTCGCTTTACGCAATTGCTGCGGATCCTGACGTACGGTGATCGCATGTTGATCCACAATGCAATAGATGCAGTCAAAATCATCCTGCATGTTGACCCACTGACGTAACGCACCCATGTAGTTACCAATGGTCAACTCGCCTGACGGCTGTGCGCCGCTAAATACAATGGGCTTACTCATGTCATGCTTCCTGATCGTTTGAAAGGGGTAACCCGGTAAGGGTCAATAGTTCTGCAAAGCGATCCAGCACCACGTCAGGGTGACTCAGGGCGATCGCTTCACCATAGTTATAGCCGTACGTCATGCCGACGCACGGACATCCGGCTGCTCGCGCTGCTTGTATATCATTACGCGAATCGCCGACGAACAGTAATTCGTTTGCCCGCAGGCCGAGTTTGCCCAGCACCATATACAACGGTGCCGGATGTGGCTTTTTCTCAGTCACATCATCGCCACCCAGGATCAGCGAGAAATCGTTACCGATCCCCAGCATCTCCAGCAACGGTGCGACAAACGGCGTCGGTTTATTGGTCACGACCGCCATACGGAACCCGCGCTCGGCCAATTGCGCCAGCGTTTCCTGCACCTCTGGAAACAGCAGGCTACCGCTGTCCACCGTGCGAGCATAGTACTTGTCGAACAACGAACGGGCGTCATGAATCTGTTGTGCCGTCGGCTCCATGCCAGCCCAGCGCAATGCGCGCTCTACCAACACATCAGCACCGTTGCCAATCCAGGTGGCAACACGTTCTTCGCCAGCATGTGGCAACGACAACGCACCCAACATCATATCAACGGCTTGCGCCAGCCCCGGTGCACTGTTAACCAGCGTACCGTCGAGATCAAACGCCAGCCCGCGAATCGAGGAAAAATCAGCCATGGGCTACCGTCTCCAGTTCCTGTCGCATACGTTCGATTACCGCCCGATAATCCGGCTGACCGAAAATCGCTGAACCGGCGACAAACATGTCCGCCCCGGCCGCCGCAATCTGCGCGATATTATCCACTTTAACGCCACCATCTACTTCCAGGCGGATATCGTAGCCACTTTCATCAATCCGCTTACGCACCTGGCGCAGCTTATCCAGCGTGGATGGAATGAAAGACTGGCCGCCAAAGCCCGGATTGACGGACATCAGTAGAATAATATCCAGCTTATCCATCACATAATCGAGATAATTCAGCGAGGTGGCGGGGTTAAACACCAGACCCGCTTTACAGCCGTGATCCTTAATCAATTGCAGGGTACGGTCGACATGCTCGGAGGCTTCAGGATGAAACGTGATGAAACTGGCACCGGCTTCGGCAAAATCGGGGATCAATCTATCCACCGGTTTCACCATCAGATGCACATCTACCGGAGCAGTAATGCCATAGTTGCGCAAAGATTTCAGCACCAGCGGACCGATAGTCAGGTTGGGAACATAGTGATTGTCCATCACGTCAAAGTGGACCACATCCGCCCCTGCTGCCAGGGCTTGCGCCGTGTCCTCGCCAAGACGGGCAAAGTCAGCCGACAAAATAGACGGGGCGATTAAAAACGGTTTCATGCGTTTCTCCAAACCATCAAGTCTGCACTTCGCTGCCGGGCGTTATGGATGACTCTCACACCTGCGCAGCCACTCTGTAGGGGAACAACTCGTTAACGTCCTCACCTCGCGCCCATCAGTTATCAGCGCCCGATCACGCTCAGGACGACGTACAATACAACGCCAGCAACTCATTGACCTTACTGCGGCCAGAAATATTGCGACTGATAGTACGGCGCGCTTTGACCACATATAACGACGAGGCATCACAGTACCATTCACGAGTCAGTACCGTATCGTGATTGGAAATCAGTACTGGAATCTGGCTTTGTGATGACAACTGCCGCGCCAACTGCGCCAGATTTTGCTGGTCCTGATTATTAAAGTTGTTGGTGTGGTACGCCGTAAAATTGGCCGTAGCCGACAACGGCGCGTAAGGCGGGTCACAATACACCACCGAGCCTGGGCTAGCGTTAGTCAACGTCTGTTGATAATGCTCGCACACGAATATCGCGTTCTGTGCCTTTTCCGCAAACCAGTAAAGCTCTTCTTCCGGAAAATAGGGTTTCTTATAACGCCCGAACGGCACATTGAACTCGCCACGCATGTTATAGCGGCACAGACCGTTATAACAATGACGGTTCAGATACAGAAACAACAATGCCCGGCGATAATCATCGGTACAGAGATTGAACTCCTCTCTCAGCCGATAAAAAACATCCGAGGTATTCACTTCATCGATAAACAGCTCGCGAGCATCACGGATGAAAGCGTCAGTTTCGGTTTTGACAATTTTATAGAGATTGATCAGATCGCTGTTGATATCCGCCAGAATGTAACTGTCGTAGTCAGTATTGAGAAATACGGAACCCGCGCCCACGAAAGGCTCGATTAATCGCTCTCCCGCTGGCAGATATCGGCGAATCTCTTCCACCAGCGGATACTTCCCACCGGCCCATTTTAAGAACGCGCGGTTTTTCTTCATGCCGTCGTTAATTACTCACACAGTTCAGAGCCACGGATTGTACTCTGTTTAGACAGCACATCAGGGCCAATTGGTCTTACTTGGTCAAGTCCTGCTTCACCTGACGGATCGGCCTGACCCATGGTTTTTTCGCCTGAACATCAGCAGGCAAAGACGCAATGGCGCGTCTGGCATCCTCCGACGAGGCATAAACCCCATTCACCAGAACATACCAGGGCCGTCCATCACGTTTCGTTTCATATACCCAGTAATTCGCCAGCCGCTGTTCCCGTGCATACGCTTTAAGGGAATCCGCGCGGGAGGCACTACTGAGTTGCAAAGTAAAGTGGCTGGCCGGCGCACTCTGGATAGCCGTACCGCTCTGGCCCCCGGCTGACACCGCCGGTTTGACCGCCGTTGTAGGTTTGCTGGCTGGTGCAGGTATTACGGCCGTTGTCGGTGCACGATGCGTATTCGCAGCAGGTTTGGCGCTTTCTTTCACCTCAGCAGCGGTTTTATGGGGTGACGAAGAGGGTTGTTTGTCCGCCTGAACATGGGCAGGCGCTTTATCCGCAGGCTGTGCACGCCCCCCTTTGGTTGCCGGAGCCAACACGGTTGCGGGTTCGGTCGGCAGACCGGCAGACAACGCGTTCACCCGGTCCTGTTGCTGAGGCTGAGACAATGCATCAGTAATATTGCCAGGCAATTCAATACGTTGTTGGTTGCTATTCTGCGAAGGCAAGGGTGCCTGCGTGGGGGTACTGGAAACCGGCTGACCACTCAACGCCTGTGCAGAACCCGCACCCGCATTCTGAGCGGCGACCGGTGCCGGAGAAGAGGGCTGGAGCGTCGTCGCAGGTGTCGTCGTTCCCGGTTCCTGACTGGAAGACATGGACGATGACAGGTCAATATTCCTGCTAGCATCTGTGGGTTGCGTCGGAGCCGAAGACTTATTCTGACCAGGAGATTGCAGAGCAGAACCAATACCGACAATCAGCAGCACCAGTACCACAATACCGATACCAATCATGGTGTGTTGCCTGGATAGAGAGACACTGGGGGCAGCGAAGCCTTTGCTTCGTTTCTGCTGGCGCACAGGGCGTCGATCGCTGGTATCCGGCTTCAATTCTTCTTCCGGATTGAACTCATCCATTTATACCCTCCAACTGAAAGGCTAGCTTTCGCGGACATCTACACTGCGAAAGTCTAAATCATAAGGCATTGTATTTTAAACGTAAACCACCGCAACTTCGGCCGCTGGCTATTCAGCCAGTCAGGGAGTACGCTCAGGGAAGGCAGTCAGCAATCGATGCCAGCACCAGTTCGTGCGATACGCCCGCTCGGATTTCTGACTGACCTATCGCTGTAGGCAGAACCAGACGCAGCTCCCCCGCCAGAACCTTCTTGTCACGCATCATGTGCGGTAGATACGCTTGTGGAACCATTTCACGCGGCCCGGTAATGGGCAATCCGGCACGCAACAACAACGCCCTGATGCGCTCGACATCATCAGCGCTAAACTGCCCGAGACGGCGTGCAGCCTCGGCTGCCATCACCATCCCTGCGGCTACCGCTTCACCATGCAACCAGTTGCCATAACCCATTTCGGCTTCAATGGCATGTCCATAAGTGTGGCCCAAATTCAGCAAGGCGCGCAGTCCAGATTCACGTTCATCCGCCGCTACCACTTCTGCCTTCAGTTCACAACAACGGCGAATACAGTATGCCAGCGGCCCATCCTGCAGGCTGCGCACAGCGTCAATATGCTCTTCCAGCCATTCGAAAAACGCACGATCAAGGATGATGCCATACTTGATCACTTCGGCCAGACCAGAAGAAAGCTCACGCGCAGGCAGCGTTTTAAGGCAATCCAGATCGACCACTACCGATGCAGGCTGGTAGAACGCGCCAATCATATTCTTGCCCAGCGGATGGTTGACGGCGGTTTTTCCGCCAACAGAAGAGTCAACCTGCGACAGCAACGTGGTCGGAACCTGGATGAAGCGAACACCACGTTGGTAACAGGCGGCAGCAAAGCCGGTCAAATCACCGATAACGCCGCCCCCCAAGGCGACCAATGTGGTATCGCGCCCATGCGGCCGGGCCAACAGAGCGGAAAACACCTGCTCCAGTACCGCTAAAGACTTGTACTGCTCACCATCGGGCAGCACCACCTGATCAACCCGCACACCACTTTTTTCCAGCAGATCACGCAACGCATCCAGATAAAGCGGTGCCAACGTCTCATTGGTCACCAGCATGGCCTGATCGCCAGCCTTCAGCGGCATAAAAGAAGCCGCGTCGTTGAAAAGACCGGCGGCAATCGTAATGGGGTAACTACGTTCCCCGAGGGTTACGGTGACTCTTTCCATGCGCGTTCCATTGATCTGTCAGAAGCCTGCAGTATGCAGGGGATTACACAAAATCAGTTGCTTTCCAGCATACTGATGATCTGGTTGGCAACGACCTTGGCGCTTTGTTCATCAGTGCGAATCGTGACATCGGCGATTTCTTCATACAGCGGATTACGCTCTCTCGCCAATGCCTCCAGCACTTCGCGTGGTGGGGTTTCAACCTGAAGCAACGGACGTTTTTTATCTCGTTGAGTACGGGCCAACTGTTTTTCAATGGTGGTTTCCAGATACACCACCACGCCACGTGCAGACAGGCGATTGCGGGTTTCACGTGATTTCACCGAACCGCCACCTGTCGCCAGTACAATGCCCTGCTTTTCCGTCAATTCATTAATGACTTTCTCTTCGCGATCGCGGAAGCCTTCCTCGCCTTCCACATCAAATACCCAGCCCACATCAGCCCCGGTACGTCGCTCAATTTCTTGATCGGAGTCGAAGAATTCCATATTGAGCTGCTGAGCTAACTGACGGCCAATAGTGCTTTTGCCGGCACCCATAGGCCCAACCAGAAAGATATTGCGTTTCTCTGCCATTTTTTTGGTATTACTACGAAATTCGTTAATGATAACCCGCCCCGCCATGTAACCTGCGGCGGAACCTAAACTGAAACCTCATGAGCGATAGTGCGAGAATCAGACGAAAAATTATCTCAATACTCGGGGTAGTTTGGCAACCGAATAAAATGCCACACGAATCAGGCAGCGATAAACCGTGCGTTTTATCTACACCGCTGATGTAACACCACTTCCGTGCTCAAGCCGCTATCCTTGTATGCTAAAACGGAGGTATCGTCAAACGATGAAGAACACTATTTAACAAAGTGGCTTAACAAAGCAGGCCCATCAAACCCACGGTCCTGCCCGTTTTCTTGCCTGCTTTCAAGCCGCTGGAGCACGCCTGACCGACTGAATCAACGTCGGGGTAATAAAGATAACCAGCTCGCGGCGTGTGTGTTGCTGATTACTACTGCGGAACCATTGTCCTATGCCCGGTAACGCGCCTAGCCCCGGAACCTGTCGCTCGCCCAGATTCTTCTGCTGCTGGAAAATACCGCCCAACACAATGGTTTCACCATCCTGAACCGTCACCTGAGTCTGGATTTCCTGTTTATCGATCGCCAGTATTTCACCCCCTTCGCCCTGTTTGATGGCACGTCCCGGCATGTTTTGGCTAATCAACAGATTGAGCGTAATCTGCCCGCCATGCAGAATTCTGGGTGTCACCTCCATGCCTAGTACCGCTTCTTTAAACTCAATCGACGTTGATCCACTGGCACCGCTGGACACCTGATACGGAATTTCCGTGCCCTGCTTGATGCTGGCCGTCTGCTGATGTGCGGTAAACAGGCGCGGACTGGCGATGATCTCCACTTCATTTTCCTGTTCCAGCGCCATCAGTTCCAGATCCAGCAGCCGTCCGTTCAACTTCGCCAGATGAAACCCAGCGTTAACGGCGGGCGACTCCACCGGCAGGCTGACACTGAAATTGTTCATTTGCAGCGCCTGCCCTGTTGTCACCGCGTCGCCCAGTCCCCAGTTGACGCCCAGCGCCTTGAGATGCTCGCTGCTGATGGTCACGATATGCGCCGCCAGTTGCACCTGCGCCAACGGTTTGTCCAGTTCCCCAACCCAGGGGCGAATTTGCTCCAGCGCGGGAGCCGCATCTCTCACCAGCACGGTATTGGTACGCTTGTCCACCGTTACGCTGCCACGCTCGGTCAGTAAGGTGCCGCGCTGGCTCTGCAGGCTCGTTGCCACATCAGTTGCTTCCGCAAACTGCAAAGTGACGGACAGATTCTGCAACGGCTGCTGCTGGCGCTGTTTGGCTGCCTGCTCTTCCTGTTGCCGCTGCCGGTCTTTCATGTAGGTATCGGGGTAGACCATCATGACGCTGTCTTGCCGTTCAATCGTCAACTGCCCCATGCGCAGAATAATATCAAGCGCCTGCTGCCAGGGAACTTGTTGTAAATTCAGGCTGACATTGCCCGTCACGCCTGGAGCCACCACCAGATTAAGCTGCTGATGATCAGCCAGCGCCTGTAAGACACGCTGAACCGGCACGTCATCGAACGCGAGCGAAACCGGCTCCTCGCCGTGTGCGTCGGCCAGCGTCACGCTAAACAGCAACATCATCAGCCAACCGTACCGACGTAACCGTCCGCCGGGAAAACATCCTGTCTTCATGCGTTATTCCTTCTTGTGCTGAAAAGGGGAGTCAAGATGGATCTCCACTTCTCCGCAGTGCGCCATCTCGTCTGCCGGACGCAGCGTGGCACCAAAACGATCCAGCCGCGTAACCCGCCAATCGCCGGGTGGGATAACGTCGCCATCGCGGACGCGCAGCCAGCGACTTTGCGTCTGCGCCAGCCACCCAATCCACTGCGATGACGACCCCACCATGCCTTTTAACCGCCATTCATCCGCTAGCACTCGGTGCTTGCACGATATGTCCAGCAGCGGTTGGAACGGATCGCGCATCGACTCCGCCTTCACCATGCCCGGCAGCACAACCAGCCACAGTATGAGGCCTCGCCATCCGTTCATCGTGCGGCCTCCACGGGCTGTGGCAACGACAGCCGCAGTTCGGTGCGCAGCCCAGCTGGCATTTTTCGGATCGTCAGATGGTCAATGCGCAGTACCACCGGTAACGCCCTGAAACGCGTTAGAAAATTCAGGGTTGCGGCATACTCCGCGCTAAAAACCAGCAGCAAGGCAGGCGATGCCGTGTTCATGTCGTCCATCTGCACCGGACGCCACGTCACCAGGTGCACGCCGCTCTCCCGCAGCGGTGTTTCCAGCCACGCTGCCACGCGATTCGATGACCAGTCCGCTATCAGAGGCGGCTGGTCAGCCAGCCAACGCTGAAGCGGGTGCAACGCTGGCATCCGGGTAATTTTTCCCCTCCACTGCGCAATGACCAGCGCACTGTCCCGATGCTGTTGCTCAAGCTCCAGCAGTCGCTGCCGTTCTGCTGACACCCATACCCCACCAACGATAAGCGCTAACAGCATGACCAGCGCCGATGGTGCCAGTAACAGCAGCCACAACGGCGTCGACAGCCAGCGGGCTGTCATGGGGTAAAGCCACGCCATCATCCGTTGTCTCCCGCATCAGCTAACGCCTGCCAGTACAGACGCAGCGAGAAACTCAGCGTCGAACTCTCCTGCTCACGTTGCGTCTGTTGTACGCTGGCGTGCTTTATCTGCGGTAACCGTGACATCGCCTTCGCCAGCGTAACGATAGCCGAGTAGTGATTACTCACTCCAGACATGTGAAGCTGAATGCCGTTATCGTCAATGTCCGTCAGCCAGAGCGAATCGGGCACCAGCGTCGGCAACTGTTCAAGCAGCACCTGATAGCGCAGATTCCGCTGCCGCCCTTGCTCTTGTGCCATCTGCTGCGCCAGTCGTGCTTTCTGCGCCTGCCAGGCATCTTTCGTCTGGTGGTAGAGCTGTTCATACTGCGACTGTTGCAACTGCGTTTGTTCGAGGCGCAACCGCAGCTCTGCCTGTCGTTGCTGCCAATACCCGCCGACCGCCGCCGCCGTGCAGCCGATGACAAACAGCGAGAGGCCCAACACCAGCAGGCTCAGCCGCATACGCCGATATAGCAGGTGCTGGCGCCAGGCCAGAAGATTAACCGTCAACATGGCGTGTCCTCCGGGCGTATCGCCAAACCACCGGCAATAGCAAAGGCGGCGGGAAAAGCCGGTAACGGAGGTTGCTGCCGCTCAAACGCACTCAGAGGGGACCAGGGAATCAACGTAGCAGGAAGCAGCTGCAAATACGCCGGCACAGATGCGCTGAGATAAGCCTGATGAGAAGCGTTATTCTGATAGCAGGTACTTACATACTTCAACACATCAGGCGACGTCGCAATGCCATCCGAACGGCCAGACATGCTATCTGAATGCCTGTCATCGGAATGAATATCATCGGGATAAAAAGTACCGAATGCGAGCGGCTCCCCCAGCGGCGCAACCCACAGCCAGTGATCGTCAAAGCGGTGCAGCAACAGATGATCCGTCGCCAGTCCGGCCTGAGCGGCCATACAACGCAAAGCACAGGGCGTAATGTCCACAGCGTCGGGTTGCAAACCAGCATCACGCAGGCAATGTAGCCAGATGTTCAATTCGGTTTGGCGTGCCGCGGTAACCAGCAGTGTATTCGGTGTTTGCGGATCAGGACGATAATCCAACGCCAGATCGTCGCCGCTGATCGGCAACGCCTTTGCCGCCATCCTGCCGATATATTCGCCGCGGCGCGGCTCACGCAAACGGCGGTCTGGCATCGTCAACCGTTGTTGCAGTACCCGTGAGGCGGGAAATCCCAACCGTAATGAAACAAATCGTGGCAATTCCTGCCGCCATTGACGAAGAACCGTACAAAGCGCAGCGGGATGATGTAGACTACCGCCGCTTAATGTTCCGCCCGGCAACGGCAACTGCCACCAGTGGCGCAACTGCCAGCCATGCCTGCGGCGTTGTACGGCCAGAGCGCGCACAACGCCGTTCTGGATATCCAGTCCAACCTGCCAAATGGGATAAGCCATGAGTGTTCGATCTCCTTATCGTTTCATAACAGAACCGCTCCCCGATGGATGCCGGGGTACAGATAAGGTGGACACCAGCCGGGTGAGCCGAGGAACGGAACCCGGTCGCGGCAGGGTGATAAATCTGCCGGGCTGATTCGGCCTCGGTTTACCGCGCTCCAGACGGAGCGAGGTCCAGAGAAGGGCCAGGTACAGAGGGCAGCCAACGCATCTGTACCCTGAAAGATGACGGGTGTATCCACCTTGCTGGCTTCTCTTTATACTAGCGCCCGTCTGTTTATAAACTATTCAATTGCTACTGAATGGAAAATCTCCGGTGAAGTTCGTAAAGTACCTATTCATCCTTGCAGTGAGTTGCATTCTGCTGGGAGCCGCTTCGCTCTATGGCCTCTATCGCTATATCGAGCCACAGTTACCTGATGTCGCTACGTTGAAGGACGTTCGTCTGCAGACGCCGATGCAGGTTTACAGCGCTGACGGCGAGCTGATCGCCCAATTTGGCGAAAAGCGCCGTATCCCATTGAAGCTGGATCAAATTCCCCCCACGCTGGTGAACGCGTTTATCGCCACGGAAGACAGCCGTTTCTTCGAGCATCACGGTGTTGACCCGCAAGGGATTATCCGTGCGGCGGTGATCGCGCTGACGTCCGGCCACGCCTCGCAAGGGGCGAGCACCATCACCCAGCAGCTGGCACGAAACTTCTTTTTGAGCCCCGAACGCACGCTGTTGCGAAAAATCAAAGAAGTGTTCCTGGCGATTCGCATTGAGCAAATGCTGACCAAGGATGAAATCCTTGAGCTGTACCTGAACAAGATCTATCTGGGTTATCGTGCCTATGGTGTTGGGGCCGCCGCGCAGGTCTATTTCGGCCGCCCAGTGGATCAGTTGACGCTGGCGCAGATGGCGATGATCGCCGGTCTGCCAAAAGCACCGTCTACCTTCAACCCGCTTTACTCTTACGATCGCGCCGTCGCTCGTCGTAATGTGGTGCTGTCCCGTATGCTGGACGAAAACTACATTACGCAGGCGCAGTACGATCAGGCCCGCAATGAAAAACTGGTGGCAGATTATCACGCGCCAGAAATCGCATTCTCTGCACCCTATATGGCCGAAATGGTTCGCCAGGAAATGGTGAAGCGTTACGGTGAAGATGCTTATAACGATGGTTATCAGGTCTATACCACCATCACCCGCAAGTTGCAGTTGGCGGCGGAAGACGCGGTGCATAACAACGTCATCGCTTATGACATGCGCCACGGCTACCGTGGGCCGGAGCAGGTACTGTGGAAAGTGGGCACCCCAGCCCTGACGCAGGATAAAATCGTCGAGGCATTGAAAAAACTGCCGGTTTACGGGCCGTTGTTCCCAGCGGTTGTGACAGATGCCAGCGCCGACAAAGCCCATGCCGTGATGGCCAACGGCGACAAAGTCGAGCTGCCGCTGGCAGGGGTACGCTGGGCACGCGCCTACCGTTCGGATGACCAACAAGGTCCCACACCGAAACGCGTAACGGACGTGCTGGAAGCAGGCCAGCAAATCTGGGTACGAAAAGTGGATAACGACTGGTGGCTGGCGCAAGTACCGGACGTCAACTCCGCACTGGTGTCGCTCAATCCCAAAGACGGTGCCGTACTGGCACTGGTAGGGGGATTCGACTTCAGCCTAAGCAAATTCAACCGCGCCACGCAGGCTCTGCGTCAGGTCGGCTCGAACATCAAACCGTTCCTGTATACCGCGGCGATGGACAAAGGGCTGACCCTGGCCACCATCCTCAACGACGCCCCCATTACACGCTGGGATCCGGGTGCTGGCTCCGACTGGAGCCCGAAAAACTCCCCGGCGGTCTATGATGGCCCGATTCGTTTGCGTCAGGGACTGGGGCAGTCGAAAAACGTGGTGATGGTACGTGCGATGCGTGCGATGGGCGTGGATTATGCTGCCGACTATCTGGAACGCTTCGGCTTCCCGGAACAGAACATCGTGCATACCGAATCGCTGGCATTGGGATCGGCATCCTTTACGCCGCTGCAGGTAGTCCGTGGTTACGCCGTGATGTCCAACGGTGGCTATCTGGTCGACCCTTACTTTATCACCAAAATCGACAACGCTAACGGCAGCACCGTATTTACCGCGACACCGAAAGTGGTGTGCGATACCTGTAACCTGCCGGTGATCTACGGGGATACCCAACATTCCGCCGTTTTGTCAGATGACAGCATGGAAAACGTCGCGACGTCTCAGGAAAACCCCGTGCAGTCTGCCCCGCAGGCTGACCCGGCCACGCCGTCGGAAGTCGCCAGACAAGCGGCAATGCAACCCTATGCGCCACATGTCATCAGCACACCGCTGGCTTTCCTGATCAAGGATGCACTGAACAGTAATGTGTTTGGCGAACCGGGTTGGATGGGGACGGGCTGGCGTGCAGGCAAGGTGCTGCAACGCCACGATATCGGCGGTAAAACCGGTACGACTAACAACTCGAAAGATGCCTGGTTCTCGGGTTATGGCCCCGATATCGTCGCTTCAGTGTGGATTGGTTTTGACGATCACCGCCGTGACCTTGGCCGAACGTCAGCATCCGGCGTGATTCGCGACCAGATTTCCGGTTACGAAGGCGGGGCGAAGAGTGCCGAACCTGCTTGGGATGACTTCATGAAGGTGGCGCTGGCGGGTGTACCTGAACAGAAAACGCCACCACCGCAGGGCATCGTGACCGTAACTATTGACCGCAGCAGCGGCAAACTGTCGGATGGCGGCGCGAACAGCCGTCAGGAATACTTCATCGACGGTACGCAACCGACAGAACGGGCAGTGCATGACGCTGGCACCACGCTGTTCAATACCAGCAGTGGTCAGGCGGAAGAGCTGTTCTGATCCCGGCGGTGATACGTTTCTGATTGAGATACGCTGTTGGTTGAAATAGCAAAAAGGCGCGAATATCGCGCCTTTTTCTTTGGTTATCAATCGTTCTGACAGACACAGTCGGTTATCACCGGCCCAGCCACTGTTGCGCCAGAAACAGCGCACTAACGTTACGCGCTTCGCGAAAATCCGGCTCTTTCAGCAGCGACATCATATCTGCCAGCGGCCAGCGTACCAATTGCAACGGTTCCGGCTCATCACCCTGTAAGCGTTGTGGATACAGGCCATTTGCCACCACCACATTCATGCTGCTGGAAAAATAGGACGGTGCCATCGTGAGGGTGGATAACAATTCAAACTGTTCAGCACCAAACCCAGCCTCTTCCTTCAGTTCACGGTTAGCCGCTTCAAACACCGTCTCACCTGGGTCGATCAAGCCCTTGGGAAACCCCAGTTCATACTGCTCAATACCTACCGCGTACTCACGAATCAACAGCAAATCGTCGCCGCTCACCGGTACAATCATCACGGCTTCACGGCCCGACGGACGCATACGCTCGTAAACGCGGCGCTCGCCATTGCTAAATTCCAGATCAACGGATTCCACATTGAACAGACGAGAACGGGCTACGGTTTCAACCTTGAGGATTTTGGGTTTTTGCAGGTTATTATTCATCGTGGCCTCTATCTATAAGGAAACATCAACAGGCTTCCCCCGTTCAGGCCAATGGTCGGCACGGAACAAAAACCGGTAGAGCCGCAGTTTCCTACAGAATATTCAGTGAGTCACATTGTGCGTTAACATTAACAGCTGCTGCAACTCTATCATGATGAATTTACATATTAGCAACACCGCACACACATTAATTCTTTTTATACAAAAATCATGTCGTGCGCATAGCCAGTTATTAATAACCCATCAGGAAAAATTCAGACTTTCCTCATTTCTCCCTCTCTTTACACTTGCTAGCATATGCTGTTAAACAACTAATAGTCGGTTAATTCAGTCATTAACCATGAGACGTGGGTTAACATTGTTCGTGTAGTTTTGTTACTATCCGGAAATAACAGGGGGAACCTTACGCTGTTGGCTGGAGATAATATGCGCACAATACTCATCATATTGGCTGTATTGTTTGCCTGTCTGATTGCGGTAGGGGGGATCATTGGTTATCTCATGTATCGTCGTCTTCTATTCGCCAAACGTTTGCCAGTTACATCGTCGGGACATCGTCAGCTGACGGCGTCGGAACGTATTGCTATCGAACGCTATCTGACCATGTCCCAGTTGGGCGGGCCGGTTTCGTCGTCCGTTTCGGTAGCATCACCGCGTTTGTCTCGCCTGCTACCGGGCAACAGAGTGTATCCCATTACTCATAGCATCACTCGCTATGGGCTAAGTACCGATGCGCCCAATAAATGGCGCTACTACATCGACACGCAGGAGATTCACCTGCCTGCACGCTGGGAGCAATACATCACCCAGAACAATGAGATCGAACTGATCAAAACCCGTTCGATTCCACTGGTCGTCTCACTCAACGGCCATTCGCTGACAGAATTCGTCAATGAGATGGATTCCAGTACCGGTGCCGATATCTCTGGCGAGCAGGCGTCGATCAGGCCAGAAATTCACGAACACACCGAACTGGTTGCCATTCGGAAGGAAACACCGGAAGAGCACGCGGTGCATCGCTCACGTGGCTTGCGTGAGGCTGGCGTACTGAGTCTGGCGTTTTTGCTGTTAGTATTGAGCCTGACCAGCCCGCTGGCAATGCTGCCCTGGCTGGCTGGTGCTGCTTGCCTCATGGCGGCCTGGGGATGCTGGCAGCTGTTCCGCCCTCCCTCGCAGAGAGAACTCCGCGAAGTTCATTGCCTGCACGGCACGCCACAATGTATGGGGCTGTTCAGCGACACCAGTCAAAGCCAGATTGGCAATGTCTCTCTTGGCAATATTGATCTTATCTATCCCCCTCACTGGCAGCCTTATATCGGCTACGATCTTGGCAGAAAAACCGATGTGGATATCTACCTGACCCGTCAGGTGGTACGTCAGGGCCACTACCTGTCTTTACACAACGAAGTCAAATTTTTCCCGCTACAGCAATGGGGGAAAAACGCCATATTGGCGGTTGGCGCATTGCTAAGCTTGATCCTGTTATTGACCTCGGTGCCACTTGATCTGCCGTTAAAACTCACACTTGCCTGGATGCAGGGCACAAATAGCATCAAGGTGGTTCAGGTTGAAGAACTGGAGCGCATGTCGCTACACATCGGCGACAAATTACAGGTGCGCGGAACCGGCATGTGCTACGTGCCGCCGATTAACCTTAATCCGACCTCCTCCCGAGCCTCCGCTTTTGCACCATTTGACTGTGCCGCTATTTACTGGAATAAAGCGGCACCGCTGCCGTTGCCCGAATCAGATACCATTGAAAAAACCGCCGCACTGCAAAAAACGGTCAACGAACAGTTGCACCCTGCCACCAGTGATAATCAGGTCAATTCACAGTTAGCGGACGCCATCCAGAAATCCGGCATGATTCTGCTGAGTAATTTCTCGGATATTGTGCTGAAAACCGACACGCTGTGTGAAAAAGAAGAGGATTGCACCCGGCTCAAAAATGCGTTGATCAACTTGGGCAACGCCAAAAGTTGGGATCTGCTGGTCAAACGAGCACGTTCCGGCGCACTGAAGGGCATGAGTGTGGTGCTGCGTCCGGTAAGCGCCGAGTCGCTGGATTCACTGGTAAAGAGTGCCACCGACGAGTTCTATAGCCGCGAAATCATCAGCGCGTCCAATTCGCTGAACAGTCCGCCGCCAGGGGGGTTCCTGATTCGCAGTGACGAAGGCCGCCAGTTCGTCAATCATCAAATGCCAACCACACCACTGCGCGATTTACCCCCACAGGAGCAATGGCAGGAACTGCAACGTCTGTCATCCCTGCTGCTGCACACGCCGTTCGAATCTAACGGTGTGATCACTCAACTGAGCATCGATGCCAACGGCACCCGCCATATTTCGCTGCACAGCGAGCCTGATGCGGTCACCATGTGGCGTTCGCTGGGTGCCTGCCTGCTGTTGCTGGCCTTCAGCGTCATTCTGATCCTCAATCTGGTGTTGCTGTTGGTGAAACGCCGTCGCAGTCAGCAGCGTATCGCCAACATCCAGCAATACTACGCACGCCATCTGGTGCCGGAAGCACCCGCCGCCACCGTTATTTACGGATAGTGTACGTCATGCCCAGTCCCCACAGTTCGGCTTCCAGGATGAGGTAACCGGTCGACACGATCGACCCGTTACCTCAATCGCCGAGTGTGATCGGCCACGTTTAGCGGTTATGCTACGCTGATAACATCGACAGCTCCGCTTCCGGCTCAAACGGAAACGAGGCTCATGTCCTGGAGTGTGCATGAATCCCGAACTGAACTGGAATGAGATCGATACCGTCCTGCTGGATATGGACGGTACGCTACTCGACCTGGCGTTTGACAGCTACTTTTGGCTGCAACTGGTGCCTGAATCCCTGAGCCGCCAACGCAATATCAGCCTGGATCAGGCTCAGCAATTGATCACCGCGGAATATCAGGCGGTACGTCATACCCTGAACTGGTACTGCTTTGATTACTGGAGCGACCGGCTGGGGCTGAATATCTACCAGATGACCAGCGATATCGGCCACCGAGCTCGCCTGCGTGAGGATACCGCGCCATTTTTGCGGGCACTGCGCGAGAGCGGACGTCGCACCATTCTGCTGACTAACGCCCACCCGCACAGCCTGTCGGTCAAGGTCGCTCACACCGGGCTCGATCAGCACCTTGATTTATTGCTTTCCACCCATACTTATGGGTATCCCAAAGAGGATCAGCGGTTATGGCGGTCCGTTCAGGCGGAAACCGGGTTTAATCCGGCACGCACGTTGTTTGTGGATGACAGCGAACCCATACTGGATGCCGCCAGAACGTTTGGCATCCGTTACTGTCTGGGTGTCAGTAATCCTGACTCAACCAATCGGCAGGAAAACCGCTTTCAGCAGCATCCGTCGATGAATAACTATCTGGCGTTGCTTCCGGGCATCCACCAGTCGGTTTCCATCGGCAATCAGGAGTGTTCATGAGCAAAGACAGCCAGCATGACGATGACAATGCGGTCCGGTTGGATAAGTGGCTGTGGGCGGCACGCTTTTACAAGACCCGTTCAGTGGCGCGCGAGATGATCGACGGCGGCAAAGTGCACTATAACGGCCAGCGCAGCAAACCCGGCAAGCTGGTAGAGCTGGATGCTGAAATCACGCTACGTCAGGGCAACGACGCTCGCACGGTAATTGTGCGCGCCATCTGTGCTCAACGGCGTCCGGCGGTGCAAGCGCAGGCGTTGTATGAAGAAACGCAGCAGAGTATTGAAAAGCGGGAAAAACTGGCGCAAGCCAGAAAGCTCAACGCCCTATCGATGCCGCATCCGGACCGGCGGCCGGATAAAAAAGAACGCCGGGATTTAATCAAATTCAAATACAGTGACGCGGAATAAGTCGTCACCACGAGAGAACATTATGGCCAATCATGACCAATTGCATCGTTATCTGTTCGAAAATCATGCCGTTCGCGGCGAACTGGTAACAGTAAGCGACACCTTCCAGCAGATGCTGGTCAACCACGACTACCCCACGCCGGTAAAAAACCTGCTGGGTGAAATGCTGGTCGCCACCAGCCTGCTGACTGCTACGCTGAAATTCAGCGGCGATATCACCGTGCAGTTGCAAGGCGATGGTCCACTGAAACTGGCGGTGATCAACGGCAACCATCAGCAGCAGATGCGTGGCGTCGCCCGCCTGCAAGGCGACATCGCCGCCGACAGTTCACTGCACGACATGGTGGGCAACGGTTATCTGGTGATCACCATTACCCCGACCGAGGGCGAGCGCTATCAGGGTGTGGTGGGGCTGGATGGCGACAACGTGACCGCCTGTCTGGAAAACTACTTCCAGCAGTCCGAGCAGTTGCCAACGCGCCTGTTCATTCGCACCGGCGAGCATGATGGCCGCCAGTGCGCCGCCGGAATGCTGCTACAGGTGCTGCCTGCACAACACGGCAACCGTGAAGATTTCGACCACCTGACTCAATTGACCGCTACCGTCAAAAGCGAAGAACTGTTCGGTCTGGAGGCCAACGAGGTGCTTTATCGCCTGTACCATCAGGAGAACGTCACGTTGTATGAACCGCAGCCAGTAGCGTTCCAATGCCACTGCTCGCGGGAACGCTGCGCTGACGCGCTGATGACCCTGTCGGCGGACGAGGTCAACGACATTCTGGCGCAGGATGGACAGATCGATATGCATTGCGATTATTGCGGCAGCCATTATCTGTTCAGCCCGCAGGATATTGCCGAGCTTCGTCAGTCTGGTGCCGAGCCGACCCTGCACTGATATCTAGTTTCAGCGGCCTGCCAGCAGGCCGCTTCGCTATACACTTCATAACGACGTCTTCACAACGACGACAGCACAAAAAGCTGCCCGCCATCCCCTCGCTAATCTCGCTGACATAACAACCATTTGCTTACTTTTTCTTCACATGTATAAGCAAAGTTATTAATGAATTTATTTAATTTTTTGATTGTTATCGCGGTTAAAATAAGCTCAGCGCCTAGACTTACAAATGGTACGACTATAACGATCCAGGAGTAGCAACATGCAGATAAAAGGCATTACGCCAGAAGCACTGACGGCTTATGGCATTCATGATGTCGGCGAAATTGTCTACAACCCAAGCTACGATTTACTTTTTACTGAAGAAACATCCCCTACCCTACAAGGTTATGAACACGGTATCGAAACCCAGCTGGGTGCCGTTGCCGTTGATACCGGCATTTTCACCGGCCGTTCCCCAAAAGATAAATACATCGTCCGCGACGATGTGACCTGCGACACCGTCTGGTGGTCCGATCAGGGTAAAGGCAAAAACGACAACCATCCGCTCAGTCAGGAAACCTGGCAGCACCTGAAACAGCTGGTCACCAGTCAGTTATCGGGCAAACGCGTGTTTGTCGTTGATGCTTTCTGCGGCGCCAACGCCGACACCCGTCTGAAGGTGCGCTTCATCACCGAAGTCGCCTGGCAGGCTCACTTCGTGAAAAACATGTTTATCCGCCCCAGCGATGAGGAGTTGCAGGATTTCGAGCCGGATTTCATCGTGATGAACGGCGCGAAGTGCACCAACCCGCAGTGGCAGGAACAGGGGCTGAACTCGGAAAACTTCGTGGCCTTCAACCTGACTGAGCGCATCCAGCTCATCGGCGGCACCTGGTACGGTGGCGAAATGAAGAAAGGTCTGTTCTCCATCATGAACTACCTGCTGCCGCTCAAAGGCATCGCTTCCATGCATTGCTCGGCCAACGTGGGCAAAAAAGGCGATGTGGCGGTGTTCTTTGGCCTGTCCGGCACCGGCAAAACCACGCTGTCCACCGACCCGAAACGGCAGTTGATCGGCGATGACGAGCACGGCTGGGATGATGACGGCGTGTTCAACTTCGAAGGTGGCTGCTACGCGAAAACCATCAATCTGTCCGCTGAAGCGGAGCCGGATATCTATCACGCTATCCGCCGCGATGCGCTGCTGGAAAACGTGACCGTACTGGCGGATGGCCGCGTAGATTTCAGCGACGGCTCCAAAACCGAAAACACCCGTGTGTCCTACCCGATCTATCACATCGATAACATCGTCAAGCCGGTTTCCAAAGCCGGGCACGCGACCAAGGTGATTTTCCTGACCGCCGATGCTTTCGGCGTGCTGCCGCCGGTTTCTCGTCTGACCGCGAATCAGACCCAGTACCACTTCCTGTCCGGCTTTACCGCGAAACTGGCAGGCACCGAACGCGGCGTAACCGAACCAACCCCCACCTTCTCAGCCTGCTTTGGCGCAGCATTTCTGACGCTGCACCCGACGCAGTACGCCGAAGTGTTGGTGAAGCGTATGCAGGCAGCAGGTGCTAAAGCCTATCTGGTGAACACTGGCTGGAACGGCACCGGTAAGCGTATCTCCATCAAGGACACGCGCGGCATTATCGATGCGATCCTCAATGGCAGCATCGACGACGCCGAAACCCAGACACTGCCGATCTTTGATCTGTCGATCCCGACCGCGCTGCCGGGTGTGGATCCGGCGATTTTGGATCCACGCGACACCTACGCCTCCCCGGCGCAGTGGGAAGAGAAGGCGCACGATCTGGCGCAGCGCTTTATCACCAACTTCGATAAGTACACCGACACCCCTGCCGGTGCGGCGCTGGTTTCCGCCGGGCCAAAACGGTAACAAGCAATGCGCTACCGTTCACCGGCAGCGCACCGACAGCAAAAAGGCGCGTTCATCGCGCCTTTTTTTTATTTCTTTCTGTTGGTTACAGGGGGTGGTGCCCGCCGGTTTCCATCACGTACAGGCGTGCTACCGGATTGATTCGGGAAGGCTAACGGCAGGTAGGCTCTGACCCGCAGCCCACCACGTTCACTGGCACCAATATCCAGCGACCCGTTGTGAGCATCGATAATGCGCTGCACAATCGCCAACCCCAGGCCGGTGCCGCTGGTGCTGCGGGCGCTATCACCACGCACAAACGGCTGGAACAGGTGCGCAAGTTGCGACGGGTCGATGCCGGGGCCGTCATCCTCGACCTGGAACCAGGCGCGCTGTAATTCGCGGCCACTGCTGACGCGAATCCAGCCGTTGCCGTAACGGGCCGCGTTCACCACCAGATTTGCCACCGCCCGCTTGATGGATAACGGGCTGACCCTCATCTGCAACTCACCCAGAGCAAGATCGCTGTCGATCTCACGCTCATAACCGCTTTCCGACGCCACCACTTCGCCCAGAATCGCGTTAAGGTCCGCGACTTCCATCTGCATTTCCTGACCGGTGCGCAGATAGTCAATGAACTGCTCAATGATGGCGTTACACTCTTCAATATCCTTATTAATCGACTCCGCCAGGTATTCATCTTCCTGGCCCATCATCTCTGTTGCCAGACGAATACGGGTCAGCGGTGTGCGTAAGTCGTGGCTGACACCGGCCATCAGCAGCGTGCGGTCATCTGCCAGCAGCTTGACCCCGGATGCCATCTGATTGAACGCGCGCGTCACCGAACGGACTTCCGACGCACCGTACTCGCGCAGCGGCGGCGGAATAATGCCTTTCCCCACCTGAATGGCGGCGTGCTCCAGCTCCACCAGCGGCCGGTTCTGCACCCGGATAAACAGCCAGGCACCACCGATCACCAGCAGCATAATCGCCAGGGTATAACGGAAGAGCGGCGAGAAATCGCCCTGATGGATTTCCGTCAGCGGCACCCGCACCCAGATATCAGGCGACAGCCAGGTTTTCAGCCACACCACCGGGGTATTCTTGCTTACTTCCACCCGCACTTCGGTAGGCCCGCCCAGTTGCTGCGCCATCTGCTGACTCAGAAACTTGTAGTGTTGCGCCCAGCGCAGCCCACTCTCCTCCGCCGCAGCGTTGGTGTAGAGCGAGATGCCCAGTTCGCGGTAAATCTCACGCCGGAACGCGGGGGGCACGTCCAGCGTGGAGCCGTCTTCCAGTTGCAGCTTATCGGTCATCAACATTCTGACCTCGTAGGCCAGAACCTTGTTGAATTGCTGCAAGCTGGGCAGAATCGCGAAGTTAAGCACCACCAGATAGGTGGTGACCAGACTAACGAACAGCAGAGTAACAATCAGCAACAGCGTACGGGCGAAGGCGCTGCGCGGAGAGAAGCGCCATCGAATCATGCTTTACTGCCGTCCGGCACAAACACGTAACCCAGCCCCCATACAGTCTGGATATAACGCGGGTGTGCCGGGTCTTCCTCAACCATACGGCGCAGGCGGGAGATCTGTACATCGATCGAGCGTTCCATGGCGCTGTACTCCCGGCCACGGGCCAGGTTCATCAGCTTATCACGGGACAACGGCTCGCGCGGGTGGCTGACCAGCGCCTTGAGTACGGCGAACTCGCCGCTGGTCAGTGGCATTGGCTCGTCGTCACGGAACATTTCGCGCGTACCCAGGTTCAGCTTGAACTTACCGAACGCGATAATCGCTTCTTCCTGCGACGGCGCGCCCGGCAATTCGTTGGCCTGACGGCGCAGAACCGCACGGATACGGGCCAGCAGTTCGCGCGGGTTAAACGGTTTGGGAATGTAGTCATCCGCACCGATTTCCAGACCCACGATCCTGTCTACTTCTTCACCTTTCGCCGTCACCATAATGATCGGCATCGGGTTACTTTGACTACGCAAACGGCGGCAGATTGACAGGCCATCTTCCCCCGGCAACATCAGATCCAGCACCATCAGATGGAAGGATTCGCGTGTCAGCAGGCGATCCATCTGTTCGGCGTTAGCGACGCTACGGACCTGAAAACCCTGTTCGGTCAGATAGCGCTCCAGCAACGCACGCAGGCGCATATCGTCATCCACAACCAGAATTTTATAATTCTCTTGCATCTCTCTTCTCCAAAGACGTGATAGCCGCCAGCGCTTGGCTTTATTACGAAACACAATCTGATATTGTTCAGAAACCGGCAATGAACTGACAGTCGTTTCTGGTATATATTCTAGGCAAAATTGTTACAAAGGATATAAAAATACGTTGTAATCAAGCCGTTCCCATCATCGGGCCTTGCAAATCACGCCACAAATGACGATTTATCCGCTATGTTATCTCACAGCTAACGATTATAACGATTTTATGATCCTCACATTTCAGAAAAGCGTATGAAAACCGATCTGATCACACGCGAAGGCTATGAAGCCCTGCATCAGGAACTCAATTATCTGTGGAAGGAACGCCGCCCGGAGATTACGGAGAAGGTCGCCTGGGCCGCCAGCCTGGGCGATCGCAGCGAAAACGCCGATTACCTCTACAACAAACGTCTGTTGCGTGAAATCGACCGTCGGGTGCGCTATCTGCGCAAACGCCTGCAGGTTGTACGCGTGGTGGATTACTCTCCCCAGCAAGACGGCAAGGTGTTTTTCGGTGCCTGGGTCGAGGTAGAAAACGAAGACGGCGACGTGAAACGCTTTCGGATCGTCGGGCCGGATGAAATTTACGGCCGCAAGGATTACATCTCTATTGATGCTCCCATGGCGCGCGCGCTGCTGAAAAAAGCGGTGGATGAAGAAGCGGTGGTGACGACGCCAACCGGCCCCAAGGTCTGGTACGTCAATAAAATCGACTATCACCGCCCTCTCGACAACTGATACGCCCTCTCACTCAATACAGAACGGCAGCACCTCTCTGCCGTTCCTACTCTTTTTCATCTTTTCTTTCATATTTCCTTTCATCTTCCTGACACGCTACTGATATTTTTCTGAAAAAAAACCGTAACATCCCTGTACTGACAACACGGCAAGCATAAAAACAATATGTACCAACAAAACACACGTACTTTTCTAAAGACACTATGGTGGCAGGTTTTATTCCTGAGCCTATTGTTGTCCTGCGCCAGGCTAACTATGTTTACCGCGTTTGCCGACCCCCAGCAATTGCAGCACTACGACTCCGCAATAAGGCTAATGTGGCTCACCGGGCTGCGTTACGATTTGCGTGCGGTGTCCATCATACTGGCACCGCTGTTGCTTCTCGGTTTGCTGGTCAGCTCGCACCGCACCGGCTGGCGCTGGCTGCAACGCCTCGCCCCCTGGTATTTGGGCGGCAGCGCCTTTCTGGTGTGCGCCATCGCCATCATCAATTATTTTTATTACCAGACGTACCACACCTACATTGATATCTTCGCTTTCGGGTTGATTGATGATGGCCCTGTCGCTGTGTGGTCCAACATCTGGCGGGATTATCCGGTAGTCACCTCATTGCTGCTGACGCTACTGCTCGCTTCTCTGGCGGGCGGACTGGGCAGAAAAATGCTGCTGTCGGCACACCCGCCACGTTTGCTGACCCGCCCGGTCTTTGTCATCTATCTGTTTATCAGCCTGTTGTTATTTTTCGCCATGATCCGCGGCAGCCTGAGCACCTTTCCGCTACGACGCAACGACTCACAAATCTCATCCGCCACCATTCTGAACAAGCTGGCCCCCAATGGGCTGATGGCTTCCGCCTGGGCGATGGGTGACAGGGATGACGACGTCCATTTTGAACCGGTGACGCGTACAGCAGGAGAGCAGTTGCGCGCCCAAAGCGGCCTGGCAACACTGGAAAGCCGAACACCGGTCAACCCCTGGCTGGCGGCGCACCATCCCAACGTGGTAATGGCGCTGATGGAAAGTATGGGCAGCAATATGCTGGTGTACGATCACCTGCCGGATAACGATATGCTGGGTGCCTTGCGGCCACATTTCGCTTCAGACTTTGTTTTCCGCCACTTCGTTTCTGAAGGCAACGGAACGGCACCGTCATTCGCGGCACTGTTTTTCCAAAGCCCTATCCAGAACCTCAGTCATTCATCCGCACAATACAAAACACTGGATGACACGCCCTACGCAACCTACCAGAAAGCGGGCTACAAAGTGATTTTCATCACCTCTGGCAGCCGTATGTGGCGGAACCTCGGTAACTATCTGCCCCGGCTCGGCGTGAATGAAGTCTACGATCAAAGCTCGCTGATGGAACGCTACCCGGAATCGCGCGCCATGTTGACCGACTGGGGAGTACCGGATGAATTTGCGTTCCGTCTGGCACAACACTTACTGGAGCAAGCGCATCAGCCGCTCTTCATCAGTATTCTGACGGTCACCAATCATCCTCCCTACAAGGTTCCCGCCAGCTACCATCCGCTGCCCGTGCACGCCGGGCCAGAGATGATGGCCCATGCTGAAGTCAACCAACAGGAGCAAGAGTCTATCGCCACCACTTACCAGTACGCGACCAATGCACTGGGAGAATTTATTACGGCGATAAAATCCTCTCCGATGGGGGAATCGACGCTCATCGCCGCCACTGGCGACCACCAAATGCGTCGCCTGAAAGCCCAGTATCCATACGAACAGTTCCTCGATCGTGCAGTACCGTTTTATCTGTACGTGCCGAAAACCATTCTGGCGCAAACAACCTGGCGTTTTGACGCCTGGCGTCCCGGTTCACATAAAGACATCTTCCCAACGCTCTATGCCTACAGCCTCTCCGATGCGCCCTATTACGCACTCGGTGGGCGCAATATGCTGGCACAACAGGACGATGCAACACGCGCCTTTGGCTACAACCAGGTGTTGTGGATTGATAGACAAGGTGTGATGCCTATCGGCAGCAGCGAACGCTACTCCTGGGATGCGGCCAACCCGATGCTGACGCAAACCGACACCCACCCCCTTAGCGCAGAACAGCAACAGCGCACCACCGCCTACCCCGCGCTATTGCACTGGCAAATCAACGCCCGCGAGCAAGGCATTATCGACAAGTAATCACTGAACCGTGCCCGGCAACGCCTGCCGGGCATCGGCCGATAGCACTTATATTGCGAGCATTCGTTACGTTCAGAAAAATTTATTCCAGCTTTGACATAAAGGTGTCATTTCCCTCCCTTACCGTGGCAACGGTGATTATGGAGGCCAATATATGTTTAGCCTGGATACCATTCTGCAAGATATTGCACCGCATCGTCCCACACCGAACTGGCAGCGTTCCATCCTGCGATCGCTGCTATTCGAAAACGAATTTCAGCAGTTCGCCCGACGCTATCCCCACCTCAAAGGACTGGATTTGGTAGAACAGGTTCTGGATTACTTCAGCCTGAATTGTGAAATGGTGGAAGGCGATCTGGAGAATATTCCCAGCCAGGGGCCGGTGGTGCTGGTTGCTAACCACCCGATCGGTTCGCTGGACGGGCTGGCGCTATTGCGTACCGTCGCCAGCGTCAGGCCGGATGTACGTATCGTCGCCAGCCAACTACTTTCCTATATTGAACCGCTGAAAAGCCTGTTCTTCTCGGTGGATAACTTCAACAACCGCACCCGACGTCAGCAATTCACCGCGATTCAGGAGCACCTGTCCGGCGACGGTGCTGTGATCCTGTTCCCGGCGGGCGAAGTCTCCCGTATCAGTTTCAAAGGTATCCGGGACGGCCACTGGCATAGCGGCTTTATCCGCATGGCGGCCAAAGCACGCGCGCCGATCGTGCCGATTCATATCAGCGGACGTAACAGCAATCTGTTCTACCTGTCATCGTTGATTTATCGCCCTTTGTCCACGCTATTGCTGGTGCGGGAAATGTTCCGCCAGCAAGGCAACCGGTTGCGCTTTCGCATCGGCGCGCAGATCCCTTATTCCACCTGGAGCCAGGGGGAATGGCAGCCTAACGACCTGGCCGCCCGCTTCCGCCGCCATGTCTACCGGTTGGGGCAAGGCAAACCCGGCTGTTTTAACGGCGACAAGCCGATTGCACTGCCGGAAGAGCGCACACAACTTAAACGGGCGTTGGAAGGATGCGAAATGCTCGGCACTACGCCAGACGGTAAGAAAATCTATCTGTACCGACGCGGCAGCGAAGATTACGTTCCCATTCTGCGTGAACTGGGACGCTTGCGTGAAATCGCGTTTCGCGCCGTTGGCGAAGGTTCTGGTAAACGCCGGGATCTGGACAGTTTCGACGACGACTATCTGCATCTGGTGCTGTGGGATGAACGTGAGCTGGAAATCGTCGGTGCCTATCGGTTCGCGCCAACAAGCCGACTGCTGGAAGAAAAGGGCATCAACGGCCTATACAGCCACAGCCTGTTTCAGTATGGCGAAGAAATGGCCCCCATTCTGGCAAGCGGCATTGAACTGGGCCGCAGTTTTATCCAGCCCAAATACTGGGGGAAGCGCGGCCTGGACTATCTGTGGCTCGGTATTGGCGCATATCTGGCACGTTACCCGGAGTATCGCTACCTGTTCGGCCCGGTATCGTTATCCAGTACCTTGCCCTCTACCGCACGTGATTTGCTGATAGCCTTCTACCGGTTGCATTTTGCACCCAGCCAGTCGCTCGCCCGTTCGCGTCGGCCCTACCCAGCGTCGCTGCCGGAAGTACTGAGGCAATTCGAAGGCGACGACTATCAACAGGATTTGACGCGCCTCAAAAGTATGCTCAGCAACATGGGATGCTCCATTCCCACGCTGTATAAGCAGTACTCGGAGTTATGCGAACCGGGCGGCGTGCAGTTTATCGACTTTGGCGTCGACCCGGATTTCAACAACTGCGTGGATGGTCTGGTACTGGTGGATTTACAGCAGTTGAAAGCCTCTCGTCATCAGCGCTACATCGCACCGTTCTGCAACGAAGCGTAATACACTGGCGGCACCGGCATCAGCCGGGCCGCCAAAACCTTCCGTTTGTCTGACTGGCATTTTGCGCCGTCAATCCGTATAACTGTCCCCCAATCATTTATCCTTCAATGTTCATTATCTCGCTAATAAAACTATCTTGCTGATAACACTATGACGAATGCATTAAGCCAGATTATTGCCAGCGAACTGCAGGCACGAACCGAACAGGTCAGTGCGGCCATTCAACTGCTGGATGAAGGCAACACGGTGCCTTTTATCGCCCGTTACCGTAAAGAAGTCACCGGCGGGCTGGATGATACCCAGTTGCGTCAGTTGGAAACCCGCCTGTCTTACCTGCGCGAACTGGAAGAACGCCGCCAGACCATCCTCAAATCCATTGAGGAACAGGGCAAGCTGACCGATGCGCTGGCAACCGCCATCAGCACCACGCTCAGCAAGACCGAGCTGGAAGACCTCTACCTACCGTACAAACCTAAACGCCGCACGCGCGGGCAAATCGCCATCGAAGCGGGGCTGGAGCCGCTGGCAGACAGCCTGTGGAACGATCCGAGCCAGACACCGGATACCGCTGCCGCCGCTTACGTAGACGCCGATAAAGGGGTGGCCGACGTCAAAGCCGCACTGGACGGCGCACGTTATATCCTGATGGAGCGTTTCGCCGAAGATGCCGCGCTGCTGGCTAAAGTGCGTGATTACCTGTGGAAAAACGCCCACCTGGTGTCTCGTGTGGTGGAAGGCAAAGAGGCAGACGGCGCGAAATTCCGCGACTATTTCGACCACCACGAGCCGCTGTCACAAGTGCCGTCACACCGGGCGCTGGCGATGTTCCGCGGCCGTAACGAAGGCGTACTGCAACTGTCGCTGAATGCCGATCCACAGTTTGACGAACCGCCGAAAGAGAGCCACTGCGAGCAAATCATCATCGACCATCTGGGATTGCGTCTTGGCAACGCACCGGCAGACAGTTGGCGGCGCGCGGTGGTGAACTGGACCTGGCGCATCAAAGTGCTGCTGCATCTGGAAACCGAGCTGATGGGCAGCATTCGTGAAAAAGCCGAAGACGAAGCCATCAACGTGTTTGCCCGCAACCTGCACGACCTGCTGATGGCCGCACCCGCGGGTATGCGCGCCACCATGGGGTTAGACCCCGGACTGCGCACCGGTGTGAAAGTGGCGGTGGTGGATGCCACCGGCAAACTAGTGGCGACCGACACCATTTATCCGCACACCGGCCAGGCTGCCAAAGCCGCGACGGTGGTTGCGGCGTTGTGCATCAAGCATCAAGTTGAGCTGGTCGCCATCGGCAACGGCACCGCTTCGCGCGAAACCGAGCGTTTCTTCCTCGATACCCAGAAACAGTTCCCGGATGTGAAAGCCCAGAAGGTGATCGTCAGCGAAGCGGGCGCATCGGTGTATTCGGCCTCTGAGCTGGCGGCGCTGGAGTTTCCGAGTCTGGACGTATCGCTGCGTGGCGCGGTGTCCATCGCCCGCCGCTTGCAAGATCCGCTGTCCGAGCTGGTGAAGATCGACCCGAAATCCATCGGTGTCGGCCAGTACCAGCACGACGTCAGCCAGACTCTGCTGGCGAAAAAGCTGGACGCGGTAGTGGAAGACTGCGTGAACGCCGTCGGCGTTGACCTCAATACCGCATCGGTAGCACTGTTGACCCGCGTGGCCGGGCTCACCCGGTTGATGGCGCAAAATATTGTCAGCTGGCGTGACGACAATGGTCGGTTCAACAACCGCGACCAACTGCTGAAAGTCAGCCGTCTCGGCCCGAAAGCCTTTGAGCAATGCGCTGGTTTCCTGCGTATCAACCACGGCGATAACCCGCTTGATGCCTCCACCGTCCACCCGGAAGCCTACCCGATAGTGGAACGTATTCTGGCCGCCACCGAGCAGAAATTGCAGGACCTGATGGGTAATTCCAGCGCGCTGCGCACCCTGAAACCGGCCAGCTTTACCGATGATCGCTTCGGGGTGCCGACCGTGACCGACATCATCAAAGAGCTGGAAAAACCAGGGCGCGACCCACGTCCGGAGTTCAAGACCGCCAGCTTTGCCGACGGGGTGGAAACCCTTAACGACCTGATGCCAGGCATGATTCTGGAAGGTGCCGTCACCAACGTCACCAACTTCGGCGCGTTTGTGGATATCGGCGTACATCAGGACGGGCTGGTGCACATCTCCTCACTGGCGGATCGCTTTGTGGAAGACCCGCATCAGGTAGTGAAAGCCGGTGATATCGTTAAGGTGAAAGTGCTGGAAGTGGACCTGCAACGCAAACGCATCGCGCTGACCATGCGTCTGGACGAACAGCCGGGTGAAGGCAACAGCCGTCGCAGCGGTGGACGCGAGCGCGACAACGGCAATTCCCCGTCGCGCCCGTCGCCAGCGGGGAACAAGGCCCGCCCACGCCAGAGCAGCACACCGGCAGGCAACAGCGCGATGAGCGACGCGCTGGCGGCGGCGTTTAAGAAACGGTGAATCTCTGCCAGGGTTCAGGCAATCAAGCCTGAACCCTGTATTTAGAAGCAGTGGCTGGCGTTTCATGCCTGAATGATGTACCTATGCTAAAATACAACAATCTTCATCGAGATTAACTATATAAAAATCACTTCAAATGCCTCAAAAAGGAATTACACATGGATACAGTGGAAGAAGCAGGTGGAACATATTTTTACAATGGGATGATAAATTTAAGCGCAGGAGAATTATTCTTCTGGATTATGGTTGATGAAACCATGAAACACTTTGGCATTGACGATGCTCTCGCTATGAGTATGATTCTTTTAGGGAGAAACGATCAAGACACAAGAAGAAAGCCGTCCGGCGCAATAAAAGGGACATCACTATCTAGCATATATTCAAGGCGAATATTCAAAAAGACAAAAATCCCGCTAGGAATATCATTACCAACGATTATTGGCGGCCCAATCCAAGGGTTAAAAATAAGGCTTGTCAGAAACTTAGGGACATTTGTTGGCAGGACAATACCTGTTTTAGGCTGGGCTATATTAATTTGCGATGTAAGCACCATATCCTATAATACTGTACGACACTACAATCAGATAGCCAAAAGCGAGGATAAATTATATGGAAATTAATAAGAAGAAAATAATAGACCTGGTAAAGAGGCACGCTGGAGTTTCAATAACCCCATATCAAAAGAAAATAACAGAAGAAACTATAATAAACTCAGAATTTGATTTTGATGATGATGAGATACAGGCATTGATGTCTGAATTCTTTAAAGAATTCAAAGTCACTTCAGATGGCTTTAATATAAATAATTATTATTACGATTATTCAGACCATAGTTTACTTTCTCTTTTCAACCCATTTAAAAAGATTGAAAAACCAGAATTAAAAGCATTATCTGTAGCAATGCTTATAGAATCCGCAAGGTTAGGGCATTGGCTTTACGATTAACCTCCGAAGTACATACGATACCCGTCACACTTCAAGTTTTAATTCAGGGTATATACTTCGGAGATTATTGAAAAAATAATTAATCTATTCGTTAATCCCATCATGCCAGATACTATAACCAGAAGTACCGGCAGCTTTATGCGACCAAGATATGCTTTTATATTTAAGCATAATCTCTTCATAAGGGATTGATTCTATATTATTTATAGAGTGTGGATATGATGAAGAGACAGATACGACTCGGGCATCAGCCAATGTTAATTCATAAAAAACCTCCAACTTCCCAGCCGAATTCGTTCTATAGAAGAAAAAATTTGCTGTTAACTTTTCATTTGAGGTAATGGATACACCTAACAGTGGAGAAGATTTATCTATAGGCTTTACTAATTGTATCGGATGATGAGCGACATTATCATCTCGTGTTATCGTATGGTTCAATCCTAATACCTGTATCTGATCTTCATGTCCAGACTGATAACGATTACCGATAGAGTCCACAGTAGAACAGCCAGAAGAAATCAACCCCTGTTGTTCGCCTTCCAACGTTAGATAAATAATATATGACATTTTCAGCATCCTTGTTATTTTGATAAAACCATCACCTATAAAATAATATCCAAATCAGAAAATCACAATAAAAACTAACCGAATCTATTTTTAAACTTTCTAGAACTTACTCTTCTGCTCATCTGACTATTACAATTAGGGCATAAATGCTGTTTTTTCCCCTCAATTGTCCAAGTGTAATATTTTCTTTTAAAACTGTTATGACAAATATCACATCTGCTTGGTTTCAATACTGCACCAATAACGACCAATAAAATAAAACCGCCAATTAGTCACTCCACGAATTTATCTCCATAATGCTAATAAACAGGGTCAGATTATCCAAAAAACCAAGTGATTTGCTACAATTGTCAGAATAGTCATAACCACACATTTGAGCAAATCGAATACGAACCATACCAGGAATCAACACAACTACCGGACGCAGAATCCATTGTATGCCCCCGTCCATCCGGTAAGTCATTTCCATTATCCCCTTTACACCAACAAATTTTCCCCCGCAAACCCCACCACCTGCTCCACAAACGCTTCCGGGTGGGAAATAAACGGTGCATGGGCAGCTTTCGGCATCACTACGGAGGTGGAGTTCGGGTACTGTTCGTCCATCAACGCGGCAACTTTGCGCGGCACCAGCCCGTCCAGCGCGCCGTACAAGCGCAGGAACGGCAGGGTTAGTGTGGTCAACGGTTCACGCAGGTCGGCATGACGTAAAATCTCCAACCCGGCGTTCAACACCTCGGTGGTTGGTGCCGGTTGACCGGACAGCGCCACTTTCAACGCACGGGCGTCTTTTCTGGCATTTTCGGTGCCCAGTGTCTGCAATGCCAGAAAGCGCTCAATGGTGCCAAGGAAATCTTCGCTCAGCATCTGCTGGAAACCGGACAACACCTGCGGGCGGATGCCTGGCCAGTTATCGCGCGCTTCAAAACACGGGGATGACGCCAGCGTAATCAGCGCATTGACCCGTTCCGGCGCACTCAACGCCACCTGCGTCGCCACCAGCCCGCCTAGCGACCAGCCTAACCACACGGCCCGCTCCGGTGCCTGCGCCAGCACCTGCTGCGCCATGTCGGCAAGCGACATCACCCCAAATCCCTGGCTCTGACCGTAGCCCGGCAAATCCACCCGATGTAATCTGAAATGCGGCGTCAGTCGCATGACAATGTTATTCCATACCTGCGAATTCATTCCCCAGCCGTGCAGCATCACAAGTTCGCATGTTCCTTCCCCTTCCGTTTGCCAGTGCAGTGCTCCCATCGGTTATGTTGTCCTCCGTCAGAAATGGAATGATTCAGGCCACGCCCCCGGCATGTCTGATTACTCAGGGAAACGCGATGTTGACGATCATGGCACAGTGCTGGCTCTGCCAGCAGCCGCTCTATCATAGTCATCACGGGATTTGCAGTCACTGCCGCCGTCATCTGCCGCAGCCGGTTACCTGCTGCCCGCGCTGCGGCCTGCCTTCGGCGTCCAGCACTCTGCTGTGTGGACGGTGCTTGCAACAGCCGCCACCGTGGCAATCGTTACTCTTTGTCAGCGACTATCAACCACCGCTGAGCACATTGATCAAACGCGTCAAATTTCAGCGGCGTACCGAACTGGCACCAGCATTAGCGCGGTTGCTCCTACTGCAATGGCTGGCGCACCGCCGGGATACTGCTCTGAGCCTGCCCGAGGCGTATCCGCGCCCTGACGCCATCGTCACCGTTCCTCTGCACCGATGGCGTCACTGGCGACGAGGTTTCAACCAGACCGACCTGCTAGCACGCCTACTGGCACACTGGCTGGGTTGTGCCTATCACCCCGCTGCGCTGGTCCGCGTGCGTTCTACCGTTCCCCAGCAGACGCTGGGCGCACGTTCTCGCCGCCACAACCTGCGTGGCGCATTCGACTGTCGGCATGATCTCGGTGGTAAACGGTTAGTGTTGCTGGACGATGTAGTGACCACCGGCAGCACGGCTGCGGAGGTCACCAGGGTATTATGCCATGCCGGTGCGCAACAAGTTCAGGTGTGGTGTCTATGCCGCACCTTGTCGTAACCGTCGGGATGGGCGTATTATAACCAACTGGCGTAGTCAACTATTGAGTTAACATTATGATTCGTATTACCGACGCTGCTCAGGAGCACTTTGCCAAGCTGCTGGCGAAACAGGAGGAAGGCACACAGATCCGTGTCTTCGTCATCAATCCCGGAACCCCGAACGCCGAGTGTGGGGTATCCTACTGCCCGCCCGATGCCGTCGAGCCGAACGATACCGAGCTGAAGTTCGAGAAACTGTCCGCCTATGTGGATGAGCTCAGCACACCGTATCTGGAAGACGCCGAAATCGACTTCGTGACCGACCAGTTAGGCTCTCAGCTGACATTAAAAGCGCCGAACGCCAAGATGCGTAAAGTCGGCGACGATGCGCCCTTGATGGAGCGCGTGGAGTATGTGCTGCAATCTCAAATCAACCCACAGTTAGCGGGTCATGGCGGCCGTGTCACGCTGATGGAAATCACTGAGGAAGGTTACGCCATTCTGCAATTTGGCGGCGGCTGTAACGGTTGTTCCATGGTGGATTACACCCTGAAGGAAGGCATCGAAAAAGAGCTGTTGCAGAAGTTCCCGGAACTGAAAGGGGTGCGTGACCTCACCGAGCATCAGCGCGGCGAACACTCCTACTATTGATGGGATACCGTTTATTGATGGGATGTCGTTTATTGATAAGATGTCGTTCTGATCGGATGCAACGCTGACGATCAATCCTATCGAGCTGATTTTGATGATGACGAGCGCTCAGTTACCTGACCGCTCGTTGTTTTTTCCAGCACCGGTTACTCACCACTCAGGCTTTTTTCGTTTCATTCTTTTTTGTCTCTTCCTTTTTTGTCTCTTCCTGCCCCTTGTTACCTTCTGGTTTTGTCGCCTTTCGGGTCCGAGAAGGCACTGGGCCGCCACGACGCAAATCAATGTCCCGAATCAACCGTTCCAGATAGCGGTCGGTAAAAATGGAATCCAGCGAACGGCTCAGTTTACGTCGCCAGTTGGGGTATTCCTGATGGGTGCCCGGCACATTCACCGGTGTCGCCATGTCCAGCCAGTCTTCAAGCTGTAACCCCAGCAGCGCGCTGGCACTGTCGGCCAGATAGCGCTGCACTCCACGGTTAAGCTGGGCGCTCATGGTGGTGAGCGATGCATTGCGCCCAACCCGCTGCGGCAGCAGCCCCTGCTCATGCAAGGCATCAAGCAGCCCCTGCTTGGCGCTTTCCCGCGCGTCATGCTGCTGTTGCAGCAATGCGTCGGTGGGATACAGCCCGAGATCTTTGCCCAGCGTCAGATCAACGCCCTGCCAGTAGCCGCGTAGTGTCGCCAGGTCATGGGTGGTAATAGTGGCCATAGAACGCGGTGGATACTCGTCCGGCGCGCGAAAACGATCGTGCTGATCCTTTTCAAAAAACAGCACTTTATAGGAGTAGATACTGTTATCGCGCAGTTTGTTGACGATCTCATCCGGCACCGTTCCCAGATCCTCGCCGATCACCAGACAACGATGGCGATGGCTTTCCAACGCCAGGATCCCCAGCAGGTCATCCACCGGATACAACACATAAGCGCCGTGGGTCGCGTTGCGGCCGCTCAGGATCCACCACAGCCGCAGCAGCCCCATCACATGGTCAATACGCAGCGCGCCGCTGTGCGCCATATTGCTGCGCAGCAAATCGATAAATGGCTGGTAGCCGCGCTGGCGCAGCAGAATCGGGTGCATTGGCGTCAGGTTCCAGTTCTGCCCACCTGGCCCCAGCGGGTCCGGCGGCGCGCCAAGCGTCACCGACATACAGTGCAATTGCTGATCTCCCCAAGTGTCCACACCGCCCTGCGCCACCCCTACCGCCAGATCGCGGTACAGACCGATCGGCATTCCCAGTTGCTTGCTGTGGGAAAAACAGGCCGCCAGCTGTTCATGCGCCAGCCACTGTAACCAACAGTAAAACTGCACCTCATCGGCGTGTTCCTGCCGGAATCGCAGCGAGGCGTCGCTACGCGCATCGTGGTATTCCCGCGGCCATTGCAACCAATCGTTCGCGGATTCCCCCTGCGTTTTCAACCACGCCTGCAAAGCGTCATAAGTGGCCTGTTGCAACAGGCTTTCATCGTAGGTTTTCAGAAATTGCTGGAAGGCGGTTTTGCGTGGGTCCAGTGCGTTACGCCGATTGAAATGGTCAAACGCCAACCGCAGCGCCGTCAGTTTCAGGCTGGTGACTGCCGTATAATCCACCCATCGGCTGGCGCGGGCGGCGGTCAGCCGCCGCTGAACGTCGTCTTGCTTCCACCACTCGCAGGCGGCCTCGCTCTGATGAAAATCATCCACCTGATTCACATCGATATAGATAATATTCAGCCAGTTGCGCGATGACGGGCTGTATGGGCTGGCGGCTTCCGGCTCGGCCGGATAAAGCGCGTGCAATGGATTAAGGCCGACAAACGCGCCGCCCCGGCGCGCGACCTGCTCCACCAACGCTTTCAGGTCGCCAAAATCGCCGATACCCCAGTTATCCGACGAACGCAGGGTATAAAGCTGTACCGTGACACCCCACCAGCGCTTCCCTTGAGTTAACACTTCCGGCTCGTAGCACCGCGCCGGTGCCACAATTACCCGGCATGGCCACTGCTGTTCGTCCTGTGTCAGAAGGAGTTGGTGATAACCGAGCGGAAGGTTGTCTGGCAACACCAGAACCGCCTGCCCGGCCGAACGCCCCTCGATGATGCCTCCTTTTTCATAGGTGAGCGTCCAGCCATATTCGCCTTCATCGCGCAGCGGCAACCGATTTGGCTGCCCCTGACGAAATACGCACACCGAAGGCAAAGGCGCGACCGCCGGAGCCGCCACATCAAGCAGTTGCAGCAGTTTCTCGCGGGTGTCCTGGTCTATCGCCTGTTCATTACCGTAAGCATCTTTATAGGTATCAGCGATCCCCGGGTAGTGGGGTACAGATTTTTTTGCTTTCAACGCCATGGTATTGATTCCTTAATCACGCACCGTCCAGATGCGTTTCTGATAATCATGAATTGCCCGATCGGCACTGAACATCCCCATACGAGCGGTATTCAGAATGCAGCGGCGTGTCCATTCATCAGGTTCACGATACAGCGCATCCACACGCTGTTGGATCTGACAGTAAGGTGCGAAATCGGCCAGCACCAGATAAGGGTCCCCCAACTTCAGCAGGCTATCCAGCAGAGGGGCAAACGCCGTTTTATCCCCGTGGCTGAACGTTCCGTCGGCCAGCTCGGCGAGGATTTCCTTGAGCAAGGGATTCGCGGCAATGTAGCGAGCGGGTTTATAGCCGTCGGCGGTCAACGCTTTTACTTGCTCGACGGTATGCCCAAAGATGAACAGATTCTCCTCACCCACCTCCTGTGCCATCTCCACATTGGCTCCATCCAGGGTGCCCACCGTCAGCGCACCGTTCAACGCCAGCTTCATGTTGCCGGTGCCAGAGGCTTCCTTGCCCGCCGTGGAAATCTGCTCCGAGACGTCAGCGGCAGGAATAATCCGCTCCGCCAGCGAAACACGATAATCCGGCAAAAAGACCACTTTCAGGCGGTCATTCACCCGCTTGTCCCGGTTAATGTGCTCCGCCACACAGTTGATGGCGTAAATAATGTTTTTTGCCAGCACGTACCCCGGCGCAGCCTTGGCACCAAACAGAAAAAGGCGCGGCACGATATCCAATCCGGGGTCGGCAAGCAATCGCTTATATAGCGATAAAATGTGCAACAGATTCAGATGCTGCCGTTTGTATTCATGCAACCGTTTGATTTGCACATCAAACAACGACGCCGGATCGATACGGATACCGTATTCGCGCTGCAAAAATTGCGTCAGTTGCGTTTTGTTGTCCTGTTTAATGCGGCGGTAACGCGCCCGGAATGCGCTGTCTTGCGCATAGGGCACCAGCCCGTCTAGCAGCGTCAGCTGGTTACCCCATTCGGTATGCAGGGTATCGTCGATCAGCGAAGAAAGTGCCGGATTGCACTGTTTCAGCCAGCGACGCGGCGTAATACCGTTGGTGACATTGTGAAACTTCGTCGGCCACAGCTGGTGATATTCCGGAAACAGGTCGCGCACCACCAGGTCAGAATGCATCTGCGCCACACCATTAACCGCAAAACAGGCCACCACGCACAGATTCGCCATTCTCACCTGACGGCGATGCACCACCGCCAGCCGCGCCCAGACGTGCCGATCGCCCGGCCAGCGCGCCTCCACCTGCTGGCGTAAGCGTTCATTAATCGTTTTGATAATCGACAGATGGCGTGGCAGCAGCCGACCAAACAGCCGCTCGTCCCAGCACTCTAGCGCTTCCGGCATCAGGGTATGATTGGTGTAAGCAAACAGACGCCCGGTCAGTTGCCAGGCCTGTTCCCACGGCATGTCGTGCTCGTCCAGCAACAGGCGCAAGGTTTCGGGGATCGCCAGCGTCGGATGGGTATCGTTCAACTGCACCACTTCATAGTCAGGCAACGTCTCCACAGGCCTTCCTGCGCGCTCATGCCGCCGAAAGATGTCCGCCACAGCACAGGCGCACTGAAAATATTGCTGCATCAGGCGCAGTTTTTTACCTGCCGCGTGGTTGTCGTTCGGGTAGAGCACCTTGGTCAGACTGGCGGCGGCAATGCCCTGCTGCTCGGCTTTCAGGTAATGACCGGCGTTGAACTGCTCAAGATCAAACGGGTCGCTGTGTGTCGCTTGCCACAACCGCAGTGGTTGAACCCTGCCATTGTGATAGCCAATAACCGGGATATCGGTAGCTTCTCCGACGATAACCTGGCCCGGTATCCAACGCTCGCTGCCATCCGCCTGTATCGCCAGTTCGCCGCCAAAACCGACCTCCACCGCCAGCTCTGGACGAGCGCGCGCCCAGGGGTAGCTGTCGCGCAGCCAGTCATCCGGCGTTTCTCGCTGAAAACCGGCATCAAAATGCTGGCGGAACAAGCCGTACTGATAATGCAGACCATAACCTGTCGCCGACTGGCCGACCGTCGCCATTGCGTCCAGATAGCAGGATGCCAGCCTTCCCAGCCCACCGTTGCCAAGCGCCGGGTCGGTTTCCTGCTCCAGCACATCACTTAACGCCAGCCCCTGCTGCGCCAGCACCTCCGCTACCGCATCATACCAGCCCAGATTGAGCAGATTGTTGCCGGTCAAACGGCCAGGCAGGAACTCCATCGACAGGTAATTCACATGCCGCGCAGGCGCGGCATCGGGTGGGGGCACGTCGGCAGACATCAACACATCCAGTTGCTCCGTCAGCGCGGCGCTCACCAGTTGCCAGCACTGGCGTAACGACAACGCCTGCAAGGACGGTTGAGCACACATCTGCAACTGGCGTTGCAGGGCGGCGGTAAACCGGGAAGAATTGAATGATGGTGACATCGTGCCTCTCTCCTCTATACAGTGATGGAAAAAGGCACGTCGGGATCAGCACAACTCCAACTGTACCTTATGTTGTTCGATGATTTTCAGCACACTGGGTGGTGGTAACTGATCGGTAAAAAGATAGTCGATCAAATCCATGTTACCCAAATTGACCATCGCGTTACGGCCAAACTTCGAATGGTCCGTTACCAGCATCACGCAGCGGGAGTTTTCGATAATCGCCCGCTTGGTGCGTACCTCGTGATAATCAAACTCTAGCAACGAGCCGTCCATATCAATACCGCTGATTCCCAAAATGCCGAAATCGAGCCTGAACTGAGAGATGAAATCCAGCGTGGCCTCGCCGATGATGCCGCCGTCCCGGCTGCGGACTTCACCCCCCGCCAGAATCAGGCGGAAATCTTCTTTAGCGGTCAGCAACGTAGCGACATTCAGGTTGTTGGTGACCACGCGCAAATCCTTATGGTTCATCAGCGCGTGAGCCACCGCTTCCGGCGTGGTGCCGATATCAATAAAAAGCGTAGCACCATCTGGAATCTGGCTGGCGACTTGCCTCGCAATCCTGGCTTTCTCATCAGACCACATCATTTTGCGATCATGATAGGCGGTATTCACTGAGCTGGAGGGCAACGCCGCTCCGCCATGATGACGATGGATCTTGTTCTGTTCCGCCAGATCGTTCAGATCACGGCGAATGGTCTGCGGGCTGACCGCAAAATGTTCCACCAGCTCCTCGGTACTGACGTATCCCTGCCGACGCACCAGGTCGATAATGGCGTCGTGCCGCTGTGTTTGCTTCACATTGATCCCCTCAAACACCGACATGCCGTCATGTCGGCCAATTAACAAACCGCGCCTCGCAGGCAAAACAACGCACGGCCATGCAGTAACCACTGCGCGCCCTTCTGCCACTCATTCGGACTTCGGTAAACGGTATGATGGCATCAACGGTGTCTGTGGCGCGTATCCCACCATGCCATTAGCAAGCCAATGACCAGCCCCGCGACATGCGCCCCATTGGCGATCGACATGCCCAAAATATCGAAATAGCCCGCCACCAACCACGCCAGCGAAAACGCCATCAATCCACGTTGCAGATGCAGCGAGCCGTTCGGCTCACGTTCACCACGTAGCCAGACGTACCCCATCAGGGCATACACCACGCCGGACAGGCCGCCGAAATAAACGTCGCTAAACCAGGACTGTACCCAACCGCTCAGCGCAGACGACAATAGCAGAATCACGCACAACCGGCGGGTGCCAAGCACGCGCTCCACCGGCCCGCCGAGATACCACCACCACATCAGGTTGAACAGCAAATGCAACAATGAGAAATGCAGCAGCGCGTGGCTAAACCAGCGCCAGAGTTGCAGGGTCTGCGTGCTGTCCGGAAAGGCTAACAGCACCATCATGCGCTCGACACCGTAGACCTGCATCAGCAGGTAAACAGCGATGGCAACCACCAGCACGGCCAGTGTCAACGGCCCCGCACGCTGGCGTAGCGTCTGCAGGTAGGAAAACGACGGATAACGCAACCCGCTGTTGGTGGTGCCATTCTGCCAGCTGGCTGCCTGATAGCGCTCATGCCAGGGTTCCCGCAAAAAACGCTCCAGCTCCTGCTTCACTCGCTCATGCTGGCTTTCATCCGGCAGCCAGATATCGACGTCGCTGCCGTTGATGCGGGCAACCAGTCGCACCTGGTGCGTGTGCATATAGTCGACAAACGCCTGCGCCAGACGCGGATTGGATAACGCAACAATTCGGATCATGACAATAGCCCAACGCTTCCCGCCAATGAATTTATGTCTTCGATTCTAAAACATTTACCGCCCGGAGCGCAGCGCAATAACCGCCGATTATCTTCCCTATTTCACGACGAGTGTGATGGTTTTCACATCTATGGACCGAAGGCTCACACCACAACCGCCGCCATCACAAGGCTCATATCACTGAAACAGTCGCTTTTATTAACATGATGAATCTGACGAATTGACAGGTAGCGCCCGCTCGTTTGAGTTGCAGGAAGGCGGCGAGTGAGAGAATCCCGATGAGCTGACCCAGACCAGTGATTCGGGTGAACGACGCATTGGCATAAGCCAATTTCAACGCGGTTGGCCGCAGCGGCGAAGCCCATAAAATGAGGCGAGTAAATCAGACAATACTGGTCAACTCTGACACGCAGTACGTTTGGCAACACGATTGAAACGCCTAAAAATCGACGTTAACCGACCACCGGTACGACGCGACACGTGCCATACCGGTTCACCTTCAGCCAGCCGCCACGTCCTGCGGGAAACGCGTCTGCCAGGCATCAAAGCCGCCATCCACACTGTATACCGCATCAAAACCGAGGCTGATCAGGTAATTCGCCGCGTTACGGCTGCTAATACCGTGGTAGCACATCACCATCACCGGTTGCTCGAAATCAGCCCCGCGCACAAAATCCGCCAGGGTTTCATTGGTCAGATGGGTGGAACCCGGCACATGTGCGGCGCTAAAGCTCTGCGGATCGCGAATATCCACCAGCACACTACCCTGTTGCCAACGCTGATACGCCTGTTCGATGTCAATTGCTTCAAACTGCTCCATGACCTGCCTCGTTATTGTTGAACAATGGTTGCCGGATTAATGTTACTGAATTGTATGCAATGAGCCGGGCACATTGCCACATTTCCAGTCGAGGTGATACCACCGGGGTCGTGCCGGTCATACGACACAGATTGTAACCCACTCACCACGCGGATAAACCCAAGCAACTATAAGGATATTGCTCCGTGGGCCGATCGATGTGCCGTTTGTCACGACAGCCGTTCGTCATGCTAAAACTGTCATTTTTTCGTCAAATCAGGCACGAAAACTGTTAGCTTCATCACGCGTAAAACACGCGAAAATGTTTTTAATTGGTTAACGCTTGGCTAACATGTTTGTTTTCGATTACCATAATGAGCGAAAACGAACATTGTTTTCGAGCAAATCGTATTTCTGACGCAAATACGGTTTTTATCGCAAACATTTGCTTTTAACGAACATGACGGCTGTTGACTTGATGGCGGAGGAGAAAACGTGGAAACCAAAGATCTGATCGTGATCGGCGGAGGCATTAACGGCACCGGTATCGCAGCGGACGCCGCCGGGCGCGGGCTATCCGTGCTGTTGCTGGAAGCACAGGATCTGGCCAGCGCAACATCTTCCGCCAGTTCGAAGCTGATTCACGGCGGCTTGCGCTATCTGGAACACTACGAGTTTCGGCTGGTAGGGGAAGCGTTGTCGGAACGCGAAGTGCTGTTGAAAATGGCACCGCACATCATTTTCCCGATGCGCTTTCGCCTGCCCCATCAGCCACACTTGCGCCCAGCCTGGATGATCCGCGCCGGGCTGTTCATGTACGACCATCTGGGCAAACGCGTCAGCCTGCCCTCCAGTCACGGGTTGCGATTCGGTCGTGAATCGGTGCTGAAACCGGAACTGACGCGCGGTTTCGAATATTCCGACTGCTGGGTGGACGATGCCCGGCTGGTGGTACTGAACGCGCAGGAAGTGGTACGCCGTGGCGGCGAGGTGAAAACGCGCATGAAAGTGACCCGCGCGTACCGGGAAAACGGCCTGTGGATAGTGGAAGCGCAAGATACCCTGAGCGGTGATACTCTGCGCGTTCAGGCTAAAGGGCTGGTCAACGCCACCGGCCCGTGGGTACGTCAATTCTTCGACGACGGGCTGGCGCTGCCATCACCCTACGGTATTCGGCTTATCAAAGGCAGCCATATCGTGGTGCCGCGCGCACACCTCGAAGAACAAGCCTACATCCTGCAAAACAAAGATCACCGCATCGTATTCGTGATTCCCTGGCAGGACGACTTCTCCATCATCGGCACCACCGACGTGGAATACAAAGGTGACCCGCGTGACGTCAAAATCGACGACAACGAAGTTCGTTATCTGCTGGATGTGTACAACGATCACTTCAAAAAACAGCTGACACGCGACGATATTGTCTGGACTTACTCCGGCGTGCGTCCGCTGTGCGATGATGAATCAGATTCACCGCAAGCCATCACCCGCGACTATACATTGTCGGTCGCAGACGATGGCGGCAAGGCACCGCTGTTGTCGGTGTTTGGCGGCAAGCTGACGACTTATCGTAAATTAGCCGAACATGCGCTGGAAAAATTGGCGAAGTACTATCCGCAGGCAGGCCAGGCCTGGACCCGCAACGCGGTTTTGCCCGGCGGCGATATCAGCGGCACTCGCGACGATTACGCCGCGCAGCTGCGCCGCCGTTACAATCTGCCAGAAGCGTTAGCGCGCCGCTACAGCCGCACCTACGGCACCCAGAGCGAGAAAATACTCGGCAACACACAGGCACTGAGCGATCTGGGTGAACACTTCGGCCATACCTTGTACGAAGCCGAACTGCGTTATCTGGTAGAACACGAATGGGTGGTGTCGTTGGATGACGCCATCTGGCGTCGTACCAAGTTGGGGATGTGGCTGGATGATGCCCAACAGCAACGTATCAGTGAATGGCTGGAGAACTACCGTAGGCAGTTAGCGAAAGCGAGCTAACCGCGCCTATGACGATGGCGTGTTGAACAACGTAATGCGTTGGCCCTTTAGGGTAAGGATTATTAGAGGCTTGTAACACGGCAAGTGAGTGCCCCCCAGGAGCTTACACAAGTAAGTGACTGGGGGAGCGACAAATTAGCGTAAGCCGATTTGAACGCAGCCAACACACCTGCAACTTGAAGGATGAAGGGTATAGTTGTATCACCACTATCCAATGTTCACACTGCCACCACCAATCAGCACGCCACCACAATTCACTGTGTCGCCCGTACGCGCCGCTGGCTTGCCGTCAACAAAAACACTGGAGGAACCGCTACTGATATTACGACTATGGGCATGGGGAGCAAGCGGGTCACCCTGCCGAGCCAATGGCAAACCATCCACTTTAACGGTTGATGAGCCTACTGTGACCGGCGTTGGCGGATGGTTACCATGCCCGGTATCGCTATCCCCGACTTTAACTGCATTGCCCATATATCCTCCGTGCGCGTATGCCCGTTCAAATAACTGGAATAAATTTACCATCAATCAAGGAAAATATTGGTGAGAAATATCCTAGCTGTTTCTCACCACCTTCACCTTCGATGAAATAAGATAAAGGAGATATCTCAGGAATTGTTTTATTAACAAATCTAACCATTTTATTATTATTTACAACCTCTAGAGAATAGTTGCCCCAATCGATTGGAATCATCTCAAATTTTTTATTTTTAATATCTTCAACAAATTTATTATCATTATATACATCATCTATATTCTCTCCTGTCGTTACTGACCACGCATATAGTGACTCACCCAAGCGAAATTTTATCGCAGCACTGTTTTTGGTCGCAAAAAGCTGCCATAGCTCAAGATACGCCAGTTTCAGCGCCTGAATCTGTTCCGGTTTTCCGGTAAACGGGGTAGCTTTTGTCCATTTCCACTCCGGCAACCCTTTCAGGTACACCTTCTGTGTAAACTGGTACAGCTCCATACCATCAGGAAAATAGTTACTTCTAAAATAATCCGCAGGTACATGCCCTTTCTCCACCTGCTGAGCAGAGATTTTTTTGAGGGTGATCTTGTCCGGGGTGGTGGAAGCCGTCTCACCAGTGGTCTGAGTAAAGGGTACTCCCTCTTTATTTATCGCCACATGAATGCGACTCAACACCTTTGTCTGCTCACCTTTAAACGCCGTTAACGCAAGGTTACAACCGGCATCCGGGTTAAATGCTTTACGTACATCCGCAGATAATTTCTCACCAGAGAACCATCCCAATGCCCCTATTTCCAGCGTGATATCGTTCTCACCATTCTCCAATACCAGCAACGAGTTAGTACTGGCAGAACCAAACCCTCTGCTGGATGCCGCCGAATCACGGTTATCCAAACCCAGTACGCCATTGGTCTTGATAGCGCAAAACGCGCTGTTAATATCAAATACGCTGCGAATCTTTAATGGTGCCTCGGTGGCACTGGCGGTTGACCACACCACCACCATTGACAATATCAGGCTTGTCCATTTGCTCAAATAGTACATTAAGCTATCTCTTCCAATGGTGTGGCTCACATCAGAGCCAATCTAATAGCGTATTCACAATCTGAAAAGTAGGTATTCATATGCTATTCATTTTATTCTCATACCCATTATTTCACTCCTTTTCAAATAACTGGAATTAACTTACCATTAACAAGTGAAAATATTGGAGCATAACCAGAGAAGCTTTTATCCTTCGCGTCACTGTCTTTTTCTAAAAATGAAACAGGAGATATAGTAGGATCCGATTTATTAACAAAACGCACCATTTTTTGGTTATTCATCACTTCCAATTCATAATCACTCCAGTTAATGGGGACCATTTCAAATCCAGAATTATGGAAATCCTCATCAAAACCATAATCATTATAGACTTCATCAACGGTATTTCCGGTTGTGATTGACCAGGCATGTAATGCATCACTCAAACCAGACTTTATCGCAGTACTGTTTTTTGCCGCAAAAAGCTGCCAAAGCTCAATATACGCCAGTTTCAGCGCCTGTACCTGTTCCGGTTTTCCGGTAAACGCAGTGGCCTTCGTCCATTTCCACTCCGGCAATCCTTTCAGGTACACCTTCTGTGTAAACTGGTACAGCTCCATACCATCAGGAAAATAGTTGGGAATAAAATACTTAGACGGTATATGCCCTTTTTCCACCTGCTGGGCGGTTATTTTCTGGAAGGTAATCCTCTCTGGCGTAGTGGAGGCTTTATCACCGGCAGTCTGAGCAAAGGGAACGCCCTCTTTATTTATCGCCACATGAATGCGACTCAACACCTTTGTCTGCTCACCTTTAAACGCCGTTAACGCTAGATTGCAGCTAGCATTCGGATTAAATACCTTACGCACATTTTCAGGTGTTTTTTCTTCAGAAAACCATCCCAATGCCCCTATTTCCAGCGTGATATCGTTCTCACCATTTTCCAGAAAAAGCAGCGCGTTGGTGCTGGCAGAACCGAATCCCCTACCGGCAGCAGCCGAATCACGGTTATCCATACCCAGTACGCCATTGGTCTTGATGGCGCAAAACGCGCTGTTAATATCAAATACGCTGCGAATCTTTAATGGTGCCTCGGCGGCACTGGCGGTAGACATCATCACCAACATTAACAATATCAGGCTTGTCCATTTGCTCAGGTAATACATTAAGCTATCTCTTCCAATGGTGTGGCTCACATCAGAGCCAATCTAATAGCGTATTCACAACCTGAAAGATGAGAGTTCATATACTTTCCATTTCACTCCCACACCCATTATTTTACTCCTTTTCAAATAACTGGAATAAACTTACCACTAACAAGAGAGAATATTGGAGAATATCCAGAAAATCTTTTTCTTCCTTCATCATTTACTTTAAAAAAAGAAATAGGTGATATAGTGGGATCTGATTTATTAATGAATCTAACCATCCTATTATTATTCATTATCTCTAACTCGTAATCATTCCAGTTAATAGGAATCATTTCAAATCCAGGATTGTGGAAATCCTCATCAAAGCCATAATCATTATAGACTTCATCAGCGGTATTTCCGGTTGTGATTGACCAGGCATGTAATGCATCGCTCAAACCGGACTTTATCGCAGAGCTGTTTTTCGAAGCGAGAAACTGCCACAGCTCAAGATACGCCAGTTTCAGCGCCTGAATCTGTTCCGGTTTCCCGGTAAACGGGGTGGCTTTTGTCCATTTCCACTCCGGCAGACCTTTCAGATACACCTTCTGTGTAAACTGGTACAGCTCCATACCATCAGGAAAATAATTGGGAATAAAATACTTAGACGGTATATGCCCTTTTTCCACCTGCTGGGCGGTTATTTTCTGGAAGGTAATCCTCTCTGGCGTAGTGGAGGCTTTATCACCGGCAGTCTGAGCAAAGGGAACGCCCTCTTTATTTATCGCCACATGAATGCGACTCAACACCTTTGTCTGCTCACCTTTAAACGCCGTTAACGCAAGGTTGCAGCTAGCATTCGGATTAAATACCTTACGCACATTTTCAGGTGTTTTTTCTTCAGAAAACCATCCCAATGCACCTATTTCCAGCGTGATATCGTTCTCACCATTTTCCAGAAAAAGCAGCGCGTTGGTGCTGGCAGAACCGAACCCCCTACCGGCAGCCGCCGAATCACGGTTATCCATACCCAGTACGCCATTGGTCTTGATGGCACAAAACGCGCTGTTAATATCAAATACACTACGGATTTTTAATGGTGCCTCGGCGGCACTGGCGGTAGACATCATCATCACTCCTGCAATCACCATACTTGTCCATTTGCCCATTTCAGCAATCATATGCATCCCTTTTACTATTTAGACTTCGGGTTGTACCCCATGGCCCAGGGCTCTGCTGCCACCACTTTAGGTTTAGGCAATACCCGCTCCTTACCAAACAGATTAACCCGCATCGGCGATTCTGACTCTTTTAAAGGCGCACCTAAGACAGTTTTATATTTATATGAGTATTTATTACTCATTTCATCCATACCACCACGCTCGTGTTTATACTTTGCATCAGCAGCTAATGCCACTTCAGCTACCACTCCATCATGATACCCGACCAGGTCGATCCCATCATCATGCTGATCCAATTTAAAACCCGCTTCGGTTTTTAGGGAAGCTGAAGCCTTCAGCGCCACTTCAACAAATAACACCTCGGTTTTAAATGCCACACTGACCACCCCTTCCAGGGTAAACCCGAGCTTATTCTCTTTGCCCGCACTGAAGGTCCAGTCCTGCTGTTTGTATGCCGCACCAATCGCCAGATGCACCGCCGTCGTCAGTTGCAAATAACACTCTATCGCGTTCCCACCTTTGGCTATATATTCACGGCATTTCGCCGCTATGCTGTCGACTTTACAGTAAGCGGCCAGTAACTGTATCAGATCAATCTTCATTTTCATGCTGAGAAAAGGCGCAGCATACAGGCCAATAAAGTGGGTTGCATCGTCAACAGTGAGCATACGCTGATAGGCATACGAAACGCCCATGTTAACCGGCTCAACAGAGAAATCGAATACACGATATTCACGCGAACCTTTTTTATCCGGATCAGGTAACAGGTACTTATTAATATTACTCATAAACCGTTCAATTCTGTTGATCTGCTCCAGTGTTTTTACGGTTTTGACTTTACGGGTCGCTTCTGCAAATTTATGCGAATAATCTGTGCTGGCAATTTTCAGACCATAATCGATATTCAATGTTCGCTGCTGAGTAATCTGAAATTGATCGGTATGCAACGTCCAGCCACTTCGCAATTTATTGCCATTCTTCGGCTTAACATCTTCCATTTTTTTTCTGGCTGCAATTTGTTCATCACGCCGCTCTTTCCACGAGCGTTCTTTTCCTTTCAACTCGTAGCTAAAGCCGATGACAGCCCGTAATTCTATCGTAGGGTAGACATCAATTTGTGCATAAACCGCCTTTCCTGTACAGCCTTGAGTCACCAGATCATAATGATGGGGCGCATCAATCGCATCCGAAGGTAAAATGATACTGTCGAGATACGACCAGATTGAACCAACCTGCGGGTTAACCTCCGCCTGATCTGATGGTTTTTTATAATACAAGGTAACAGGATTCTCTGTTTTAGTTTTCAGTTTTATTTTTTCGTTATGACTTTCCAGCGTTGCCTGAGGACACGTTGGCTTATGGCATTTCCCTTCTACCTTAACCGTGCCTTTAATGCCGCTGCCACTATCCAGAACTTTCAGATGAATCTTTTGCTCAATCGGCCAGATGTGTGTCTTTTTATCAAAGGCATCAAGCGTTATCTTGTATACGCAAGGATCCGGGTTATTACAGGTGGCACAGGCACTACCGGCTTTTAGTGATACATTTTCATTAGACATATGCATATCCTTTAATGGGGAATATACCCCAGCACTTCATTAAGCAAACTTTCGACACGAAAATAACCAGGCAAACTTTCGTTACTAAGCATTTGCCGCCAGGTCATCGGGAGTTTAGCTAATGAATAGATGTCCTTTTCCATCAACAAATGCAACATTCCCCGAATAGAGCGATCATCCTCAATGCCTTGTTCCTTACAAAAGTAATAACACTCCCGAACAAGACCACCCACAGATAAATCTGTCGGGCCATGTTTTATTTTTTCCTCATAGCGTGTGAACGTTGCTGAGATTAGCCCCTCAATATATCGTTCTTCTGCATACTGGTTTAGCGAATCCAGTTGCGACTGGTTTAGCTTGAAGAGCTTCATTCTGTTTTGCATCATTTTTGGAAACGGTTCACGTGCTGGCTGGAAACTATCCTCTCGCGTCACGCCATCGTATGCCGTTGCAATTTTATCCATCGGTCCCATAAAACAGTGCAACTCCCACTCGCTCAGGACACGACAAAAATCCCAGATATTTCTTGGGTCATAAAAACGAAAAAACACCGGTTTTTCTTCAGAAGGAATAATGACCTGCAAATATTTGCGCAAATGGTGCCGCAGGTCTTTCATTACGGCAGAGGTAAACACATAAATACCCCATGGCGTTGTTTTATTCGCAAGCCATAACGCGACCTCACGTGTTACTTCAACCAGATAAGGGGCCAGCGGAACCAACTCTGGCTGTAGCGGCTCGGCATAGAGGCAACAATGGGGTGGATTGTGTTCAGACAAAAAATCCAGCAATCCCTCTTCGGTTGCACCATCAATAACCGCATACTGTACAGGCTCGCTCATGCTTTATCTTCCTTCGGGCAGTGGGCAACGAACATCGCCCCTTGAGCAGCGGCAGCCTTTAGAATCGCCGGGTCGGCGGGTACGGCAAGATCGCCCGGACTTCCTCCGGAATTCAGGTTAATAGCGGGTCCTTTGATATCCACGCCACCAGCATGGATCACGATAAAACTGCCGCCTACTCGCAGGGTCAGCTTATTGCCGCTTTGCAGCGTCAGGTCGCCGTTACTGTCCACACTGAAAACACCGCTGACCTTCTGCGCCAGATCGCCTTTTACCTGAATGCCATGGTCGCCTTCCGTCAACGTCAAATTATGACCGGTAATTTTATGGTCCTGATTGCCTTCCACCGTTACCTTGCGGTTATTCGCGATGACCAGCTCTTCATCATGCCCAATACTTGTGGTCCGGTTATAGTCCACCCGTTCATCTTTGGAGTTCAGCACCCGAATGGCCATATTCTTCTGAGCATGAATGAAGATCTCCTCGTTATCGGTGGCATCCTCAAAACTGAGCTCGTTAAACCCCTGCCCTTTGTGTGTTTTAGAACGCAACGTGGTACGCGTCCTGTGCGCCGGTAATGGATACGGCGACAGGTTGGTTGCATGAAAGGTGCGACCGGTGACGATGGGCTGGTCCGGGTCCCCTTCCAGAAAGCTCACCACCACCTCATGACCGATGCGCGGAATGGCAATCAGGCCGTACTGGCCACCGGCCCAGCCCTGACTGACCCGCACCCAGCACGAACTCTGGTCGTCGCTGGCACCGTAGCGGTCCCACGGGAATTGCAGCTTCACCCGGCCAAATTTATCACAGTAAATCTCTTCCCCCGCCGGGCCGACAACCATGGCAATCTGCGGGCCGTCCACCATCGGCTTGTACGGCATCGCCGCCCGCCAGGTGGTGGTGCCTTTCACCACTTCGAAGCTGTTGCTGAGGGTGGTCGGCTCGCCGCCGCTTTCCTCTTCCAGCGCCTGCGGCTGCTGCCCGCTGTGGGTCACCGCCACCACCTGCCAGGCCAGGTTGAATGCCGCGTTCGGGTGCTCGGTGAGGGTAAAGGTGCTGCCCGGCATCAGTTCGGCAGCGTTGGATTCACCCGCCCCGGTCATCGCCCCGGCGCGCAGCGCGTCCAGCCGGTAGCCGGTAAACGCCTTGCCGCTCGGGTCCTGCTTGAAGCGGCCGGGGTAATCAAAGTGCTGGTAGGATTCGCGCTGATGGTCCAGCTCGCTGCTCATCCTGTTATGCAGCAGCCCGTAGGCAGGGGTCTTGAAGCTGTAATCCTTCAGCGCCACTTCAGCGGTACTCACCGCCTCGGCGTAGCGGAAACGGCGCACATACGCCCCTTCGCTCAGCCCCTGTGTCGCCAGGTTGAAGAACAGTTCCGGGCCTTTGGTCAGCGCACCGGCGTCATCGGCAAACACCACCCGGTGCTTACCGGCTTCAAACTCGTGGAAGTAGAACATCCCTTCTTCCGCCGCCAGCCGGTTGATGAACGCCAGGTCGCTTTCGCGGTACTGCACGCAGTACTCGCGCACCGCGTGCTCGTGGCGCAGGGCGAAGGCGTAATCGGTGATCCCGGCTTCTTCCAGCAGGGTACTGATAATCGCGTCCGGCTTCTGGGTCTGGAAGATGCGGGCGTTGGTACGCAGACCGAGCCGCCACAGTGCCGGGCGCACCTCGACCTGATAGCGGGTGCGGCGAAAGCCGGTGTCGCCCTGGGCAAAGCGGCTGACGATACCGCTGACCCGGCGCTGCAGTTCGCCTTCGTACCACACCAGCAGCTCGCACGGCTGGTCCAGCACCGCCCCGAAGTCGATGTCGGCCTGACTGCTGGCCAGGCTCAGCGACAGCGCAAACGGCTGGTTCAGCGCTTCACCGAGTTCAAAATCCACCACCGCGAACGTCGTTTCCGGCAACGCGCCGACCTTCACGGTAAACTGCAATCCTGTACTGTTCGCCACCCTGCTTCCTCCTTTTCCCGACGCCATTCTTTCTATAACGCCATAGCTACCGCACACCCGGCGGTTTACCGGATGTGCGGGCCACAATCATAATCAATACCCTGCACTCAGCGATGGGGCCACCATCGCTCAGCGCAGACAAAAACGAAAAAACCCGGACCGGAGTCCGGGTTGATGGTCATTACGCTTCGATCGGCGCGCGCCAGTCGTCGGAGCCGGAAGTCCCGGCCACGGTGTGCTCCCAGTCCACCTTGCGGTAGGCCAGAGACACTTCGATAAGCTGGGTGTAATCCTGCTTGGACGGGTCCTGGCAATGCGGCATCTGGTTGTTGATGTCGACGATGGTGGCATCGGTCAGGGTGGTGGTGAAGAAATGCTCCTGCTTGCCTTCGACAGAGGTGCGATACCACTTCAGGGTCACGGTCGGCAGCATTTCGCCGGAAGCCAGCGCGTTATACAGCAGCGGTACGGCTTTGTTCAGCGCGACGGTGAACTTGAACGGCTTGTGCACGCGCTGACCGGCAGGCTGGCCGGACTGCGGGTCGGTCGGTACGGTGACGATGTGTTTGAATTCCTGCACCAGCATTTCGTCTTCGTGGCCCTGCACGTAGATGTTGCCGACGGAGTCGGAGGTGAAGGCACCGGCGGTGATATTGCCCTGAGTTTTACCTTCGATGCTGATGTAGCATGGAGTTGGCATAGTCTTGCTCCTTGTTATTGAACATGTGTTTGACTTCACGGTTCATAAAGCAATGACTATGCCAACTTTTATTTAATTGTTTTTAAAGGGGAAAATAACACCGCCATTTTCCCTAAGTCAAATTTGAGCAAAAAATTGCGCAGACCTCCCGAAAAAACGGCATCCATTGCGCAAACAGGGATTTATGCTGGAAAGTGAGCAAGAAGTTGCGCAGATTTTGTAATTATTCTGATGCTGATTATTTTAAAGACAATGAAAGGCCCATTTTCTGTGACGGAAATCACAATTAATCCCGCAGACGGGTAAAGCCCGTGATCCCCCCTCGAAAGCAAGAAAGCTGCCCGCAGGCAGCTTCCGTATCAAGGCTATCCGACACGCTTTTCTTACAGCCGTATCGGCTTGATATGCCAGATGTCGTCGGCGTATTCCTGAATGGTGCGGTCGGCCGAGAAATACCCCATGTTGGCGATATTGTGCAGGGTGCGGCGCGTCCATTCATCTTCATCCCGGTACACGTCATCTACCTTGTCATGGGTATCGACGTAGCTACGGTAATCGGCCAGTAGCTGGTAATGATCACCAAAGCTGACCAGCGAATCGAACAGGTCGGCATAGCGGCCCGGTTCATCCGGGCTGAATACGCCGGTGGCGATCTGCGTCAGCACCCGATGCAACTCCTCGTCCTGATTGTAGAATTCACGCGGGTTGTAACCGTTGCGACGCAGTTCTTCCACCTGTTCCGTGGTGTTGCCGAAGATAAAGATATTCTCATCCCCCACCCGCTCACGCATTTCAACGTTAGCACCGTCCAGCGTACCGATGGTCAGTGCACCGTTCAGGGCAAACTTCATGTTGCTGGTGCCGGACGCCTCCGTACCTGCCAGCGAAATCTGTTCCGACAGGTCGGCCGCCGGAATGATGATTTGCGCCAGACTAACACCGTAGTTGGGGATGAACACGATCTTCAGCTTGTCTTTCACCTCCGGGTCGTTGTTCACCACGCTGGCGACATCGTTGATCAGATGAATGATGTGCTTGGCCATGTAATAGGCAGAGGCTGCCTTACCGGCAAAGATAGCGACGCGCGGTACGCGATCCAGCTCCGGGTCATCCTTGATGCGGTTATAAAGCGTGATCAAGTGCAGCACGTTCAGTAATTGCCGTTTGTACTCGTGGATACGTTTAATTTGCACATCAAACAACGCGCTCGGATCCACCACCACATCCAGGTGCTGGGCGATATAAATCGCCAGCCGCTTTTTGTTTTCCTGTTTGGCCTTGCGCACCTTTTGCAGGAAGGCCGGGAAATCGATATGTGGCTTCAGGTCCGCCAGTTGGCTCAGGTCGGTACGCCAGGTTTTGCCGATGGTGTCGTCCAGCACTTTCGATAGCGACGGGTTCGCCAGCGCCAGCCAGCGCCGCGGAGTCACGCCGTTGGTTTTATTACAGAAACGGTCCGGATAGAGCCGGGCGAAGTCGGCGAACAGCGACTGCACCATCAGGTCGGTATGCAACTGGGACACCCCGTTCACCTGATGGCTACAGATCACCGCCAGCCATGCCATGCGCACTTTGCGCCCGTGGGTTTCATCGACGATAGATACCCGAGCCAGCAGGTCGTTATCATTGGGGAATCGCTCCTGCACCTCATCAAGAAACCGGTCATTGATCTCGAAAATCAGTTGCAGATGGCGCGGCAGAATTTTACCCATCATATCGACCGGCCAGGTTTCCAGCGCCTCACCCATCAGGGTGTGGTTGGTGTAGGAGAACACCTTGGTAACCACGTCCCAGGCCGCGTCCCACTTGAACTTATGCTCGTCGATCAACAACCGCATCAGTTCCGGGATAGCCAGCACCGGATGGGTGTCATTCAGATGGATGGCGAACTTCTCCGCCAGATTGTCGTAAGTTTTGTGCATCATCCAGTGGCGGCTCAGGATATCCTGTACCGTGGCAGACACCAGAAAATACTCCTGACGCAAGCGCAGTTCGCGGCCGGAATAGGTGGAGTCATCGGGATACAGTACGCGCGACACGTTTTCGGAATGGTTTTTATCCTCCACCGCCGCGAAATAGTCACCCTGATTAAACTTACCGAGGTTGATTTCGTTACTGGCCTGCGCCGCCCACAGCCGCAACGTATTAGTGGCATCGGTATCAAAACCGGGGATGATTTGATCATAGGCACAGGCGATGATCTCCTCGGTTTCCAGCCAGCGGGTTTTGCTGCCTTCCTGCTGGATACGGCCACCAAAACGCACTTTGTAGCGGGTGCTGTGGCGAACGAATTCCCACGGGTTGCCGTATTCCAGCCAGTAGTCCGGCGATTCTGCCTGCCTGCCGTCAACGATATTCTGTTTGAACATACCGTATTCGTAGCGAATACCGTAACCGCGCCCCGGCAGCGCCATAGTGGCGAGCGAGTCGAGGAAACACGCCGCCAGGCGTCCAAGGCCACCGTTGCCTAATGCCGGGTCATCCTCTTCTTCCAGCAGTTCGTTCAGGTCCAGCCCCATCGCGTCCAGCGCATCTTTCAGATCATCGAACATCCCCATCGCCAGCAGTGCATTCGACAAGGTTCGACCCAGCAAAAACTCCATCGACAGGTAGTAAACCTGCCGGACATCCTGCGATAACTGTGCGCGGCTGGAGCGCAGCCAGCGCTCTACCATGCGATCCCTGACGGCCAATACCGCAGCGTTCAGCCAGTCATGTTTACTGGCGATACTGGGATCCTTGCCGACGGTAAACATCAACTTATAAGCGATGGAGTGTTTCAGCGCGTCGACGCTAAGCGTTGGTGAATTGTAGATAAACGGAGAATTCATAATGTCATCCCATTGATGCGTACTACCACAGACGTTGATAAAGCGCACGATAGGCCTGGGCAGCAACCTGCCAACTAAAATCCATCGCCATCGCCTGGCGCTGTACATAGCGCCAAAGCGATGGACGCGACCACAACACAAAGACCCGACGAATCGCCCGCGACAGCGATGCCACATTGCAATCGCTGAACACAAAACCGCTCGCCAGGCCATCGGCCAGATTTTCCAGCGAGCAATCTGCTACTGTATCCGCCAGCCCGCCGGTGCGCCTGACCAGCGGTAACGTGCCGTATTTCAGGCCGTACAGCTGGGTCAAACCACAGGGTTCGAACCGACTAGGAACCATAATCACATCCGCGCCGCCAATAATGCGGTGCGAAAACGCTTCGTGATAACCGATCTGAACGCCGACACGGCCGTGATACTCCGCTGCCGCCGCCAGAAAACCTTCCTGCAAGGTAGCGTCACCCGCCCCCAGCACCACCACTTGCCCACCTTGTTCCAGCAAACCCGGCACCGCCTGCAACGCGATATCCAGCCCTTTCTGGCTGGTCAGTCGGCTGACGATGGCGAACACCGGCACCCGGTCATCCACCTTAAGCCCCATCGCGGTTTGCAAATGCCGTTTGTTCTCGGCCTTACGAGCCAGCTCATCACGGCTGTAGGTCGCAGTCAGCAAGGAATCGTGTGCCGGGTTCCAGATATCATCATCCACGCCATTGAGAATACCGGACAGACGCCCGGCGTCTTCTCGCGACTTCAGCAACCCTTCCAGCCCGTAACCATATTCGGCCTGGGTAATCTCGTGGGCGTAAGTCGGGCTGACGGTGGTGATATGATCCGCGTAATACAGCCCGGCCTTGAGGTAAGAAATCTGCCCGTGGAACTCCAGCCCGTACATGTGGAAGTACTCCGGCGGCAATCGCAGGTCCGCAATGTGACGGGCGTCAAATAATCCCTGATAAGCCAGATTATGGACGGTAAATACCGATTTTGCAGGTCGACCTTTGGCCGCCAGATACGCACAGGCTAACCCGGCGTGCCAGTCATGGGCGTGCACGATGTCCGGCCGCCAGAAGGGATCGACGCCGCTGGCCATCTCCGCCCCCATCCACCCCAGCAGACCGAACCGCAAAAAGTTGTCTGAATAGGCAAACAAAGAGGTGTCGTGATACGGGCTGCCCGCCCGTTCATACAGGTGGGGAACATCGATCAGGTAGATACCTACGCCGTTGTAATGACCGTAGCGCAGGGTGACTCGGCCGCCAAACGTATCCAGTTCACGCACCACCTGCGCATCCGGAATGCCTTTTTTCAGATCAGGGAACGCCGGTAACAGCACTCGCACATCCATCCCCGCTGCGATCTGCGCCGCGGGCAAGGCCCCCACCACATCCGCCAGTCCCCCGGTTTTCAGTAGGGGGAACAGCTCTGAACATACATGTAATACCCGCATCTTGTCTCCCATTGAGCCGCCTCGTCTCAGGCATCGCGGCTAAGGTTTGAGTTTGGCCAGCATGGTGCGCGTGACCAACACAATGCCTTCTTCGGAACGATAAAAGCGGCGGCTGTCATCCTCGGCATTTTCACCAATCACCATGCCTTCCGGAATGTCGCAGGCACGATCGACAATGCAGCGGTGCAGACGACATGAGCGCCCGACATTGACATCCGGTAACAACACCGATGAATCGATGCTGCAAAAGGAGTTGATACGTACCCGAGGAAATAGCACCGAGTGCGTCACTACCGAGCCGGACACGATGCAGCCGCCGGACACCAACGAGTTCATGGTCAGCCCGTGACTACCGGAGCGGTCCTGCACGAACTTGGCGGGCGGCAGCGCTTCCATCGCCGAACGAATCGGCCAGTTGTGGTCATACATGTCCAGTTCCGGCATCACTGAGGCGAGGTCAAGATTGGCGCGCCAGTAGGCTTCCAGCGTCCCCACATCCCGCCAGTACGGCGGCGCGTTGTCCGACGAGGTAACACAGGAAAGCGTAAAGGGATGCGCCCAGGCATGTCCCTGAGCGACAATTTTCGGGATTACATCTTTGCCAAAGTCATGGCTCGACTCCGAGGTACACACGTCCTCTTCCAGTCGCCGGTAAAGGTAATCCGCGTTGAATACGTAGATCCCCATACTGGCTAACGCCATGTCCGGGTTATCGGGCATCGGTGTCGGTTTGGCGGGTTTTTCGTCAAAGCTGATAATGCGGTTGTCTTTATCCACGCTCATCACGCCAAACGCGTGCGCTTCCCCGATGGGAACCGGAATACAGGCCACCGAGCACTCGGCACCGTTCTCCACGTGATCCAACAACATGCGTGAATAATCCATCTTATAGATGTGGTCACCGGCCAGAATCACCACGTATTCCGCCCGATAACGCCGGATAATATCCAGGTTATGGCACACCGCGTCGGCGGTGCCGCGATACCAGTGATCGTTTTCATCATGTCGTTGCTGCGCTGGCAGCAAATCAACAAATTCGTTCATTTCGGTATTCAGGAACGACCAGCCGCGCTGGATATGCTGTACCAGCGTATGCGACTGATATTGGGTGATCACGCCAATGCGTCGAATGCCGGAATTCAAACAATTGGAGAGAGCAAAATCGATAATCCGGTATTTGCCGCCGAAATGTACGGCGGGTTTGGCGCGATGCGCGGTCAAATCTTTCAGTCTGGTTCCTCGCCCGCCAGCCAGAATCAGGGCGACTGATTTCAGGGGCAACTGCCTGGCTAGCATCAGAGGGTCGTGTTTATCAGTACTCACCATGTCAGGCTCCTTGTTATTTTTTTACTTGCTATGTTTTGCTTATTCTTTTTCTTGTTGTTGCTTTACCAACACACACACCGCATTCGCCTGTCCGCGCCAGACCTTGCCCTCCAATGGCTGGTCGGCTGCACTAAACGGCGGCGCAACCCGCCATTTGCCTTCCGGCAGGGAGAAATCACATTCCTGCGGCGTGGCATTCATTAACAGTAGCCAGCGTTCGGAAAGCTGAATTTGCAACTGGTGTGCTCCCTGTTCCCATTCGTGCGGTGTTAATGCGTCTCCCTGCGCATTGAGCCATCGCACGTCATTCTCGCCATCACGCCACCACCCTCCACGCTGCAACGCCGGGATAGCGCGGCGTAGGCGGATCAACCCGGCAGTAAAAGCGATAAGCTCGCTATCCGCCTGATCCCAATGCAGCCAGGCCAACGCGTTATCCTGACAATAAGCGTTGTTGTTGCCCTGCTGGCTGTTACCGAATTCATCACCGGCCAGCAGCATCGGCGTGCCCTGAGACAACAGCAGCGTAGCCAGCAACGCCTGCTGGCTGGCGCGCCGCCGCGCCTGTGTCTCCTCATCCGCCTCCAGCCCTTCGGTGCCGTGATTGAAACTGAAGTTACTGTTGGTGCCATCCCGGTTCTGCTCCCCGTTGGCCTCGTTGTGTTTGTGGTTGAAACACACCAGGTCACGCAGGGTAAAACCGTCATGAGAGGTCAGCATGTTGACCGACGCCCAGGGCTGTCGGCCATTGCAGTCAAACACTTCGCTGGAGGCAGCGAAACGGCGGGCCAGCACCCCAAGCGGCAAATCGCCGTGCAGCCAGAAACGGCGTATGTCGTCACGAAAACGGTCATTCCATTCCACGAACGGTGCCGGAAATTGCCCTAACTGGTAACCGCCAGTGCCGATGTCCCAGGGTTCGGCAATCAATTTGCAGTCACGCAGTGAACGGTGATTACGCAGAGCGGTGAAAAATGGCGCGGCGGAAGAAAATGCGGGCAGGCGGCCCAAAATCGTCGCCAGATCAAAACGGAAGCCGTCCACATGGCAGACCTCGCGCCAGAACGTCAGGCACTCAATCACCCACTGCAGCACCGCTGGGTGCTCAAGCCGTAGCACGTTGCCGCACCCCGCCCAGTTGTAATAATCGCCGCGCTCCGTCAGCCAGTAGTAGCTGGCGTTGTCGATACCACGCAACGTCAGGGTCGGCCCGTCTACATCCAGTTCCGCGCTGTGGTTGAACACCACATCCAGAATCACCTCGATACCGGCCTGATGCAGCGCCCGCACCATGTCGCGGAACTCGTTGAGCGGGTCGTCATCGGTGGCCAGTGAATTGTCCACCGCGAACGGCAGCAGCGTGTTGTATCCCCAATAGTTACGTAACCCCATCTCCTGTAAGCGCGGCTCGTCGGCATGTTGCTGGACAGGCATCAGCTCGATGGCGGTCACGCCAAGAGACGTCAGATAATCCAGCATCACCGGGTGAGCCAGCGCGGCATAGGTGCCGCGTATTGACGCAGGAATCGACGGATGCCGCTTGGTCAGCCCGCGCACATGCGCTTCGTACAGCACCGTTTCACGCCAGGGGGTAGCCGGGAAACGATCGCCCTGCCAGTCGTAGCGCTCATCCACCACCACACTGCGCGGCATTACCTCCGCGCTGTCGCGTGGGTCCGGCTGGTCGTAGCCGCCATGCAGGCGCTCGTCATCCACTACCCAGCCATCCATCTGCCGGGCACAAGGGTCAAGCAACAGTTTGTTCGGGTTGAAACGCAGCCCGCGCTGCGGCTCGAACGCGCCAGCGACGCGATAGCCGTAGCACAACCCCGGCTGCGCATCGGGCAGATAACCGTGCCAGATGTCACCGGTACGTGCTGTCAGCGGAAAACGTTGCTCCCGCAGGCCGTCAAAAATGCACAACTCAACCCGAGAGGCCTTCGACGAAAACAACGCAAAATTCACCCCTTCACCATCGAAATGCGACCCCAATGGCCGTGGGCGACCCGCCAGCAGCTCAGCCATCACCCCTCCTTAACCAGATAGAGGGTGGCAAGCGGCGGCAACGTCAGCACCAGCGACTGCGGCCGTGAATGGCTACCTACCGCTTCGCTGTGTACCAGCCCCTGATTGCCCTGGTTAGTACCGTGGTAATGCAGGGAGTCGGTATTGAGCACCTCGCGCCAGTTCCCCGGCTGATTGATACCGACGCGATACCCATCACGCGGCACCGGGGTAAAGTTGCTGATAATCAGCATTTCATTGCCGTCGGCATCGCGCCGGATAAAGGCGAACACCGAGTTTTCCCGGTCGTCCACCACCACCCATTCGAAGCCCTGATGCAGGTAGTCGCACTGGTAAAGCGGCGGATGCTGGCGGTAGCAGTGATTGAGGTCGCGCACCAGTTGCTGTACCCCGGCGTGCCAGCCTTCCGGCTCATCCAGCAGGTGCCAGTCCAGGCTGGTGTCATGATTCCACTCCCGCCCTTGTGCAAATTCACTGCCCATGAACAGCAGTTTCTTGCCGGGGTAGGCCCACATGAAACCGTAGTAGGCGCGCAGGTTGGCGAACTTCTGCCAGACGTCGCCGGGCATCCGGTCCAGCAACGAGCGTTTGCCGTGCACCACTTCGTCATGCGACAGCGGCAGCACGAAATTTTCGCTATAGGCGTACAACATGCCGAAGGTCAGCAAGTCGTGATGGTATTTGCGGTGTACCGGGTCCAGTTGCATGTAAGCCAGCGAATCGTGCATCCAGCCCATGTTCCACTTGTAGTGGAAACCCAGGCCGCCATGCTCCGGCGGCAAGGTTACCCCGGCGTAATCGGTAGATTCTTCGGCGATGGTGACCGCACCAGCATGATGTTGTCCCAGCATCTGATTGGTGTAACGCAGGAAACCGATCGCCTCCAGATTCTCTTTACCACCGAAGTAGTTAGGCACCCATTCCCCGTCACGGCGGCTGTAATCGCGGTAAATCATCGAGGCCACCGCGTCTACCCGCAGCCCGTCGACGCCAAAGCGTTCCGTCCAGTACAACGCGTTGCCCGCCAGATAGTTGCGCACTTCGTGGCGATCGAAGTTATAAATCAGCGTGTTCCAGTCCTGGTGGTAGCCTTCTTTCGGGTCGGCGTATTCGTACAGCGCGGTGCCGTCAAAACGCGCCAGGCCATAGCTGTCCGCCGGGAAATGGCCGGATACCCAGTCCAGCAACACATTGATACCCGCTTCATGGAAGGCCGACACCAGATAGCGGAAATCGTCCGGCGAACCGAAACGGCGGGTGGGTGCGTATAACCCCAGCGGCTGATAGCCCCAACTGCCGTCAAACGGGTGCTCATGCACCGGCATCAGTTCGACATGGGTAAACCCCATCTCTTTGACATAGGGCACCAATTGGTCCGCCAGTTCGCGGTAGCTGAGCCAGAAATTATTGTCGGTGTGCCGCCGCCACGACCCCAGGTGCACTTCGTAAATAGAAATCGGCGACTGCAAATCATTGGCGCTCTGGCGCGCTTCATCCACCGGCAAGGCAGACGGCAGACGGCTGACCACCGACGCGGTATCCGGGCGCATCTGAGACTCGAACGCATAAGGGTCGGATTTCACCAACACGTTGCCGTAACAGTCGATAATCTCGAATTTGTACAACTGGCCCGGCCCGACACCCGGCACAAACAGCTCCCACACGCCGTTTTCCCGCCGCAGACGCATCGGATGACGGCGGCCGTCCCAGAAGTTGAAATCCCCCACCACCGACACCCGCTGGGCATTCGGTGCCCAGACCGCAAAACAGGTGCCATCGACGCCATCCAGCATAGCCGGATGCGCACCCAGCGTTTCAAACGGCCGCAAATGACGCCCTTCCGCCAGCAGCCAGATATCCAGATCCTGTAACAGCGTGCCAAAACGATAAGGGTCATCGATAACATGCGTATCCTGCTGCCAGGTTACTGCCAGCCGATAGCTGAACGGCTTTTTACGGCGAGGTATCACCGCTGAGAAAAAGCCGCGCACATCCAGACATTCCAATGCAGCCACTTTGCGCCCGCTGTGTGTATCCACCACGTGCACCTCGCTGGCGTCAGGAAGCAGTGCCCGAACTTCCAGCCCTGCTGATGTACTGTGCATACCCAGTACCGCAAAAGGATCGGCGTAATGACCGGAAAAAAGGAGATTAATAATGTTCTGATCAGAAAAACCTGACATGGCATCCATCCTCTGAATTAACCATCTGAATAAGTTAAACATGTTAAAGAAACAGATCATTTCTTAGGCATTCTTGCGGATAAGGAAATGCCCTGCGTCAATAACAGAAAAGGAACCAGCCTGACCCCATAAAAAAACCCACCTAAATAAAAAAAACTTCACGCTCTGTGCTGAGCCTGCGAAGTATTCTTCAGACAAACCTAAGATTCAGCTTAGTCAAGAAAAGAGAAAATATTTGAGATTATGGATAAATTTTTACGCTGAAGACTTATAAGAAAAAATAATTAATCATAGTGTTAGCGTATGTTGATCCTGTTCGGAGATTGTTCGACCGCGACGGGTAAAATCGGAGACATCAACAGGGAGGTGTACTGCTTATGATAAGCCAGGTCGATTTGATTCTGTCATTGCTGCAACAAACATGTGTTTATCTGGTTATTGCCTATCTATTGAGCAAAACCCCACTGTTTATTCCACTGACGCAGGTCACCATCCGCCTGCCGCATAAGCTGATCTGTTACCTGACCTTCTCGATGTTCTGCATCCTCGGCACCTATTTTGGCCTGCATATCGACGATTCAATCGCCAATACCCGAGCCATCGGCGCGCTACTGGGTGGTGTTCTGGGTGGGCCGTCGGTGGGCGTACTGGTCGGGTTGACTGGCGGTTTGCATCGCTATTCCCTCGGCGGTATGACTGCGCTGGCTTGTATGGTTTCCACCGTCGCGGAAGGGCTGGCTGGCGGCCTGCTGCACCGCTACCTGACCCGACGCCATCGCGTCGATCTGCTGTTCCAGCCGCTGGTCATCGCCGCCGCCACCCTGCTGGTGGAGGTGTTGCAAATGAGCATTATCCTGCTGTTGTCGCGGCCCTTTGGCGACGCACTGGCGCTGGTCAAAAGCATTGCGCTGCCGATGATTATCACCAACTGCGTTGGGGCCGCGATGTTCATGCGCATCCTGTTGGACCGGCGGGCGATGTTCGAGAAATACACGTCGGCGTTTTCCGCCCGCGCGTTGCAGATTGCCGCCCGCGCCGAAGGTGCGCTACGGGAAGGGTTTAACCCGAGAACCAGTATGCGGGTGGCGCGCATCCTGTATGAAGAGTTGGGCGTCGGCGCGGTCGCCATCACCGATCGGGAAAAATTACTGGCATTCGTCGGTATTGGCGACGATCACCACACGCCCGGTTCGCTGATCACCTCGCCGTTCACCCATCAGGCTATCGACCACAATCAGGTGGTGTACGCCGACGGCAACGAAGCCCCCTTCAACTGTGCCATCTCGTCGCACTGCAAGCTTGGCTCCACGTTGGTGATTCCGCTACGCGGCGAAGAGCAGCGGGTGATCGGCACCATCAAGTTATATGAACCGAAAAACAAGCTGTTCTCCAGCATCAACCGAACACTGGGAGAAGGCATCGGTCACCTGCTGTCCGCTCAGATTTTTGCCGGACGCTTCGAGCAGCAGAAACGACTGCTGGCGCAATCTGAAATCAAGTTGCTGCACGCGCAGGTTAACCCACATTTTCTGTTCAACACTCTCAATACCCTGTCGGCGATTATTCGCCGCAACCCGGATCAGGCACGTCAGCTGGTGCTATCGCTATCCACTTTCTTTCGCAAAAACCTCAAGCGTAGCAGCGACGAAGTGGCACTGAGCGATGAACTGGAGCATGTCGATGCCTACCTTGAAATCGAGAAGGCGCGCTTCGCTAACCTGCTGACGGTAGACATCACCATCCCGCCGTCGCTGAAAGCCGCCAGACTACCGGCGTTTTCCCTGCAACCCCTGGTGGAAAACGCCATCAAGCACGGCATTTCCCAAATGATGGACAACGGCCATCTGCGTATTGACGCACGCACCCACGCCAACATGCTGGAACTGACGGTGGAAGATAACGCCGGGACTTATCACCCGCGCAATGGCGGCAACGGACTGGGGATGAATCTGGTAGACCGGCGCATCAAGGCACGTTACGGCCACCACTACGGCATCACCGTCATCAGCGAGCCGGACCGCTTTACCCGTGTGCGGGTGCGAGTGCCACTGCGAGTGGGATAAATCGCAACCGAAACCGATCATTATTTACTGCGTTTCAGTATGCCCATAAAATAAAAAACGGCTTCCCTTGTGGGGGAAGCCGTTCTCAGGCAAACCTGGGTATCACATCAACTTAACTGCTCCGGCTAACGCCATCCTCGCTATCGTAAGTGATGATTACCAGGGAATTACAGCCCTACAACGTTTTCAGCAGAAGGACCTTTCGGGCCGTTGCCGATAACAAATTCAACTTTCTGGCCTTCGTACAGCGTTTTGAAGCTGTCACTCTGAATGGCAGAGAAATGAACAAATACATCTTTGCTGCCGTCAGCCGGAGTGATGAAACCAAAACCTTTAGTTTCGTTAAACCATTTTACTGAACCAGTCATTTTATTAGACATTATATTACCTCGTAATCTTTTCCAGCCCGTTAGAGGGCGATATAGGTCTGCATTGCAGGAAATACTTATGAGCAAGAAAAAAAGAGATTCAGGGGAAGTGATATCGAGGATAACGCTTGGACTGAGGACTGCTTTAGTAAAATGCTTGGCATAAATAGGTCTGACTAACAAACCGTGGCGCTATTAACGCATTCCTCGGGAACGAATGCAAGCGTTATGTATTATCGCAAGATGTAAATATTTTATATTTATTATAATTCATGACGTTAATGAATTCCGCGCAGTGATTTTTTCACCACCACCGGTTTCAGAACCCACGCTTAACGTACTGAATCATCTGCCAACACCATGCGATACCCTGACCCGATGACGGGTTACTCATGCTTTGCTGGTTCCATTCCACTGGCGGCACTATCCATCGGGATCAGGTTCAATCGGCCGTGACGTACCCCGGTTTGGGCGATGACCGATGCCGCAAACTGTTCCACGTGCTCGGTCGGCCCACGCAGAATCACGGTTTCCACGCACTCGTCGTGGCTCAAATGGGTATGCATGGTGGACACGGTAAGGTGATGATGCTCATGCTGCATACCGGCTAGCCGACTCGACAGTTGGCGTTCGTGATGGTCGTACACATAGCTCAGCACCGCCACGCATTCGGCGTTTTTATCCTGCGCCACCGTCATTTCGCCCAGCTCACGCCGCAACATGTCACGAAACGCTTCCGACCGATTGGCATAGCCTTTACGCAGCATCAACGCGTCCAGCGCCTCGGCCAGCGGGTCATCCAGGGAAATCGTCAGTCGTTGCATGTTGGCCTCACAGAAAAGCGAAAGGAATCCACGGCGACGGTGCCGCACGGGTCGCCCCATTATGCCGCGCACCGCTGCGGGTATCGTGACGCAGCGCAATATGGCGCGTGAATCTACAAAACGCAAGGCGCGAAAGATTGGGGGAAAACAGAGAATAACGCGAGGCGTACCGTACTGGCACGCCTCGAATGGCAATGATTACAGCAGGATGCGCAGCATACGGCGCAGCGGTTCGGCAGCACCCCACAACAGTTGGTCGCCGACGGTGAAGGCAGACAAGTACTGCGGGCCCATGTTCAGTTTGCGCAGGCGGCCTACCGGGGTGGACAACGTACCGGTTACGGCGGCTGGGGTCAGTTCACGCATGGTGATTTCGCGGTCGTTCGGCACCACTTTTACCCAATCATTGTGGGTTGCCAGCATCTGCTCGATTTCCGGAATCGACACATCTTTCTTCAATTTCAGCGTGAAAGCCTGGCTATGGCAACGCAACGCGCCGATGCGCACACACAGACCGTCCACCGGAATCGTGCTGGCGGTGTTCAGAATCTTGTTGGTTTCCGCCTGGCCTTTCCACTCTTCGCGGCTCTGGCCGTTTTCCAGTTGTTTGTCGATCCACGGAATCAGGCTACCCGCCAGCGGCACGCCAAAGTTTTCCACATCCAGGCCGCCGCGCGACAGCGCCGTCACTTTGCGTTCGATATCCAGAATGGCGGAAGCCGGGTCACTCAGCTCGCTGGCGACTTCGGCGTTCAACTGGCCCATCTGCACCAGCAGTTCACGCATATTGCGCGCGCCCGCGCCGGATGCCGCCTGGTACGTGGCGACAGACGCCCACTCCACCAGATCGTTGGCGAACAAGCCGCCCAGCGACATCAGCATCAGGCTGACGGTACAGTTGCCGCCAACGAAGGTTTTAATACCTTTATCCAGACCGGACTTGATCACGCCGTGGTTGACCGGATCCAGAATAATAATCGCGTCATCCTTCATTCGCAGAGACGATGCTGCGTCGATCCAGTATCCTTGCCAGCCACTTTCACGCAGCTTTGGATAGATTTCGTTGGTATAATCGCCGCCCTGACAGGTGATGATGATATCCAGCGCACGCAGCGCGTCCAGATTGTAGGCATCCTGCAGGACACCCTGCTGGCCGCCCAGCGCCGGTGCCGCCTGGCCGTGCTGAGACGTAGAGAAGAATACCGGGCGGATTAAATCAAAGTCGCGTTCTTCCACCATGCGCTGCATGAGTACCGAACCGACCATTCCGCGCCAGCCAATAAAACCAACATTTTTCATGGTAAACCGTCCTGCCTGGGGGTGACAAAAAAGCAATCCGACTGCCGTTTCGGGCAGGGAGCATAAGTTTAAAGTGATGACTGTCAACCTTACAAAATGTATCAGAAGTCGCAAGTGAATTTATTCGATGACTCAGGCGTTTTCAGCAACACGCCTAATGTGTCTGACAAAACGCTGGGGATGGAGAGGAGCCTACCGCCACCATGACTGAAATGATCTCGGCAACCGTACTGTTGCTGTTAATTATGGATCCACTCGGCAATTTGCCGGTGTTTATGTCTGTACTGAAACACCTGGATCCCAAACGGCGACGCGTGGTGCTGATTAGGGAAATGATCATCGCGCTGGGGGTAATGCTGGTATTCCTGTTCGCTGGTGAGAAGATTCTGGCGATATTGAACCTGCGCACGGAAACCGTCTCTATTTCCGGCGGTATCGTGCTGTTTTTGATCGCCATCCGCATGATTTTCCCGACACAAGAAGGCTTTACCAGCGGTCTGCCTGCCGGTGACGAGCCGTTTCTGGTGCCGCTGGCTATCCCGATGGTGGCTGGGCCGTCGATCCTGGCGGCATTGATGCTGCTCTCACACCAGTACCCGAATCAGATGTCGCACCTGACGCTGGCGCTGTTCATCGCCTGGGGTATCACGGTTGTGGTGCTGCTGCTGTCGAACCTGTTTCTGCGCCTGTTGGGTGATAAAGGCGTCAACGCGCTGGAACGTTTGATGGGATTGGTGCTGGTCATGCTTTCCACCCAAATGTTTCTGGATGGCATTCGAGCCTATCTGAAACTGTAACCGCAGCGCCTCTCAGTCTCCCTGCCGAAGCGGAGACTGAGAGCAAACCGCGATAGCCAACCTACGTCATCACACCACGTAACTCAGCAACAGAGTTCCAATCAAACCGCACACCGCGATGATGGTTTCCAGCGCCGACCACGACTTCAGCGTTTCCGGAATGCTCAGGTTGAAATACTCTTTGAACAACCAGAAACCGGGGTCGTTAACGTGAGAGAAAATCACGCTGCCGGAACCAACCGCGATCACCATCAGCTCTGGGCTGACACCGCTGGTGGCGATAATCGGCGCGACAATCCCGCCCGCCGTCAGCGCAGCCACCGTAGCGGACCCCAGCGCCAGACGCAGCACAGCAGCGATAAGCCACCCCAGCAGCAACGGCGACACGCTGCTGCCGTGCATCATCCCGGCGATGTATTTATCCACGCCGCTGTCGACCAGCACCTGTTTAAACGCACCGCCGCCGCCGAGGATCAACAGCATCATGGCGATGATTTTAATCGAGTCGGTAATGGTGCCCATCACCTCATCCATGCTGCGGCCACGGTTCAGGCCGAAGGTGAAAATCGCGATCAGCACCGCAATCAGGGTCGCCATCACCGGGTCGCCGAAGAACTCGGCATATGACAACAACGCGTGCCCCTTCGGTAAGACCATTTCCGCCACGGCGCGCAGCGCCATCAGAATCACCGGCACCAGCGCAGTCATCACACTGACGACAAAGCTCGGCATCTCCTGCTCGGTGAACTGCTTCGGGTTATACAGCCCTTCCGGAATCGGCTTGTCGATTTTCTTCAGGAAGCGGGCGTAAACCGGGCCAGCCAGAATCACCGTCGGGATCCCCAGCAACGTGCCGTACAGCAGCGTTTTACCCATGTCGGCGTGGAACAGCGAAGCAATGGCAGTCGGTCCCGGATGCGGCGGCAGGAAGCCGTGGGTGACGGACAACGCCGCTGCCATCGGAACACCGGCGTACAACAACGGAATACGCGCCGACGCCACGATGCTGAACACCAGCGGCAGCAACAGCACAAAACCCACTTCGTAGAACAACGCGAAACCGACGGTAAAGCCGGTCAACACAATCGCCCACTGAATATGCTTGCGACCGAAGCGGTTAATCAGCGTGGTGGCAATACGCTGCGCGCCGCCGCAATCCGCCAGCAATTTCCCCAACATGGCACCAAAGCCCATGATCAAGGCCAGACTGCCCAGCGTGCCGCCCACCCCGTTCTTGATGGACGTCATCACCTTCTGCACCGGCATTCCCTGCATGATGCCCACGGCCAGAGCAACCAGAATCAGTGCAATAAAGCCGTTCAGTTTAAAGCGGATCATCAGCACCAGCAGCAGTGCGACACCCACAGCGACAATAACGAGTGGCATAACGATCTCCGGCAACCCCTGCCTGCACACATTGGGCAACGACAAGGGGGATTTTCTGGTATTTGCGAATTCTCCCGGTGTTTCGGGTCTGCCTTCGCTACAGTAGAGTCAGGCGTTCGGGTAACGCTTACCCGTGTGATATCCATCACAACGCACGATGTTACCGGTATCATGATACCGGTAACATGTTAAAGTCTGAAACCGGTACGAAGCATTTAATTTACAGTTTGGGATAGAGATCAAATTATGTCAGGACAAAGTATTATTCTGATGGGGGTTTCCGGTAGTGGGAAATCCAGCGTGGGTGCCCGGCTGGCACGGGAGATCAACGCCAAATTCATCGACGGCGACGATCTGCATCCCAGAGCCAACATCCAGAAAATGGCCAGTGGTCAGCCGCTCAACGACGACGACCGCGCCCCCTGGCTGGAGCGCCTGAACGACGCCGCCTACAGCCTGCTGCATAAAAATGAAACCGGCATTATCGTCTGCTCCGCGCTGAAAAAGCGCTACCGTGACCGGCTGCGCGAAGGCAACGACGGCATGGTGTTCCTGTACCTGAAAGGCAGTTTCGAGGTGATTCTGCAGCGTCATCAGGCACGCGCCGGGCACTTTATGCCGACCGGATTGCTGCAAAGTCAGTTTGATGCGTTGGAAGAACCGGGTGAAACGGAAACCGATGTCATCACCGTCGATATCAACGGCCCGATGGATCAAGTGGTGGAGCGGTGCGCTGCGGCGTTACGCGCACACCCATCACGCTGAAAGCGCAGTTTAGACGCTCTCTCCCACCTGCAAAGTAAAGCCGACGTCCACGCAGGTCGTCGGCAACGTTTCCCCATGCAGACGCGCCAGCAACTGCGCAGCACCGACTTCACCAATACGCTTACGCGACGTCAGCACGCTGGTCAGCCGCGGCACCGTGGTCTGGCCGATGTCATGGCCGTGGAAACCAGCGATGCCCATCTGTTCCGGCACGCGTAGGCCTTGCCGCTGACACTCGAACATGGCACCAATAGCCAGGTCATCGTTGGTACAGAACAGGCTGTCCACCTGCGGGTATTCCGCCTGTGCCCGGCGCAACAGCTCGCCGCCCAGCGTATAGGACGACGGGCTTTCGCTCATCACGCTGTAGCTGGCAAGACCGGCTTCGGCCATCGCCTGCTCATACCCCTGCTGTTTCATCAATGTACGTTCATCCAGACGTGCACCGAGGTACACCACATGGCGGCGGCCGCGAGCGATCATGTAGCGCGTCATCTGGCGCGCCGCATCCACGTTATCGAACCCCACCGCCATATCCAGGCAGGGCGACACCGAATCCATCAACTCCACCACCGGGATCCCGGCTACAGCGATCATCTGGCGGGTACGGGCGGTGTGATTGCGCTCAGCGAGGATCAGCCCATCAATGTTATAGGCCAGCAATGACATCAAACGTCGCTCTTCCATTTCCGGCTGATAACCGTAATGCGCCAGCATGGTTTGATATCCCTGCGCTTCCGCCACTTTTTCGATGCCGCGCAGCACCTCAGCAAACACCTGGTTGGTAAGCGACGGCAGCAACACGCCAATCGCCCGGCTGGTGGAGTTGGCGAGAATGTGCGGTGTTCGGTTGGGAATGTAGCCCAGTTCATCCAGTACGGCGGCAATTTTGCCTCCCAGCGCCGCAGACACCTGTTCAGGGTTGCGCAAATAGCGGCTGACCGTCATTTTGGTCACCCCGACCCGGTCGGCGACATCCTGAAGTACCGGCCTTTTTTTCTTTATCATCCGTTGACATCCCCGTGGCTGAAAACGCTGATTGTACTAAAGAAATGGTTAGCAGAATATGTACCTGACCACAGGTTATAAAATCAGGCAGGGTACAAGCGAGAAAATAGCACCCATAACATTATTTTAATTTCCATTATTACCTTATTATTGGATTAAATAAAATTTAAAACAAAATACAAAACGAACAGAAATATATATTGCGAATGAATTTAGTTTTTTTATTAATGAAATAAAAAAATAATAAATGTTTTTTTATTATATCTTTATATTTAATTTAAATTCTAAAACCATAATATTTGTTGTAGTTTTGTTTCCGATTTCGAACAGTTGTAAAAAATAAGGAAATGAAATGAAACATGGCTTTTGCATTGCCAAGGGCAATGCACGTTTGAACATTAAAAAGGAAGTAACGGGTTTAGCACTAAAAATAGAAGAGTTACATGACGGATATCTGTTCATAGGAAGTGAATCACCATTTGAAAAGATGGCAACAGATGACGAAACCCTTTACCTCATCGGAGAGATCAATAACCGACGATTGCTTGAAGGCATTGCAGGGCGCTATGACGCCTCAGCATGGAGCCTGAGTAATGTTGAATTACTCCACACGATTCACTTATACCTTGGGACAAGCGCACTATCGCTGGTAGAAGGGAGCTTCTTCTTTTTTAAAGAGAATAAAAAAGGGGAATTAACCTTACTCACCGATCCTAATGGTTTTATGCCTATACATGTCGTCCGTGATCAAACACTCTGGATAACAGATCGGCTGAAATTTGTCGGTCACATTGCTCAGGATGGCGTGTTTGACTTCATGTCTGAAGATCACGTAATACAACATGCTCTCCATGCCGACACATTCACACCAATAAAAAACGCCACCCGACTCAAACCTGGCTCTATCAATCAAATAAAGAAAGATATGCAAGGTTATGAATATCTGGGAAGCGATAATATTTACCCACGCAATACCGATAAACAGCTGAATATCGCCAAAGACACGCTGTTTGAACTCATCGATACCTACCTGAAAACCCCTTTTCGCTCACTGGCCCAGACCCATCAAACCGTCGGTATTCCGCTCTCCGGTGGCCTGGATTCCAGCCTGGTGACGGCGCTAGCCAGCCAGTTCTTTCAGCACATTAAAACCTGGTCGATAGGCACAGAAATCAGCAACGAGTTTGAATTCTCTCAAATCGTCTCAGAGGCACTGGGCACCGAGCATCATGTCAAAATCCTGACAGAAGCCGATGTCATCAATGGTGTTATCGAAGCCATCTACCATAATGAAATTTTCGACGGCCTTTCTGCTGAAATCCAGTCAGGATTGTTTAATGTCTACCGAATGGCAACGGGCAATGTCAACGTCATGATGACAGGATATGGCTCAGACCTGCTATTTGGTGGCATACTGAAACCCGGTGGCAAATATCCGTCTCCCAATAGTATTCTTTGTGAACAGGTCTATCGTACTCGCTGGACAGGAGAGTTTGTTTCTCATGGTGCATCGCATTATGGGCTACAACTTAGCCACCCATTCTGGAATAACGATTTACTCTCTCTTTGCCGGAATCTTAATCCTGATTATAAAATCAAAGATAATGAAGTAAAAAATGTTCTCCGCGAGTACACCGAAAAACTGAATTTACTCCCGAAAGAAATTGTCTGGCGTAAAAAAATCGGCATTCATGAGGGTTCATCAGTCAATAAATCATTCGCCAATATCCTTGGCCTTCATGTCGATAACTATAGCCATAAGACCCGGTTTACCTATCGGGTATATAAATCCTTTTTGGAAAATAAACTCTCTCTGGAAAACGCCACCAGCGATAATCTGCGCAAACTGATAATGGATTAAACAATGATTCTTGAAGAAACACGGGAGAGTGTAAGGATTATTACGCTCAATCACCCCAATAAACACAACCCTTTTAACCAAGCGCTGGAAAATGCCGTAAAAAAAGCATTAAACGACGCGAATAATGACCCGGACGTTAGCGCCATTGTCGTTTATGGAGGAAAAGGATGTTCATTCTCCGCAGGTGGTGATTTTAATGAAGTCAAAAATCTTTCCGGCGGTGCCGATGTCGAACGTTGGATTGATCGTGTTATCGATCTCTACGAAGCGGTATTGCACATCAATAAACCCACTATTGCCGCTGTAGATGGCTATGCGATCGGCATGGGGTTTCAGTTTGCGCTGATGTTCGACTACAGAATTATGGCCAACGGTGCCCGCTTTGTTATGCCAGAGCTAAAACATGGGATTGGATGCTCTGTGGGTGCAGCCATTCTGACGTTTACTCACGGATATAATCTGATGAAAGATATTATCTTTAAATGTCAGGAACTGGATGAAGACTTTTGCCTTTCACATCACATTGTGAATGAAAAAATTGACTCGCCTCTGCTGCTGGAACGCGCATTCACCCTGGCTAAAGAACTCGCTGCATACCCTTATGCCGCATTGTCCAAAACCAAGCAATCAACCAATCGCCGTTTTCTCGAATTGCTTGAGAAAACAAGAATTGAATCGAAAGAGGTTCATAAGGCCGCTTTTGGCGCACGAGATGCGCAGAAGCATTTTCATAACATTCTTGGAAAAAAGTACTAAAAGAGGAATAACCAGCAATATGTTAAATTATACCGCACTCATGGAAACTGGGTTTGGGGCAAAAATGAATAGCAGTGACTTCATGAAAGCCTCTCCTGAAGAGATAAAAAGCCTCCTCATGCGCCAGGGATTTCTTCTGGTGAAAAATATCGCCATGGATGCCAATGAATTCAGGGATATATATTCAGCATACGGCAAAATCGTGGAATATGCGGACGAAAAAATTGGCGTCGGCTTTGGTTATAAAGACACCTTAAAGCTGGATGGTGAAAAAGGAAAAATCGTTACCGGCCGTGGGCAATTGCCATTTCATGCAGACGGGGGATTGTTGCTTTCGAAAGTCGATCAGGTTTTCCTTTACGCCGCTGAAATTAAAAACATGAAATTCAGGGGTGCAACGACAGTCTGCGACCACGTATTAGCCTGTCAGGAAATGCCAACGCATTTGCGTAGAATTCTGGAAGAAGAAACGTTCGAAGTGCGCGTGCTGGAACATGGCTATTATGTTGATGTATCTCCTGCTGGCTGGTTTAAAGTTCCGGTATTTACCGACCTGGGATGGGTACGGAAGATGTTGATCTACTTCCCGTTTGATGAAGGTCAACCCGCAAGCTGGGAACCTCGTATCGTCGGTTTTAGTGAATATGAAACGAAAACCTTCTTTGATGAGTTGAGCCAGTTCATGAAGCAACCACGTTACTTCTATAAACATTACTGGGAAGACTCGGACCTCTTAATTATGGATAACAGACGTGTCATCCATGAACGCGAAGAGTTTAATGACGACAATATCATTCGTCGCTTGTATCGTGGTCAGACCGTCGAAGCCTAACCCCACCGATAATTAAGATTATTGTTATTAACTGGCCTGGCATCATCATGCTGGCATGATGGGTTTTATTGTTTTAAAACCACGGCCAGTTTTAACAATGGAGGTCTTTATGGAAAATATTAATACCGAGTCGGTGTTCGCACGATATCGTACCCGAACCTTGACATTTAAACTGTTAGCCTCAGCATTACTGGGTAATAAAAAGACACGCTCCGTATCAATTTATGCTTTAAAGAAAGCGTTACATATTAGCCGAGGCACAGTATTAAAACTGGTTAATGGCATTTACTTTGGCGGAGAAACATTAAACCAGGTAACCCATACTACCTCAGCATTGGGGAGAGAAAATATTAATAGCATTATTGATTATGCTATTGAAGGTGAGAATACAGAGTCTATCTATAACGATGTTATGAGTAAGACTTTTGCCCTCATCGACATCGCGGCTGAAAATAAGAATATCCCCTTTGTGGTCATTAAACCCTCGTCCCTTGGTAGCATCGAGTTATACCGCGCCATCACCCTTAACCAAAATCTGACGCCAGAACAGCAGCAAGAATGGGAAAGTGTGACCGAACGGTATATCCAAATCTTTGACGCCGCCAGCGATAAAAAAGTCAGGATCATGGTCGATGCCGAGCAATCATGGATACAACCGGCTGTAGACACCTTCATTGTCAATATGATGAAGAAATATAATCAAAATTATCCGCTGTTGACATTGACACTGCAATTTTACTGTAGAGATAAACTCGAACGACTGAAAGAATATTACCAACTGGCATGTGACCATCATTTCTATCTGGGCATAAAACTGGTGCGTGGCGCTTACCTTGAAGAGGAAAACCGCATCAGTCACGATCACTGTTTTAATGAAAAATCCGAGACGGATAATAATTACAACAGTGCTATTCAGTTTGTTGCCGATCACACCGACCGTATCTCTCCTTTTTTCGCTACGCACAATGAGCATAGCCTGGCGTTGATTCGACAAAGTCCGATGTTAAGGCAAAATATCTGGTTGGGTCAGCTCTATGGTATGGGGGATCATATTACCTGGGCGCTTAATCATGAAGGTTTTTCCGTATGCAAGTACGTACCATTCGGGCCATTAAAAAAGTCATTACCCTATCTTCTAAGACGAATTGAGGAAAATGCCATCCCCTCAACGACTTTTTCCACAGAAAGAAAGCTTATCAGAAAAGAACTTCATCGCCGAATAAAGAGGATTGTGTTATGAAACAAGACTTCACCTGCAAAATAAAAAACACCGGTCAAACATTTCCTCTCACAGAAGAAGAGACTATACTCGTGTCCTCACATCAGGCAGAAATACCACTCAAGTATCATTGCAATGCTGGACATTGTGGTATTTGTAAAGTCAAACTGACTCAGGGAGAAGCGGATATGCAGCACGCTGGAGGGATATCCCGTGATGACATAAAAAATGGCTATATTCTGCCTTGCTGTACACACCCTTTAAGCAATATTGAGATAGAAGTCCAATAGATTTACTTACCTGGCTTAATAAAAGGATGCTCATGTTTTCCTGCGCTATTAAAGTAGCTGTATCTATATTAGCTATTTGTGTTATTGAAAACAGTTACGCGAACTGTATGCAAGAGGAGAAGATAAAGCAGGGAGTAAATTATCTTTCCCTCATTAGTCACGACAAGAAAGATTTAGCCATTCTCTCTTTTTTTGATAATAATACTTCGCACCCTAATCGGGGGCTGAGCTTTTATATCAAGAATGGCAGCGACTATAGCATCGTCCCGGTTCCTAATAGCGATGTATTTATTTGGTTTGACTATAGTCTGTCGGCTTCTCGTATCAATATTTTCGATTATCGACTTTATCGTCATAACAATGAGAAAAAGCTGATCAGTGTTGAAAAAAAAGGCGATGACCTGACCGCCCCACAACCCATTAAGCTAACAGTCTACAAACTGGCAGAAAGCCACAATGACCCAGGTGTACCCCCCTATAGCTGGGTTATTGAAAAGACGTTAACCACAACAGGAAAATATGGTTCTGCTTATGAAGTCCTGGACGACTCTCGTTATCTCTGCTCTGTTCTGTAGTTTACTACTCCCCACGTATGCCGGTGCGCAGCAACCCGAACGCCTGCGTTATTACGCACGCCTGACACAGGCATTTATCGATAGTTGGTATACGCCTTGTCTGGGAGAAAAGAAATGGCCGGTACGAACAGCCCGCACGGAGGCATCATGGTTATCCGGGCGGTTAAATGCACTGGTATCCGCTGGATTAGTAAAAAAAACCAGTCAGGGTAATGACACTATCTGGTCATTAACCCAGTCAGGGAAACGTCACTTTATGCCTTATGGCGATTTCTGTTATGGCCGTATCAAACTGCATCAAGTCACACATTATGAATCCATATCACCCGAACTGGTGTTGATGAATTACACCTACCGTATTGAAGGGCTACCTGACTGGGCAAAAAACAAAGATATTCGTTACGCCTTCTCCGAACTGGATAACTGGCTTAGTGGGGTTCAGCACGCTCAATATCAGGTCACTATTCGTACCGCAATTGGCGGCGCACCTAAAATACAGTCGCCTCCCGAACCCTTGAATCTGGACTATTAAAAAGCGATATGAAAATCAATGTTATTATTTATGCCGCACTGTTGTTGAGTCAGACGATTTATGCCGCCCCCCTTAAGGCGATGCCCGACGACGTCATGATCAAAGGCGGTTCGTTCTATGTGGGTAATATCTTTGGCGACAAAGAATACGCCAGCCATACCAATGTCACCCTGACTCCGTTTTATATGATGCGAACGGAAATTACCTATTCGCAATATCAGCAGGTTTTTCAGTGGGCAGAAACCCACGGCTACGCCTTCGAGAACGGCTGTAATGGTGGGCATTTTGATGACTGCCTGCCCGCAGAACAGGATAATGGCACACACCCGGTCACCACCATTTCCTGGTGGGATGCCGTGGTATTCGCTAATGCGTTAAGCGCCTCACAGCAGCTTACGCCGTATTACCTGAATACCAACGGGAAACCCATCACGTCGGTTCCTCAGGAACATACTCTCACCGTGGTCAGAAACCCCACCGCTACCGGATACCGTCTACCAACGCTGAACGAATGGCAGGTCGCCGCACGTGGTGGTGAAGCCGCGTTACGTCAGGGCACATATGGTCGTATCTACTCAGGCAGTGATAATCCAGAGCCCATCGCCAATATGCCCAAAGACAACAGCACCACCTTTAGCACCCAGCCGGTCGGACGCCTGCAACCCAACGCCCTCGGCCTGTACGACATGACGGGTAATGTCTGGGAATGGATTGACGATGATTTCCACATGACGGGTCTTAGCAACATGCACTATTTTTGTGGCGGTAGTTATCTTATGCGCATCAGCAATCTGTCGGAGTGCGATGTTCATACCCCAAATTTCCCGACCTCGGATATCGGTTTCAGGCTAGTCAGACCGGCACCTCTTTGACATCAAATCGGGAAGCACCATAAGCAGTATGGTGTATCCCTCACCGAAACAGTACGATAGAAACAACAAGACAGAATACTGACATTTACCCATTTACATTATTTTATGACTATTAATTTTATTAATAAACAAACTAAAAGTGAAAATGAATTAATTAATTTTTAATGAAGTAACTCGGCCATAAATGATTTTTTATTATAAGCCGTTTCACATACGACTATTGTATTCTTGCCGGAATGGCACCCATCATTACATGCCATAAAAAATGTCGGGATACAGAAATTTGGCTTTCTCTCAGTGAAAGCGAATAAACCTGAATAGATACTCTCAATAAGTCAAGTTGCAGGACAACACGCTCGCGTGTTGCACCGTCAACGCGTTGCGCCCTTGCAGGGCGAGTAATACGGCCAACGCTGCTGTAACGTCAACACACCTATAACGTGAAGTATGACGGGTATCGAGGCTGATCAATCTGGCTGCCACTGGCAGCATTAATAACACTCTGGAGACAATAATATGACTAGCATTTCTCAAACTGGAGCATATCCCTTCACCCCCTCAACTGCGGGAACAAACGTGAAAGTCACGCTCGTCAAATCTGAAGAAACGGGCGCATACCATGTCGAGGTAGAAGAGTTAAAACCAGGCAGCACGAATAACCAACAAATCAGCGAGGAAGCCTGGCGTAAAACGATGGATTATTTCGAGGCAAAAAAAGCAGGCATTGAGCCGCCTCAGTCTGCCCACGTGACCATTTCAGAAGGCGAGCCCATCTTGACCTACGCCGACCTGATAAAAAAAGCAACCAGTACCGATAATCCGGTCACGACCACGGCGGGCAGCGTCGTTTATACCCCGGACAACACCTATACACCGGGCTCCACCATCGAAATCGTTCCCATCCAGTCGACGCCGGTGACAACCAGCAGTGAAGCTGATACTTCGACAACACAGCCATCGTAAGTCTTGTCATCAAAACAATCACCACCTCCCGAGGAGGTGGTTTAAAGCTGACAAATAAAGGCGAGCCCGATGGGCTCGCCTTTACTGACATGCGCCGGTTACTGTTACTTTACCTTCGGCAAATCAAACAGCAGGATTTCGCTGTCTTCGCTGGCGCGCACGGTAATAGAATCCTCATCCCAGATAGCCAATGCGTCGCTGGTGTTGGCCTGCTGACCGTTGACGTCAATCGTGCCGCGCACGACCTGAATCCACAGGTGGCGGCCCTGCTGGGTCTGATAGCTCGACGCTTCCTGCGATTTCAGCGCCCAGCGCCACAGCGTCATGTCCTGGAACACCTTCAGCGACCCATCACGAGCGTCCGGCGACAACACCAGTTGGCGGCCTTGTGGCGCATCAAAACGGCGCTGCTCATAACGCGGCGTCAGGCCGGTTTTTTCCGGGATGACCCAGATCTGGTACAAGTGCAGCAGTTTGTCCTGACTGGCGTTGTACTCCGAGTGACGGATCCCGGTGCCTGCGCTCATGATCTGGAACTCACCCGCCGGGATCTGCTCTTTGTTGCCCATGCTGTCCTGATGTTCCACCGTGCCTTCCAGCACATAGGTGAGAATTTCCATATCCCGGTGCGGGTGGGTTCCGAAACCCTGGCCGCCCTCAATATAGTCTTCATTGATGACCCGCAGTGCGGAAAAGCCCATAAAATCAGGGTCGTAGTAATCAGCGAATGAGAAAGTGTGCCAGCTATCGAGCCAGCCGTGGTTAGCATGACCGCGGTCTTGTGCTTTGCGTAAATAAATCATGTGACGTTCCTCCAACGTTTTTTCAGTCTAGCGGCCGCCGGAGAATAAGAAAGCCGAAAAAACTCACCGCTCTATTCAAAAAATTTCCGGGAGAAATTTTTAACGTCGCGCAGCGACGGCCCGAAGGGTGGCGGCCAGGGATGGTCCGCCATAAAAAATTTCCGGGAGAAATTTTTAACGTCACACAGTGACGGCCCGAAGGGTGGCGACCAGGGATGGTCCGCCATAAAAAATTTCCGGGAGAAATTTTCAACGTCGTGTAACGCAAGATAATTAGGAAACCAGATTCCAAAAAATTCAGGATAAAAAAAAGCCAGCACCCGAGCTGGCTAAGTAATACTGGAAGCAATGTGAGCAATGTCGTGCCTTCACAGCAAAACCGCGATGAGTCACAAGACTGGATTCATTTGGCTTTCCCGGAACGCATGGCAATAATAATCATTATCATTTGCATCTGTAAAGCGTTTTTTCGTTCAATTCAAAGAAAAATCACACCGGAGAAGGGCAGCCCGCCTGACATTTTGGGTATCTGGCTACTGGTGTACGAGATTATTTTTTCAGAATCAAATGGTTAACATTTAACCATGTGTAATGCACGGGAATAGAAAAACGGCCGCCCTCTCCCGGAAAAAAACAGAAAGGGCGACCCCACTCAACCCCTTTACGCTGACAGCGCTTTAGCCAGCAAGCTGAAGGGATGTTCGCAAGGTTTGCTGGTGGACATTTCAATCTGCCATTTGCAGGTTTCGCAATCCGTGATCACCAAATCGGCACCGCTCGCCTCAATCTGACGAAATAGCGGCGCACCAATGCCCTGCGAGGTATCGTAGTTTTCCTTCTTGAAGCCATAGGTTCCGGCGATGCCGCAACACTGGGAATCCAGCACCTGCAACTCCAGCCTTGGAATCCGCCGCAGCAGTTCGAGGGTATACGCGGTCCATCCCATACGCTCCAGATGGCAAGGAGTGTGATACACCACCCGCAGCGGCAAAGGCTGCAACGGCAGCGTCCGCCCCTGTTCCAGCAAGCGATAAAGGTGACGCGTCGCCAGCTCGATGCCATCGCGCACATGCTGGTTGTCCAACCCCAGCAGATGGGGATATTCATCGCGCAGCGTAAACGTGCAACTGGACGAGGTGGCGATGACCGGCAGCCCCCGGCTGTTGATGGCGTCATCCAGCGAAGCCAGGTTGAAACGTGCCTGCTTGCGCGCCTTGTCGAGAAAACGGTTGGCGATCAGCGCCACACCGCAGCACTTCTCTTTGGTCAGCAACTGCACCCCGACCCCCATCGCGTTAAACACACGAATTAGATCACGCCCCAGTTGCGGGTGGTTGTAGTTGACGTAGCAGCCGTGGAAATAGGCTACCTGTTCGGCAAATTGCAACTGTTGTGCCGCCTGCTGGCGATACCAGCGACGGAAAGTACCGTGGGAATAGCGCGGCAACTGGCGGCGATGGTCGATTTTCAACGCCTTATCCAGCAGTTGGCGCATCGGTTTTAACCCGGTGAGGGTGTTCACCAGCGGTGCAAACGGCGTGGCGACAGAACCCATCAGATCCGTGTGGCTGAGGATGGCGTCACGCAGTGTCGGACGGTGCTGGCTATGGCTGGCTTTGGCGCGCTGGATGATGTCGCCGATGTGAACATCCGACGGGCAGGCCACCTCGCACCGCTTGCAGTTGGTGCAATACTTTAGCGCTTCATCAAACAACGCCGGGTCTTTACGCCGCAGCCGTTCGCCATCAGGCCCGGCCTGTTTCGGCCCCGGATAGAGCGGATTGACACGCGCCACCGGGCAGGCAGTGGTGCAGACGGTACATTTGATGCAGTTTTCGAAACTGGTGTCAGACCGGCTCATCACGGATTCTCCCTTACGATCATTTCAGCGGCGTACAACGCGGTCAGCAGCGACACCCCGCCGCCGCATCCCTGACGCAACGGGTCATAGCCACGTAATACCGAACCAATCGCGTACAAACGGGGCTGGACACAGCCGCTGATAGCCGGGTGCAAGCCTTCATCCACGATAACGCCAAATTGCAGGTACGGCTGAGCGGCAAACAGGTTTGGCCGACTCCAGTCTTCATGCGCGGGCAGAAAATCCACATCCAGCCCGAACACCGGCTCCACCACCCGATCACGTTCGGCCACCAGGCCGTTACTGAAAAAACTGCCGCTTGCCAGTACCACGTGACCGGCACGCAGCGGTATCTCGCCGTGGCTGCGGGTATACAGCGCCACGCCGTCTTCTTGCAGTTGCGCTGACAATACCCGGTCACCTGGCATCAGGGTGCCGCCTGCGTGACGAAAACGCCCCAGCAATGCCTGATGCAATTGCATACCCGGCAACGACGGTGGCAACGTCGCCAGCAATCCCACCGGTTTGCCTAGCGCAACATTCAGCCGCGCCTGCGCATCCGGCCCGATGCAGGCGGGTAAGATCACCGAGTCATTACCGTTCGAGAGCGTCAGCAGTTCTTCCGCTAACGCCGACACACCCGCCGGGGTATCCAGCACGCGGGCAAGATTGAGCGAGCGAAACTCGCTGGGGTTTTGCCGTAGTGTATCCAGCAACGGCAAGTGCAGGTCGTCGGCGCGGGCGGCAATCCCCTGCGCTTGCAGTTCTCCCGCGACCAGTCGGGATTGAAAATCCATAAAGCCGTCGATACCGGCAACCAGCGGCTGGCTCCATGTTGGTGATCCCGGCAAGCCGCGCGTCACACTATCCGACGGGCTCAGCCAGCACGGATGCCATTTGCCCAATGGCGTAAGGTGCTGATGATGGCTTGCGCTTTCCCCCCGCAGCCACAAGCCGCAACGGGCCAACAGCGCTTGTGCATCCGGTGCCAACTGGCTGACACGCGCCTTACCCATCAGAGTGTAAGGATGGTGCGGTGCCTGCGCCGCCAGTGCATCCAGCGCGGCTAACGGTTGGTCGACCGCGGTGCCGTCCGGCAGGGTCGCCAGCAGATCCAGCGCGCCGGAGGCAAAGGTCAACGCACTTTGCCCAACGCTCACTACAGCACAGCGTTTACCCTGCTCCTGCAGACGAATGCCGCAGGCTAACCCCGCCAGCCCGCCGCCAATGATCACCACGTCATAACGCATCGCTGTTCTCCTGCTCCCGGCTTTCGGTCAGCCCGCACAACCCCTGATAAATCCAGCTGGTAAATTCGCTTTCCCGCAACGTATGCCCCCACGCGATAGGCCGCATACCTTTCCAGCGCTCGTTGAGAAACTGGCTCAGTTGCGACACTGCCTGATGCGGTGTGGACTGCCCCAGTCGGCACAACAGACCGGCCGCGCGACAGGCGCACAATTCGCCCTGACACGTCCCCATTCCGACGCGAGTACGGCGGCGCAGGTCAGTCAGGTTGTTGACCTGCAGCGACTCCACCGCATAACGCACCTCGCCCGCCGTCACCGCTTCGCATTCGCACACCAGGCTGCTGTCGACCCGTTGGCCGGACACCAGTGGCGCGGCGCGATGCCCGTGGCGATAAATCGCAGAACCGCGTAACGGTGCCGACAGCGACGATGCAACCTGCGGCTTGTCCGGATTCGGTGTTTCCGACCCCGGCAACGGTCGTGATGCGGTGGTGCATTCGGCCCGATGGCCGAGTTTTTCACATACTTTGTTCGTTACCCATTCCGCCATCAGCCGGTAGGTCATCAGCTTGCCGCCGGTGATGGTGAGAAATCCTTCCAGCCCATCGCGGCTGGCATGGTCCAGCAGCACAATGCCGCGGCTGACGCTGCGCCCGGACGGGTCGTTGTCGCTCGCCACCAGCGGCCGCACCCCGGCATAGGCACGAAGAATACGGGTTTGCGCCAGTTGTGGGGCCAGCAGGCTGCCTTCACGGATCAGCGTATCGACCTCCGCCGGGGTAACGGTCATGTTGTCTACCTGGTCATAGTCGATGCGGGTCGAGGTGGTGCCAATTAACGAAATAGTGTCGCCCGGCACCAGAATGTCGGCATCCGCCGGTTTACGACAGCGGTTGATCACCCGGTTGTTGATACGGTGACCCAGAATCAGCAGCGCACCCTTGGCCGGAAACATGCGCACGGTAAGATCGGCGTACTCAGCAATGCGCTGCCCCCAGATGCCGCCCGCGTTCACCACTATCTGCGCATAAATTTCGCTGGCGACCTGGCGTTTGTGGTCGAAAACGCGCACGCCGACAACGCGGTCGCCCAGGCGAATCAACCCGATCACTTCATGGTAGGTCAGCACTTCCGCGCCATGTTCGCAGGCGTCGATCATATTGGCGGCGGTCAGCCGGAACGGATCCACAGTACCGTCCGGCACCCGTACCGCGCCGATCAAGTCCGGATTGGCAGCCGGTTCCAGCCGTAGCGCCTCCTGCGGGTCGATCGCCTGCGCCAGGATCCCCGCCTGTCGGCAGGCGGTGACAAACGTCGCCTGATAGTCGAGGTCATCTTGCGGTAGCGTCAGAAACAGGCCGTCGGTTGGCTCAATACAGTGGCGGGCGATGCGCCGCAAGATCTGGTTTTCTTCAATGCATTCGCGGGCGGACTCCGCATCAGTGACCGCATAGCGCGCCCCGCTGTGCAACAACCCATGATTCCGACCGGTGGCACCCGTGGCGATGTCATGCCGTTCCAGCAGCAGACACCGCAAACCACGCAATGCGCAGTCGCGAGCGGTCCCCGCACCGGTAGCACCACCACCGATAATCACCACATCCGTTTCACGTCGCAAACCGTTGTTCGCCATTACCGCCCTACCTCAATCCGGATCATGTCTCTCTATAGTGGGACATAAATCGCCGCTGCAATGATTGATAAAGAACAAAAACACTCAAAAAACGAAAACAATACGATAACGAGACGGCAAATATGTGACTCAAATCACTCAGAAATGAAAAATGGTTATTTCATTTGTGTTATTCACCACTCAAAATGACCCACCTCGTCATAAAAGTGTAACAATTGCGCGTTTACTCACACAGAACACCACGCGCATTCGCTACGCTGGCGAGCGTTATAGAACATAACTATCGGGGATCGTTTATTTATGCTGAGTATTTTTAAGCCTGCGACACATCGTCCGCGCGTAGAGGAACATCGGGTGGATCCGCTCTACCGTCGTCTGCGCTGGCAAATATTTCTGGGGATCTTTTTTGGCTACGCCGCCTACTACCTGGTCAGAAAGAACTTCGCGCTGGCGATGCCTTATCTGGTCGAACAGGGGTTCTCAAAAGGTGATCTGGGTTTTGCGCTGTCCGGCATTTCCATCGCCTACGGGTTTTCCAAATTCATCATGGGTTCGGTGTCTGACCGTTCCAACCCGCGTGTCTTCCTGCCCGCAGGGCTGATTCTGGCGGCAGCGGTGATGCTGTTTATGGGCTTCGTGCCCTGGGCAACGTCCAGCATCATGGTGATGTTCGTATTGCTGTTCATCTGTGGCTGGTTCCAGGGTATGGGTTGGCCGCCGTGTGGCCGCACCATGGTGCACTGGTGGTCGCAGAAAGAACGCGGCGGCATCGTCTCCGTCTGGAACTGCGCCCATAACGTGGGCGGCGGTATTCCACCGCTGCTATTCCTGCTGGGGATGGCCTGGTTCCATGACTGGAAAGCCGCACTCTATATGCCCGCGTTCGCCGCCATTCTGGTGGCGCTGTTCGCCTTTGCCATGATGCGCGACACACCGCAGTCCTGCGGTTTACCGCCGATCGAAGAATACAAAAACGATTATCCGGTGGACTACAGCGAGAAAGATGAGCAGGAGCTGACCGCCAAAGAAATCTTCATGCAGTACGTATTCCCCAACAAACTGTTGTGGTACATCGCCTTTGCCAATGTGTTTGTTTACCTGCTGCGTTACGGCATTCTCGACTGGTCACCGACCTATCTCAAAGAAGTGAAGCACTTCGCGCTGGATAAGTCTTCGCTGGCCTATTTCCTGTATGAATACGCCGGTATTCCGGGCACGCTGTTGTGCGGCTGGATGTCCGACAAGGTGTTCAAGGGCAACCGCGGTGCCACCGGTGTGTTCTTTATGAGCCTGGTAACCATCGCCACCATCGTGTACTGGCTGAACCCGGCAGGCAACCCCGGCGTGGACATGATCTGCATGATCGTCATCGGCTTTTTGATCTACGGCCCGGTGATGTTGATCGGTCTACATGCGCTGGAACTGGCACCGAAGAAAGCCGCTGGTACAGCTGCCGGTTTCACCGGCCTGTTCGGTTATCTGGGCGGCTCGGTGGCCGCCAGCGCCATCGTCGGCTACACCGTGGATTACTTCGGCTGGAACGGCGGTTTCCTGGTGATGATCAGCGGTAGCGTACTGGCGGTACTGTTGCTGATCCTGACCATGATCAACGAGAAGAAACACAAAGCAGAACTGGCACAACGCGCCTGATTTTGTCTGCCTTTTCACCCCGCCAGTCTGGCGGGGTGAAAAGGCCACGGCCAACACGTCACCCCGCGCCGCCTTGCTTTATCTCACTGGCCAATCTACCGAAAAATGGGGCATCGCCCACCTTCACCGCCACAGGCAGCATTCAGAGATAAAGACGACGCAGGTATTTTGGCACAGCTTGTTCAATGTTGGTGCCAATCACCTCGTTGTTCGGCAGCATATCCTTCAGCCGCTGGTGGGCATTGCTCATGATGCAGCCTTTTCCCGCCATCGACAGCATTTCATAGTCGTTCATGCCGTCGCCGAAGGCGATACAGTCTTTGATGGTATGGCCGAGGATTTTGGCGACCTGCTCCAGCGCGTGGCCTTTGGATACACCGCCCGCCATCACTTCCAGGCAGCTCAGGGTGGAAAAGCTGACGTTCACCCGGTCGCCCCAGCGCGCGTTAAGCGCTTCTTCCAGCGGCAGCAGCTTGTCGTGATCTTCACAGGTGAAAAACACTTTGCCAACGCCGTCCGTGCCCAGCGTGTCCGGGTCGAACAGTTTGTAGCGGAACACCGTCTCGGTAAAAAAGCGTTCTTCCTCAGGGCGGGAACGGCACAGGAACCACTCATCATCGCGATAAACATGAGTCATGATTTCCGGGTGGTGATACACCATGCCGAACAGATCGTGGGCGATGTCGCGGTCCAGATTGTGACTGAAAATCAGCTCGCCGTCGGTGTTATGCACCCGTGCGCCGTTAGACGTGATCATGTAAGCGCTGATCGCCAGATTATCGCGGATCTGCGCCACATCCATATGGTGACGCCCGGTGGCGAACACAAAATGGATGCCCTGTTCCGTCATCAGACGCAGGGTTTCTTTGGCATAGGGTGACAGGGTGTGATCGGGTGACAGTAGGGTGCCATCCAAATCGGAAGCAACAATCGGGTACATATGTTGAAATCCAACCTCCGCTGGTGCCGGGCGGCCTGGCCGCACAGACGTATTAATGATAATCGTTGAAATGTCGCAAAATTCGCCCGAAGGCCTCGGCCCGCATCGCATCCTTTTCCGACAGAATGTCGTGGCGAGCACCGCGAATGACATAAGGGCGACCATCCGCACAAGGGTGGCCTGCCGCCGCCAGCGCCTGACAAAAAGCGTCCTGACAGTGGTTGTCCACCACCTTTTCCTCTTCCGCTTGCAGCAGCAGCAATGGTGTGGTGATCGCCGGTGCCTGTTGCAGTAGTTGAGTTTCCACCTGTAACGCTTCCCGCACCCAATGATAGGTCGGGCCGCCGATGCGCAAATCTGGGTCGTCAGCATAAAAACGCACGTGGCGACGATAGCGCGCATGGCTGTGGGTCAGCACATTGACCATAAACGGCAACGGACGCCATTGGCTGGTGCCGATGGCGTAATAGTCCCGTACTGCCGGGCAGCGCTCAGCGCCGTCCAGAATACGCCAGGCCAACCAGCGCGGCATCGGCAGCAGAATGCCGCACATCGGCGCACAAAACGCGACCGCATCGAATGCCTGCGGCTGACGCGCCAGAAACTGCGCCAGAATGGCACCGCCCATCGAATGGGCTAGCGCAAACCGTTTGGTATAGTGCGCAGGAGCCACCTGCTGCTGCCATAACGTCGCCACGTCGGCCACATAATCGCCAAAGCGCTTAACATGCCCGCGATGGCTGTCTTTCAACAACCGGCCGGAGCGCCCCTGCCCACGGTGGTCCATCATCAACACATCGTAACCGCACTGAAACAGGTCATAGGCCGTCTCGGCATATTTCACGTAACTGTCAGTGCGGCCGGGCAACACCACCACCAGATGCGAGTGCGACGGTGAGGTAAAACGCACGAAACGAATCGGCACATCATCCACACCGATGAACATCCCTTCCTGACGCTGCCGCCAGAAATCCAGTAACGGCCCGGTAGCGAATGCAGCGTACTGCCATTCCCTGGTCAGCAGGCACTCCGGATACGGATTCATCAGGTTCTCCCGAGGTAAATCGTGCCGAATAGATTGATTTTTGTGAGCTATAGCACAAAGACGGGCATTGGCGTATTGTGGCATAAAAAACCGCAATCAGGGAGCATTCAGCCATGACCCAGGACTGGTGGTTAACCTACCTCGTCACCACATTAATTCTGAGCCTGTCGCCCGGCTCCGGTGCCATCAACACCATGAGCACCAGTATCAGCCACGGTTACCGCGGCGCGGTAGCCTCCATCGCCGGGTTGCAATTGGGTCTGACTATTCACATCGTCCTGGTCGGGATCGGCCTCGGTGCGCTGTTATCGCAGTCGGTGCTGGCCTTCGATATGCTGAAATGGTTTGGTGCCGCTTACCTGATCTGGCTTGGCATCCAGCAATGGCGCAGCGCCGGTTCGCTGGACCTGCAAACGCTGGCTAACAGTATGCCGCGTCGTCGTTTGTTCAAACGGGCGATTCTGGTCAACCTGACCAACCCGAAAAGCATCGTGTTTCTGGCCGCGCTGTTCCCACAGTTTATTATCCCGCATCAGCCCCAGGCGATGCAGTATCTGGTGCTGGGCGTCACCACCGTCGTGGTCGACATCATCGTGATGATTGGCTACGCCATGCTGGCGCGGCGCATCGCGCTGTGGCTGAAAGGCCCGCGTCAGCTCAAACAACTGAACCGCACCTTCGGTTCGCTGTTCATGCTGGTCGGCGCGCTGCTGGCAACAGCCCGCAAAGCTTAAATCTGAACGTGTTACCGCTCGCAGCAAGCTTGGCGAGCGGTACAAATGGATTTTTCCGATAGCCGCCCCTCGCCACCGGAATCTCTCCACGAACTCACTCCCCACCGACCATTAACCGTTGCCAGAACGGATGTGTACGCAGAACATTCAACGCCTTGCCAGCCAGAATGATGATGACCGCCCCGATCAGCACCGGTGCCAGCAAAAACGACCAGCTTTGGCCTGTCAGCATAATCAACAGCGGATTCGCGCCTGCGGGCGGATGCGTCGTTCCAGTCAACAACATGGCGCTAACGGCTAACCCACTTGCCAATGCCAGCGTCAACGGGCTGACATCCGTCCATTGCGCAAAGCAGACACCAATCAACGCCGTAATAAAATGCCCCATAATCACATTTCGAGGCTTCGCCAGCGGGCTGGCTGGCAACCCGAATACCAGTACCGCCGTTGCGCCGAAAGGCGCCATCAGCAATACCCAGCCAGACTGCAACGTATCGACATACGACAGCAAGCCAATGGTCAGTGCGGCACCGATACCGGATACCACCGGGAAAATCAGTTTCTTTATCATACGTGACTCCTAAACACCAAAAGTAGACAAGTCGGTCTACACATAAAGTAGACAAATTGGTCTACCTTTGTCAATATATCGTCAGGAGGCCAGCAATGAACGACAAACGACAGCAACTGATCACCACAGCCCTGGCATTATTCAATCAGAAAGGCATTAATTCGGTCGGTATCAACGAAGTGCTTGAGGTTTCGGGAATCGCTAAAAAGACCCTTTATCACCATTTCCCCGGCAAAAACGAGCTGGTACTCGCGACGCTGGCGTACCGGGATCAGATCTTCATGACCTGGTTATCTTCTGCGCTGGCGCAGGCTGCGACGCCGAATGAGGTTGTGCAACGCCTGTTTCATGCGCTGACCGACTGGTTCAGGGGAGAGGTTAAGGAACTGAGCGCATTTCATGGGTGCTTTTTTATCAATACGGCGGCGGAAATCCGCGATCCTTCCAGCCCGATCGCGCAATATTGCCGTGAGCACAAGCAGAAAGTGCGCCGGTTGCTGCAACAGCATTTACCCACGGCGAGCGAAGCCTTTATTGACCTGCTGTGTTTACTGAAAGAAGGGGCTATCGTGGCGGCTTTTGTCGGTCAGGACCCTGATGCCGCTGAAAAATGCATTCCACTGGCGGAACACGGGTTAACGACGGCGACCTGACAGGCGAGGTTGACGCACTATCTTGCCGACCTTGCCGACTCCAGCGGCTGCCGGAGCGCAACACTCCCGGCGACCCGGCCGGGAATCAGCACCGCGAACACCAGCCAGTGGTAAAAAGGCAGGTGGAATTTAACGCGAGATAATCAGGTGGATGCCGAACCCGGTGAACAACACGCCCGCCAGACCGTCTACCCATTTCGCCAGCCGCTGGTAGCCGCGGCGCATCACCGGCAACGCGAACACCAACGCTACCAGGCTGAACCACAGCAACGTTTCCAGCGAAATCAGGGCAAACAGTCCCCAGCGCGCCGCCGCGTCCACATCGTCACCGACAAACAGCGAGAACACGCTGCCAAAATAGATCAACGCCTTGGGGTTGGACAGGTTAGTCAGAAAACCACGCATGAAGGTTTTGCCCCGCTGCGGCAATGCTACTACCGTCACATCGCCTTCCTGCAATTCACGCTTACGCAAAGCCGAACGCAGCATCTGCCAGCCCATCCAGCACAGATACAGGCCGCCGCCGATCATGACCAGACGGTGCAGCCACGCCATACGCTCCAGCAGCAGATGCAGCCCCATCAGCGCGATAGCGGCCCATACCAGCACGCCCAGCGTAATCCCCAGGACGCCCATCAGCGCTTCACGACGGGAACGGCTGACCGCCGTCTGAGAGACGAAAAAGAAATCCGGGCCCGGACTCATCAGCGCAATCAAGTGCACCAGCGCTACCGTGAGAAACAACATCAACATATTCATTCCTTTTTTTACATGCCAGAACAGGCGAAGACCCGGCCAGCAGACTAAGCCGCCTCAGTCGTCACCATTATCTAAATGATCGCGAATCAACGTCATAAAGGGGGAGCCAAAACGCTCCAGTTTCCGCTGCCCGACGCCATTGACCGCCAACAGCTCGCTGGCGGTGACCGGCAACAGTTCGGCCATTTCTAACAATGTGGCGTCGCTGAACACCACGTAGGGCGGAATATTGTCTTCGTCGGCAATGGATTTACGCAGTTTGCGCAGCTTGGCGAACAGTTTGCGATCGTAATTGCCGCCGTAGGTTTTCTGGCTGGCACGCGGCTTGCTCAGGCTGACGACGCGCGGCACCGCCAGTTGCAACGGCACTTCGCCACGCAGCACCGGCCGTGCTGACTCGGTCAGTTGCAGCGCGGAGTGATGAGCGATGTTCTGCGCCAGCAACCCCAGGTGGATCAACTGACGCAGGATGCTGACCCACTGCTCCTGGGTTTTATCCTTACCCAGGCCGTACACCGGCAGTTTGTCGTGACCGAATTCGCGAATGCGCTGATTATTGGCACCGCGCAGCACTTCGGCGATGTAACCGATGCCGAACCGCTGCCCGACGCGATAAACGCATGACAACGCTTTCTGCGCGTCCACCAGCCCATCGTAGCGTCGGGGCGGGTCGAGACAGACATCGCAGTTGCCGCACGCTTGCTGGCGGTTTTCGCCAAAGTAGTTGAGCAATACCAGGCGGCGGCAGGTCTGCGCTTCGGCAAACGCGCCCATCGCATTCAGTTTGTGCCGTTCGATATCCAACTGCATACCGGCCGGTTTTTCTTCCAGACAACGACGCAACCAGGCCATGTCCGCCGGGTCGTAGAACAGCGCCGCTTCAGCGGGCAAGCCGTCGCGCCCGGCACGGCCGGTTTCCTGATAGTAGGACTCGATATTGCGCGGGATGTCGAAGTGCACCACGAAGCGCACATTCGGTTTGTTGATCCCCATGCCGAACGCCACCGTAGCGACCACCACTTGCAGGTCATCGCGCAAAAACGCCTCCTGCACCTGAGCGCGACGCTCGTTTTCCAGCCCGGCGTGATAAGCGCCAACGCTCAACCCACGGTTTTGCAACCGGGCGCACAGGTCTTCCACTTTGGCTCGGCTGTTGCAATATACGATACCGCTCTTGCCGCGCTGCCCTTGCACAAACAGCCACAGCTGATCGAGCGGTTTGAATTTTTCCACCAGCGTGTAGCGGATATTGGGACGGTCAAAACTGCTGATATTGACCAGTGGGTCACGCAAATCCAGCAGACGGGCGATATCCTGACGGGTGGTTTCATCGGCGGTGGCGGTCAGCGCCACAATCGGCAACGCGGGCAACTGCTGCTTGATCTGCCCCAGTGCGCGGTATTCCGGGCGAAAATCGTGCCCCCACTGGGAAATGCAGTGCGCTTCGTCGATGGCGATAAGCGTCGTGTTCCAGTGCGTCAGTTGCTCCAGAAACCCGTCGGTGGTGAGGCGTTCCGGCGCAATATACAGCAACTTCAGTTCACCGCGACGGCAGGCACTGAACACCTCCTGCTGCTGCTCACGGGTCTGGGTGGAATTGAGGCAAGCCGCCGCTACGCCATAAGCCTGCAACTGATCGACCTGATCCTTCATCAGGGAAATAAGCGGTGATACCACCAGCGTCAACCCGTCCAGCACCAGCGCCGGAATCTGATAACACAGGGATTTCCCCCCGCCGGTCGGCATAATCACCAGACAGTCGCGCCCGCTGATGGCAGCATTGATGATGTCCTGCTGACCCGGCCGGAATTGCTGGTAACCGAAGGTTTCACGCAGCACCTGCATCGCCAGCGTTTCTTTATTCAATACTTCTGCCGTAGACACGCCTTCACCGCTTTCACGTTATTTACTGCCCTGAAAAAGTTATTCACCGCTTTCGAAAAAAGCAAACAGGCGCTATTTTCAGCGCCGCCCGCTAAAACTGCAACGCCTGTCGCCGGGTTTTCTGCGACAGCCCGCAGCCCTGCCGACCGGTGCTAGAACATATCGTTGAGCGTGACGCCAATGCCGTAGCGGGTCTGGCGGTGATTGTAGTCAATCAGCGACTCGCCGTAACCGCTAAATACCTTGGTATAGAAACGGACATGATCGCTGATTGGGTAGCTCCATCCCAGCTCGCCGCCGCCGTAACCGGAATTCCAGTTATAACGCCCCTCGGCGCTGAAAATACTGTCTCCCCAGTGGTAGCCAACCCGCACCCGATAGTGTCCCATATACCGGGTAATATCCGGGTTGTCGTCATCGCTGTCGCTCAGGCGAACCCAGGGTTTCACTTCAACCTGCCAGTTACCGTTCTGCGCCATCAGACGGGCATAGACCCGGTTCCAGCTGCGCGAGGTCGGGTCGGCACGTCCGTTGGACTGATGATTGAACCCCATCTCCACATCGCGCAGCGTCCAGCCAGCAAAACGGTAATCCGTCGCCCAGCCAAGAAACAGTTGTGGCTCGTAGTTGGTTTCACGAAACGGAGTCGACTCGCTTTTGTTGGACATCTGCCACCAGGAACGCTGGGTATAAGACGCCCCCAACAGCGAATTCTCCCCAGCAATGCCGCGCCACAATGGGAAACCAAGACTGATCTGGAAATTCACTTCATCTTTGCGGGCATCATCGGCCCAGCTATAGCTCTGAATCGCCTGTTTATTGATATTGCTGGTGTAGGTGTAAAGCAGGTAGTTGCTTTCATAAGGGTAGAGTATGAACGGCGTATCATGTTTCTGCAGCAGCCCGGCGATAATACTGCCCGGTACGGCCGGAGCATCATGAATGTCCTGAACGCGGGCTTCCTGCGCCTGAGCGGTCGTCGCCAGCATCAGCGCAACAACCATCCCACCTGATTTATACATGCGCGTAATCTCCCAAAGGGTCAAGGTAGTTATGTGAATCGGATAACAAACTGAAAACAATAGCGGATAGTGTACACAGGTCACCCGCGCCGCGCAGTCATCCTGTTGTTATATCGACCTGTGGTAGCAAGAAAGCATAACGACGCCTAAAATAACAACTTATTAACCTGTAAATACATAAAAATTAACCAGCTTACCCTACAGGTGCGAAAAGAGGCTCACACATGCTTACTACACCGCTTACTCAGGACATGCTACGTCAGCGTATCAGCGATATTTTCATTTATCAGATGCCCTTCAATCAGGAGTTGGGGCTCACACTGGAGGCATTTTCACCGGATGCGGTCACGCTAAGTTTCCACCATCAGAACAAGCTGGTGGGCAACGCGTTGCAGCACATCCTGCACGGTGGCGTGATTGCCGCCGGGCTGGATGTCGCGGCGGGTTTGGTATGCGTGGGCAGCGCACTGCTGCGTCATACGACGCTGAGCGAGCAGGACCTGCACCAACGATTGTCGCGCATGGGCACCATCGACCTGCGGGTAGATTACCTACGCCCCGGCCGTGGCGAGCACTTTACCCTGACCAGCCAGTTACTGCGTAGCGGCAATAAGATCGCCGTGGCACGGGCCGAATTGCATAACGAAAAACAGTCGCATATCGCCAGCGCTATCGCCACCTATATCGTTGGCTAAAGGGCACATCGAACGGGTTTTGATCAACACACCGCGTCAAGACACCCGTGCCGTGGTCCGGTACACTGGATGTTCACTGCGTTTATCTGGTTTCTTATCAATGAGTATGCCACAACACCGCCAGGGGGTGCTGTTTGCCCTCGGCGCTTACATCATCTGGGGAATTGCCCCGGTTTATTTCAAACAGCTCGGGCAAGTACCGGCTGATGAAATTCTCAGCCACCGTATTATCTGGTCGTTCTTTTTCATGCTGTTGCTGCTGAGCCTCAGCCGCAAGTGGGGTGTAGTGCGCAACGCCTGTCGCCGACCACGCCAGTTATTATTGCTGGCAATTACCGCGATTTTGGTGGCCTGTAACTGGCTGACGTATATCTGGGCAGTCAATCACAACCATATGCTGGAAGCCAGCCTGGGTTACTTCATCAACCCGCTGGTCACTGTGCTGCTGGGAATGCTGTTTCTTGGGGAGCGCTTTCGCCCAACGCAATGGCTGGCGGTGCTGTTGGCCATGTGCGGCGTACTGGTGCAACTGTGGACGCTCGGCTCGCTGCCTGTGATTGCACTCACGCTGGCCTTCAGTTTCGGATTTTACGGCCTGCTGCGTAAAAAGATCGCTATCGACGGCCAGACTGGCATGTTGTTCGAAACACTGTGGTTACTGCCCGCCGCGCTGATTTATCTGGAATGGCTGGCCGACTCGCCCACCAGCCACCTCAGCCAAAACCCCATGTCGCTGAATGTGCTGCTGATGGCAGCGGGCGTCGTCACTACCGTACCACTGCTGCTGTTTACTGCCGCCGCCATACGCCTGCGGCTGTCTACACTGGGTTTCTTTCAGTATCTGGCACCGACGCTCACCTTCCTGCTGGCAGTGCTGGTATACGGTGAAACCATTACGACAGACCGACTAATCACTTTTGCCTTCATCTGGCTGGCACTGGTGGTATTCACGCTTGATGCACTCTATACCCAGCGGCGATTACGCCGCGCCAGCCACAGCGTGGCGCGAAATGTAACGTGACAAAATCGGGCTGAAAATCAGGGTGGAGAACAGGCGCAACGTCTGCATGGCGATAACAAACGCGATATCCACCCGACTCCCCGCAGCAATAATAGCAATGGAATCCAGCCCGCCGGGGCTGGTCGCCAGATAGGCGGTCAGGATATCCACCGACAGCAGATGCGTCAGCATTAGCGCCATTCCACCGCACAGCAGCATTAGCGTGACAATCGACATCATCATTTTCGGCAGGGTACGCAGCGCCAGCAAAAAGACGGGGCGGGTAAACGACAGGCCGACGCTCCAGCCGATCAGCGCATAGGCCAGCGCCAGCAGCCATTCCGGTGTCTGTAATGCCAGCGTGCCGGAGGAGTGCAGCATGGAACCGATGATCATCGGCCCCAGCAGTTGGCCGGAAGGAATGCGCAACCGTCGCCCAATCCAGGCACCACTAAACGCCACCGCTAACGTCGCCGGGAAGCGCCAATCCAGCGAGGGAAACCAGACCAGCAGCGCACTATTGGCCTCCGCGCCTTGCCCGAGACTGGCACGCGCGACAAACGCCGCGGCCGCGGTCACCATCAGCACGCGCAGGTACTGCATGAACGCCACCAGCCGTACATCAGCACCGAAGTCTCCTGCCATCGCCACCATCGCCGACGCGCCGCCCGGAGACGCGCCCCAGGTGCCGGTCGTGCCCGGTAGCTCGCTGTAGCGCATCAGCAGCCAGCCTGACAACCCGCTGGCAACCAGCGTCGACAATAGAATAAACAGGACCAACGGCCACTCTTTCACCAGCGGCGTCAGGATAGACAGGGAGAGACTTTGTGCCACCAGACAACCCAACACGGCATTACTGGCGAAAAACAGCGGACGGGGAATACGGATGGTGGCACCGTTCAGCCCCATCATCACCCCTACCAGCATCGGCCCCAGCAGCAGCGCCGCCGGAACATGGTAAATCTGCAGACCAAAACCCAACACCAACGAAACCGCCAGCAGCATGAACCATTGTGTCGACGCGGGAAATCTCTCCATGCACAGCACCTGTTACAACATCAAAGCAGAGGCGTAATTCTACCCCGGAAGCCCGTCAAACGGGCATCTATCCGTGCGAAATCTGTCCGTTATCAAAAATTGTCGCAGGAAAGAAAACCAGGGACTCGTTGGCCTTGCGGGCAACGAGTCTCCTGTCAGAGAGGGGGGTGACGTTACAGCCAGTTACGGCGTTTGAAATACAGGTACGGAGCCAGTCCAGCCAGCAACATCAACAACATCGCGCCGGGATAGCCGTAGGCCCATTTCAGTTCCGGCATGAATTCGAAGTTCATACCATAGCTGGATGCCACCAACGTCGGCGGCAGGAAAACAACGGATACCACCGAGAAGATTTTGATAATGCGGTTCTGTTCGATATTGATGAAACCCATCGCCGCCTGCATCAGGAAGTTAACTTTCTGGAACAGCGATTCGTTATGCGGCAACAGGGATTCGATGTCGCGCAGGATCTCACGCGCCTGTTCCAGCTGACTGCTCGGCAACCGGGCGCGGCGCACCAGGAAATTGAGTGCACGCTGGGTATCCATCAAACACAGCCGGACTTTCCAGCCGATATCTTCCTGCTCTGCCAGCGTCGATAGCGCGTCGTCATATTCGTCGCCCTGACGGCCGTCCATGATCACCCGGCTTAAGGATTCCAAATCGCTGTAGATGTTTTCGATTTCGTCCGCCAGCTGCTCGATTTTAGTTTCGAACAGGTCAAGCAGCAGCTCATAGGCGTTGCCGTCAACCAGCGTCTGAGCGCGGGCACGCATCCGATAGAGACGGAAAGCAGGCAGCTCGCGCTCACGCAACGTATACAAACGGCCATCACGAATGGTGAACGCCACGGTGGAGTTACCGGCGTGATCATCCGCGTCTTCATAAAAGAAAAAGGAGTGAATGTGCAGGCCGTCTTCATCTTCGAAAAAACGGGCCGATGCCTCAATGTCTTCCAGTTCCGGTCGGGTCGCCAGGCTTTGCCCCAGCTGATTCTGCACCAAATCTCGCTCTTCGACGTCCGGCTCGACCAAATCCACCCATAGCGAGGTAGTCAGGTCATTGCTTTCATCAAGTTCCAGACGAGTTAAACGGCAGTTATCGAGTTTAAATGCGCTCAGCATAAGCCATGCTCCCAAAATGTAACAAAGAGGGACAAAACGCGATTGAAACACAGAAACAGGGTGGAAAAGTCACCATCAGGTTTCAGGCCGTGAGACGGTGCTGACTCGATGCGACAAACAATATCGCTGACAACCTCTAAGGCTATCAGCACAGGGAAGATAGCCTTAGAAGTGATACCTAATCAGTAGGTTATTGAGCCAGTATCGACTGGGTGTGTCCAAGGCGTGGGTCCTCCGGGAATAATGATGCGCGCATGTTACGCCGAGATGAAAAAGGCTGTCAACAGACAAACAGGTGATTAGTCTGTGTCCAACCGTAACATCCGATGAGCACAGACTGAACACCCCGCGGTCATAGGCTCGACAGCTTATACCGTCTCCAGACGAGCATAAGCGGCTACCAACCATTTAATGCCCTGACCGACAAACGCCACCTGGATTCGGCAGTGATCGCCGCTGCCTTCCACATTAACAATGGTGCCTTCACCAAACTTGGCGTGGCGCACCCGTTGCCCCAGTTTATAACCGGTATCACTCTGGCTTATCGGCGTCCCCAGACGCTGATGATTGACCGGACGCGAAACGCTGGCGCGCAACCGTACCTCTTCGACACATTCCGGCGGCAGTTCGCCGATAAACCGCGACGGGCGGTGATAGGTTTCCTTGCCGTACAAACGGCGGCTTTCGGCGTAGGTCAGCGTCAGTTTCTGCATGGCGCGCGTCACGCCGACGTAGGCCAGCCGACGCTCTTCTTCCAGACGGCCGCCTTCATCCAGCGACATCTGGCTGGGGAACATCCCCTCTTCCATACCGACAACAAATACCTGCGGGAACTCCAGACCTTTAGCGGAATGCAACGTCATCAATTGCACCGCGTCCTGATAGGCGTCCGCCTGCCCTTCCCCGGCTTCCAGCGCGGCATGAGACAAAAATGCCTGCAACGGCAGCAAGTCCTGATCTTCGTCCTGATAGCTGAACTGGCGGGTCGCCGTCACCAGCTCTTCCAGGTTCTCCACCCGCGTCTGGCCTTTCTCGCCTTTTTCCTGCTCGTACATGCTCCACAATCCGGAATCGCGGATCACCCGGTCGGTCTGTACGTGCAGCGGCAAATCGGCAGTATCGCTGGCGAGCGCATCCACCAGTTCCAGAAAACGTTGCAGCGCGGCAGCAGCGCGCCCGGCCAGGACTTTTTCCTGCAACAACGCGCGCGTGGCCTGCCACAGCGTCAACTGGCGGTCACGTGCCGTCTGACGCACCACATCCAATGTGCGATCGCCGATGCCGCGCGTCGGCGTGTTGACCACACGTTCAAAGGCAGCATCATCATTACGGTTAGCCATCAACCGCAGATAAGACAGCGCATCCTTAATTTCCTGCCGTTCAAAGAAGCGCATACCGCCATAAATCCGGTACGGCAGGCTTTGCTGCAACAACGCCTCTTCCAGTACGCGCGACTGGGCGTTACTGCGATAAAGAATGGCGCATTCGCTGAGCGCACCGCCCGCTTCCTGCCACACCTTGATGCGGTTGACCACAAACCGCGCTTCGTCCAGTTCGTTAAAAGCGCAATACAGCGAAATCGGTTCGCCCTCGACGCCATCGGTCCACAGGTTTTTACCCAGCCGATCACCGTTGTGGGCAATCAGCGCGTTGGCAGCATTAAGAATATTGGCGGTGGAACGGTAATTCTGCTCCAGACGGATGGTAGTTACCTCGCTGAAATCGCGCAGGAAGTGCTGGATGTTTTCCACCTGCGCGCCACGCCAGCCGTAGATCGACTGGTCATCGTCACCCACGATCATCACTTTGGCGCTGTCGCCAGCCAGCAGGCGAATCCAGGCGTACTGAATACGGTTGGTATCCTGAAACTCGTCCACCAGAATGTTGTTAAAACGGTCGCGGTAATGCTGCAGGATATGCGGTTTGTTGAGCCACAACTCGTGGGCACGCAGCAGCAGCTCGGCGAAATCCACCAGCCCGGCGCGATCACAGGCTTCCTGATAAGCCTGATAGATACGTAACCAGGTTTGCTCCACCGGGTTGCCGTAGCTGTCAATGTGCTGCGGCCGCAGTCCTTCGTCTTTCTTGCCGTTGATGTACCACATCGCCTGACGCGGCGGCCACTGCTTCTCATCCAGATTCAGCGCCTTGACCAGACGTTTGAGTAACCGTAACTGATCTTCACTGTCCAGAATCTGGAAATCCTGCGGCAAGCCAGCATCCAGATGGTGTGCGCGCAACAGGCGATGCGCCAGCCCATGAAACGTACCGATCCACATTCCGCCCTGACTGGTGCCGAGCAGTTGATCGATACGGTGGCGCATTTCTGCCGCCGCCTTGTTGGTGAAGGTCACCGCCATGATCGAATACGGCGAACAATTTTCCACCGTCAGCAACCAGGCGATGCGATGGACCAGCACGCGAGTTTTGCCACTGCCTGCGCCAGCCAGTACCAGCATATTGCTGCGCACCGCCGCCACGGCGTCACGCTGTTTATCATTCAGACTGTCAAGCAGGTCAGATACGTCCATAGCCGTCGGTTATCCGTCAAAGAGGAACCCGGCCTCCGGATCGGAGACAAATTCCGCTGTTTATTTATACAGTGATATGGCAGGATTATAGCAACGTGGTGAGCGATGCCAAGCTGAAAATTTCCACATGCGGTAGCAGCCGGGAATCGGGAATCTGCATCAGGTTGCCGTCACGCAGATTAATCCAACAAGATTGTACACCGCTGCGAATGGCACCAGCCACATCGGTGGTGAGATCATCCCCCACATGCAGCAGGTTGTGCAACGGTAAATTCAGCCGTTCGGCGGCCAGTTGATACATATCATGACAGGGCTTTGAGCGGCCATCCGGACCGGCGCGCAAAATGAACTGAAAATAATCGCCCAGGCCGCAGGCATAGGGATCGGCATTGCCGTTGGTGATCGCCACCAGTGGCCAACGCTGCCCCAGCGCGCGCAACGTGTCGTGGGTTTCCTGTGGCACATCGATGCGGCTGCGCCAGCGAGCGAATTCCGCCATCACGGCGTCAGCACCGGCGGCCGCATCATCCGGAGACATTCCCACCCGAGTCATCGCCAGATGTACGGAACGCCAACGCCAGTGTGTAACGTCATGGTAAATCTCCGGCTCTTGCGCCAGCAGTTCCTGTCGTAGCTGACGCAAACCGTCGCTGGTGAACGCCCGCAACCCAGGGTGACAGTTCTGTAAGAATCGTAACGACTCCCGCTCCGTTTGCCGGATAACCTCATAGTTGTCGTACAGGGTGTCATCCAGATCAAACGTGATGGCCTCAATCCGACCGAGCGGGCGATAAAAATACATCAGGATTTACCTCGTCTGGCGCGTGGGTGCGCGGCATCGTACACCGATGCCAGATGTTGAAAGTCCAGATGGGTATAGATCTGGGTGGTGGAGAGGTTAGCATGGCCCAGCAGTTCCTGCACCGCGCGCAAGTCGCCACTGGACTCCAGCATGTGGGTGGCAAACGAATGCCGCAACTTGTGCGGATGAACATGGCTGTTCACACCCTGTTTGACGCCCCATTCGGCAAAGCGCTTCTGTACGTTACGCATTGAAATACGCTTGCCGAGACTGGAGATGAATATCGCGTCGTCTTCCGGTGCGTAAATATCCCGCACCGCCAGCCAGTTCCGCAGCCAGGTAACGGCGGTCGCGCCGATCGGCAGCTTGCGCTCTTTACTGCCTTTCCCCATCACCCAGGCTTCCCCGCTGTCCAGATCGACGTGGCCGCAGTCCAGCCCGACCAGCTCGGCCAGACGCAGCCCGGCACCGTACATCACCTCCAGCATGGCCCGGTCACGCACCGCTAATGGATCGCCAAGGTCGATATCCAGCAGGCGGTCCATTTCATCCACATCCATGTTTTTAGGCAGATGCCGTCCCGCTTTGGGTGCCGATACGCCACGGGCAGGGTTAGCCTGAAGCTCACCACGTCCGACCAGCCAGTCAAGAAAACTGCGTAACGCCGACAGACGCTGAGCCAGACTGGCAGCATTCAGCCCGTCGCGCTTGCTGCGCGCCACCACCGCTCGTACACCAGCGGCATCCAGCGCTTGCCAGTCGGCAATACCGGACGCCGACAACATGTCGATAATCACCTGTAACTGATGGGTATAGCTACGTTGCGTCAGCGGACTCAGTTGCCGCTCAACCCGTAAGTAGCGCAGAAAGGCTTCGGCCGGTGCTGACAGGGGGGAATCGGGGTTCATAGGCGTTCAATCCATCGCTCCAGCAATACCGGGATAATCGTCGCCAGATGTTGCAACAGATCCGTGCCCATGCCGTCCTGATAGTGGTGGCTGTCGCGGCTGCTGAAAATCAGCAATCCCAGATCGCCATTTTTTCCCATCAGCGACAGTGCCACTGAGCCAACATGGCGCGCCTGCGGCAACAGCAGCAACAGTTCAGGGCCGTTCAGCGTCCCAAGATAGTGATGCCGTTCGCCCAGCCGCTGAATACGCAACGGCTCAAACACCGTACGGTTCAGCGCCAGATGGGTAAAATCAGAAGGTGCGCCGATACGCCAGCGATCGGTAAACAGACGGATAGCCGCGCCTGACAACCCCAGCGCGCGCGCCCAGCGGTGTAACCTGTCGAGCAGTTCCTGCAACGACGCGGCGGTAGAGAGCGCCATCTGCAATTGCAATAGCTGGCTGAACAGTTCCTCATTGCGGGTTGCCTGTTCCGTCAGTAAGGCAATTTCTTCTTCTAAATACTGAATACGGTTACGCTGGCGGGCGAGTTGCCACTCCACCAGCGACACGCTATCACGCACCGGATGCGGTACGCGCATGGTTTCCGTCTGGCGGGAATGACGAATGAAAAAGTCAGGGTGCTGGCGCAGGTACTGCAACACCAGATCGTCAGTCAACGCCTGACGTTCAGCCTGCTCTTCCACGTTCTTCATAGATGCATGAACCCATCATAAACATGCGTCGCCGGGCCGGTCATAAACAGCGGATGACCGGGGCCGTCCCAATGAATCTCCAGTTCGCCGCCCGGCAGTTGCACTTTGACATCCGCCGCCAGCAGCCCCTGCTGAATCCCCACCGCTACCGCAGCACAAGCACCGCTGCCGCAAGCCTGGGTTTCGCCCGCGCCGCGCTCGAACACGCGCAGCCGAATCTGGTTAGGATTGACCACCTGCATAAAACCAACATTGGCGCGCTCAGGAAAACGTTCGTGGCTTTCCAGCAGCGGCCCGAGCGTCTCTACCGGTGCCGTATCCACATTGTCCACCTGAATCACGCAATGCGGGTTGCCCATCGACACCACACCGCACAGCACTGTGTGCTCGTCGGCACGAAAAATATAGGTTTTTTCCGGCTTAGTGGCACGGAACGGCACCTGCTGCGGTTCGAAGTTGGGTTCCCCCATATTCACCTGCACCAGCTCGTCTTCCGTCACCGACAGCACCATCCGGCCGTTATGGGTGCTGACATTAATTTCGCGCTTGTTGGTCAACCCTTTCAGGCGAACAAAACGAGCAAAGCAGCGGGCACCGTTACCACACTGCGCCACTTCACTGCCATCCGCATTGAAAATGCGGTAATGAAAATCCAGTTCGGGATCGTAGGGCGGTTCAACGATCAATAACTGATCGAAACCCACCCCGCAATGCCGGTCCGACAGGCGACGGATCAGCTCCGGTGAAAAATAGACATTTTGCGTCACGGCATCGACAACCATGAAATCATTGCCCAGACCGTGCATTTTGGAGAACTGCATTTCCTGACCCCGCTGCGTTAAACGGGTGCGGCAGAAAACCTGTCGCGACCCGCGAGATTACCCTCAATCACCCTGCGTACCACGTCGGCTACTGCCGGGCGGACGATGCTTGCGGAGCCTGGGTGTTTTGCTGCTGAGTATTTTGCTGCTGCGTGTTCTTAGCCGGGGCCGGTTGCTCTGGCGGAAAATAAAGTGGACCTTTCAAACCACAGCCAGCCAGTGACAACACCAGCAATGCCAATGCGCCCTGACGAAAAAATGTTTTCATGTCGTTAAAACCTGTCATTCAGATACCTATGCTCTCTATAATCGCAGGTGGATCATGAAAATCAATAGGAATCGAATATGAACGATAGCGAGTTTCATCAATTGGCCGACGCGTTGATGCTGAAGGTGGAAGAAACGCTGGACCGATTTGATGGTGATGCGGATATCGATTACGAAACCAATGGCGGCGTGATGACGCTGAGTTTTGAGAATGGCAGCAAGATCGTGATTAACCGCCAGGAGCCGATGCATCAGGTGTGGCTGGCGACCAAAGGCGGCGGTTATCACTTCGGCTATCAGAATGGCCGCTGGATTTGCGACCGCAGCGGCAGCGATTTCATGGCACTGCTGGCGCAGGCCTGCTCGGAACAGAGCGGCGAAGACGTTTATTTCGATTAAAACAGACTGGCATTCGACTAAAACAGATTGGGGCCGTTAGCCCCAACTGTCATTCATGCCGGATTTCCCGCTCTGAATCAAAGCATCTGCAAGCGCTGACTCAGCACCAGGCTCTTCTTGTCTTCAGACGATGGCGTGACGCACAAATGAGATAGTGCGCTGCTACGGAATGGGATTACCTGCGTGCGGCCGTCTAACTGAACAATCTGATAGAACTGCGGCAGATTGAAGTTGATGAAACTGGAGCCATAGGTGAAGCGGTCATGCGATGAGGAATAGAAACGGCTGACATCGCGCACCAGTTCTTCCTTGCTACCTTCGCAGTGGTGATAGACCTCCACCCGGTTCGACTCGTCCAGAATATAGATATTGAATCCCTGATTATCCTGCTGATCTTCAAAGAAGAACTGGATAATGCCTTCGCTGGCAACGCCATCCACTACCGGCGGCAGATGGATGTGATTGGTTTCCACCTGAACCGGCAGCCCTTGTAGCTTGTTGTTGGAAATCGCGCCGTAGAACTCTACCGCATTTTCCAGTTTCTGGGCCGATACGCTCAGGCGTTCAAAGAATAATCCCCAGGTTTCACCTGCAACTTTCACCGCCTTGAAGCGGCCAGGTTCCTGACGGGTGCTGGACAGACGCAGTTCAATACATTCGGACACCAGTTGCTGCACCCTGGTCCGGATCAACCCGCGCAGGTGCTGGCTGTAGCAGAACACTTCCAGCGACTCCGGCAGCGCCGCGTCCTGATGCATTTTGCCCAGAATGGTTTTCAGCGCTTCCAACATCGCCTGTTCGCCGCTGAAATGCAGGGTACGCACTTCATTCCAGGAGTTGCGGTACAACAAATCGATACTGCCGACCAGACACTGCTGCTGCTGGCCAAAGCTAAAGACATCCAATTGACGAAAATCGAAGTGCACCACCTGATTGCGGAACGCCGCCGTCGGATCATGCTCCAGATTGACGATAATCGCCAGATGCCGAATTTCGCACGGGCTATACAGCGCTTTCGGTGTAGGTGCCGCCACCCGCAGTGGGAAGTGGCTGGACACATCCGACACCAGTTCCTGCAATCGGGCGATATCGCACAACTCATGCCCTTTGATATGCAGACGGGTAGATGATGTCAGCAGGCCGTTGAAATAGGCCCAGGCCACCAGCTTGTTGAGATAGCGGTTATATTCCAGCGGCTGATGGCTGATGATGGCGTCCATCGACGGCGCTTGATTGTACAGATACCAGCCGGAGCGATTAGCACGCCCCGCCGGGACATAAATAAAGGTCAGATTTGTCTCTGACAGGTCGGGCGAAATCTGCGGGTTAACCAACGTCACCTTGCCCGGCAACGCCTCGAAAGCAGCATACAGTTTACGGGTCAGCACCCCGATATCCTGTGGGCTGGCACTGACGCTTAGATTATTGCGGCGGGCGAAACGGATCAGGTTGCGATAGCTCTGCATCATCGCATCCAGCAGCTCGTTATGCGCTTCGCGCACCTGCCCAATCTTCCAGTTGGCGCGGTTGTCGAGCATCACCAACCGTTCGTTACTCCATCCCCACGACTGCACCAGTTGCGTCAGAATTTGGCGACGCCAGGCCGTGCAGGCACGCTCACGGGAGAGTTTTTCGCAGACTTTGAGGTAGAAGCAGCGGCGCACCAGATCCAACCGGGTCTGGTCATTGATGGCGTTCAGATACTGGGTCACGCGCTCCAGCATCATGCAATAAGGGTCCAACCCAAAGGACACAATCTCGCCTTTATGCAGACGCGCTTTGATCTCGCTCGACAGCAGGCGGGTATTGGGATATTCCCAGGAATAGGCTTCCAGCAACAGGGTTTTCAGCACCGCCTTGTAGGGCGAGTCGATGCTTTTATACAACTGCCACAAGCTGGCACCAAAGTACTCTTCCGCCGACAGCGCACTCAGTCCACCCAAATCCAGCCATTCGTTTGGTGCCAATGCGCCACGGGCATACAAAGAAAGCACGAATTCATCATAGTGTGCCTCCTCTTCCACCGGCACCATGTTCCACAGAATGCGCTTGCCTGCCATACGTACTGCGGTGCGGTAAAACTCGTCCAACAGCAAGATATGCTGAGTAGAGCCACAATCTTCACCCCCGAGACTGCCACTCTCGTTATGGCGGAAGCGGTTTTCATCCATCAGGAAGAAACTGACGTCGACACCTTGTCCGGCAGCCCATTTTTCCAACAGCGAGCACTTCTGCTGCAACCGCTGACGCTCTTCACTGTCCAGCCAGGATTGATGGCAGACCCAGATATCGAGATCAGAAGTACAGCTCTGCCCGATGGACGAGGTGCTGCCCATCGAATAGACGCCGGTGATCGGCAGTTCGCCCTTGCGATCCGGCACAGATAACTCGCCCCAGCGCAATTCCACGCTGTCGAGATAGTGCTGTTGTTTTTCATCAGGGGAGAAAAGACAAATGCCGTGCGGAACCTTGCCTTCCAGATAACCAGGCATCAGCGGGTGGTGATGATGTAATAAAACTGGCAAAAGACTGTAAACCTGCTGAAAAGCGGGTTTCATTGCTTCCAGAGCACGATCCACACGCAGTTGGTTGATCGCATCCAGTCTTTGCTTCAGTGTCTCGATGTAGAAGTACAAGACGTTTCGCCTGCTTATCCCAGTGCCTATAAAGAAGCCGTTGTTTCCCCAACCTGCCCAGAATAAATATTAGAAGAATGGCGGGCAGATTATTGCTGGAAACGTGATCAATTTAACACCTTGCTGAAAGGGCGTAAAGAAACTAAAGAAAGTCAGATTTGTTTATTGATGCTACAGCATTGCACATATTATCGCCGTTTTTGCCGCGTCAGGCTATCTCCCATCAGGTTTTAGCATTCCCTAACCCCATCACCATGGCCGGGCAACTGACACCGGCTCGCCTTCAATGGTACGATGGAAAGAAAGGATCAGAACGGTATCAAGCATGGTAGACACTATTCTAAGAATTGCCACCCGACAGAGCCCGCTGGCGCTGTGGCAGGCCCATTTCGTTCAACAACGGCTCGAAGCCTGTCACCCTGGTTTGCGGGTGGAACTGGTGCCGATGGTCACCCGCGGTGATGTGCTGCTGGATACGCCGCTGGCCAAAGTGGGCGGCAAAGGGTTGTTTGTCAAGGAACTGGAACTGGCGCTTCTGGAAAACCGTGCCGATATCGCGGTGCATTCAATGAAGGATGTACCGGTCGAATTTCCCGACGGTTTGGGGCTGGTCACCATCTGCGAGCGCGACGACCCGCGCGATGCCTTTGTCTCCAATCATTACGCCACGCTGGATGATCTGCCTGTTGGTGCCTGCATCGGCACCTCCAGCCTGCGCCGCCAGTGCCAGTTGCGCGCCCACCGCCCGGACCTGGTGGTCCGCGACCTGCGCGGCAACGTCGGCACCCGCTTGTCCAAACTGGATAACGGCGACTACGACGCCATTATTCTGGCGGTCGCGGGGCTAAAACGCCTGGGTCTGGAAGACCGTATCCGCAGCGCACTTAGCCCCGAGCAATCGCTGCCCGCAGTCGGTCAGGGTGCAGTCGGCGTGGAGTGTCGGCTGGACGACGCCCGAACCCGTGCGCTGCTGGCACCGCTTAACCACGATGATACCGCAACGCGTGTGCTGGCCGAGCGCGCCATGAACACCCGGCTGGAAGGCGGCTGTCAGGTTCCTATTGGCAGCTACGCCGAACTGCAGGACAACGATGGACTGTGGCTGCGCGCGCTGGTGGGTGCACCGGATGGCAGCCGCATTATTTACGCAGAACGTAATGGGCGGCGTCAGGATGCCGAACAGCTTGGCATCGATCTGGCGGATGAACTGCTTGAACGCGGCGCACGCGACATTCTGCAATCTGTTTATGGAGCAGCCTCGTCATGACGATTCTGGTTACCCGTCCCTCTCCTGCAGGTGAGCAGTTGGTAGCCCGTCTCAGAATGGCAGGCCAGCAAGCCTACCACAGCCCATTAATCGAATTTTCTCCGGGTAGCGACTTGCCGCAACTGCCCGCCATGCTGCAAGCACTGCGCCCCGGTGATCTGGTTTTCGCCCTGTCGCAACAGGTGGTGGAACACGCCAACCCCGCGCTATCACGCGCCGGAACCACCTGGCCCCAAACGCTCACCTATTTTGCGGTGGGGCGCTCCACCGGGCTGGCGCTGCATACCGTCAGCGGTCTGCCTGTGCACTACCCGTCAGAGCGCGCGACCAGCGAAACATTATTGCAGTCACCGGCGCTACAACAGGTAGCAGGCAAGCAGGCACTGCTGTTGCGCGGCAATGGCGGCCGGGAGCTACTGGGCGATACCTTGCAGCAGCGCGGGGCGCAGGTGCGTTACTGCGAATGCTATCAACGCAATCCGGTGGTTTACGACGGCGCAGAACAATGCCAGCGTTGGCAACAGCTCGGCGTCGATACTCTGGTGGTCACCAGCGGAGAAATGCTGCAACAGTTCTATACTTTAGTGCCTGATTATTATCGAACTACCTGGCTACCGGGTTGCCGGGTCGTCGTCGTCAGCGAGCGTCTGGGCGAAATGGCCCGCGAACTGGGCTGGCGTGACATTCTGATCGCCGATAATGCGGATAACGATGCGCTGATGCGGGCGCTGCAATAACGCAACGGATACCATCAATCAATTGATATCGTTGCATAATTAACCAGATGGTAAGCTAACCAAAGAGTAAACTAGCCAGATAGTAACCCGGACTATTACCATTACCCTGATCATAGGATGTACTCATATGACGGAACACATTACCTCCTCAACGCCCTCCGAAGAGGTGGTCGAACGGGCTGAATCCACATCGCCGAAAAAATCGCCACCCGCCTCCGGTGCGTCGCGCCACGGTCTTGTGCTGGGCACCATCGCTATCGTGATTTCGCTGGCGCTGAGCGGCGGCGTCTACTATTACACCCACCAACAGATGGCACGCCAGAGTGCCGCCTTGGCCCAATTGCAGGAGCAACTAGCCGGGCTGCAAAAACAGCAGTCACAAGCGCAGCAGCAGTGGCAACAGACACAGGACCAGCAGGCCAAAGCGCTGAGTACCGATGAGCAACGGCTGGCAGCCCTGACCCGGCAGACAGGCGAAATGCAGGAAAAACTGGCGACGCTCACCAACAGCGACGCCAAAACCTGGCTGCTGGCGCAGGCTGATTTTCTGGTAAAACAAGCCGGACGCAAGCTGTGGAGCGATAAAGACGTCACCACCGCTGGTGCCCTGCTCAAAAGCGCCGACGCCAGTCTGGCAGACATGAACGACCCCAGCCTGATCGACGTGCGCCGGGCCATCACTCATGACATCAGTATGCTGGCGGGCGTCAGTCAGATCGATTTCGACGGCATCATCCTTAAAGTGAACCAGTTGGCGGATCAGGTGGACAACCTGCGGCTGGCCGATACCGACACTGACGAAGCGCCGATGGAAGAAAGCGACTCGACGCTGTCGGCTTCACTGAGCGAATGGCGGCAGAACCTGAGCAAGAGCTGGCACAATTTCCTGTCGGACTTCATCACCATTCGTCGCCGCGACGACAGCGCCGAACCGCTGTTGGCACCGAATCAGGATGTGTATCTGCGCGAAAACATCCGCTCTCGCCTGCTGGTCGCCGCCCAGGCGGTGCCACGTCACCAGAACGAAACGTACCGGCAATCACTGGAAACGGCAGCGACCTGGGTACGTGCCTACTTTGACGAAAGCGACCCGACCACCAAGGCGTTTCTGGACCAACTGGACGCACTGAGTCAACAGTCGGTCGCGATGGATGTACCGAATGAACTGCAAAGCCAGCCGCTGCTGGACAAACTGATGCAAACCCGAGTCCGCAACCTGCTGGCGCAGCCATCCGCCAAACCACAGGAGGACTGAACATGCTGAAGGTATTCCTGCTGTTTGTGGTGCTGATCGCCGGTATTGTGATAGGGCCGATGCTGGCCGGTCATCAGGGCTACGTGCTGATTCAGACCGACAATTACAACATTGAAACCAGCGTTACCGGGCTGGTGATCATGCTGGTACTGTTTCTGCTGGTGTTTCTGGCGGTGGAATGGTTGTTGCGGCGCATGTTCCGCACCGGTGTCCGTACCCGCGGCTGGTTTATCGGCCGCAAGCGCACTCGCGCGCGTCAGCAGACCAAAGCAGCACTATTGAAACTGACTGAAGGTGATTATCTGCAGGTGGAAAAACTGCTGACCCGCAATGCTGACCACGCGGAGCAACCCGTGGTGAACTACCTGTTGGCGGCGGAAGCCGCTCAGCAGCGCGGTGACGAGTTCCGTACCCGACAGTATCTGGAGCGGGCAGCGGAAATCGCCGACAGCAACCAATTGCCGGTGGACATCACCCGCGTGCGCATTCAACTGGCCCGTAACGAAGACCATGCTGCCCGCCACGGCGTAGACCGTTTGCTGGAGGTGGCACCGCGCCACCCGGAAGTTCTTCGTCTGGCGGAACAGGCATTTCTGCGTACCCACGCCTACAGCGCATTGCTGGATATCCTGCCCGCTATGCGTAAAACCCGTCTGCATGACGAATCCTCTCTGGATGAATTGCAACAGCGTGCCACCATCGGCCTGATGGATCAGGCAATGGCGGAAGGCGGTAGTGAAGGGTTGAAGCAGTGGTGGAAAAACCAGCCACGTAAAGTGCGTCAGGCGCTGTCGATGCAGGTGGCAATGGCTGAACGGCTGATCGTGTGTGATGACCACACCACCGCACAGGACATCATTGTTGACGGGCTGAAGCAGCAATTTGACTATCGGCTGGTGCAGTTGATCCCCCGGCTCAACGCCGGTCAACCGGAACCGCTGGAAAAACTGTTGCGTCAACGCCTGAAACAGCACAGCGATGACGCGCTGCTGCACAGTACGCTAGGACAGGTGCTGGCAAGACATGGCGAATGGCAGCAGGCCAGCGATGCCTTCTCCGCGGCATTGGCACTGCGACCAGACGCCTATGACTATGCCTGGTGTGCCGACGCGTTTGATCGGCTGAAACGTCCTGAAGACGCGGCCCGAATGCGCCGTGACGGTTTGTTATTGACGCTACAGCCTCCTCACGACGCCTGACCAACCGAACCGGCGCACCCCTGCGCCGGTCTTCCTGCCCTGACAAAATAACCTGATAACACCATGATTTCCTGGAATAATGGCGAAAAAAAACGCTTGCCGACCAGCGACAAGCGTGCAATAAAAATCAGGTCTGAAAGACAACTTTAAGGTGCCCCACTCAACGTTACGTCCAACAGCGATGAAGCTGCACTTCATCAAAAATCGGACGTTAGGCACCGTAAATGGCTCTGCGTCATTCCCAGGTTTATGAAGCCGAAGCAAACATAGAAGGTGGAATGAGCATCTACACCTCCAGTTAAGCACGAATGATGCCAATTTTACAAAACGCAGCCCCATAAAATATAACTAACTGATAAACAACAAGTTAATTATAGAGTCTCATTGAATTCCGGTATCACTAAGCTGCTGAAAAATCAGGCATTCCTTGCCAATACTGTCGCCAATTAGAGACGCCAGCGACACCATCAATAATATTACTTAAAATTCAAACAGTTATTCGTCTCTCTTTGACGACATCAAGACATCGAGATTGTCGCTAAAAAACCACAAGTCTCGTTTGGCTGACAACAAAACGAAACGGCCACGGATAACCGTGGCCGTTGTCATTGATCAGATGCTGACGGGTAATCAGGCGTCCTGCGACAGCTGTTCCAGACTCTGCTTCGCCAACTGGTACAGATAGTGTGCGGTAGGGAACAACGCGCTATCATCCACCCGAAATTTGGGGTGATGCAGCGCATAAGGGCCGCCGGAGCCCACCATCATAAAGGTGCCCGGCAGTTTCTGCTGGTAGAACGCAAAGTCTTCGCCGATGGGGCTGGCCTCGACACGACGCGCCTCAAACCCTTCGTCATCAGCGACCTGCAACGCGAAGTCTACCCAGCGCGGTGTGTTCACCACCGATGGTGGCCCGGCGTGCCAGATAAACTCGATTTCCGCGCCAAAGGTGCTGGCGATACCGGCCACAATCTGGCGGAAACGCTGTTCAATCAGGTCGCGTACCGCCTGACTGAAGGTACGCACCGTTCCTTCGACATAGGCGGTATCTGGAATCACGTTCCAGGTACTGCCGCTGTGTACCTGGGTGATCGACACCACCGCATTATTATCGGACGGCACGGTGCGGCTAATAATGGTCTGCACGGAGGAAATCAACTGCCCCAGAATAATGATCGGATCGTTACCTTCGTGCGGCTTGGCAGCATGACAACCTTTGGCAGCAATCTTGATCTCAAAACGGTCCACTCCGGCGGTCAACGCGCCGTCTTTGCCGCCAATCACGCCGACCGGCAGCGTTGGGTCGTTATGAATGCCGAAAATGGCAGCCGCGCCGTCCAGCGCGCCGACGGCGATCACTTCTGGCGCGCCCAGCCCGGTTTCTTCAGCCGCCTGAAACAGAATACGCACGGTGCCTTTCAGTTCTGGCTCGATACGTTTGAGTAAAATTGCCGCACCCAACGCCGCCGAAGAATGAAAGTCATGCCCGCAGGCGTGCATCACACCTGCGTTTTTCGAACTGAATTCAACGCCGGATTCTTCTTCAATCGGCAGGGCATCGATGTCGGAACGCACCACCACCAGCGGGCCGTCCTGCAGGCCACCCACTTCCGCTACCAGACCGGTTTTTAGCGGCAGGTCAAGGATGCGAATCCCCTCTTTTTCCAGCACGGCGCGAATTTTCCGTGTGGTTTCAAATTCCTGATTAGACAGTTCCGGATGCTGATGCAGATCGTGCCGGAACGCCTGAATAAACTGCGCCAATGGCTCATGCTGAACATGAACTTTCATATAAAGTCACTCCTCTTTTTTAGCCCTGTCTGACAGGGCGGCTCGACGAGTCGAGCCAGCAGGTGAATACGTTATCGATCAGATATCGAACTCTGATGGTTCCTGAATGTTCGTCAGCTGTCGCAGGAAGCGGCGAGTCTGCGGGTTGTCGGAGAAGCTGATCACTTTCTCCGCGGGCCCTTGCTCTACGATGTGCCCGTCAGCCATGAAGATCACCCGGTCCGCCACTTCTTTGGCAAACTGCATTTCATGGGTCACGATCACCATGGTGGTGTTTTGCCCTGCCAGTTTCTGGATAACTTGCAGCACTTCATGCACACGTTCCGGATCAAGCGCCGAGGTCGGTTCATCAAACAGGATCGCCTTCGGATCCACCGCCAGTGCACGAGCGATGCTGACTCGCTGTTGCTGCCCGCCGGACAGCGTCACCGGGTATTTATGCGCTTGCGGCAGCAACCCCACCAGTTCCAGCAATGACAGTCCAATCTCGTCCGCCTGTTTTTTTGGCATCTTCTTCACCACAATCAGGGCTTCGGTGATGTTTTCCAGTGCGGTCTTGTTCTTGAACAGATTGTAATTCTGGAACACCATCGCCGTCTGACGCCGGAGCGCATACTCTTCCTTGCTGGTGTAACGGCGAGTATCCAGCGATTGATCGCCGATGGTAATGATGCCGGATTCCGGCCTTTCCAGCAGATTCAGGCAACGCAACAGGGTGGACTTACCCGAGCCGGACGGACCGATGATCGCTACTACCTCACCCTGAGCAATATCCAGACTGATATTGTTCAGCACTACCTGGTCGCCAAAACGTTTAGTCAGATTTTTTACGCTAATCATATTGGCTCCTTAACGCTGCCGTGAATGGCTCAGTTTCTTCTCCAGTTGCGACTGCAACCAGGCGTAAACCACGATGAGCATCCAGTAAATCAGCCCCACCACCAGGAAGGTTTCGAAGAAGCGCAGCGATTCGGCGGCGATCATCTTGCCTTCGGCAAACAGTTCCGAAACACCGAGCGCAAAGGCTACCGAGGTGTCTTTAATCAACGAAATAAAGGTGTTACCGGTCGCAGGTAGTGCATTGAGCATCGCCTGCGGTAACACGATGCGGCGGTAAATCTGCGCTTTGTTCATCCCTACCGACAAACCAGCTTCCGTTTGCCCGAAATCTACCGATGCCAGCGCTGCGCGGAAAATCTCCGCCATATACGCTGAGTTTTTCAGGCTAAAGCCAATAATCGCCGCCGTCATGGCGGACAGGCCGTTAAGCGACGGAAACAGCTGCGGCAACCCGAAATAGATGATGAATAACTGAACCAGCGACGGAATACCACGAAACAGCGAAATATAGAGTTCCACCAGTTTCGCCACCACAATGAACCGGCTCTCGCGCACCAGCGCCAACATCAGCCCTAATACGATGGCAAACAGCATCGACACCACCGCCAGCAACAGCGTGGTGGGCAAATACATCAACACCTGGGGAAAAACTTTCAGCAGGTAGGAAAGATCGATATTCATGGGTTATACCATTAACACTGACGCCAGCCGCGAATCAGGCTGGCGTCACAGGAGTTGAGCGAGCAGGCCGGGTTATTTACCCGCCGTGATGTCCTCGCCGAAATATTTAACAGACAGGGCTTTCAGTCGGCCATCACTACGCATTTTGTTCAGTTCATCATCAAACTTCTTACGCAGTTCATCGCCTTTCTGATCTTTATGGAACGGGAAGCCAACCTGCTCCACTACCAGCGGCTCACCCACCATCTTAAACGGCAGGTTGCGTTTGTTGATTTCCGCCAGCAGGATCGGGCGGGAATTGATATAACCTTCTACGCGTTTAGCCAGCGCATCGCTCATGGCACCGTCGCGGGTTTCATAGGTACGAATGTTGACGCTGCCGTCGGCAAAGGCTTTTTTCAGGTTGTTGACGTGGTTAGAGCCCAATACACCAGCAACGGTTTTGCCTTTCAGGTCATCCAGCGTATTGATGTTGGTATTGTCTTTATGCGTGACGATCTGGCTGCCGTAGTAGCTGTAAGGCGAAGTGAAGTTGTATTTCTCCTGACGCGCTGGGGTAATCGCCACCACGTTGGCGATGGTGTTCAGTTTATTGGCTTCCAGTTGCCCCATCAGGCCGCTGAAATCCGCTGTGACCCACTCAACCTTGTAGTTCAGATCTTTGGCGATAGTTTCCGCCACTTCCACATCAAACCCGACCAACTTGTTGTCTTGCTTGAACGAACTCGGGTAACTCTGCCCGGTGGCGCCGATACGCAATACCTTCTCGCCACTGTTCTGAGAGTCGCAACCTGCTGCCAGAATGACCGCAGATAAAGCCAATACAGGGAGGATAATTTTTTTCATAGTCATCGAATAACGCCTCTTAGGGGTGTTTCTTTTCCCAGTGATGATAAAGGTCCTGATCCAGGACTTTTCGCATGTAAATCGTGAGGTGTCCCTTCCCTAGATCCGCCTGGCCGACTTCCTGAAAGCCATATTTTCGATACATCTCCAGCAACCAGGGATGCTGTTTGGCGGTGCCCAGCGTCACGGCGGGCGCTTTTAACTGCGCTTGCAGCACCGCCTGCTCCAGCCAGTCCAACATCTGTTTACCCAATCCCTGCTGTTTGAAGTCCGGGTGGGTCGCGAACCAACCGATGTGCGGTAACCCATAAGGACCGGGATTCGGCCCCCACGGATAACGAATAGTGACCGACGCAGCCAGTTGCCCGTCTTTCTCCATTACATACACACCATTGCTGCGTAAATGACGGCGCACCATGTCGATGTCGGCGTAAGCGGCGTCAAACTTGATGCCCAGCTCGCGCACTGGCGCATAAGCGGCCAACGCCAGCGCCAGAAACGCTTCATCATCCGCAGAGGTCGCCTGACGAAATACGGTACTCATGGCGTCACCCGTCACTCAGCCAGCAGGCCGGTGTCATCCGCGTATTGGATAACTTCATCGACTTTCTGCGGTGCGCTGCCGACGTAGTTTGCTGGATCCAGCCAGGCATCCAGCGCATCAGATGTCAGGTGCTGCGACAGCACCGGATGCTCCAGCAGCAGCGCTTTGAACTCGCGGTTCTGCTCAAATGCCGCCATTGAGCACTCGTACACCAGATGATGGGCCGTCTGCTTGCCGAGCAGCTTACCGATTTCAAACATCACTTTTTCTGACAGCAGCAGACCGTTTTGCAAATCCAGATTAGCGCGCATCTGCTTTTCGTTCACCGACATACCGCGCAGGATGCCAAGCGCGTTTTGCAGTTGTGCCGACAGATAGATGTTGATTTCCGGCAGCGCGATCCACTCCGCACGCCAACTCATAGCATCACGCTCGTGTTCGACTTTCATCGATTCATGGATCAAGGCCGCGCTCTTGAACAGCGGTGCTGTCAGGCTGGCAAGCCCTTCCAGCGCAGCGGGGTTACGCTTGTGCGGCATGGTGGTGGAACCGATCTTCCCTTCGGAGAACGGCTCTTCGATTTCGTTGATTTCGGTACGCATCAGGTTGTACAGCTCGTTGCCGATTTTACCGAGCGTACCGCTGATCAACACCGCCACCGACGCGTATTCCGAGAAACGGTCGCGGGCAGACTGCCAGCCAATATTCGGGGTATTCAGACCCAGACGGGTCAGGGTGTGGCGTTCAATTTCCGGCCCCAATTCGCCAAAAGAGGCATAAGTGCCGATGGCACCGTTGATATTGCCTACCAGCACCCGATCGCGGATTTCATTCAGACGCTGCAAATGACGCACAAATTCATCCAGCCATACCGCCAGCTTGAAACCAAAGGTGGTCGGCAACGCCTGCATACCGTGAGTACGGCCAGTCATCAGCGTATGCTGGTGTTTCTTCGCCAGTCGTTTCAGCTCGATAGCCACCAAACGGGTGTCACGCACCACGATGTCGAATGCCTGACGCAACTGCAATACCGTAGCGGTATCCACCACATCCTGCGTGGTCACACCGTAATGGATGTATTCGCCAGCATCACCACATTGTTTCTGGATGGCGGCAATGGTCGGCATCAGAGAATGCTTCATCCGCACCGCATCCTGGGCGATCTCTTCAATATTCAGTGCACTGGCGTTGGCGTGGGAAGCAATGGTGCTGGCCGCGTCCTGCGGGATGACACCCAGGTCGCCTTCTGCCAGTGCTAACGCAATCTCTACGTCAACCTGGCGGGTCAGGCGATTCTGCTCTGACCATACGGCGCGCATTTCTGGTGTGCCAAAGTTATTTCCAATAAGAAGAAAATCAATCAGATGTGATGCCATAACTCACTCGTTTACATTGTAATAATGGGGGAAAGAGAGGCGGGTCAAGACGACGCTGTTGTTTGTTGGCGACTATATCACTGGCGATATTCCCACCTATATACCCGATCGATCTAACATATTCCTTAATGTTTTATGATTTCGTTCACAATTACTTCATCCGGAACGATGCAATCCTTCGTATTTCTGCCGGGTTACTATTGATATTAGCGTAAACCGGAAACACGTGCAGATTGCATCATCCATACGCATAGTTACGCAAAATAGAACCATGCTGTCGTAATTAATTCGTCTTTAACTTCAAACACAGCGATACTTTCTATCGGTTCTGGTGCGATGCCGTAAATCTTTTCATGATCAAATACATGGCAGCCCAGCACAGTGCGGGATACCAGTTCGGCACGCAGCGCTGGGTTATTGAACCGATGGTCACGATAGAAGGCTTCCAACGCGGCTTTGCCCAACATGCTCGGTTGCTCGGATGGCATACGATAAGCCCGGAAATTCTCGTGGAAACAAGCAGAAAAGGCAGCCAGGTCGTGAGCATTGTAGGCGGCAAACTGTTTTTCAACCGGGTTGATGACTGACATATCAAATCTCCATTTAAATGCAAATATAATGAATAAAAATTCAAATTAAGAGATACACCAGTCGGGGGTGAAAAGCAAATTCGGTGGGGAAAAACCATAAAAAAACGGCAGTCCGATTTGGACTGCCGCTTCTTAAGAATAGGGTGGTCGGCGAGAGAGGATTCGAACCTCCGACCCACTGGTCCCAAACCAGTTGCGCTACCAAGCTGCGCTACTCGCCGATCCTGATTTACAACACTTACACAACTACGGCTGTCTGTGTGGTGCGAAGAGAGGGACTTGAACCCTCACGTCCGAAGGACACTAACACCTGAAGCTAGCGCGTCTACCAATTCCGCCACCTTCGCATATCACAAACTTTAAAATTTGGGGTGGCTAATGGGACTCGAACCCACGACAACTGGAATCACAATCCAGGGCTCTACCAACTGAGCTATAGCCACCATATACCACTGCTTTACTACGTTGTTCCGGTACTCGATTTACGGGGTAATAAGTACCTCCGCAGCTCCCGCGCCCAATTTAATGGCGCGCCCGACAGGATTCGAACCTGAGACCTCTGCCTCCGGAGGGCAGCGCTCTATCCAGCTGAGCTACGGGCGCGTAGCGCCGTTGCGGGTGGGGATAGTACGGATTTAATATAGGCCTGTCCAGTGCTTTTTTCACATAAATGATGCGTTTGCTTATGCTTTGCTCATTTGCGGTCAAAACCCGGTTCAATCCGCCGTCACCACCCGCAGTTAGCCACGATTACTCGGTTTCCGTTTGCATTTCCGGCTGTTTTTTACCCAGCCCCAGCACAACATAGAACAGGCTGACCGCTGCCAGGAAAATACCACCGACCACCAGCGACATGCGCGTATCTTCGTTGATATACATCCCAACCAGCACGCAGGCCAGAAACACCATCGTCAGGTAGTTCACCCACGGGAACAGGATCGACTTAAACGGATGGCCTGCGACGGCCGCCTGATGCTGCTGGCGGAAACGCAACTGGCTTATCAGCACCACAAACCAGGGAATCATACCCGGCAACACACTGGCGCTGTACACGTACACGAATACTTTTTCCGGATTAGGAATAACGTAGTTCAGCGCCGAACCGGCCACCAGACACAGGATGGACACCGTCACCCCAATAGCGGGTACGCCGCCTGAGGTCACACGTCCCAATGCGGCCGGTAACTGACGGTTGTTAGCCAGCGAATAGAGCATACGCCCACAGCTGTACATACCACTGTTGCACCCCGACAATGCCGCCGTCAGCACCACGAAGTTGATGATGCCCGCCGCTGCGGTAATACCAATCTTGGAGAACGTCAGCACGAACGGACTGCCGGATGTACCGATTTCATTCCACGGGAAAATGGTCACAATCACGAAAATGGCCCCGACATAGAAAATCAGGATACGCCACAGAATGTTGTTAATCGCCCGTTTCAGCGTCACTTGCGGATTGCGGGCTTCACCGGCGGTAATACCGACCAGTTCCACCCCCTGATAGGAGGCCACAACCAGACAGAGCGCGAACAACAGCCCTTTCCAGCCACCGGCCAGAAAGCCGCCATGTTCGGTCAGGTTAACAAAACCGGTAGACTGCCCGTGGTTGCCGATACCAAAGAAAATGATGCCGACGCCCACCACAATCATCACCACAATAGTGGTGATCTTGATCATCGAGAACCAGAACTCAATTTCACCATACAGCCGTACCGCCGCCAGATTGGCCGCCGCCACCAGCGCAACCGCGCCGATAGCCGGGATCCACTGCGGCAAGGTCGGGAACCAGTACTGCACATACACACCGATGGCGGTAATTTCCGAAATGCCGACCGCCATCCACATGAACCAGTAACCCCACGCCGTGAGATAGCCGAAGAACGGACTCAGGTAATTGTGGGCGTAAACCGCAAACGAACCGGTCACCGGCTCCAGAAACAGCATTTCCCCCATCGACCGCATGATGAAGAACACAAAAATGCCTGCCACGATATAGGCCAGCAGCACAGACGGCCCAGCCCATTTCAGGGCGCTGGCCGCCCCCATGAACAACCCCACGCCAATGGTGCCGCCCAGTGCGATCAGTTCGATATGTCGCGCTTCCAGCCCACGGTGGAGCTTGTCCTGTTTTTCTGTATTTGCCATATAACCTCTGTCTTAAATAGATCCTTTTTACACCGGTATCAACGCGTTATTGTTTTATACCCGCCATGCTTCATATAGGTATACCGGCTCTCTCCCGGCAAGGCATCACCGTTCCCCGACCGGAAAAACGGCCGAGAAGATACCGCAATGCAAACCGGATTCCTACTCTTCCTGTACCTGGACATGATGAAATAAGCAGCGCAGACAGACCTTGATCACAACGATAAAGCGGTAAAAAAAGTGGTACGACGAGCAACCGGGCCATCGCCGTCATACCAGGTGACGTCGCACTGATGCGTGTCTAGAGCTTGCCGCCAAAATGCCAGGCCAGATAGCGTAGCAGTTTAAACTGGCGGCGAAAGCGGCTGGGTTGCGTCAGTAAGCGGTAGAGCCATTCTAACCCGTAGCGCTGCCATATAGGCGGGGCGCGTTTGACCTGTCCGGTAAACACATCGTATGTCCCCCCTACTCCCATGTAGAGCGCGGCGGGATACAGCTGGCGGCAATCGCGCATCAATAATTCCTGCCGCGGTGACCCCAGCGCCACGGTCACCAGGTGCGCGCCGCTGTCACGCACATGCTCTAATACCGCCTGGCGCTGTTCCGGCGCGAAATAGCCGTCCTGCGAGCCCACAATATTGACCTGCCACTGTTCACGCAGCTTGCGCGCCGTCTCCGCCAGCACCGATGGCTTGCCGCCGAGCAGAAATACCGGCGTTCCCAGTTGCCCGGCGCGCTGCATTAGCGCCTCCCATAGATCGGCACCCGCGATACGCTGCACCTGAGCACCCGGATATTTGCGGCGAATGGAACACACCACGCTGATGCCATCGGCATAGTTGCAGTTACCCTCCTGCAACATCAGTTCACGCAGCGTCGCATCGCGATCGGCAGCCATCACCTTTTCGGCATTGATGGCAATCAACGTCCCCGGATGCGGCGAGCCGCCCGCAAACAACACCGACACACACTGCTCACTATCCCGAAAACCCTGCACCGGGATGCCACGAATACGGTACTGCGGAATCGAGCCCTGCGGCCGTGCCTCATTCATTCCGTTTCTCCTTGTGATGACGCGCGAACAGTAACCGCACCAGCACGCAACAGCAGCCAGTACAACAATTTGGCCGCCAGCAGGCAGGCCGCGAAAACCAGACAGAAAAACACCACCCGCGAGACAAACGCATCCAGCCCTTCACGCACCAGCACGATCAGGTTAAAAACCGCGCCAAAGCAGAACGCCTGCAACACGGCGGACAAGTAACGGTTTTCCGCCTGCCGCCCGTAGCGGTAAAGGCCGTCAAACCCCTTGATGAGCAACCCGATCGCGACCGCGCCCACCGGAATCAACAACGGCCCGCCCATAATCAATAGCGAACCGAGCAAGGTCGGCGATATTGCTAACCCGGCATGATAATTCAGCACGTCCCAGGTGAAATAGTTGGCGCTGTTCAGCACCAGCGCGGGCCGCTCCGGCCACAGCCAGGTGGGAATAAAGACATAAAAGTCACGCACGATGGGTGCCAGCCCCTGTAGCGTGATCTGGTCGAGATGTTGCCATAGCATGGCCAGATTTTCCCACGGCGAAAACGTATCTCGCGTCAGGTACAAAAAAGTGTAGAACGCCTCTTCGCCCTTGACGTCCAGACCGTAGCGCTTGAGCGCCAGCCAGAACATCGCCACGATACCCGCTCCGCCCGCCGTCGCCAGCATCCACAGCGCAATCCAGCCACGTTGCAGGCCGATAAACAGAAACAGAGCGAAAGCGATGATGATATTGGCGCGGGTGCCGCCCACCAGCAGGTAGGTCAGCCCGCCAAACGCGACGGTCGCCAGCAGGAAAATCAGCCAGGCACGCCGGGTTTGGTGCAGGAAATACCACATCAGCATGGCGGGAATAAAGAAATAGAAGAAGCGCTTCAGGGCGACACCGGCGACGTCGCGAGAGAAAATCTGGCTATAGGAACTGAGTTTGAACAGCAACAGGCCGTTGTTGGCAAAGAACACCGCTGCGGTCACCAGCGCCACCAGAGCCAGCAAACCGCAGGTAAGCAGCGCTTCCAGCCGCGTCATGGTCAACGGCAACGGTCGCGGTACAGGCGGTGCAGACCGCAGCCGGGTTTTATAACTGACATAATAAATGACGTAAAACGCCGTGGCGGACAGCAGCGCCAGCAGCAGGTTCAGCGGCGAGGCAGTCTCCACCCCGAAGCGAAATGTCAGTAAGGCGGTCAACGGAAAACCAAAATAAAACGTCAGCAGGTACAGCAAGGAAAACAGCACATTGAAGTTGAAACGCCAGCGGCGGAACTCTCGCCCACTCAGCCACAGCACCACACCGCCGCCGCCCAGCCAGACCAGCCACAAACCCAAAAATGCCCACTCAGTCATCACCGTCTCCCGCCACCAGTGACAACGCCTGCCGCCACCCTTGCACATAGCCGGGGCTGAAGAAGGCTATCTGCCGGGTATCGATTCGCGCCAGTTGCTCGCGTGCGTCGTGCACCATCTCCTCGTTCAGCACCTCCTCGCCAAGCAACACCGGTAAGCGCTGTTCCGCCAAATCCTGTCGAAACGGGTTATGACGACTGATAACGAACGGCACGCCCAGTTGAATCAACAAACATAGCGTGCCAATCCCCTGCTGGCGGTGAAACAGGAAGTAGCCGAGATCGCAGGTGCGCAACAACGCCAGATAATCGTCAAACGTCAGTGACTCGCGCAGAACCTGGCAGCGCTCAGTACCGAACAACCCCAGCCCATACCGTGCCACCTGTTCAACGTAATCATGGTTGCCCGCCGGGTAACCCATCGGCACGATCACCCGCACTTGTGCGCCAAACTGACGATGAATGGCGTCAAGCGCCGCCAAATGGCGGTTACTGCGATCGCCGGAGTTACCGACCAGAATGGTCAACGGCGCGTCCGGCGCTTTTTCATGTGGGCTCGCCGCGTGCGGGCTCATACGGGTGGAGAAATAGAGCAGCGATGCCACCGCAGCCGGATAACGCCGCCGGAAATAGTCGATATCGCCGCGAGTGGCGAACACCCGAGCTACCCGCCGCTGTGCCACTCGCCGCAGCCGGTAAAACCAGCGGTAGCGCCAGCCACGGGCTTCTTCATACAAATCGGCCCCCCAGATGTGCCAGTAAGCCTGCGTCTTACGGATACCGCCGCACAGCAACGCCAGCCACAACCAGGGGTTAAACTGGCCGTGAAAAAAGAAACGAGCCGACCGATCCTCACGCGCCAGCGCCACCACCGCGCGCGCCAGCGCTTTCTGGTCAGCAAAACGCGCTATCTGCAACGCCGGATAGGTTTGCTCAAAGAGATCGGCGGCCGAAACCACCATGAAGCGCCGTACCTGATGCGGCGGCAGCGTCGGTGCCAGCGTATCATTAAAGAAACGCAGCACCGTCTGGTTATGGTGGGGAATATCCGCCCCCAGGACATGAATAAGTGTGGTCATGCTCGCCTGCAGTACAGAATGAAAACGCCGCAACACAACAGAAAGTAGACCGCATAGGTTGCCAGATACGCCTGCGACGCGCCCAGCGCACCATGCAATGGAATCAACCAACGGGCAAATCCGGTCAGCAGCAGGAACTGGCCGAGTTCAGCCAGCAAATAGAACCGCAGCGAGGCTCTGGCGACCACCAGATAACCAAAAACGTAAGCGCCCACTTTCAATACATCACCGACCAGCTGCCATGCAAACAGGTCACGCATAGCCGAAAACGCGCTGGAAAACAGTACGTGAATCACCACATCGCGCAACAGCCAGATAGCCATGCCTGTCGCGGCAGCCACCGGCAACACAAACCGCAACGCGCTGAGAATCTCATGCCGGACCGCACGTTTATCCTGCAAACGCGCCAGCGCAGGCAGCAAATAAACCGAGAATGACGCGGTAATGAACTGCAGCCAGGCATCGGAAAGGGTGGTAACCCCCTGCCACACGCCCACTTCCTGCCAGGTGTAATGGTTCGCCAGTTGGTTTCGCATCATCACGTAGCCCACCGGCAACGTTGCGGCGGTGATCAACGTCATCAGGCTAAAGCGGGTTAACTGACCGGCCAGCGGCCATGACCAGCCAGGTGTGAGCGCTCGCAAACCTAATGGCGTTCGCCGGAAAAACAGCACCAGCGCGGGTACGCACGACAATGCAGGCAACAGCGCCAGTCCCACCAGCGCACCGGTATACGCCCCAAGCCAAACGCTAATGCCATACGCCACAGCCCCCAGCAGGCTACCTGCCATGACGGCCAGCGCATTGCCGCGCGCATCCTGATAACCTTTCAGGATCGCCAGCAGCAGGCTGGTGCTCGCAATGCCCAGTTGCAGCCAGGCCAGCGCACGAATTGCAGGCTGGTAGGCATCATCGCCAAACAACAGGCGCGACAGCGGCGCAGACAGCAACCACAGCGCCAGCGCCAGCAACAACGAGCAGCCCATCGACAGTGATACCGCCGTTCCCAGCAACAGACTGGGCCGGTTGGCATCCAGCGGCGCAGCAGCCACCGCACGGGTAACACCGTTGGCGATGCCCGCTCCGGCCATCACGCCCAGCACGGTGATCAACTGGCGGTAGTTACCGGCCAGCCCGACGCCTTCCGGGCCGAACGTCACTGCCAGCAGCTTGATGACCACCAGCCCCGCGCCAATTTTGACCAGCGTGGATGCCGCCGTCCATAACGATGCACGCGCCAGCGACATCAGGAAAAGAAACCCAGCGCCGAATGGATGACGGTACGCTGGTTAAGATCAGACAGGTTGTAGAACAGCGGTAGACGCACCAACCGTTCACTTTCCCGCGTCGTGTGACGGTCCTCACCAACAAAACGGCCAAATCGGCGACCAGCCGGGCTGGAATGCAATGGAATATAGTGGAACACCGTCAGGATCTCCGCTTCTTTCATATGACGGATAAACGCTGAACGCTCCGCCTCATCCCGCAGGCGCAGGAAAAACAGGTGGCCGTTATGACGGCAGTCCGCAGGGATCACCGGCAACGTCACCCGGCCTGCCGCCGCCAGCGGTGCGAATGCGCGCGCATAGTGTTGCCATAATTGCAAACGCCGCTCATGAATGCGCTGCGCAGCTTCCAGTTGCGCCCACAGATAAGCCGCCTGAATATCCGCCATCAGATAACTGGAACCGATGTCGCGCCAGGTGTACTTATCTGCCTGGCCGCGAAAAAACTGGCTGCGGTTGGTGCCTTTCTCGCGGATAATTTCGGCTCGCTCCGCCAGCTCGGGGGCGTTAATAAGCGTCGCGCCGCCTTCGCCGCCCGCGGTGTAATTCTTGGTTTCGTGGAAACTAAAACAACCGATATGACCGATGGCCCCCAGTGGCCGCTCCTGATAGTGCGACATCATCCCTTGTGCCGCATCCTCCACCACAAATAGCCCGTATTGCTGTGCCAGCGCCATGACGGCGTTCATCTCGCAGCCCACCCCGGCGTAATGCACCACCACAATGGCGCGGGTCTTCTTCGTAATCGCCGCTTCGATAAGGTTTTCGTCAAGGTTGAGGGTATCCGGCCGGATGTCGACAAATACGATGGTGGCACCGCGCAGCACGAAGGCATTCGCGGTGGAGACAAAGGTGTAACTCGGCATGATGACTTCGTCGCCGGGCTGGATGTTCAGCAACAGCGCCGCCATTTCCAGCGACGCGGTGCAGGAAGGCGTCAGCAAGACCTTACCACAGCCAGAATACTGCTCCAGCCACTGCTGACAGCGGCGGGTAAACGCGCCATCGCCGCTGAGCTTGCCGCTATGCATCGCCGCCTGCATATACTCCAGTTCTGATCCCACCACCGGTGGCGAGTTAAAAGGAATCATGTCGTCACCTGCAGAAATACCATGGGTAGAACCATCATCGATAAAACCAGTAAGCCGTACTTTCCACCCGAGCACCGCTGCGCAGGTAGAGCCGTAATGCCGCCAGATTGCTGGTCTGGGTCGCCACCGTCAGTCGGCGAATGCCACGCTGCTGGCACCAAACCCGCGCCACCTGCATCAGCCGCTGACCAATCCCCTGGCCGGTCATGCCCGGCCAGGCGGACAACACGCCGATACGCGCAGCGTTGGAGGATGTCTGGCGTAACGTCACAAACCCTTGCAGCCCTCTGCGTTCGCCGGGCACCTCAATCACCAGGCAGGCATCGTCAAAGGTGCCATGCACCGCTTTCTCCACCCACCGCGCATAGAAACGACCGCAATCGCCCGGCCCATACCACGGCGACCGAAATCGGCTCAGCACAAAGCTTTTCGTCGCCGCAGCACATAACACGGGAATGTCCCCCGGCTCAGCCTCTCGCACCCCAACGGCGAACATGGCGCGGGCAGCAGGGACAACCGGCATACTGAAATCCACCTCGCCTTCCGCCAGCCGAAACCCTAACGTCGACAACGCATCCGCCGTCGCCAGATCGCTGGCGGTCAGCTTCGCCTGGCACAGTTCATAGCAATCCAGTATTTCTGTCGTCAGCAAGGACGCATCGGTTGAAAAATTCAACCGACCACTACTACGTTGGAAAAACTCACTTTCCCAGACCAAAGGCTCAATTTCGGCATATACCACCATAGGTCACTCCGGTTAAACACGCTCATGTTCAGCGCCAGACGCCTTTCGTGTCTACCACCCAACGCTGCGTCACCTGTTCCGGCGCGATAGCTCTGAACTGCCTATGATCCACCAGTAGCACCAGAATATCCGCCGCACTCAACGCCTGCGCGATATCTACCTGTTCAACCTTTCCCTGTAAAATGGCCGGTAGCTGCTGAATATGCGGTTCGACCACCCAGGTCGTTCCGACATGCCATTCGGCTACCTGCCCGGCAATCGCCAACGCCGGACTCTCGCGAAGGTCTTCCACATCGGGCTTGAACGTCAGCCCCAGGCAGGCGATGCGCAAATCGCAGGCGCGTTTATTTTCCTGCGCCAACGCATCCGCCACCCTGATTTTCACCTGCTCCACCACCCAATGGGGTTTGGCGTTATTCACCTCGCGGGCGGTGCGAATCAGACGCGCCTGCTGCGGGTGCTGCGATACGATAAACCAGGGGTCGACCGCGATGCAGTGACCGCCCACGCCCGGCCCCGGCTGCAAAATATTGACGCGTGGATGGCGATTAGCCAGACGAATCAGCGCCCACACATCGATTTGCTGTTCGGCGCAAATCAGCGATAGCTCATTAGCAAACGCGATATTCACGTCCCTAAAACTGTTTTCCGTCAATTTGCACATTTCAGCGGTGCGCGAGTCCGTCATCGCACACTCGCCATCTAGCAGAAAGAGGCGATACAGTTCGCGCGCCCGCGCGGCACAACGTGGCGTCATCCCACCGATCACCCGCTCCTGGCTGAGCAGTTCTTCCATGATACGTCCGGGTAACACTCGCTCCGGACAATAGGCAATGCGGATATCCGATGCCTCGCCAGCCTGCTGGGGGAAGCTCAGATCCGGCCGCGCCTGCGCCAGCCAGTCCGCCATCTGCTCCGTGGTGCCGACCGGCGAGGTCGACTCCAGAATGACCAGATCTCCCGGTTTGAGCACCGGTGCCAACGACAGGGCGGCAGCTTCCACCAGCGAAACGTCAGGCTGATGGTTCGCTTTCAGCGGGGTCGGCACCGCGATGAGAAAAGCCTCCGCCGACACCGGATGGCTACCAGCCTGTAAATACCCTTGCGCCACGGCCGTCTGCACAGCCTGCGCCAGCCCCGGCTCCGCAATATGAGTATGGCCCCGGTTGATGCTCTCCACCACGTGCGGGTTCACATCCACACCAAAAACAGACTGTTGCCGCGAGGCCAAAAGCGTAGCGGTCGGCAGACCGATATACCCCAGGCCGAGCACACAGATACGTTCGAAATTCATACTGTTACCCGGTGTTGTTTCAAAACGGAGAGAATGCGCTGGCTGGCTAACCCGTCGCCATAAGGGTTGTGCGCGTAGCTCATCATCTGATAAGCAGCATCATCCGCCAGCAGTTGGGAGACTTCGCGGATAATCGTCGCGGTGTCGGTTCCCACCAGCCGCACGGTGCCTGCGGCCAACGCTTCCGGCCTTTCGGTCGTCTCTCGCATCACCAAAACGGGCTTTCCAAGCGAAGGCGCTTCTTCCTGAATTCCCCCTGAGTCTGTCAGGATCAGCCAGGCGCGGTTCATCAGGTAGACGAAGGGCAAATAGTCCTGCGGTGTTATCAAAAACACGTTACCAATGCCGCTGAGAATACGCTGAACCGGCTCCAGTACGTTGGGATTACGGTGCACCGGATACACAATCTGAATATCAGGGTGATGGCGGGCGAGCGCGGCCAGCGCGTGACAGATTCGTTCCATTCCGTCGCCAAAGCTTTCTCGCCGATGACTGGTGACCAGGACCATTTTTCGCTCCTGATCTAAAAAGGCGTATTTTTCCTGCAACTGATGATGCAATTCCGCATCACGGGCGATCAGATCTCGAACCCAGAATAATGCGTCAATCACCGAGTTACCCGTCACCCAAATACGGGATGCTGGAACCTGCTCCCGCCGTAGATTTTGCCGCGCCTTAGCCGTTGGCGCAAAATGATAGGTCGCCAGACGCCCGGTCAGCAGGCGGTTTGCTTCCTCCGGCCAGGGCGATGACAGATTGCCCGTGCGCAGACCGGCTTCGATGTGCGCGACCGGAATGCGATGGTAGAACGCTGCCAGGCTGGTCATCAGGGTTGTGGTGGTATCACCGTGCACCAACATCAAGTCGGGCCGACATTGACTCAGCACCGGCCCTAAACCAGAGAGGATACGGGCGGAAATCTCGACCAATCCCTGATCCGGCTGCATCACATTGAGATCGTAGTCCGGCACAATCTCAAACAGACGCAGCACCTGATCGAGCATGTCACGATGCTGTGCCGTGACACAGACTTTGGATTCAAAGAAAGCATCCTGAGCCATCGCCCGTATCACCGGTGCCATTTTTATCGCTTCAGGGCGAGTGCCAAAAACCGTCAAGACTTTCACTGATGACTCTCTTTCACTGATGATTCGCTTAATTCCGGTTTGCGCTCACGGCAAAAATTTTTATAACCATACAATACACATCATCATCCATCACTTAACGGGAACGCCTCGCCAGCGCTACCCCGGCACCGACCAACAGGCCGATGCTACCCCACATCAGCAGCAAAAAACCGCGGCGTGGGCTATCGCGCTGAACCGGCTCTTCCGGCGTATGCAGATAGCGGTAAGTCTGATATTGAGTCGTCAGCGCTGGTCCGCTCTCCAGCATCGCCAGCGTTGCTCGCCGCGACTCATCATCGGCATCAAATGCCGGCCCGCTGGCCTTCAGCATGTCCAGACGCGCCTGTAACTGCGAGGTGCCCTGTAAAAACCATTCCGAATCGGGCAACGACAGCGACGCCTCATTTTTCGGCTGTACAATCCCTTGCTGGCGCGCAATCACAAGCGCCTGCGTCAAACGTTGTACCGTTCGGTCATAGGTGGCTTGCGCTACCGTCTCCTCGCGTTGCAGCCAGGCACGCTCAAACCGAATGCGCGCCGCCCAGCTTCCGGCCAGACTCTGATTCAGATGATTAACGGCCCGCTGGTTGGCGAACTGCACATATTGCCGCAACAGATTGCTGGCGTCTCGCGCGTTATCCGCGCCCAATTTGAGAGTATCACTGGTTTTTTTGGCGTCATCACGCGGCATAAACTGAATATCGTTGATCAACGTGTCCAGCAGAACCGCATCGGCCTTGTCGTCGCCTTTCTGACGCTCACGGTAATACGGAGACTGTAACCAGAATTCACGCCGGGTATCGTAGGCGGCGGCCTGCATCGTGAATTCAGCGTAAGCATCCGCCACAATGGCGTTACCGTCCACCACCGCTGGCGCATCCAGCGAGCGCAACCATTGTTGCTGGTCGAAGAACGTCGACAACAGGGCAGATGCGGGTTTATCGGTCACCGCGGTGCTGCGCCATACCGGCTGCACCAGCCAGGAATACATCAGCGCCACCAGAGCAAACAGCGCCGCTGAACCAACAATCCAGATCTTGCCTTGCCACAGTGCCCGGCAGAGCTGTTGGATATCCAGCGCATTGTCCGGTGACAACGGTTGAGCGGAGGTTTCCTGTTTCATTGCGCTCCCAGATTTGGTTTGTTCATCAGTCGATTTACCCGACATTCGAGTCATTCACAATAACGATGACTACGCCAGTAGCGCTGAATTCGCCGAACAACCCGCGCCACCCGCCACGCTCGTTTAATGCAGTAGCCATAGCCACCGAATACCAGCAAAAACAGCATCAGCATCACGTACTCCGGCACCGCTAAAAACTCACCGGCTATCCCTATCGCTGCCAGCAACGCAGCGGCCAAAGTAATCAACAAGCAGGCCTGCCGCGAAGTAAACCCCGCTCGCATGATCAAATGATGGATATGCTGGCGATCCGGTGAGAACAGGCCGGTGCCTTTATGCAGCCGACGATAGACGATCGCCGCCATATCCATCAATGGAATAGCGATAACCCACAGCGCCGTCACCGGCCGGATGGCATTATCCGGCCCCTGAGAACTCTGCAACAGTAACCAGATAGCCGTAAAACCGATCATGGTGCTGCCTGCATCACCCATGAAGACTTTATAACGTCGCCCCATGAGTTCAAGATTCAACAGAATGTACGGCAGAATGGCGGCGATCATAGCGAAACTCCACAATGCCAGCGCCAAACTACCGTGGTGATAGAGCAAGACGCCTAATCCGGCGAACAGCACGCAGGACAACCCGCCCAGCAAGCCATCAATGCCATCCACCATGTTAAAGGCATTGATGGCCGCCCACACCACAAACAACGTCATCAGATAGCGCACCGGCCCGAGTCCGATATCCCAGAGCGGCCCGAAGATAAAGCCCAAACGCTGTAGCATCAGGCCAGCCAGTGTCATCATCAGAATAGCCACGACCGCCTGGATCGCCGCCCGCACGCCAATGCTGATATCAAAGCGATCATCCAGCACGCCAATCAGCACCAGCATACCCGAGCACATCAGGTAGACGGGGAAATGGGGAATCGGTTCGGAAATGAGCACAGGCAACAGGCAGACGCCAATATAAACAGAAATACCGCCAACCAGCGGCACCACGCCATGATGATGTTTGCGATAGTTTGGCCGGTCAACCAGACCGGTTTTTCTCGCCACATTGCGCGCCAGCAACAGGGAGAAGAAAGAGCACAAAAATACGGCGATTAATTGAGCACTCATCATGATTTATTCACGCTTAACAGTGCCTGAGAATACTACCGGGAATCACGCCAGCAGGTGTTAATTTACCAACTTTTTCAGAAAGTTCCTGCTCGCTCAGGTAACAAAGCGTGATGTTCTCCTGGTGCCTGACACCGCCGAAAGCCAAAAGCTCAGGATGTAATACCACATGCAGAAACAAAAAACGCCACGATATCGTGGCGTTTTAACCAGAGAAACTACCGGTTACGACCGTTTCATCATATCGAAGAATTCGTCGTTGGTTTTAGTCATCGCCAGCTTGTTGATCAGGAACTCCATTGCATCGATTTCGCCCATCGGGTGGATAATCTTGCGCAGGATCCACATCTTCTGCAGTTCCTCAGAGGTGGTCAACAGCTCTTCCTTACGAGTACCGGAGCGGTTGTAGTCGATGGCCGGGAACACACGTTTTTCCGCGATTTTACGAGACAGGTGCAGTTCCATGTTACCGGTGCCCTTGAACTCTTCGTAAATCACTTCGTCCATCTTCGAACCGGTGTCGATCAAGGCCGTAGCGATGATAGTCAGGCTACCGCCTTCCTCAACGTTACGGGCTGCACCGAAGAAGCGCTTCGGACGATGCAACGCGTTGGCGTCAACACCACCGGTCAACACTTTGCCGGAAGCAGGCACCACGGTGTTGTATGCACGCGCCAGACGAGTGATGGAATCCAGCAGGATAATCACGTCTTTCTTGTGCTCAACCAGGCGCTTGGCTTTCTCGATCACCATTTCGGCGACCTGAACGTGACGGGACGCCGGTTCGTCGAAGGTCGATGCCACCACTTCCCCTTTCACCAGACGCTGCATTTCCGTCACTTCTTCCGGACGTTCGTCAATCAGCAGCACCATCAGCACGCAGTCGGGGTGGTTGTAAGCGATGCTCTGAGCAATGTTCTGCAACAGCATGGTCTTACCGGCTTTCGGCGGAGCGACGATCAAGCCACGCTGACCACGGCCGATCGGCGAGGCCAGATCCAGTACGCGAGCCGTCAGGTCTTCGGTGGAACCGTTGCCGCGCTCCATACGCAGACGCGAATTGGCGTGCAGCGGCGTCAGGTTTTCAAACAGGATTTTGCTGCGCGCGTTTTCCGGCTTGTCGTAGTTGACTTCGTTGACCTTCAACAGCGCGAAATAGCGTTCACCTTCTTTCGGAGGACGAATCTTACCGGAAATGGTGTCGCCAGTGCGGAGGTTGAAGCGTCGGATTTGGCTGGGAGAAACGTAGATATCATCAGGGCCGGCGAGGTAGGAGCTGTCTGCGGAGCGGAGGAAACCAAAACCATCCTGCAATATTTCCAGCACACCATCGCCAAAGATGTCTTCACCACTTTTCGCGTGCTGCTTGAGGATAGCGAAAATAATATCCTGTTTACGCATGCGAGCCAGATTCTCCAGCCCCATATTTTCGCCAAGAGTAATTAACTCAGATACTGGCGTATTTTTTAATTCGGTAAGATTCATAATGGTGGGTTCTTAAACTCGGGGTAAATCTCGAACTATTAACGTGAATGGTATGGCAGGAACATCCATGCCGCTTAACAGCCTTCAATCACCAGACATCCGTGTTGCTCAGGCTCAATCGCGCTGACTCTACGCATACACACGGCAAGAGATCGAAGACACCTTAAAACTAATTAATGTAAAACTATCAGATTGCCGACCCGGAGACATACTAACGTGCTATAGCGTAATGATTTCCGACTCTGACACGGGATAAAGCTTTAGATTCTAACTTCAGGCTCAAGCCTAAGGGCTCAAACTATAAGGTAAGTACGATATGCAGTATTGATGAATCTAGCACGCTTCCTGGTGGGCGTCCAGCGGTCAGAATGAGAAAATCTCATCACCGCTGTCGCCCGGGAATTAGAGTGTGTGACAGATTACAGATTGGCGCTCAGGAACTCTTTCAGCTGACCTTTGGACAGTGCACCCACTTTGGTGGCAGCAACTTCGCCATTCTTGAACAGCAGCAGAGTCGGGATACCACGGATACCGTACTTCGGCGCAGTAGCCGGGTTTTCATCAATGTTAAGCTTGGCAACTTGCAGTTTGCCTTCGAACTCATTGGCGATCTCATCCAGAATCGGAGCAATCATTTTACAGGGACCACACCAGTCAGCCCAGAAATCAACCAGTGTTACATGTTCAGACTGCAATACGTCCGTCTCGAAGCTGTCGTCTGTCAGATGAATAATTTTATCGCTCATGTTTTACTCCGCAGGATTATCTCTACCCAGTTGGTGTAGCATTAACCAACTATTAGGTTGACTTTATTTCACTGGATACGCTTTCGTAAAGCAATAGTTAACTGATATTCTACCACGCTATGAGCAAAACACACTTAACCGAACAGAAGTTTTCCGACTTCGCACTGCACCCGCAGGTTATTGAAGCTCTTGAAAATAAAGGCTTTCATAACTGCACGCCCATTCAGGCGCTGGCGTTGCCGCTGACGCTGTCAGGGCGTGACGTGGCGGGCCAGGCGCAAACAGGAACAGGCAAGACGCTGGCGTTTCTGGCGTCTACATTTCATTATTTGCTGACCCACCCCGCACCCGCCGAACGTCAGACTAACCAACCGCGCGCCTTGATCATGGCTCCGACCCGCGAACTGGCGGTGCAGATTCATACCGATGCCGAAGCGCTGGCGAAAGCAACCGGTCTGCGACTGGGGCTGGCATACGGTGGTGATGGCTACGACAAGCAATTAAAAGTGCTGGAAAACGGTGTCGATATTCTGATCGGCACTACCGGCCGTTTAATCGATTACACCAAGCAGAACCACGTCAATATGGGTGCCATTCAGGTAGTGGTGCTGGATGAAGCTGACCGCATGTATGACCTCGGCTTTATCAAAGACATTCGCTGGCTGTTCCGTCGTATGCCACCGGCCAATCAGCGCCTGAACATGCTGTTCTCCGCTACCTTGTCTTACCGTGTACGTGAACTGGCGTTCGAACAGATGAACAACGCCGAGTACGTTGAAGTCGAGCCGGAGCAGAAAACCGGGCATCGCATCAAGGAAGAGCTGTTCTACCCTTCCAATGAAGAAAAGATGCGTCTGCTGCAAACGCTTATCGAGGAAGAGTGGCCGGATCGCAGCATTATTTTCGCCAATACCAAGCACCGCTGTGAAGATATCTGGGGCCACCTGGCTGCGGATGGTCATCGTGTCGGCCTGCTGACCGGCGATGTGGCGCAGAAAAAACGGCTACGCATTCTGGAAGATTTTACCCAGGGTAACCTGGATATCCTGGTGGCGACCGATGTGGCGGCGCGGGGTCTGCATATTCCGTCCGTCACCCACGTATTCAACTACGACCTGCCCGACGATTGCGAAGATTACGTACACCGTATCGGCCGTACTGGTCGCGCAGGTGCCAGCGGCTGTTCAATCAGTCTGGCTTGTGAAGAGTATGCGCTGAATTTACCCGCCATCGAAGACTATATCGGTCATCGTATCCCGGTGAGCAAATATCGCAGTGAGGCGCTGCTGACCGATCTGCCAGTGCCGAAGCGTCTGAGTCGCCCGCGTTCCTCTGGTGGCCCACGTCGCCCTGGAGCACCTCGTCGCAGCGGCGCACCTCGTAACAACCGTAAACGACCAGGTTGAGTTGACGATATGCCAAGCGCCTCTTCGCTTTATGCCGCGATCGATTTAGGGTCTAACAGCTTTCATATGCTGGTAGTACGTGAAGTGGCTGGCAGCGTACAGACGCTGGCACGTATTAAGCGTAAAGTCAGGCTGGCAGCCGGGCTGGATGCCAGCAATCGCCTTTCACCGGAAGCGATGCAACGCGGCTGGCAATGTCTGGCGCTATTTTCTGAACGGTTGCAGGATATTCCACCGCAGCAAGTACGTGTTGTTGCAACGGCGACCTTAAGGCTGGCCACCAACGCTGACGAATTCCTTGAACGAGCCCGTCAGGTGCTGGGTCTGCCTATTCAGATCATCAGCGGTGAAGAAGAAGCACGGCTTATCTATCAAGGTGTTGCCCATACCACCGGCGGGCCGGAGCAACGTCTGGTCGTGGATATCGGTGGCGGCAGCACTGAGCTGGCGACCGGCACCGGGGCCCATCACACCCAACTGTTCAGCCTACCCATGGGGTGCGTTACCTGGCTGGAGCGTTATTTTACCGATCGTGACCTGACGCAGGCGCATTTTGATCGAGCCGAACAGGCCGCCCGCGACATGTTGCGCCCGGTGAAAGACATCCTGCGTCAACAGGGCTGGCAGGTTTGCGTCGGTGCATCCGGCACAGTGCAGGCGCTGCAGGAAATCATGGTGGCGCAGGGGATGGATGAATACATCACCCTCAGTAAACTGCGCCAGTTGAAACAACGCGCGATTCAATGCAGCAAGCTGGAAGAGCTGGAAATTGAAGGGCTGACGCTGGAAAGGGCACTGGTGTTTCCCAGTGGCCTGTCGATTCTACTGGCTGTCTTTCAGGAGTTGGAGATCGACTCCATGACGCTGGCGGGCGGTGCGCTGCGGGAAGGGCTGGTCTACGGTATGCTGCATTTACCGATTGAGCAGGACATTCGTCATCGCACGCTGCACAACCTGCAACGCCGCTACCTGCTGGATAGCGAACAGGCCCAGCGAGTCAGGCTGCTGGCAGACAACTTTCTGCAACAGGTAGCGCGAGACTGGCAGTTGGATAGCCGATGTCGCGAGTTACTGGGCAGTGCCTGCCTGATCCATGAAATCGGCCTGAGCGTTGATTTTCGTCAGGCTCCGTTACATGCGGCCTATCTGGTCCGCAACAGCGATTTACCCGGTTTCACACCGGCCCAGAAGAAGTTGCTGGCGACGCTGATGCAGAACCAAAGCAACACTATCGATCCTATCCCGCTCACCCAACAAAACGCCCTGCCGGTTAATCTGGCGCAGCGGCTTTGCCGCCTGCTGCGTTTGGCGATTATCTTTGCCAGCCGCCGTCGCGACGACACGCTACCGGCTGTCAGGCTAAGGGTCGAAGGGGAAAGTCTGCGTGTCATTCTGCCCGCTGGCTGGCTCGATCAACACCCACTGAGAGCCGAAACGCTGTCACAGGAAAGCCTGTGGCAGAGCTATGTTCACTGGCCGCTCATCATCGAAGAACACGCCATCTGACGGCAAAAAGGGGTAACAATTGGTTACCCCTTTTCTTCCTATCTCCTGATTAATCTGTGATCGCTTCCGGGGAAAAAAGAAATACGACATGTATTTTTATAAAACGTCGTTTCGAAAGGAAACGTATTTCGTCCGGATAAAACACTCATCAATCTAAAAGAGAACTAAGGAACAAGGATGAAGGTCATCACATTTTCACGTCGTTCTGTTCTGGCGTCGATGGTAGCAACATGTCTACTCAGTACGTCTGCACTGGCGGCAACGGCTCAGGCACCGCAAAAACTCCAGATTCCTACACTGTCTTATGACGATCATAGCGTAGCGCTGGTCTGGGACGCGCCAGAAGACACGTCCAACATCACCGATTACCAGATTTATCAAAACGGTCAACTTGTCGGGCTCGCCAGCCAGAATAATGATAAGAACTCACCGGCCAAACCATACATCACCGCGTTTTATAAAAGTGACACCAGCAATTTCCACCACCGAATTGTGGTGCAAAACGCTAAAATCGATGGTCTGAAAGCCAAGACTGACTACCAGTTTACCGTTCGGGCGGTCTATGCCGATGGCACGACGTCAGCCGATAGCAACGCCGTTACCGTCACCACGACAGCGACACCACAGGTGATCAACATCACTCAGTATGGTGCCAAAGGTGATGGCTCCACACTTAATACCAATGCCATTCAGAAAGCCATTGACGCCTGCCAGGTCGGCTGCCGCATTGACGTCCCGGCAGGGGTATTCAAGACTGGCGCACTGTGGCTGAAAAGCGACATGACGCTGAACCTGTTACAGGGTGCCACGCTGCTGGGGTCAGACAACGCGGCGGATTACCCCGACGCCTACAAGATTTACAGCTATTCGTCTCAGATGCGCCCGGCGTCGTTGATCAACGCCATTGATAAAACCAGCTCCGCCGTTGGGACGTTTAAGAACATCCGTATCGTCGGCAAGGGCATCATCGACGGTAACGGCTGGAAACGTAGCGCTGATGCCAAAGATGAACTGGGTAACAGCCTGCCGCAGTACGTGAAGAGCGACAATAGCAAAGTCAGCAAAGACGGTATTCTGGCGAAAAACCAGGTAGCGGCCGCCGTCGCCAACGGCATGGACACCAAAACCGCCTACAGCCAGCGTCGCTCCAGCCTGATCACCCTACGTGGCGTTCAAAACGTTTATGTCGCCGACGTCACCATCCGTAATCCGGCTAACCACGGCATCATGTTTCTGGAAAACCAGAATGTGGTTGAGAACGGTGTGATTCATCAAACCTTCGACGCCAACAACGGCGACGGGGTGGAGTTTGGCAACAGCCAAAACATCATGGTGTTTAACAGCGTGTTTGATACCGGGGACGACAGCATCAATTTTGCCGCCGGTATGGGGCAATCGGCGCAGAATCAGGAACCGTCGCAAAACGCCTGGCTGTTCAATAACTATTTCCGCCACGGTCACGGCGCAGTGGTGCTGGGTAGCCATACCGGTGCAGGTATCGTCGACGTATTGGCGGAAAACAACGTGATAAGTCAGAACGATGTTGGCTTGCGCGCCAAGAGCGCCCCTGCCATCGGTGGTGGTGCGCACGGCATCGTGTTCCGCAACAGCGCGATAAAAAATCTGGCTAAACAGGCAGTGATCGTGACCTTAAGCTACTCGGATAGCAACGGCACCATCGACTATACCCCAGCCAAAGTGCCTGCCCGTTTCTATGACTTTACCGTCAAAAACGTCACCGTGCAGGACAGCACCGGCAAGAGCCCGTCGATTGAAATCACCGGTGACAGCAGCAAAGACATCTGGCATAGCCAGTTTTCGTTCAACAATCTCAAACTCAGCGGCGTGATGCCTACCTCGATAAGCGACCTGAGTGACAGTCAGTTCAACAACATGACGTTCAGTAATCTGCGCAGCGGCTCCTCACCGTGGAAATTCGGTACGGTGAAAAATGTCACCGTGGATGGCAAAACCGTTACGCCCTAACCGGTCGTAAACTCTACGCCGGGCCGCTGCGCCCGGCGTATTTTCTTTCCTCACTCTTTGTCTCTGGCTTTCGCCAACTGGGCGCGCAGGTTAGCCAGATGACTCTGCCCTTTCTGCATCCGCTCCTGCGGACTGGCGACTTTGCGTTCGGTTTCCCACATCACATCGTCCTGCGGTAACTCCAGCAGAAACCGGCTCGGCTCCGGGCGAATCAACTCACCGTACTGCCGCCGCTCGCGGCACAGGGTGAACGTCAGCTCTTTCTGCGCGCGGGTAATGCCCACGTAAGCCAGACGCCGCTCCTCATCGACATTATCCTCGTCGATACTGGTCTGATGCGGCAGCAGCCCCTCTTCCATCCCCACCAGATACACATACGGGAACTCCAGCCCCTTGGAGGCGTGCAACGTCATCAATTGCACCTGATCCAACTCTTCCTCGGCTTCGTTGCGTTCCATCATGTCGCGCAGGGTAAACCGGGTCACCACCTGAGTCAGCGTCATCGGTTCGTCAAGGTCGCTGCCTTCCAGCATTTCCGTCATCCAGGTAAACAGCGTATTGACGTTTTTCATGCGCATTTCCGCCGCTTTGGGGCTCGGCGAGGTTTCGTACAACCAGCTTTCGTAATCCAGCCCGTGGATCAGATCGCGCACCGCCTTCACCGGCTCCTGCTCCGCCAGTCGAGCTATCTCGCCTATCCATTGGGTGAAACGCTGCAATGACTCCAGCCCGCGCCCGCTCAGGGTCTGGCTCAACCCCATGTCGAAGCTGGCGTTAAACAAGCTGCGATTACGCTGATTGGCCCATTCGCCCAGCTTCTGTAGTGTTGCGGGACCGATTTCACGCTTCGGCGTATTGACGATGCGCAGAAACGCGCTGTCGTCTTCGGGGTTGGTCAGCACGCGCAAATAAGCCAGCAAATCCTTGATTTCCGGCCGGGAGAAAAACGACGTACCACCGGAAATGCGATAAGGAATGCGGTTTTGCATCAGCACTTTTTCAAACAACCGTGACTGATGGTTGCCGCGATAGAGAATAGCGTAGTCGCCGTACTGGGTTTTCCGGATGAAGTGATGGGCAATCAGTTCCCCCACCACCCGCTCGGCTTCGTGGTCTTCGTTATTGGCGGTGATGATTTTCAGCTCTTCGCCATAACCCAGTTCGGAGTAAAGCCGCTTTTCGAACACGTGCGGGTTGTTGGCGATGAGGATGTTGGCCGCTTTAAGAATGCGGCCGGACGAGCGGTAATTCTGCTCCAGTTTGATAACCTGCAACTGCGGGAAATCCTGCTGCAACAGCGACAGGTTCTGCGGGCGGGCGCCGCGCCAGGAGTAAATCGACTGGTCGTCATCGCCCACCACGGTAAAACGCGCCCGGCTGCCCACCAGCAGTTTCACCAGTTCGTACTGGCTGGTGTTGGTGTCCTGATATTCGTCCACCAGCAGATAGCGCAGGCGGTTCTGCCAGCGCTCACGCACCTCTTCATTACGTTTGAGCAGCAACGTCGGCAACAGGATCAGGTCATCAAAGTCCAGCACGTTGCAGGCGCGCAGATGCTCGTCATACAAGCGGTAGCAATGCGCGAACAACCGGTCCCGTTCCGAACGCGCCAGCACCGCCGCCTGTGCCGGGTCAATCAGGTCGTTCTTCCAATTGGACAGGGCGGACACCAGTTGTTGCAGCAAGTCTTTGTCATTCTGCAACCATAGCTCGGTCAGTTCTTTCAGCAGCGCCATCTGATCCTGATCGTCAAACAACGAAAAGTTGGATTTCATACCCAGCGCGGCGTATTCGCGCTTGATGATCTCCAGCCCCAACGTATGAAAGGTGGCGATCAGCAGACCGCGGGTTTCCTGACGCCCCAGCGTCTGCGCTACACGCTCCTTCATCTCCCGCGCGGCCTTGTTGGTAAAGGTCACTGCGGCGATATGGCGCGCCTGATAACCGCAGCCGCGGATCAGGTGCGCGATTTTCTGGGTAATCACCCTGGTCTTGCCGGATCCCGCCCCGGCCAATACCAGACAGGGACCGGTCACAAATTCAACGGCGTGTTGTTGGCTGGGATTCATGCGCATGGTGTTTGGTGCTCGACGTTCAAACGGAAAGGGATGATAACAGAAGCGGATTGTAGCAAAAGTCCGGGCCGGGGCGAGGATCAGTTGACCCGATTCTGAACGCGCCCCGCATTCCTTTCATCACAAGGGGGTGCTAGGCTGTGCCTTGCAACATCGGCTTTCCCTTTGCTCAAGGAGCGTATGTACTATGGCAAATACCGCGGCAGCACTGCACATTCTGGTGGATACTGAACAACAGGCCACCGATATTCTGGCTCAACTGGAAAAGGGAGCAGATTTTCAGCAGCTGGCAAAAAAACATTCAACCTGCCCGTCAAAACGTAACGGCGGCGATTTGGGTGAATTCCGCAAAGGCGACATGGTGCCAGATTTTGATAAGGCGGTGTTTTCCTGCGAACTGCTCAAACCCTTCGGCCCGGTCAAAACCCAGTTCGGCTACCACATTATCAAGGTGCTATACCGTAACTAACAGGATTAGAGGCGGCGAGAGCCGTTTTTGAGGCTGTTAACACCTTCATCTTAATTACAGTTGAACGCTTTCTGGCGTCAAAACTGCGCTGAGGTGGACGACTTCGCCGGGTGAGCCGCACGGATGCGGCGAAAGTCCGTGCCGTGCCGGGAGCACGTCACGGGCGGCCCGAATAGCGAAGTCGAACGCCGAAGGGACCGCGTAGCGGCGCAGTTTAGCCATCAGCCAGAGGTCAAGGAGAGGCGGCGTTGAGCCTCTCATTGTCGTGCGTGCGATGAAGTTGCAAGGAATACCTAACGTTATTACGCACGAAATGTTTCACTGTTCTGACATAAATTCGCCGCGAACAAAACGATGAGGCTGTTTCCAGCCTAAAGCATTATCCAATAGTCATCAGGCTGGCGTTGCCGCCAGCTGCGGCGGTGTTGATGCTCAGCGATCGCTCGATCAGCAGCCGTTCCAGCGTAATACCGGTTTCCCCTCGCGCCAGCCCTTGAATACCGACAATCGCACCGTCGCGCTGCGCCAGTTGTTCGCTCAGATGACGCAACTGATCGGCGTCGCCGTGGAAAATCGCGGCGTCAAACCGGCTGTCGTCCGTCACCCCATCACGACAGAACGCCACTCGCGCCTGAACCTCAGCCGGTAATTGACGATGCAACAGCCGCCGTTCGGGCGTATCGATCCACAATGCCCGGCTGCCTGCCGCCAGCACCGCCGCCAGTTGCACCAGCGCGTCATCGTCGTTATCCGCCACACACAGCACCTGCTCGCGCGGCAGCAGCGTATAGGTATCACGCTCGCCGGTAGGGCCGGGCAACACCCGCACAGTGCCGCTCTGCGTTAGCTCGGCATAACGCTGGCAGCATGAAACCAGCGCGTCACGCCGAGCCTGCCGCGCCCAGGCTTCCAACGCCTGTAGTCCCTTTAGCAACAACTGGCGCGCAGCAACATCAGCCGGGTGTTCACTATCCTGGCGGGCCAGTGCCTGTATCACCACATCATCCGGGCGGTGCGACAGCAGCCGACACAGATAAAGCGGCCCGCCCGCTTTCGGTCCAGTGCCGGACAGCCCTTCGCCGCCGAACGGCTGTACGCCGACCACCGCTCCGACCATGTTACGGTTCACGTACAGATTGCCGACCTTCGCCTGGCCGGTTACCCGGTTAATCGTCTCGTCAATACGGGTATGCAGGCCGAGCGTGAGCCCATAACCGGAGGCGTTGATTTGCCCGATAAGCGCATCCAGCTGATTACGGGAGTAACGCACCACGTGCAGCACCGGGCCGAACACCTCCTGCCGCAGCTCTTCCACGCTCTCCAGCTCTATCAATGTCGGCGGTATGAAATGCCCACGCGGCCACTCCTGCTCGTCCTGGCTGTTTGGCCACGCCGCCTGAAACACCGGCCGCCCCTTCGCGCGCAGAGTCTGAATATGGCGCACAATCCGCTGTTTCGCCTCGGCGTCAATCAGCGGCCCGATGTCGGTGGAAAGCCGCTCCGGGTTGCCCATGCGGCACTCCGCCATCGCACCGCGCAACATCGCCAGCGTTTTCTCCGCCACCTCTTCCTGCACGCACAGCAGCCGCAGGGCGGAGCAGCGCTGACCGGCGCTATCGAACGCCGAGGTCACCACATCCGCCACCACCTGTTCGGTAAGCGCTGAAGAATCAACAATCATTGCGTTCATGCCGCCGGTTTCGGCGATAAGCGGCGTGGTGCGCCCCTGCGGATCAAGCCGACCGGCCAGTGTACGCTGCAACTGCGCGGCAACGACGGTAGACCCGGTAAACATCACGCCCCGCACCCGTTCGTCGGCGACCAACGCTGCGCCTACGGTTTCGCCACCGCCCGGCAGCAATTGCAGCGCGCCGACCGGCACCCCGGCATCGTGCAGAATCTGCACCGCCTGCGCGGCAATCAACGGAGTCTGCTCCGCCGGTTTGGCTAGCACGCTGTTGCCCGCCGCCAGTGCCGCCGCTATCTGGCCGGTAAAAATCGCCAGCGGGAAGTTCCACGGGCTGATGCACACCACCGGGCCCAGCGGACGATAGTCATGATTGTTGAACGATTCGCTGACCTGAGCGGCGTAGTAACGCAGGAAATCCACCGCTTCGCGCACCTCTGCCACCGCGTTCGCCAACGTCTTGCCCGCTTCCCGCACCAGCAACCCCAGCAGCTGTTGTTGCTGGCTTTCCAGCAAGTCGGCAGCACGTGACAGAATCGTCGCTCGCTCAGCAGCCGGTGTAGCGAACCAAATATCGCCGGTGCTGACCGCTTGCTCTAACGCCTGCGCAATCACCTGTGGATGCGCCTCACGCACATACCCCACCACATCACGCGGTTCAGCTGGGTTGATCACCGGCCTGCTATCGCCGCTGATGTCCGTGTCCACAGCCAGTATCGGTTGCGCCTGCCATGACCGGGCAGCGCTGGTCAGTAATGCGCTGGACAGCGACGCCAGCCGGTGCTCGCTGGACAAATCCAGCCCACTGGCATTACGCCGCGCCTTGCCATACAACGCGCGCGGCAACGGGATACGCGGATGCGGCTGCCCGACGCGCCCTTCACGCGCCGCCAGCGCTTCCGCTTCGCTTACCGGGTCAGCCACCAGCGTTTCCAGCGCCACCGACGGGTCGGCAATGCGATTAACAAACGAGGTATTGGCGCCGTTTTCCAGCAAACGGCGCACCAGATAGGCCAGCAGCGTTTCATGGGTGCCGACCGGCGCGTAAATCCGGCACGGGCGATTCAGCTTGCCGTCCGACACCTTGCCCACCACCTGCTCATACAGGGGTTCGCCCATGCCGTGCAGGCACTGGAACTCATACTGGCCCGGATAGTAGTTGTTGCCCGCCAGATGGTAGATAGCGCTGAGGGTATGCGCGTTGTGGGTAGCGAACTGAGGGTAGATCAGGTTCGGCACCGCCAGTAATCGGCGAGCGCAGGCCAGATAAGAAACATCGGTGTACAGTTTGCGGGTGTATACCGGATAACCTTCCAGCCCGTCCATCTGTGCACGCTTGATTTCGCTGTCCCAGTAAGCGCCTTTAACCAGCCGAATCATCAACCGCCGCTGGCTGCGGCGCGCCAGATCGATAATCGCGTCAATCACGAATGGACAGCGTTTCTGATAAGCCTGAATCACAAAACCGATGCCGTTCCATCCCGCCAGCCGGGGTTCGAAACACAGGCGCTCCAGTAAATCGAGGGACAGCTCCAGCCGGTCGGCCTCTTCTGCATCGATGTTGATGCCGATATCGTATTGCCGCGCCAGCAGCGTCAGCGATAGCAGGCGCGGATAAAGCTCGTCCATCACCCGTTCGTACTGTGCCCGGCTATAACGCGGATGCAGCGCCGACAGTTTGATGGAGATACCCGGCCCTTCATAAATCCCGCGCCCGCTGGCGGCTTTGCCGATGGCGTGAATCGCCTGCTGGTAGGAGGTTAAATACGCCTCGGCGTCATTGGCGGTCAGCGCCGCCTCGCCCAGCATATCGTAGGAATAACGGAAACCACGCTCTTCCAGCTTGCGGGCATTCGCCAATGCCTCGGCGATAGTTTCCCCGGTCACGAACTGCTCGCCCATCAGCCGCATCGCCATATCCACGCCTTTGCGCACCAGCGGTTCGCCGCTTTTGCTGATGATACGGTTAAGCGCGCCGGACAGATGGGACTCGTTGTGAGTGGCAACCAGCTTACCGGTAACCAGCAGCCCCCAGGCAGCGGCGTTGACGAACAACGAGGCGCTGCGCCCAACGTGCGATTGCCAGTTGCCGTTACTGATTTTGTCGCGAATTAACGCATCCCGTGTGGGTTTGTCTGGTATACGTAGCAGTGCTTCCGCCAGACACATCAACGCCACTCCCTCCTGCGACGACAGCGAAAATTCCTGCAACAGGCTTTGCACCATACCAGCACGCCCACTGCTGTTTTTCTGCCCACGTAGTGTCTCCGCCAGCCCGGCCGCCAGCGTGCTGGCAGCGTGCGACATGGCCTCCGGCATCCGCGCCTGTTCCAACAGCATCGGCACCATTTCCGTCTCCGGCCGCCGGTACGCGGCGGTGATCGCAGAGCGCAGTACCGACTGCGGCAACACCTGCTCAGCGAAGTCTAAAAACGGTTGATGGGTTTCTTCTTGCAGCGATTGCGGCATAATCTCTGCCGCCTCAATCGAGTCCTGCCCGACCAGATGAGGAATTTCAGGGGTGTCCGCACCACTTTCAAGGCGCTCAAGATAGCTGAAAATGGCCTGTTTAATCAGCCAGTGTGGCGTGCGATCAATACGCTGCGCCGCAGCTTTGAGACGCTCGCGTGTGGCCTCATCGAGCTTGACGCCCATCGTGGTGGTGCCCATATCCGCTCCTGTTATGTACCCTAAATAATTCGAGTTGCGGGACAAAACGCTCGCGTTTTGAACAACGCAGTGCGTTGGCCCTTCAGGGCAAGGCTCATTGAGCCTTGTAACGCGGCGACGCAGCGAATCCCCAGGAGCTTACCCAAGTAAGTGACTGGGGTGAGCGACAAATCGGCACTCGCCGATTTGAACGCTGCTTGCAGCGGCCCGTAGGGCGAGGCCCATTTATGGGCCGAGTAAGAAAGCCAACGCACCTGCAACTTGAAGTATGACGGGTATAAGAAAGTTATGTTGGAAAGCAGGACCACTATCAGGCAGGTTGCAACTTTGTGCAACCTTGTTAACAAATTACGCTTTTCACGATATTGCCGCCCGTTTCTCTGATCGGATAGCCGGTTAGTCCGGCGACGCCAGCAAAGGCTTCCTTTGTGCTGGCACGGTCGTCAGAGGAAAGGTGCAACCTGTAGCAATGATATCGAATCCGCGACCGCGCTGAATTGCCGGGCGCAGGATTGAAGGATCTCATCACAATGGAGAACACAATGACGACGATGAGCACACCCTTGCTGGTCACCTTTCTGGTGTACATCTTCGGGATGGTGTTGATCGGCCTGATGGCCTATCGCGCCACCAATAACTTTGGCGACTATATTCTGGGTGGACGCCGCATGGGGAGCGTGGTCACCGCGTTGTCCGCTGGCGCATCCGACATGAGCGGCTGGCTGCTGATGGGGCTGCCAGGCGCGGTGTTTCTGTCTGGCATTTCTGAAAGCTGGATCGCCATCGGCCTGACTATCGGTGCCTATCTGAACTGGACCTGGGTGGCCGGACGCCTGCGGGTGCACACCGAAGTGAACCATAACGCCCTGACGCTACCGGACTATTTCAGCCACCGTTTTGAAGATAAGAGCAAATTGCTGCGGGTAATTTCAGCACTGGTGATTCTGGTGTTCTTCACCATTTATTGCGCTTCCGGCATCGTGGCGGGCGCGCGTTTGTTCGAAAGCACCTTCGGCATGAGCTATGACACGGCGCTGTGGGCTGGTGCGATAGCTACCATCGCCTACACCTTTATCGGCGGCTACCTGGCGGTCAGTTGGACCGACACCGTACAGGCCAGCCTGATGATTTTCGCGCTGATCCTGACGCCAATCATCGTCATTCTGTCGGTAGGCGGTGTAACACCGTCGCTGGCGATAATTGAAGGCAAAAACCCAGCCAATCTGGATATGTTCAAGGGGCTGGATACTGTCGCTATTCTGTCACTGCTGGGTTGGGGGCTGGGCTACTTCGGTCAGCCGCATATTCTGGCGCGATTCATGGCGGCGGACTCACACCACACGATCCGCAATGCCCGCCGTATCAGCATGATCTGGATGGTGCTCTGTCTGGCCGGTGCCGTCACCGTCGGCTTCTTCGGCATCGCCTATTTCACCAGCAATCCGTCCCAGGCAGTTAACGTCAGCCAGAACGGCGAGCGGGTATTCATCGAATTGTCGCGCCTGCTGTTCAATCCGTGGGTTGCAGGTGTGTTGCTGTCAGCTATTCTGGCAGCGGTGATGAGTACGCTGAGCTGCCAGTTGCTGGTCTGCTCCAGCGCCATTACCGAAGACCTGTACAAACCGTTCCTGCGCAAAAACGCCAGTCAGAAAGAGCTGGTGTGGGTCGGCCGTGCGATGGTGCTGCTGGTATCCGTAGTGGCGATTGCACTGGCGGTAAATCCGGAAAACCGGGTGCTGGGGTTGGTCAGTTATGCCTGGGCCGGGTTCGGTGCCGCCTTCGGCCCGGTGATTCTGATTTCCCTGCTGTGGTCACGCATGACACGCAATGGTGCGCTGGTCGGTATGCTGGTCGGTGCCGCCACAGTCATCATCTGGAAACAGTACGGCTGGCTAAATCTGTATGAAATCATCCCCGGCTTCCTGCTGTCTTGCATCGCGATTGTGGTCGTCAGCCTGCTGGGCCGAGCGCCGTCCGCCACCGTGACTGAGCGTTTCCATCAGGCTGAGCGAGAGTTTCACTCTACGCCAGCGGACGCCTGACCCAGACAACAATGCGGCCCGAATCAGCGGGCCGTATTATGGGTGAGTCACGGTAATGCGGGTTTTCAGTGTTTCGTAATCACCGTGAAGCCGAACACGGTTATCCAGCCGGTACACATCGCCGGTCACGTTAATCACCAGTATGCCATCCTGCATACGGATATCCGCATCGCGGCTGTTCGTCTTGAGCACGTCTTTCGCTTCCCCGCCGTTCACGCTGACGGTATACCGATAGACAAATCCCGCTGTTGCCCCGTCGCTGTCGAGCTGGAGAATATTTACCGTGACGTTATCCTCAAGCTGGTATTGTCTCACCAGGCTGTACTCATCGTCAGACCAATAGAGAAAAGCCAAAAGCGTCACGAGCAAAGCAACAACAGCGACGGTCAACCGTGGCGATGAGCAGGGAAACACCTTACTCACTTTAATGATTTGCATAACTCGCCTTCGACATGTGAGGCTGATTAACCGACACTCAGATGCATAAAAAAACGGGACGCTATCTGCGCCCCGTTCTGCTATGCGGTAGGTTTTAGCAACCTTAGCCAGCGACAGCAATACGCTTCATGTCGGTCATGTAGCCACGCAGTTTCTGACCGATGACTTCGATCGGGTGGTTGCGGATAGCGTCGTTCACGTCACGCAGCTGTGCGTTATCTACGCTGGTCGCAGCAACCGGTTTACCCAGGTCGCCCGGCTGCAGGCTGTCCATGAATGCGCCTTTCAGCAACGGAACAGCGGCATTAGCGAACAGGTAGTTACCGTACTCAGCGGTATCGGAGATCACCACGTTCATTTCATACAAACGCTTACGGGCGATGGTGTTGGCGATCAGCGGCAGTTCGTGCAGCGACTCGTAGTAAGCCGATTCTTCGATGATGCCGGAGCTGACCATGGTTTCGAACGCCAGTTCTACACCCGCTTTGACCATCGCGATCATCAGTACGCCGTTGTCGAAGTATTCCTGCTCGCCGATTTTACCGTCAAACTGCGGCGCGTTTTCAAACGCGGTTTTGCCGGTTTCTTCACGCCAGGTCAGCAGTTTCACGTCGTCGTTGGCCCAGTCGGCCATCATGCCGCTGGAGAACGCGCCGGAAATGATGTCGTCCATGTGTTTCTGGAACAACGGTGCCATGATGCCTTTCAGTTGTTCAGACAGCGCGAAAGCGCGCAGTTTAGCCGGGTTGGACAGACGGTCCATCATCAGGGTGATGCCGCCCTGCTTCAGGGCTTCGGTGATGGTTTCCCAGCCGAACTGAATCAATTTTTCCGCGTAAGCCGGGTCAACACCTTCCGCAACCAGCTTGTCGAAGCTCAGCAGCGAACCGGCCTGCAACATACCGCACAGAATGGTCTGCTCGCCCATCAGGTCGGATTTCACTTCCGCCACGAAAGAAGATTCCAGCACGCCTGCACGGTGACCACCGGTTGCCGCCGCCCAGGCCTTGGCGATCGCCATGCCTTCACCTTTCGGGTCATTTTCCGGGTGAACAGCGATCAGTGTCGGTACACCGAAACCACGTTTGTACTCTTCACGCACTTCGGTGCCTGGGCACTTCGGTGCCACCATCACCACGGTGATGTCTTTACGAACCTGCTCGCCCACTTCAACAATGTTGAAACCGTGGGAGTAACCCAGCGCCGCACCCTGTTTCATCAACGGTTGAACTGCCTGTACCACGGCGGAGTGCTGTTTGTCCGGCGTCAGGTTAACCACCAGGTCCGCCTGCGGAATCAGTTCTTCATAGGTGCCGACTTTAAAGCCGTTTTCGGTAGCCTTGCGCCATGACGCACGTTTTTCGGCGATGGCTTCGGCGCGCAGAGCGTAGGCGATATCCAGACCGGAATCACGCATGTTCAGACCCTGGTTCAGACCCTGAGCACCACACCCTACGATGACCACTTTTTTGCCTTTCAGGTAGCTGGCTTCATCGGCGAATTCATCGCGCCCCATAAAACGGCACTTGCCCAGTTGCGCCAGCTGCTGACGCAGGTTCAGTGTATTGAAGTAATTGGCCATGAGGCGTGCTCCATCTGATATTGTGTTTGTGTTTGCTTTATGTTCGGGACAGCGGTAACCACCGCCATCAGCATGTCATTATGATATGACAGGAAATACATTGCTTAAATTGATATATTAACAACGTCACATTGCAAGAATTGCAACATTAAAACGAGACACAGCGCGCATGGACTTACGGGATCTGAAACTTTTTTTGCATCTGGTGGAGAGCCGCCACTTCGGCCGCACTGCCAAGGCGATGCATATCAGCCCTTCCACGCTGTCGCGCCAGATCCAACGGCTGGAAGAAGACATCGGGCAGGCACTGTTTTTGCGCGACAACCGCACAGTACGCCTGACCGATGCCGGTGAGCATCTCAAAACTTTCGCCCAGCAAACCTTGCTGCAATACCAACAACTACGCCTGATTCTGCAACAGCGCGGTCAGTCGCTCTGCGGTGAATTGCGGCTGTTCTGCTCAGTGACCGCCGCTTACAGCCACCTGCCGCCGATTTTGGATCGCTTCCGCGCACGGTATCCGCTGGTAGAAATCAAGCTGACCACCGGTGATGCGGCTGACGCGGTGGACAAGGTACAGTCCAATGATGCCGATCTGGGCATCGCCGGACATCCGGAAACGCTGCCAACCAGCGTGGACTTTATGCCGATCGGCAAGGTGCCGCTGGTGTTGATCATTCCAGCCCTGCCCTGCCCGGTACAAGCACAGGCACTGCTGCCGAACCCAGACTGGTCGCAGATTCCGTTCATCCTGCCGGAACACGGGCCGGTACGGAAAAGAATTGACGTCTGGTTCCGCCGTCAGCACATTACCAATCCCCCCATTTATGCCACGGTGTCCGGCCATGAAGCGATGGTGTCGATGGTGGCGTTAGGCTGTGGTATCGCACTGATTCCTGACGTGGTACTTGAAAACAGTCCGGAACCGGTGCGTAATCGTGTGTCGATATTGGAAGCACAAGCTATGGAACCGTTCGAATTGGGCGTCTGTGTGCAGAAAAAGCGGTTGGACGACCCGCTAATCGCAGCTTTTTGGGAAACCCTACAGGAAAAATGATGAAACGATCGCTTGCTACGTTACTGCTGTCACTGGCTGTGGGTTGCAGCGCGCTCCCGGCACTGGCCGCCAGTTTTCCCTGCCAACAGGCCACCTCGGCGCAGGAGAAACTGATTTGCCAGACGCCAGCGCTCAGCCAGTTGGATGACGAGCTGGCAAAAGAGTGGCAGAAATCACGTGCGTTTCTCACCGGCAACCCCGAACGCGTCGCGCAAGACAAAAATCTGACCCAGTTCCAGCGCGGCTGGCTGTCCAACCGCAATACCTGTCGGGATGAAGCCTGCCTGCGTCAGAGCTATCAGCAGCAGATCAGTCGCCTGCGCTATCTGAATGACGTGACCCAACACACGATGCCGGATGCCATCACCCAGCCACGCCGTAGCAGTTGCTTTGACGGCGACTACAGCTACGAGTACTACTTGCAGTTATCTGCTCAGGAGTACGACGAGCTGAGCGATTACTTCAAAGAAATGTACGATCAGAAAGCACCATACCACCTGGTTAACCTGACGCTGAATACCGAAGACGGTGACATCACCGGCACCGGCTCAGTGGCGTTCCGCTATGCCAACAAACTAGACGACATCACGCTTAGCGCTCGCCAGATGACCGACACGCAAGCCATCGGCCAGACAGAAAGCAGCTTCGGTGGGCAGAAAAAAGTACTGCTGACCTGCGTTGATAACCGGCAGGTACAAATCACCGTGTTTGACGCCGCCGGTGAAAGCTATCTGTTTGATTATTTGATGGTGAAGAGTAAATAACCCTCAGCGGCTAAACCATTTTTCATCCAGAAAGGCGGGGCTGACTTTTTCTGGTTCCGCCGCTTTCTTCATCGCTTCAATCTTCATCAGATAGTGGTACAGCGGCTCCAGCCGGGTAAAGCCTTTCGCCAGCAGCGATGCCAATTCGCCGCTAAACAGTGGTTCCTGATCCTGACGAGTGGTCATGACCGCAAATGATTTACGGTTGTACCAGTGCGCCAACGCTTCCTCCTGCCCCTTAATCAGCGGCCGTTTGTAACTCTCGCCCACCAGCGCAAACTCGCGGCCAAGACAGGATGCGATGTCCAGAAAACCCTGAGGATTGTCGCGCAGCGTCTGCCGGAATAGCTCCATCGTCGTGCGGCTGGCGCTGTAATACCCCAGCCCGTAGCTCCAGTCAGTCGGCGTCAGCTCGAAAAAGTAGACCGGCGCATCAGTCCAGTCTTTGTGGGTGCGCTTGAAGGTGAACCACATTTTGTCGCGATAACGGGATTTGTCGTGGGAAAAGCGGGTGTCGCGGTGAATGCGGGATAACGTTTTGCCAACCGCTGGTTTGGTTTCAAAATGGTCGTCAATCTGCAACATCGGAATCGACAACGACTCGACCAACGCCCGAAACGGCGTCAGTAGCCGGTCGTCATACTCCTGCCGGTGCGTTTCAAACCATTCTTTGCTGTCCTGCTGGCGTACCTGTTGTAAAAACGTCAGCGTCTGAGGCGAAAACCCGTTAAATCCCGTTGCCATGATGAGGTATCCCTGACTGATGAGCCATCAAGCCTACCGCAGCACGCCATAAAATAAAATGCGCCCGGCGGCATAACACCGTCGGGCGCATTCGGTGAGGCTAACCGGTGTTAACCTTGCAGGAAGAAACGAAACGCCGGATTCTGCGTCTCATCGTGGCACTCATACCCCAGCGCCTGCAGATGCTGCTCGAACGCCGGGTCATGCTCGGTGCGTTCAAACCCCGCCAGCACACGACCAAAATCGGTGCCGTGACTGCGGTAATGAAACAACGAGATATTCCAGTGCGTTCCCAGCGTATTGAGAAACTTCAGCAACGCGCCCGGCGACTCTGGGAACTCGAAGCTGTACAGCCGTTCTTTCAGCGGCTTGGACGGCCGTCCGCCGACCATATAGCGTACATGCAGTTTCGCCATCTCGTCGTCGGACAGGTCCACCACCTGATAACCGCCCGTCTGCAACTCCGCCAGAATCTCGTGGCGCTCGGCACTGCCGCGCGTCAGTCGCACACCGACAAAAATACAGGCGTTATCCGCCTCGGCGTAGCGGTAGTTGAACTCGGTAACGGAACGCCCGCCGAGCAACTGGCAGAACTTAAGGAAGCTGCCCTTCTGTTCGGGAATGGTCACCGCCATCAGTGCTTCGCGTTGTTCGCCCAGTTCGCAGCGCTCAGACACGTAACGCAGCCCGTGGAAGTTGACGTTAGCACCAGACAGAATATGCGCCAGCCGTTCGCCCTGAATGTTGTGCTGCTGGATGTATTTTTTCATCCCGGCCAGCGCCAGCGCCCCAGACGGCTCAGCAATCGCGCGCACATCCTCGAACAGATCTTTGACCGCCGCGCAGATAGCGTCGCTGTCGACGGTGATGACATCGTCCAGATACTCCCGGCACAGGCGGAAGGTTTCGTTACCGATGCGTTTCACCGCTACCCCTTCGGCGAACAGCCCAACGCGCGGCAAATCCACCGGCTGGCCTGCGTCCAGCGCTGCCCGCAGGCAGGCGGAGTCTTCCGCTTCCACGCCGATCACCTGAATCTGCGGCATCAATTGCTTGATCAGCACCGCAACGCCCGCGGCCAGACCGCCGCCGCCGACCGGCACGAACACACGGTCCAGATGCGCGTCCTGTTGCAGCAGTTCCATCGCCAGCGTTCCCTGCCCGGCGATCACCGCCGGGTGGTCGAACGGCGGCACAAACGTCATATGCTGCTGTTGTGACAATTCGATCGCCTTGGCTTTGGCTTCATCAAAATTGGCACCGTGCAGCAACACTTCGCCGCCAAAATCACGTGCGGCATCTACTTTGATGTCCGCTGTGGCAACCGGCATCACGATCAAGGCGCGAATGCCGAGACGGCTGGCAGACAGCGCCACACCTTGCGCGTGGTTACCGGCCGAAGCCGTCACCACGCCATGCGACTTCTGTTCATCGCTGAGGCTCGCCATCATGGCGTAAGCACCGCGCAGCTTAAAGCTGTGCACCGGCTGACGATCCTCACGCTTCACCAGAATGACATTGCCCAGCCGTGAGGAAAGTTTATCCATCCGTTCCAGCGGCGTGACCTGCGCCACTTCGTATACCGGTGCGCGCAACACCGCGCGCAGGTACTCTGCACCGCCGGGTTCGGCGGGAAGAGGTAGAGAAACAGCCATGGCGTTTAGCCTCCCAGCTTGCTCTTGTCTCGGACCGCACCTTTGTCGGCGCTGGTAGCCAGGCTGGCGTAAGCGCGCAGCGCAAAAGAAACCTGACGGTTACGGTTTTTCGGCGTCCAGGCAGCCTCACCGCGCGCCAGCTCCTGCTCGCGGCGTTGGGCCAATTCGTCGTCGCTCACTTCCAGCGCAATGCCGCGTTTGGGAATGTCGATAGCAATCATGTCACCGTCCTGCACCAGACCGATGGTGCCGCCATTGGCTGCTTCCGGTGATGCGTGACCGATGGACAAACCGGACGTGCCGCCAGAGAAACGGCCGTCGGTGATCAGCGCACAGGCTTTGCCCAACCCCATCGATTTCAGGAAGCTGGTCGGATAGAGCATTTCCTGCATACCGGGGCCGCCTTTCGGGCCTTCGTAGCGAATCACCACCACATCGCCCGCCACCACTTTACCGCCCAGGATCGCTTCTACCGCGTCATCCTGCGATTCGTACACTTTGGCCGGACCACGGAACACCAGACTGCCTTCATCTACACCAGCAGTTTTCACAATACAGCCGTCTTCAGCCAGATTGCCGTACAGCACCGCCAGACCGCCATCCTGACTGTAAGCATGTTCGCGAGAGCGGATGCACCCTTCCTGACGGTCGGTATCCAGCGAATCCCAGCGGCAGTCCTGCGAGAACGCCTGCGTGGTGCGAATACCCGCCGGACCGGCGGCATACATTTTTTTGACGTCATCGTCATCGGTGACCATCACATCGTAAGCGTGCAGCGTCTGCGTCAGGTCTTTACCCAACACATTGCGCACATCGCGGTTCAGCAGCCCGGCGCGATCCAGCTCGCCCAGAATACCGATAACACCACCGGCGCGGTGCACGTCTTCCATATGGTATTTCTGGGTGCTCGGTGCCACCTTGCACAGCTGCGGCACCTTGCGCGACAGCCGATCGATGTCGTCCATAGTGAAATCCACTTCCGCTTCCTGCGCCGACGCCAGCAGATGCAGTACGGTGTTGGTGGAGCCGCCCATGGCGATGTCCAACGTCATGGCGTTTTCAAACGCCGCCTTGGTGGCGATATTGCGCGGCAACGCACTGGCATCATCCTGCTCGTAGTAACGCTTGGTCAGTTCAACGATGCGTTTACCCGCGTTGAGGAACAGCTGTTTACGGTCAGCATGAGTCGCCAGCAGAGAGCCGTTACCCGGCTGAGACAGACCCAACGCCTCGGTCAGGCAGTTCATCGAGTTGGCGGTGAACATACCTGAACAGGAACCGCAGGTCGGACAGGCGGAGCGCTCAATCTGATCGCTATCGGCGTCGCTGACGTTGGGGTTGGCACCCTGGATCATGGCGTCCACCAGATCCAGCTTGATCAACTGGTTGGAGAGTTTGGTTTTCCCGGCTTCCATCGGGCCGCCGGAAACGAAGATCACCGGAATGTTCAGGCGCAGCGAGGCCATCAGCATCCCTGGCGTGATCTTGTCACAGTTGGAGATACACACCATCGCATCCGCGCAGTGGGCGTTGACCATGTACTCCACCGAGTCGGCGATCAGCTCGCGTGAAGGCAGCGAGTAGAGCATACCACCGTGCCCCATCGCGATGCCGTCATCCACCGCGATGGTATTGAATTCTTTGGCGACGCCACCGGCAGCTTCAATCTGCTCGGCGACCAGTTTGCCCAGATCGCGCAGGTGAACGTGTCCGGGTACGAATTGCGTGAACGAGTTCACCACGGCGATGATGGGCTTGCCGAAATCGGCGTCGGTCATCCCGGTGGCGCGCCACAGGGCTCGCGCTCCAGCCATGTTACGACCATGCGTGGTGGTGGCTGAACGGTACTTAGGCATACTCTGATTACTCCAGTTTAAACGGGTAGCCAGTGGCGGTGAGCGCCACCGGAAAAAGTCTTTCTTTGATTGATTAACGGTTTACCGGGTCCAGCCAGCTCCACTTGTCTTCCGTTTCACCGGTGAACAGGCCGAAAAACGCCTGTTGTAGCTGCTTGGTGACCGGGCCACACTTACCGATACCGACCTGAATGCCATCCACGCTGCGAACCGGGGTGATTTCCGCCGCCGTGCCGGACATGAACACTTCATCCGCCAGATACAGAGATTCACGCGACAGCACCTGCTCGCGTACCTCAAAACCTTTGTCTTTCGCCAGCTTGATGATGGCGTCACGGGTGATGCCCGGCAGCGCAGCAGAAGTGAACGGTGGGGTGAAAATCACACCGTCTTTTACTTCAAACAGGTTTTCGCCCGCACCTTCGGATACATAACCGTTTACATCCAGCGCGATCCCTTCCTGATAGCCATGACGGCGCGCTTCACTGCCCACCAACAGGGAAGACAGGTAATTGCCGCCCGCTTTGGCTGCTGTCGGAATGGTATTGGCCGCTACGCGGTTCCAGGATGACACCATCGCGTCGATCCCCTGGTCTAGCGCTTCTTCGCCCAGATAAGCACCCCACGGGAACGCCGCGATAATCACATCGGTGTTGTAGCCAGCCGGTGGGTTAACCCCCATGCCGACATCGCCAACGAAGACCAGTGGGCGAATATACGCGCTCGTCAGGTTGTTTCGGCGCAGTGTTTCGCGGCAGGCTTCCATCAGTTCTTCAACGCTGTAGGAGAGCGGCATACGGTAAATCTTGGCTGAATCATGCAGGCGCTGCATGTGTTCACGATGACGGAACACCACCGGCCCTTTGTGGGAACTATAACACCGCACACCTTCAAACACCGACGTGCCGTAATGCAGCGCATGGGACATCACGTGAACTTTGGCGTCCGCCCAGGGAACCATTTCGCCGTTGAACCAGATATAGTCTGCTTTTTTCGTCATTGTTGATTTTCCTTACCAATGCCTTCAGGCACGTATTTGTTGTGATGTGAGCGGCTGGATCTCCACACAGGCAATGTCCAGCAGTTTGCTTAATTGGGTTGACAATAAATCCACCGGTCGGTGGCTGGCAACGGTCATATCGATCTGTACCTGATCGCCATTGATTTCCTGCGTCATATTCATGGCGCATACCTGGAAACCGCGGTGACGGGTCACGCGCAATACGCGCTCCAGGACTTCCGGACGATAGCGGGCCTGAATGGAAAGCTGATGATGTGTCATGGGAAAATCTCCTGCCATTATTCTGTTTTATCCAGCATCGTTTCATTACCGGCACCCGGTGGCACCAGCGGCCAGACATTCTCATTCTCGTCGATGGAAACATGCAGCAGGTAAGGACCTTCGCTATTCAGCAGCGCATCCAGGGCGGAATCAATCTGGTCTTTATGGGTGATTTGCTGGCCGGGAATGCCAAAGGCGCTGGCCAGCATCAGGAAATCGGGGTTATCGGAGAGGTTGGTTTCACTGTAACGTTCGTCGAAAAACAGTTGTTGCCATTGTCGTACCATGCCCAGTCGCTGATTATCCAGCAGCACGATTTTCAGCGGCAGACGTTTTCGCTTGATGGTGCCAAGCTCCTGCACATTCATCATGAAAGAGCCGTCACCAGAAATACAGATGACGGTATCCTCAGGGCGCGCCACCTGAGCACCGACCGCCGCCGGTACACCGAATCCCATAGTGCCAAGGCCGCTTGAGGTGATGAAATTTTCCGGGCGGGTGAAATGCATATGCTGGGCGGCCCACATCTGATGCTGCCCAACATCGGTGGTGATAACCGTTTCAGCAGGCATACGGTCCGCCAGGGTGCGGAGCAGCGCTGGAGCATAAATAGCCTCCCCCGGATGGTCATAGCGCCACTCGTATTCAGCCCTCATCATTGCCGCCTGCTGACGCCAGTCAGCGATGTCCAGCGGTTGTTGCAACGCGGGCAGCAACTGATTCAGATCACCGCACAGCGCCACATGTGCCTGCCGCAATTTATTCAACTCTGCGGGGTCGATATCCATGTGGATCACACTGGCGTGCGGTGCAAATGCACTCAGCTTACCCGTCACGCGATCATCAAATCGCGCACCGACGGCAATCAGCAAGTCGCACTCCTGCACCAGCAGGTTAGCAGCACGGGTGCCGTGCATACCGATCATACCGAGGTAGTAGGGATAGTCTTTTTCCACTGCACCCAACCCTTTCAGGGTCGCCACAGCAGGAATGTGGGATGTTTCGATGAATGCACGCAGCGCTGGGACTGCCTGTGCCATCCCTACACCGCCCCCCACATACAACACCGGTTTTTGTGCCTTCGCCAGCATCGCCCGTGCTTCTGCGACCTGTTGGGTCGAGAAGGGCATAACGTCATCCACCGGCATGAAACACGGGGAGAAATCCCCCTCCGCCAATTGAATATCCTTAGGAATATCAATCAGCACCGGACCGGGACGCCCACTTCGTGCTACAGCAAAAGCTTCGGCCATGATCTCCGGCAGCGACGCGATGGAGTCAACCAGAAAACTGTGTTTGGTGCAGGCCAGTGAGAGGCCGAGTACATCGATCTCCTGAAAGGCATCAGTGCCAATCAGTGATGAACCGACCTGGCCGGTAATCGCCACAATGGGTACGGAGTCCAGTAACGCATCCGCCAAACCGGTAATCAGATTGGTTGCACCGGGGCCAGACGTCGCAATACAAACCCCAACGTTGCCGGTGGCACGGGCATAACCGATAGCGGCCATAGCCGCTCCCTGCTCATGGCGACAGAGCAGGTGTTCCACGCCGCCGTCGTACAATGCATCATAGACCGGCATAATCGCGCCCCCAGGATAACCAAATACGGTTTCCACTCCCTGCGCCCGCAACACTTGTACCACCCACTGCGCACCATTCATAGTTATTTCCCCGACTCTATCTGGGGAAAACAGGATTTTATGCTAATCGGCATTATCTGCTCCCTTGTTGCAATTATCGGCCCATAAAAAAACCCCCGACCTTTCGGTGCGGGGGTTTTCTTGAATTCGGCCTTGATTTCTAAGCCATTCTTCGTCCAAGTGCTGCCCCGCACGGTGGGATAATAATCACCACCACGCTAATCACGACTAGGCTAATCACCAGGTTGAAGGCTTTCATTTCAGGTTGTTCATTAATCTACTGTCGAACGAATACCTACAGAGTTATCACAGCAAGCCACGCCATGACAACTCTTTTTTTCCGCAACCATCGGGTTAACTCACCGAGAAGCATTACAAAATAGCTTATTATTCATACATTAACCCACCACATGTGACATCGTGCTTTTTGCCGTCCACTTTCGTTCAGAAAACGCCGCCAGCACGGCAATCATGATCGCCACCACTCCAGCGACCGTCGCCATCGCGAGTGCATAGTTATGATTGTGAGCTTCAGCAATGCCCGCCTGTAACGTGGCATTCACCGACGCAATCAGGTTGCCGAGCTGGTAGACAAAACCGGGGAGCACCGCCCGTGTATTGCTCGGCACCAGCTCATTCAGGAAGGTCGGAATCACCCCCCAGGCTCCTTGCACCATGAACTGCATCAAAAATGCCCCTAATCCCAGAGCCCAGGGGCCATGCGAGAACGCCCACAACGGGATCACCGGCAATGCGAGCAACGCAGCGACCATAATTGCTTTCTTCCGGCCAATGCGTTCCGACAGCGTACCGAAGAAAATGCCGCCGATGATAGAAGCAATATTGTAGCTGATAGCGATCATACTGACGGTTTTCGCATCAAAACCATGCTGAATCTTTAGAAATGCCGGATACAGATCTTGCGTGCCATGGCTAAAGAAATTGAACGATGCCATCAGCACCACCAGATAAAGACAAAGTTTCCAGTGCGTCTTTAACACCGGCAATAACGCTGTACTTTCCTTACGCACCCGAGCAGCACGCCATACCGGTGATTCTTCTACACAAAAATAAATAAACGGCAGCAGCAAAATAGGAACCGCACCAATGATAAACATGCCACGCCAGCCGATCTGATCAAACAACAAGCCATAAACCACCGCCGCCAGCAAGTAACCAAACGGATAACCAGCCTGAAAAATACCAGACATCAACCCACGGGAACGATCTGGAATGGTTTCCATCGCCAGCGAGGACGCCACCCCCCAAATTCCCCCCATCGCTACGCCATACAGCACCCTCAACAGCAGGAATACCGTAATACTCGGTGCGGCAGCAGATAACAGTTCAAATACTGAGAACAGCACAATATTCAGCATCAGAATCGGCTTGCGGCCGAACTTCTCCGCCAGCCGTCCTAACAGCAGCGCACCGATAGGGCGCACAGCCAGTGTCAACAGAATGGCCAGCGTCACCTGTTCCATGCTGACAGAAAAAGCATGGGCAAGTTCGCTAAGCAGAAAAACCAGTATGAAGAAATCAAATGCATCCAGCGCCCAGCTCAAAAAGCTGGCAATCGCTGCATTACGTTGCAGGGTAGTCCAACCAAACATAATTTTTATCCTGATAGTGAAACAGCTTCATGTCATTAACAGGCTGAACGGCAAACCACGCCGCAGTCGATGAGGCGATGTGAAAATCGCAGATGATATTTTAAATATTTGTTAAATACGCCACTCATGACCATCGGGCAATGCTGTGCTCGACATGAATCTGTTGCGAATACGGCCACCTTGTAACTTTTTATTAACAATGACAGGAAGCACGCACACAATTTTATGAACCACGCCTGAAATAGCAGATTGTTTTATGGCAACACCTCGCAAAGTGGCCATCACCTCGATGTCACTTTGCGACCGGAACGGCATGATGCTCGTCTCACAAGGAGGAACGAGCAATGACACTGGCTGTGACCTACACACGAGCCACCATCGGTATGCAGGCACCGGAAGTTTCGATTGAAGTGCATATCAGTAATGGCCTGCCTGCACTGACACTGGTCGGCTTACCGGAAACCACGGTCAAGGAGGCACGAGATCGGGTGCGCAGTGCGCTAATCAATTGCGGCTTCACCTTTCCCGCCAAGCGGATTACCGTCAATCTGGCACCTGCGGACCTACCGAAAGAAGGGGGGCGATATGATCTCCCTATCGCGCTGGCCATTCTGGCCGCCTCAGAGCAGATTGCTGGCGAGAAACTTGCTCAATATGAGTTCCTCGGCGAGCTAGGGCTGTCAGGCAGCCTGAGAGGCGTTCATGGCGCTATTCCGGCGGCGATGGCGTCGCAAAAAGCAGGTAGGGGGCTGATTCTGCCTGAGGACAACAAAATGGAAATTACGCTGGTTCCGCATGGCGATACGTTGCTGGCTAATCACCTGTTGCAGGTCTGCGCCTTTCTGCAAGGCGAAACACCGCTGCTGCGTGGCAACGATATTACGCCAGAAGCGTCGCCCCATACGCCGATAGCAGACCTGAAGGACATCATCGGCCAGGAGCAAGCCAAACGCGCACTGGAAATCGCAGCGGCGGGAGGACATAACCTGCTGTTACTCGGTCCGCCGGGCACCGGGAAAACCATGCTAGCCAGCCGTCTCCCTGGGCTGCTTCCACCGCTTGATGATGAGGAGGCACTAGAAAGTGCGGCCATCAACAGCCTGATTGACATTCAGCCTAGCCTGTCTCAATGGCGTAACCGGCCTTTTCGTTCTCCTCACCATACCGCATCCATTACTGCACTGGTCGGTGGCGGCGTACTACCCAAACCTGGCGAAATCTCGCTGGCGCATAACGGCGTATTGTTTTTGGATGAATTGCCGGAATTTGAACGACGGGTACTGGACTCACTGCGAGAACCGTTGGAATCAGGCGAAATAGTAATATCCCGAACTCGCGCCAAAGTCTGTTATCCTGCACGTTTCCAGTTGGTGGCTGCCATGAACCCCAGCCCGTCAGGTCACTATCAGGGTATCCACAATCGCATACCTGCACAGCAAATTCTGCGTTACCTCAACCGACTCTCGGGCCCATTTCTGGATCGCTTTGACTTATCCATTGAAGTGCCATTGTTACCCCCCGGAATTCTTCGCCAGCAAACACGCATTGGCGAAGACAGTGCAACCGTGCGGGAACGAGTATTTGAAGCCAGAAAGCGGCAACTAGCCCGCGTCGGTAGAATCAACGCTCACATGAAATCGGACGACATCGCCTGTTACTGTCGATTGAAAAACGAAGATGCAGCCTATCTGGAAGAGGTGATGAGCAAATTAGGGCTGTCGGTCAGAGCCTGGCATCGAATACTAAAAGTCTCGCGTACCATTGCCGATCTGGCAGGGGAAGACCAGATTCGTCGCACTCATTTGTCAGAGGCGCTCAGTTATCGCTGTATGGATCGCTTGCTGATTCAGTTACACAAGAATCTGGCATGAACTCAAGCCAGCATCCGCTAGTCAGCGGTAAACATAAAAATGGGGCCGTAGCCCCATTCGGATTAATCATCGCTTTCCGTATACTCTTCCACGGTGTCCATTTGCGGCTTGCCGCCAGACAACGTATGGAAGCGTTTAGGACGACGAATACGACTAACGTACTTCGCCCAGATTTTTTCCAACTCGGTCTGTGCTGCGCGCTCACCGCGACATACAGCAACAAACTGAATCTCTTCCTCTGTCACCGGATGACGTTTGCCCGAATCAAGTTCGTTAAATGCCTGTCCATGACGCTCCAGCAGTTGAGCTTCTTTAATCGTAAAGTCACCATGCCGGGAAAAACCACGTGGATAGAATTTGTTATCAAAAAAACGACTGGTTGTTGAGAAGCTTTCCGCCATCTTACACGCTCCTAATTCTCATATGGTCGTGCCGTTTATGGCGCGGAGTATTAGATAGGCTTGACTTCCTGTAAAACAAAACATTTAAATCATGACGACAAAAATTTTTGGAGGAAAGCATGGATACCGACTTACTGAAAACCTTTCTGGAAGTCAGCCGAACAAGACACTTCGGCCGGGCGGCCGAATCCTTGTATCTGACACAGTCAGCGGTGAGCTTTCGTATCAGGCAACTTGAAAATCAACTGGGTGCCAACTTATTCACCCGACACCGTAATAATATTCGCCTGACACCTGCCGGAGAACGCCTGCTGCCTTACGCAGAAAACCTGATTGGCACCTGGCAAATCGCCAAAAAAGAGGTCGCTCGCTCCCAACAGCACAGCCAACTGTCTATAGGCGCTACAGCTTCGCTCTGGGAAGCATTCCTGACGCCCTGGCTAAATGAACTCTATCAGCAGCGCCCGCTATTGCAGTTAGAGGCAAGAATCGCGCTGCGACAAACACTGATTAAGCAACTCCATGAACGCCAGCTAGATTTACTGATCACCACCGAATCGCCGAAGATGGATGAACTTTCTTGCCAGTTATTGGGTAATTTCTCTTTGTCTTTATTTGCTACGGATGCGACATCAACAGAGGAGCGCCCCTATATTAGACTGGAATGGGGGGCTGATTTTCATCAATATGAAAATCACTGGCTGCCCGGAGATCAAGTACCGTCGCTCACAACTTCTTCCGCACACCTGACACGACAATTGATGTCAACCATCGGTGGTTGTGCGTTTCTCCCCAGTGACTGGTCACAGAACTATCCAGAACTGCATCCAATCCCAGAGGCTAATATCGTGGTTCGCCCCTGCTATGCAGTCTGGCTTGAAAACAGCGATCAACAGGAGCTGATTAAGCAATTACTGAAAACTCCGCTGAATATAGCCTCTTAAACCATTGCCAATGGCTATACGATCTGCCTGAAAGTCCTACGGACTTTCGGAAGATCGATAGCTCACATAACCCATGGTATTACTCTTCGCAAGTATACTTACCCCAGTTAAGCTTCAGTAATGACATACCCAGCGACCTAAGTCAGGAATGCATCATTGACATGCTCATAAGAAGGGAAGTTCGAAATGAAACGATGGACGAAAAAAAACCCTTCACGCTAGCGTGAAGGGCTATTTTTGGTTTGGCAGGGGCGGAGAGGCTCGAACTCCCAACACCCGGTTTTGGAGACCGGTGCTCTACCAATTGAACTACGCCCCTAAATAGGGTGGCGGTGCGGACGGGACTC
>NZ_JSYG01000022.1 GCF_000784735.1 Dickeya undicola
AGTCCCGTCCGCACCGCCAACATATAAAAGCCCTGAGCATAAGCTCGGGGCTTTTTGCTATTATCTCCGAATATCATCCCTGGTTGGGTCAGGCGATCATTTGTGCCATGTAATCGATTTTTTTAAAGTCATCATCTGCCTCATTACATGCTATTCCACCCTGATAGCGAAATTTTCATCTGACGAGTTATAGCCATTGAAACTCGAAGATAAAAATCCTATAACAACTAACAGTTCATTAGTGATAAGCAGGAGCAATGTGCGTAAGAAAACCTATGCCATGAGGTACGTTGCCGGACAGCCTGTTGAACGTATCTTTCCGCCTGCAACCATGCATTATTTAAAACAGCAGCCGGTATCTTCGGGCCCTCTAGTGCCGACGGAGGATCGCTTGCGGGTGATGGTGTGGAATATTTTCAAACAGCAGCGTACAAATTGGCTCTCGGTTTTGAAAGGTTTTAGCGATAATACCCAATTGATGCTGTTGCAGGAGGCACAATCAAGTCCTGAACTGATTCGTTTTGCTACTACGCACTATCTTTCTGCCGAACAAGTACCCGCTTTCGTTCTTCCCTCCCATCCTTCTGGGGTGATGACACTATCCTCCGCACAGCCTATGTATTGTTTTCCGTTGCGAGAAAGAGAGCCGTTGATTCGGCTGGCTAAATCAGCATTGATCACTGTGTATTCGCTGAGCGATGCACGTTTATTGATGGTGGTGAATATTCATGCTGTCAATTTCAGTCTTGGGGTCGAGGCTTATACAAAGCAACTGGAAACTATTGGTGAACAGTTGATGCGCCATAAAGGACCTGTAGTAATGGCGGGTGATTTTAATGCCTGGAGCCAGCCCAGAGTGAGTGCGCTTTATCGGTTTGCCCATCGAATGGGGCTTGGCGAGGTGAGTTTTTCTGACGATCAACGGCGTCGTGCATTTGGTCGTCCGTTGGATTTCGTCTTTTATCGCGAACTGGGAGTGGCAAATTCGTCGGTGTTGGTGACCGATGCATCCGACCATAACCCCTTACTGGTAGAATTCGATGTTTCCTGAATCCTGCGGCTTCAATAAAAAAACCGCCATAAATGGCGGTTTTTTACTTAGCGGTATCAGGAGTCTGGTGATTGCTTGTCAGTGACATAAAGTGTCAACCTATCGCCTGGCTGGAGGTTGGCATCTTTGATGACCGTATTCCAGCGCATGACATCAGCAATGTTAACGCCATGGCGTTTGGCAATGCTTGCCAGCGAATCCCCTTTACGAACCTGATAAACAATCGAGTTCGACTTATTGTTGCTTGCTACGACACCGGCCGTCACTGGCACCGTTGCTTTGGCAACCTGCAATGTCTGGCCCACCTTCAGAGTGCTGCCCTTGAGGCGATTCCAGTTTTGCAGATCCTGTGTACGGACATTCATTCGCTTGGCGATGCTTGATAATGTATCACCAGCGCGAACTTTGTACCCTACAGAGCGAGTCGTGACTGCCGGTTGAGCGGTTTTAGCCGGTTGGATAGCGGCAATGTCACCGTCTGCTAGCGAGTCTTTCAATTGTCCCACATGAGACTTGGGCACCATAATGTAATGCGGCCCGTTTGGCGCAGTGACATCACGTGTGTAACCCGAGTTGTAGCTCTTCAGCTTGGTGACAGATAATCCCGCCAGTTCAGCTGCTTGCGTCAACTCCATCTGCTGACCCAAATCTACTCGCGCCAACGCACGATTTTCATTGGGTTTGGGCAGTTCAACTCCATATTTTTTGCTGTGCTTGAGAATATCGCTCAGCGCCAACATCTTGGGCACATAGGTTGACGTTTCATACGGCAACGCCAGCGCCCAGTAATTAGTTGGACGGCCTTTCGCTTTATTCGCTTTCACCGCTTGCATGATTCGCCCTTCACCTGCGTTGTAAGCAGCTACGGTTAGTAACCAATCGCCGTCAAACATGCGGTTCAGGCGCTGCATCATATCCAATGCAGCGGTCGTGGATGCGACAACATCACGACGCCCATCATACCATTGAGTATGTTTCAACCCATAATTACGCCCGGTGCCAGGAACGATCTGCCAAAGCCCTACGGCGTTGGATGATGATTTGGCATTTGGGTTAAAAGCGCTCTCCACTATGGGTAGCAGTACCAGTTCCATCGGCATCTTACGTTCTTTAATCTGCCCGACTATCCAGTACATGTACGGCTCTGCCCGTAATGTTACATCGTGGAGATAGCTCTTATTTTTTAAGTAACGCTGTTTTTGCTCGCGGATCCGGGTATTTTCCGGAACCTCCATCTTCAGCTCGTCGCCAATGAAGTTCCACAGATCTTGTTGCGCGATGCTGTCATCATCTAGCCACCGCGCACCGGTCTCTCGACCATCTGTGTACTTTCCTGCTTCACTTTGACCTGCCGAAGACAGACTCTGTGCATGCTGTCTGGGTTGGGAGGTGTCATTAGGTGGCACCTGGCAACCGGTTAGCACGACTGAGGCGATAAAGATCGCTTTAGTCTTCATATCTGTGTCAATAGTTGCTTAAAAGACAAACAATGATACTTTGATTGGCAATTCAGTACAACAAAAACCGTCAGAATCGGTCTTTCATGGCGCGTAAGTGCGCAAAAATCTGCCAATCACCCTTGTGGTCCGTATTAATGGACAATTTTCTTTGCAAATCAATGTCATGGTAACGTAAAAAAATATTTATTCTTCGTTCCAGCCCCAATAAAGAAGGGATGGATGATTCTCCTTTTTCACGTAATCGCCTGATTTTAAGTAGATAATCATGGATATCTGCATCTTCTGGCCAAACGTGGTGTGCAAACTCCAGATTGGATAATGTGTACTCGTGTGCACAACATACTTGGGTTTCATCGGGTAAATCAGCCAACTTGATCAACGATTCGAACATTTGTTGTGCTGTACCTTCGAAAATGCGACCGCACCCAGCAGAAAATAATGTATCGCCACAGAATAGATATGGATGGCTATGATACGCGATATGCCCTGCAGTGTGCCCAGGCACGAAAAAAATAGAAAATTCCGAGCCAGCCACAGTAATGACATCGCCTTCCTGTACTGTATGTGTCACACCATGCTGTTTGGTTTCCTGCGGGCCGTAAATTTGTATCCCAGGGTAGTGTTCCATCAGTTGTCGAACGCCGCCAGTGTGATCATTGTGGTGATGGGTCAACAGAATGGCGGCTGGGAAGAGTTGGTGATTATCCAACGTCTGTAACACAGGGGCGGCTTCGCCCGGGTCCACAATCACGCATTGTTTTTCATCGTTGGCCAGTAGCCAGATGTAGTTGTCTTTGAAGGCCGGTACACTGATAAGATTCATGCTGCATCCTCATTTTTTGCGATTAGCCTGCGGAAGATACTAAAACATGAAGCCAGCACAAACATCCCAGAAGATCGTAGCGCCTGAAAGTTGGGAGGCGATTCCCTGGGGAGAGTACTATCTTCATACACTCAATACGGCGCTAGCCCCCTGGTGGAGTCGAATATTTGGATTTCATCTGCTGAAAATCGGGCGGTTGAGTACGGCGATTGACAGCCAAACGTGTACGATTCCACATCAGGTCAACGTCAGTCGGGAACCGCAGACGGCACATGTTATGGCTGATCCTTATCAGCTTCCGTTTGTCGAGAAATCGGTAGATGCCTGCCTGCTGACCCACGTTCTGGCTTATTCCGCTGATCCTCATCGGGTTGTACGTGAGGTGGACCGAATCTTGATTAATGATGGCTGGGTCATCATCAGTGGGTTCAATCCGGTGAGCCTGATTGGGCTGGGGCGTTTGGTGCCTGGTATGCGTCGACGCCAGCCGTATTGCAGCCGGATGTTTAGCCAGATGCGAGTAATGGATTGGCTGAGCTTGCTGAATTACGAGATTGTGCATCATAACAGTTTGCAGGTGCTTCCCTGGCGCCAACCAGGCCAGGGCAAGTGGAACAATACGCTGCCGCTGCTGGGATGTCTGAACCTGATTATCGCGCGCAAACGCACGATTCCGCTGACGATGACGCCGTCCAAGACCCTGCTGAGGAAATCACCGTTGAATCGCCCGGTAGGGGCGACGAAAAGCTATCGTTATCGGCCCGATTGATCACCCGCAGGGGCGGGGTAGTTACGGTGGGGCTACTCCGGCTGATAGCCTGTGTCATCCAGGGTGGGGGCGCTGGCAGCCTGACGGGCCAGTTCATCACAGCGTTCGTTTTCCGGGTGACCAGCATGGCCTTTCACCCATTGCCAGTGCAAGGTATGGCGCTGAATAGCCTGATCCAGCCGTTGCCATAGGTCGACGTTTTTCACCGGTTTTTTCTCCGCAGTTTTCCAGCCACGCTTTTTCCAGTTATGGATCCAACTGGTAATGCCCTGGCGGACGTACTGGCTGTCGGTGGTGATGGTCACCTCACAGGGTGTGGTCAGGGTTTCCAGCGCAGCGATTGCTGCCATCAATTCCATCCGGTTATTGGTGGTGAGCCGGTAGCCTGCGCTGAGGGGTTTTTCGTGTTGCTTGTAACGCAGCAGCGCCCCGTACCCGCCAGGGCCGGGATTGCCGAGACAGGATCCGTCGGTGAAAATCTCTACCTGTTTTAGCATCTCTGGTAGACTCTTATTCATGGTCAAAAGTATAAGTCTGACATAAACGAAACTGATGAGCACTGTAATTACACGACAAATCGTTCTTGATACTGAAACCACCGGTATGAATAAACTGGGGGTTCACTATGAAGGGCACAAGATTATTGAGATCGGTGCGGTCGAGGTGGTGAACCGTCGTTTGACCGGACGTCACTTCCATGTCTACCTCAAACCGGACCGGCTGGTGGACCCGGAAGCCTATAACGTTCATGGCATCAGTGATGAATTTCTGGCGGATAAGCCGACTTATGGCGATGTCGTTGATGATTTTCTCGATTTCATCCGCGGCGCTGAACTGGTGATCCATAACGCGACGTTCGATATCGGCTTTATGGACTATGAATTTCGCTTACTGAAGCGCGATATCCCGAAAACCGAGACGTTCTGCACCATCACTGACAGCCTGCTGATGGCGCGCCGGTTATTTCCCGGCAAGCGCAATAACCTGGATGCGTTGTGCGATCGTTACCAGATAGATAACAGCAAGCGTACGCTGCACGGCGCGTTACTCGATGCTGAAATTCTGGCCGAAGTTTATCTGGCGATGACTGGCGGTCAAACGTCGTTGGCTTTTTCGATGGAGGGTGATACCCAGCAGCAGGCGGCGCAAGCGGAAACCATCCAGCGGATTTCTCGCCCCGCGTCGGCTCTGGCGGTCTTGTATGCCAGTGACGAAGAGCTGGTGGCACATGAGCAACGTCTGGATTTGATTATGAAAAAAGGCGGCAGTTGCCTGTGGCGTAACTGAGTTTATGGCTGTTGATCATAAAGGCGATGCTGCGCTGAAAATGTAAGCAAACAGAAGCAGTTAGTGATAAAAAGCATTGACGCAACCGATGGCTCCCCGTAGTATTCACCTCGCTCACTGAGCACAGCGCGGTGCGGTAGTTCAGTCGGTTAGAATACCGGCCTGTCACGCCGGGGGTCGCGGGTTCGAGTCCCGTCCGCACCGCCAATCATTCTGAAGCCCTGAATCATTTGATTCAGGGCTTCTTCGTTTCTGTGCCTTAGAATGCCCAGTCTTCGTCTTCGGTTTCCACCGCTTTACCGATCACATAAGATGAGCCTGCCCCGGAGAAGAAATCATGATTTTCCTCCGCACCCGGCGACAGGGCGGCCAGAATAGCCGGATTGACGTCGGTCATGCTGGCGGGAAATAGCGCTTCATAGCCCAGGTTCATCAGCGCTTTGTTGGCGTTATAGTGCAGAAACTTCACGACATCATCGCTCCAGCCGACGCCGTCATACAGTTCGTGGGTGTAATCCACTTCATTGTCGTACAAGTCTTGCAGCAAGTCGTAGGCGAAGGCCTGCAAATCACGTTGTTGCTGCGTACCCACACGTTTTAGCCCCTGCTGGTATTTGTAGCCGATGTAATACCCGTGCACGGCTTCGTCGCGGATGATGAGGCGAATCAGGTCGGCGGTATTGGTCAGTCGGCCGCGGCTGGCCCAGTACATCGGCAGATAAAAGCCGGAGTAAAACAGGAATGACTCCAGAAAGACGCTGGCGATTTTCTTTTTCAGCGGGTCGTCATGCTTATAATGCGAGAGAATCAGCGTCGCCTTGTTTTGCAACGGCTGGTTGCGTTCGCTCCAGCTATAGGCGTCGTCCACTTCACTGGTCAGGCACAGGGTGGAAAAGATCGCGCTGTAAGAGCGGGCGTGGACCGCTTCCATAAACCCGATGTTGGAGAGCACGGCCTCCTCATGCGGCGTTAGCGCATCGGCCATCAGTGCTGGTGCGCCTTGGGTATTCTGCAATGTATCCAGCAGCGTCAGGCCGGTAAACACGCGCAGCGTGAGTTGACGTTCGATGTCGTTCAATTGCGCCCAGGACGGCATATCGTTGGATAGCGCGATTTTCTCTGGAAGCCAGAAATTGGTGGTTAGCCGGTTCCAGACTTCCAGGTCCTTGTCATCCTGCGGGCGATTCCAGTTAATGGCCTTCAGGGGCGAAAGCGGATTCATGCAGTTATCTCCGTTGTTCATGTGGTGCAGCAGCGTGTATTAGAGCGAGCAGGACACACAGCCCTGAATCTCGGTGCCTTCCAGCGCTTTTTGGCGTACGCGAATGTAGTACAGGGTCTTGATGCCTTTTTTCCAGGCGTAGATCTGCGCTTTGTTAATATCGCGAGTCGTTGCGGTATCGGGGAAAAATAGCGTCAGCGACAGCCCCTGATCGACGTGTCGGGTTGCCACAGCATAGGTGTCGATGATTTTCTCAGGGCCGATTTCATAGGCATCCTGATAAAAGTGCTGGTTGTCGTTAGTCATGTACGGTGCCGGGTAGTAGACCCGTCCCAGCTTGCCTTCCTTACGGATTTCGATGCGTGACACAATCGGGTGGATGCTTGCCGTGGCGTGATTGATATAGGAAATCGAGCCGGTAGGTGGCACCGCCTGTAGATTTTGATTGTAGAGCCCGTGGCGCATTATCTGTGCTTTCAGCGCCAGCCAGTCTTCCCGTGAGGGAAGTGTAATTCCGGCGCAAGCGAACAGGTCACGCACACGTGTCGTGGCCGGTTGCCACTCCTGCGACAGATAGCGATCAAAATACGCGCCGCTGGCGTACTGTGAATCGGCGAAACCAGTGAAGGTTTGGTTATGCTCTTGTGCCAGCAGGCTGGAGGAGCGCAAGGCGTGATACGTCACGGCATAAAAATAGATGTTGGTAAAATCCAGCGCTTCTTCAGAACCGTAAAATAGCCCTTCACGTGCCAGATAGCCGTGCAGGTTCATCTGCCCCAGCCCGATAGCGTGAGACTCAGTATTGCCGTTAGCGATCGACGGCACCGCGCCGATATGGCTCATGTTGGACACGGCTGTCAGCGCCCGTACCGCCATTTCCACTGAATGGGCCAGGTTGCCACCATCCATCACCCGCGCAATATTGAGCGACCCGAGATTACAGGAAATGTCCTTCCCGACCTGTCGATAATTCAAATCTTCCTGATACTCGCTGGCGCGGCTGACTTGTAGAATCTCCGAACATAGGTTGCTCATGGTGATGCGCCCGGCCACCGGGTTGTGGCGGTTCACGGTATCTTCGAACATCAGGTAGGGATAGCCGGATTCAAACTGGATCTCGGCCAGCGTTTGAAAGAGCTGCCGGGCGTTGATGGTCCACTTACGAATCCCTGGATGGCTGACCAGTTCGTCGTACTTTTCGCTGACGCTGATTTCCGACAGCGGCATGTCATACACCCGCTCAACGTCATAAGGTGAGAACAGGTGCATGTCCTGGTTAGCGCGGGCCAGTTGCAAGGTAATATCCGGAATAACCACCCCCAGCGACAGGGTTTTGATGCGAATCTTTTCGTCGGCGTTCTCCCGGCGAGTATCAAGAAAACGCAGGATATCCGGATGATGGGCGTGCAGATAAACCGCGCCGGCACCTTGCCGGGCACCGAGCTGATTGGCGTAGGAAAAGGCGTCCTCCAGCATTTTCATGATGGGGATGATGCCGGATGATTGGTTTTCGATGCGCTTTATCGGCGCGCCGGTTTCACGGATGTTAGTCAGCATAAAGGCTACACCGCCGCCGCGTTTGGAGAGTTGTAACGCGGAATTGACCGCCCGGCCGATGGACTCCATGTTGTCTTCAATACGCAGCAGAAAGCAGGACACCAGCTCGCCGCGCTGCTGTTTGCCGCCATTGAGGAAGGTCGGCGTAGCAGGCTGGAAACGACCACTCATCATTTCATCCAGCAGGTGTTGCGCCAGTTGGGCGTCGCCCTGCGCCAACGTCAGCGCGACCATGCAGACCCGATCGTCATAGTTTTCCAGATACTGGCTACCGTCGAAGGTCTTCAGCGCATAGCTGGTGTAAAACTTGAAGGCACCCAGGAAGCTTTGGAACTGGTGTTGATGTTCGGCCGCGCGCTGGAACAGGGTAGCGATAAAATCAGGCTGGTAGCGCGTCAACACCTGGGGTTCGTAATACCCTTCCTGTTGCAACCAGCGCAGTTTCTCTTCCAGAGATGGGAAGCGGCGGGTGCATGGCAGTACGTGATCGCGAAAATAGGCCTGAATCGCCTGCTGATCCTGTTCAAACTGAATGCAGCCATCGGCGTCATAGAGGTTCAGCATGGCGTTGAGCGCATGGTAATCCAGCTGGCTGGAGGGCGCTTCGGTCAGGAATTCTGTTGTAGCCAAAATTGAGTCACTCCTCTGCGTACGTTGTCTACATCTTCCAGGGTGCCAGACAGCTCAAAGCGGTACAGGCAAGGAACCTGACATTTGGTCGCAATAATGTCACCGGCGATAGCGTAGGCGCTGCCAAAGTTACGGTTCCCGGCGGCGATGACGCCGCGCAGTAAGGCACGGCGTGATGATTGATTTAGAAAGTGGATGACCTGGCGGGGCACGGCGCCTTGTGTACTGCCGCCGCCGTAGCTGGGCACCACCAGAATGTAGGGGCTGGCGATATCCGGCATTGGCGCATCGGCCAACAGTGGTATTCGGATGGTCGGCAACCCCAGACGGCAGACGAATCGATGCGTGTTTTCCGACTGGCTGGAGAAATAGATGATCGGATTCATCATCGTTGTCTCAGGCGGTGACGGCGCGCAACGAGCGGAGTTTATCGGGGCGGAAACCACACCAGTGTACTTCGTCGGTTTCCACCACTGGCACCTGACGGTAGCCGAGCGCCAGTACATGTTCCCGCGCTTGCTCATCGCTGGAGATATCGATCTTGCGATAGGTCACGCCATAGTTATCCAGCGTGCGGCAGGTGGCGTCGCATTGGGGGCAGTCTGTCTTGCTATAAACACTAATAATCATGATTCGCATTTGCCTTTATGGTCAAAAATGAGAGATCCTGAGCGCTCTTTGGGGGAGCCAGTTTTCACTGCATAGTTCAATCCATGGAGCAATGGATACGGGTGAGCGGTGCTCCCTGTGCTGCAATGAATACTAGATATTGTGTTTTGAAATATCAACCACACAATATATGGATGTTTGGGCGAATTAAACCGAGGGAAGGAATCGAACAGCGGAGGAAACCTGAGGGCGAGCACCCTCAGGTGAATGGTCAAACGGTCGCGATGTTTCTGCCGTAATAGATTTCCTGCATCTCGCGATACAGTAAATCGGTAATACGTTTGCGCTCTTCCAGACTCAGTTCTTGCGGACTGACGTTAAACAGGTAGTGCTTCAGGTCGAAATCCTTCAGCAGCATTTTGGTGTGAAAAATGTTTTCCTGGTAAACGTTTACGTCCATCAGGTGATAGAGCGATTTCATGTCGTCGGACATGAAGTTTTGAATCGAATTGATTTTGTGGTCGATAAAATGCTTAACACCGTTGATATCGCGGGTAAAACCGCGCACACGGTAATCTATGGTCACAATGTCCGATTCCAGCTGATGAATCAGATAGTTGAGTGCTTTGAGCGGTGAAATAACACCACAGGTAGACACTTCGATGTCAGCCCGGAAAGTGCACAAGCCGCCACCAGGGTGGCTTTCTGGATAGGTGTGCACGCAGATATGGCTTTTGTCGAGATGCGCAACAACGGAGTTCGGCAGCGGGCCAGGATGTTCGGAGGTATCCACGTCGCGTGGGTCCATCGGTTCCTCGCTGACCAGAATGGTGACGCTGGCACCCTGCGGTTCATAATCCTGACGGGCAATATTTAAAATATTCGCGCCAATGATGGAACAGGTTTCACTCAGGATTTCTGTCAGACGGTTCGCATTGTACTGCTCATCAATGTACGCGATATAGCCATCGCGGTCGGCAGGCGTTTTGGCGTAACAGATATCGTAGATACAAAAACTCAGGCTCTTGGTCAGATTGTTAAAGCCATGTAGTTTCAGCTTTTGCAATTTAATTCACCCCCTTATGGATGCCGTGGTCAGCGAGCGGCTGACAGGGCATTCAGTAAATATTGCGGCAGGGCAAAACTGCCGGTATGAATGGCCGGATTGTAATAACGGCATTCGATTCCTGCGGCGTCGAACCGCTGCTGCAGGTGATTTTGTTCGATAGCACGTAATGCCGGGTTATTGCTGGCCCAGGCAAAGGTCATGATTCCGCCGTAGTAAGTTGGAATGGCGGTCTGATAAAAACTGACGTCGCTGAAATAGCGGCTGAGTTTCTGATGGCTGTTGACCGCTTCATCCTGCTGCAGGAAGCAGACCCCGTTCTGCGCTACAAAGATCCCCCCGTCGTTCAGGCAACGTGCGCATCCCTGATAAAAATCCGAGGTAAACAGACTTTCACCGGGGCCAATAGGATCGGTGCAGTCGGAAATGATGATATCGAATTTTTCCTGACAGACATTGACGAAGTTAACGCCATCATCAATCACCAGACGAAAGCGCGGGTCATCGTAAGCGCCAGCACTATGGTTGGGCAGATACTGACGGCAGAACGCCACTACACCAGCATCGATTTCCACCATGGTGATCTGTTCCAGATTACGGTGGCGACAGACTTCGCGCAGCATACCGCCGTCACCGCCGCCGATAATCAGCACGCGTTTTGCGTTACCGTGGGCTAACAGCGGAACGTGGGTCATCATTTCGTGGTAGATGAACTCGTCACGTTCGGTGGTTTGCACTACGCCATCCAACGCCATAACCCGGCCCAGCGCAGCGTTTTCGAAGATGATCAGATCCTGATGGTCGGTTTTTTCATGATAGAGCACTTGGTCTATTGAAAAATACTGACCAAAATTGGCATGTAGGGTTTCATGCCAAGTTTCTTTCCGGGACATGTTAGGGCTTCCTCCGCGATAACAGCCATGAAAATTGGCGCGCTATGATAGCTAACTCTCATGGTGCTTGCACGGTCAAATTTCATGCAATGCGGAGGATTTTACGCTTTACTGGGTATTGGCGAGTAAACTGAGCGAATTTCGTGCCAGATTCTGACATTTCTTCGGGGTAGGGATAGCGATGCCGCTCAGGTCACGATAACTGGCTTCGCCAAGGGCGATCATATCAAACTGGTTGTAGTTGCTTAAATCCCAGCGATTTTGCTGGGCAAAGACCACCAGCGCCCGGCGGATTTGCTCGTTGGGAAGATCTTTGTAACCACAGTTGTTTTTCAGATAAACAAAAATGGCGGTCAGATCGGCGAGGTCTTCAGCCTCGAAATCATTTAGTGCCTTACTGGCGGAGGAGAAGCCCAATAGCGAGAGCAGGAGCAGCACCAGCGCAGAATGTTTCATAATTCAACCTGTTTCATCTTTCATCAGCTGACGTTATCACAGTTACCGGTCCGGATTTCAAGTTTTATTAAGATCAGCGTGATATCGGTAATTCGTGGTGATCGGCATCGGGCCAGGCAAACAGGGGGGAGATATTCAATGGGGCAATTACCTGCTATTTATCAGCTATTGATACCATGACGTCAGCGTCTGGCTTTGATATTAATAGTGCAGTTTAACTTTATCTCACGATTTCTCATGACTTCAGGTATCTGGCGCATCAGTAGTCTGCTGTTGGCAGGAATACTTCTATTCCCGCTGGTGACCATGGTTGGGATGGCGTTGTCGGCTCCCGGCGATACGGTGTCGGCGTTATGGCGTGCTCTGCCCGTTTATGGAACGAACTCGCTGATGTTGGTGGCGGGCTGTGTACTGTTTAGCCTGCTGTTTGCGTTGCCGCTGGCCTGGCTGATGTCGCGCTACCGTTTCACCGGCCAGGTGTGGCTGCATCGGGCGTTGTTGTTGCCGCTGGCGATGCCCGGCTACCTGCTGGCGGCGGTCTATGGTGATGCGTTGGGGTACGAAGGGCCGGTTAAGCAAACACTCTATGCGCTGTCATTTGATACGGACATTGTGCCCCAGACATTCTGGCAACAGGTGTTGATGGTCGCGTGCGCCAGCTTGTGCCTGGCGTTGGTGCTGTTCCCGTATGTTTATCTGCTGGTTCGAACGGCGTTGATGTCGCAACCGGTTGGTCTGCAACAGGCCGCCCGGTTGATGGACCAGACCCGTGCTCAGGTGTTCTGGCGTGTGGTGTTTCCTATGGCTCGCCCGGCGGTCGCGCTGGGTATGGTGCTGATGGCATCGGAAGCGCTTGGCGATTATGGTATTTCCGCTTACTTCTCTGTGCAGACGATTACCACGGCGGGCCTGGACCTGTGGCGCGACAAGGCGCAGCACGGTGCGGCCGCATTATTGATGTCATTACTGCTGCCGCTGGTGTTCCTGATATGGTTTCAGGCGCGTCGCAGCCGCGCCCGTCAGTTACGCTACCAGAAAAGCAGTGGGGAGAGCCGAAACAGTTTACCGGTGCTGCGTGGGTGGCCGCGTTTTCTGACGCTGCTGTTTGGCAGTGCGCTAGTCGTGATTGCATTTGTGGTGCCGGTTGGCCGATTGGTGGGGTGGGCGATAGTGTCTGAAGCGCCGATCTGGAGCTTGCCGTTTCTACTGGCGTTTACCAGTAGTTTTATGGCGGCCTCTTGCGCCATGTTGCTGGTTATTGGACTGGCGGTTGTGTGCACGTTTGATTTCCGAGCCATCGGCAATCCGGCTTACCGCAACCCGTTGCGCTGGCTGAATATCAACCGTCTGTTACCTTCGACAGCATTGGGAATGGGCTTGCTGGTGCCGTTCATGGGGCTGGATGCCTGGCGTGCTACGGCTAGCGGCATAGTGGATGACCCCTGGGCAGGCTCGGTATTGGTGCTGATTCTGGCTTACTGTATGCGTTTTAGCGGTCTGCTGATTGATCGGTTGCAAATCCGTATGTCCCGCTTGTCGGGGTCTATGACGCATGTCAGCCAGTCGCTTGGCTATACGCCCGCGCTGCAAGTGCTGTGGGTCTATCTGCCCCAGTTGCGTCACTGCATTATTATTGGTGTATTGCTGGTGTTTACCGAAAGCCTGCGTGAGCTGAATGCATCGCTGCTGTTGCAGCCGTTTGAAGTCGAAACCATGGCGACGTATGTGTTCCGCTTTATGATGGATGAACGGCTGGCGCTGGTAGCGACCCCCGCGCTGATGCTGGTGGGTGTGGGGATGATCCCTCTGTTTGGGATAACCCGATTGATGAGAATGGAAGGATAGGTACGTTATGGCAACCCCGGAGATACTAACGATAGCCTCGCTTAGTTGCCGCTATCCGCAACTTTCCGTGCTGGAAAATGTGAGTTTTTCGGTGCATGAAGGCGAAATGGTGTGCCTGCTTGGGGCCAGCGGTGATGGTAAAACCACATTGCTGAAATCGATAGCGGGTCTGCTGCCGCAGGAGCAAGGCAAAATCGTCATCGCGGGTCAGAAGGCGGCCTCTTCGGTGCAGGGCGCGGAGCCATTGCCACGTGTGGTGGGGATGGTGTTTCAGGATGATGTGTTATTTCCCCATTTGACCGTTATGGAGAATATCACCTTCGGGTTGCGCGGCAGGTCGTCGGAAGAGATCAGCACTCTGGCGATGGATGCCGTCGGCGTAATGCAACTGGAAACCTTTACCCGGTGTTATCCTCACGAACTGTCCCGAGAGCAGAATCAGCGGGCGGCGCTGGCTCGTGCGCTGGCGTGTCAGCCTAAGCTGTTGCTGCTGGATGAGCCTTTCTCCTCTGTTGACAGCCAAATCCGCTATCGTTTAATCAGCGAGCTGCGCCAGATTCTGCGGCAGCGACAGATCGCTACACTGTTTGCGACCTCCGATCGGGAGGACGCTTTCGCTTTCGCCGATCATCTGATCCTGATCCATGATGGTGGCATTGTGCAGCAGGGTTTTTCCGCCGATCTTTATTACCGACCCGCCAACCGTTACGTGGCAAGTTTTATGGGTAACACTAACTATTTGCCGGTGAAGATCAGTGGTGATCGTCAATGGCAGAGTTTTCTCGGCGAGCATCAGGCGACGAGAGCGCTGAAACTGCCGCATGGCGCACATTATGACTGGCTGGTTCGTCCGCAGGAGATTGCGCTGGCGCTGGATGAAGAAGGCTCCGGCGTAATCGAAGATCGGTTGTTTATGGGAACCAGCAATTTCTACCGCGTCCGGGTTAATGAGCTGGAACTTCAGGTGCAAAGTGGCAACTGGTTTGAGACGGGGCAGCCGGTCCGGCTCAGTATTCGTACCGATCAACCGGTCCTGTTTCCGCCTGAAACGGCGATTGGTTCGCAGGAGTAGCGGGCGTCAGGCCCGCCTCGTCCATTGAGTGCCTGCTAACAACCTTGTTCAACACAGGCGCTCACCGTTTTGCTTCTTTCTCCGGGCGACCGATACGGTTATCAATGTTTCGGTGCCGTCACATGCGAGGCTATTTGGTTGCATTCGGCGCATGTGGTTCAGGCTGAGGCATGGGGGGGATTTCCCGCACGCTGATACTTACTTCATAGGTTTTACCGTTGCCTTGCGGTACATTGGCGACCAGCTTGTTGACGGCTTGTACTGGGTCGCTTGCCTGCAACGACGCCTGGTAGAGCGCAGGCATCGGTGGTGGGAATCCAGGCGGTGGTGGAAATGCGCCCGGTTTGCCGAATGTCGGCGGTTCAACGCCTTCCGGATGCGCGGAGGCCACGGATACGGCGGAGATCAGGGAAATACCGGCGATGAGCGCCGCGGTACGACAAATTTTCGATAGTGATGTCATGGTACACCTCTCCATAGGTTGGTCATGACATATGAAAAACCTTGTACTGAGGCTGCGCAATGCGTTTTACCCTCTTTTATCCGCCGATAACGAAATCCTGACTCTCTTGCGAATACGTTGATATTTTCACCACACTCGGCAAACCTGATACCGGCTTCAGCATGTCAGTGCGAGAAAATCGCCTGCCAGAATGTGCCAGGCACTGGGGTGTGCCTCAAAACCGATTTTGGGGTAATAATCCACGGCCTGAGGCGCGGCAATCAAGATCAGGCGACAGTGTGGTTTGAGCTGCTGCGCGGTATGCGCAATAAGCTGACGACCGATACCGCCATGTTGACATGCTTCATCCACCGCCAGGTCGGACAGGTAACAGCAAAAGTGGTAATCCGTCACGCTGCGCGCTACACCGACCAGTTCATCGCCGCGCCATGCCGTCACCAGCAGGTCTGTCTCGGTTAGCATACCTGCAAGGGTATCCCGTTGATCCAACGGTCGTCTCGGACCCAGTGAGGTTCGGTTAAGCAGGTGGATAAACTGATCGACATTGATGGGGTCATTCACTTTATAGGTGATGGTGCTGTCAGCCATTGAAGACGATAAGGATGTCATGCTCTCTCCGCTATGGGGTGGGTGAAACCAGGCTTTCTGTTATACTGCGCGCCGTGATGAAGTGCGGCACAGCCTGGTGGTGTGCCTGCATCGGAGTATGGCCTCTGTGGCCGATACTGGATACCTTTTTTCTGTGAGTTGTCAGTATGATGAAACATACGGTGGATGTCATGATCTCCGAGCAGGAGGTCAAGGCTCGGGTGGCCGAACTCGGACGCCAAATCAGCGAGCATTATCGCAACAGTAGCAGCGACATGGTGCTGGTGGGGTTGCTGCGCGGTTCCTTTGTGTTTATGGCCGATCTGTGCCGCGCCATTGACCATTCCCACGAGGTGGATTTTATGACTGCCTCCAGTTACGGCGGCGGTATGAACTCATCCCGTGACGTGAAGATTCTGAAGGATCTGGACGAAGATATCCGTGGTAAAGACGTGCTGATTGTCGAAGATATCATCGACTCCGGTAATACCCTGAGCAAAGTGAGAGAGATTTTGCAATTGCGCGAGCCGAAGTCGCTGGCTATTTGCACTCTGCTGGATAAACCGTCACGTCGTGAAGTGCAGGTGCCGGTAGAATGGGTTGGTTTTTCCATCCCTGACGAGTTTGTGGTGGGATATGGTATCGATTATGCCCAGCACTATCGTCATCTGCCGTTTATCGGCAAGGTCATTCCGCAATAAAGCATGACATTGCGCCCATGTTGGCATGGGCGCAATGAAAAGGTTACAGCAGCGACGAAACCGCCCGGCGGTAACGCTGCTCCAGCGTCTCACGGCTGGTGGCGGTGACTTCCAGGTCACGCAGACGACCATCCTGAATCCCGTAGACCCAACCATGAATTGTCACTTTTTGGCCGCGTTTCCAGGCGGACTGCATGATGGTAGAGTGACCCAGGTTGTACACCTGTTCCACTACGTTGATTTCACACAGTTTGTTAAACCGCTGTTCGGGTGGCAATTCTCCCAGCAATGAGCTGTGCTTATACCACAGGTCACGGATGTGGAGCAGCCAGTTGTTGATCAACCCTAGTTCCGGGTTTTCGACCGCAGCCTGTACACCACCGCAGCCATAGTGGCCGCAAATGATGATGTGCTCCACTTCCAGAACTTCAACAGCGTACTGCACTACGGACAGGCAGTTAAGATCGGTATGGATAACCAGGTTAGCCACGTTGCGGTGAACAAACAGTTCGCCCGGTTCGAGGCTGGTCAGGCTTTCTGCGGGAACCCGGCTATCAGAACAACCAATCCACAGAAAGCGGGGGCGCTGAGCTAATGCCAGCCGTTCAAAATAATCGGGGTCTTCTTTCACTATCGTTTCAGACCACAGCTGGTTATTGGCGATCAGCGTTTCTATCGTTTTCATGAAAGTAAATGACCTGTAACAACAAAAGGGCGGTGAGGGGTAATATAGAGCAATCACAGGGGTTTTGAAATCGAAAACTGGGTCCGACCAGGACTCGCTCAACTGATAATAAGGCACGCTTTCAGCTATGACATATGCACTGGAATTGATGAATGTGACCAAAACGTACCCTGGGGGCGTTCGCGCGTTGCGCGGTATCGACCTGCGCGTTGAAGCCGGGGATTTTTATGCTCTGCTGGGCCCTAATGGTGCGGGCAAGTCCACCACCATCGGCATCATCAGTTCGCTGGTCAACAAGACCGACGGCAGGATTCAGGTGTTCGGTTACGATCTGGACCGGGATATCGTGAACGCCAAGCGGCAACTGGGGTTGGTGCCGCAAGAGTTCAACTTCAATCCATTTGAAACCGTGATGCAAATTGTGGTCAATCAGGCCGGTTATTACGGCGTTCCCCGGCAGGAAGCGTTACGGCGTGCGGAAAAGTACCTCAACCAGCTCGACCTGTGGGGCAAGCGTAACGAGCGTGCCCGCATGTTATCGGGTGGGATGAAGCGCCGATTGATGATTGCACGGGCGTTGATGCATGAGCCTAAGCTGCTGATTCTTGATGAGCCGACCGCCGGGGTGGACATCGAATTGCGTCGCTCAATGTGGGGGTTCCTCAAAGAGCTTAACGGGCAGGGCACCACCATCATCCTGACGACCCATTATCTGGAAGAGGCGGAAATGCTGTGCCGCAATATCGGCATCATCCAGTCCGGGCAGTTGGTGGAAAACACCTCGATGAAGGCGTTGTTATCCAAGCTGCAATCGGAAACGTTCTTTTTCGACTTGGCGGCGAAGAGTGCGCTTCCCCGGTTGGAAGGTTATCAGCACCGGTTGGTGGATACCTCTACGCTGGAAGTGGACGTGAGACGTGAACAAGGGCTGAACGGTATTTTTAGCCAACTCAGCGCGCAAGGCATTCAGGTTCTCAGTATGCGCAACAAGGCCAACCGTCTGGAAGAACTGTTTGTCGCACTGCTCAATAACAACGGAGATAAAGCATGATGGGGTTATATTGGGTAGCGTTGCAGAGCATCTGGAGCAAAGAAATCAATCGCTTTGCCCGAATCTGGGTCCAGACGCTGGTGCCACCTGTGATTACCATGTCGCTGTATTTCATCATTTTCGGCAATCTGATCGGTACACGTATCGGTGAGATGAATGGCTTTAGTTACATGCAGTTCATCGTGCCAGGGTTGATCATGATGTCGGTGATTACCAACGCCTATGCCAACGTTGCATCGTCATTTTTCAGCGCTAAATTTCAACGCAATATCGAAGAGCTGCTGGTGGCACCGGTGCCGACGCACATCATCATTGCCGGTTATGTCGGTGGCGGTATGGCGCGCGGTATCTGTGTTGGTGTGCTGGTGACGATGGTGTCGCTGTTCTTTGTGCCGCTGCATGTTCATGCCTGGTGGATGGTGGTGGTGACGCTGTTGCTGACATCGATGCTGTTTTCGCTGGCGGGGCTTATCAACGCCGTATTCGCCAAAACTTTCGATGACATCAGCCTGATTCCGACCTTTGTGCTGACGCCGCTGACCTATCTGGGCGGTGTGTTCTACTCGCTGTCGTTGCTATCACCGTTCTGGCAGGCGGTGTCCAAACTGAACCCGGTCGTTTATATGATCAGCGGTTTCCGCTTTGGATTCCTGGGTATTCATGATGTGCCGTTGCTACTGACGCTGGCGGTGCTGCTGGCGTTCATCGTGGTGTTCTATGGGCTGAGCTGGTGGCTGATTGAGCGTGGGCGCGGTTTGCGTAGTTAGTCGGCTGGTTTTGTTGGCGGTGAAGCGGGATGGTGTATACCGTCCCGCTTTTTTATCGGCGTAATGACTCAGGCGATCTGCACCGGAATCGCCTTGGCGGTGCGCTGCAACGTATTGTTGTCGCCAAAATAGGCGACCTTCGGGCGGTGCTCGCGCGCCTGCTCATCCGGCATCTGCACATAGGAGCAGATAATCAGCTTGTCGCCGACGCAGGCGCAGCGTGCGGCCGCGCCGTTGACGGAAATAATGCGGGAGCCGCGTTCAGCCGCGATCGCATAGGTGGAAAAACGGTGGCCGTTGTCCACGTTATAGATGTCGATCGCTTCGTATTCAAGAATACCGGCGGCGTCCATAAAATCCTGATCGATGGCGCAGGACCCTTCATAATGTAAGTCAGCCTGGGTTACCTTCACCCGGTGCAGCTTACCTTGCAGCATGGTTCGAATCATCGGTCTGTCACTCTGGTTGGAAAAATCAGGTGGTCAAATCCACCTGTTGGTTATCAATCAGACGCGCTTTACCCAGCCAGGCCGCCATCAGCACCACCGCATGGGTACTTTCAATGGTCAGCGGCTGCAACGTTGCGGCGTCGCGAATAAATAGCTCGTCGGGTGTGAATCCGGCTTCGCGCAGCGCTTCTGATGCGTTGGCGAGCATATCATCAATTTGCCGGTCGCCGTTGGATAATTGCTCTACCACCTCGTTCATGATGCGACAGAGTTGTGGTGCCTGCTGACGCTCCTCGGCGGTGAGATAACCGTTGCGGGAACTGAGCGCCAGGCCGTCTTTGGCGCGCACGATAGGCACACCGACGACGCTGATGTCGTAGTCCATGTCGGCCACCATCTGACGGATCAGCGCCAGTTGCTGGTAATCTTTTTCGCCAAAGCAGGCGACATCCGGCTGTACCAGATTGAACAGCTTACTGACGACGGTGGAGACACCACGAAAATGCCCCGGACGGCTGGCACCTTCCAGCATCTGCGACAGCCCCGGTACTTCCACGAACGTCTGCTGTTGCAGGCCATTGGGGTAGAGGGTGTCGGGAGCGGGCGCGAACACCAGGTCAACGCCACGCCGCGTCAGCTTCTCGCAGTCTTCCTGCAAGGTGCGAGGGTAGCGGGCCAGATCGTCTGCCCGCTCAAACTGCAAGGGATTGACAAAAATACTGACCACCACGATATCAGCTCGGGCTCGGGCTTCATCCACCAGGGTCAGGTGGCCGTCATGCAGGTTGCCCATAGTCGGCACCAGTGCGATGCGTTTTCCTTCCTGACGCCAGCGGCGGAGTTCGCGGCGCAGCAGCACCGGCGTTTCAATAATCAACACACGTTTGCTCCTGTGTTAAACAAAACTGTATTTCTCGTCGGGAAAGGTTCCCTGTTCAACTTCCTGTACATACAGGCGAACGGCGGCGCGGATATCCGCCGCTTCCGCCATGAAGTTGCGGGCGAACTTCGGCGTATGACCGCCGGTCACACCCAGCGCGTCGTGCATCACCAGAATCTGGCCGTCGGTGACGTTACCGGCACCGATGCCGATAACCGGGATAGTGAGCGCTTCGGTCACGCGTTGCGCCAGCGATACCGGCACGCATTCCAGCACCAATAACTGAGCGCCTGCTTGCTCCAGCGCCAGCGCATCTTGCAGCAATTGGTTGGCGGCGGCTTCGTCACGCCCCTGGACTTTGTAGCCGCCAAAGATATTGACCGACTGTGGGGTCAACCCCAGGTGTCCACACACCGGGACGGCGCGTTCAGTCAGCATACGCACGGTAGGAACAAGCCAACTGCCGCCTTCTATCTTGACCATGTTCGCACCAGCGCGCATCAACGCTGCCGCTTGCTGGCAGGCTTGCTCCGGCGTGGCAGCGCCCATGAAAGGCAGGTCGGATAGCAGCAGGCAATGCGGTGCGCCGCGCCGCACACAGCGGGTGTGATAAACCATATCATCAATGGTAACAGGCAGGGTCGAGTCGTGGCCCTGCACGGGCATACCGAGAGAGTCCCCCACCAGCATTACACGAATACCCTGTTCATAGAACAACTGGGCGAAGCTGGCGTCGTAAGCGGTCAGTGTGGCGAACTTTCTTTGTTCTTGTTTCCACTGGCGCAGATGAGAAATCGTCGTCGCTTTCATGGCAACCTTCCTGAGTCAACTCAAGGGCAGTTCAAGGGTGAGTCATTCTAAAGGAAGGCAGGCATCAGGAACAGCAGTCTATTTCTATTTGTAAAACAAGAGATTGACACCCATTGGGTGCCAGCGGTGTGTTGCAGTCGGCAGGAAAAGGAGGAAGGGCTACTGTTCCTCCCACCGCGTCAGGCCGTTACGGGGCACCTGTTGTAACCGCGTCGTCAGCGCTTCGCCATCGGGAAACACCAGTTCTGGTGCCAGTTCAGCCAGTGGGTAGAGCATGAACTCACGGTTTTTCATGTCATAGTGCGGCACCGTGAGCCGTTCGGTATGCAGCGTCTGGGAGCCAAATAGCAGAATATCAAGATCGAGGGTACGCGGTCCCCAGCGGTGATCCTTACGTACTCGTCCTTGTTCTTGTTCAATACGCTGGGTATGGTCCAGCAGCGCTTCCGGTAGCAACGTGGTCTGTAACTCAGCAACCGCATTGAGATAATCCGGTTGATCCTGTGGGCCGAGCGGGCGGCTGCGATAAAATGATGAACAGCGCACCAGCCGGGTGCGAGGAATGGCGTCCAACGCGGTTAGCGCCGCGCGCACCTGTTGCAATGGTTCGGACAGGTTGCTGCCCAGCGCCAGATAAACCTGAATCACCGAATGTTATCCCGACGGGCTGGACGCTTACGCGGGCGGCGTGAACGGCGATGCGGCGTTGGGCCGTCATCCAGTGTGTTCAACATCACCTGCTGGCGTGGCGGTGCAGCAACCTGAAACTCGCCCCACCACTGCGCCAGGCGTTGCAACTCCTGATGGTTTTCGATTTCGGCACGCAGGCAGAGCAGGTCATACGCGGCGCGGAATTTCGGGTGTTCCATCAGCTTGAAGGCGCGTTTGCCCTGACGACGCGACAGGCGCAACTGTAGCTGCCAGATATCGCGGACAAGCGAGGTAATGCGTTTAGGGATCGCCAGCGAGCGGCACTGTTCATCCAGTACATCGTTCATGGCTAAGGCAAACGCCTCGAAGTAGGCCAGCCCGCTTTCCTGCGTCAGTTTTTGGGCGTGCTCGACCAGCGGATACCACAGCATGGCGGAGAACAGGAAGGCTGGGTTGACGCGCATGTCGTTCTGGAGGCGTTGATCGGTGTTTTTCAGCACCTGCACGATCATCCGCTCCATCGTACTCTCGCCGTTAGCCGTGAAATAACGGCTGATCAGCGGGAACAGCGGCTGAAACAGTTGGTATTCGCACAGTAACTGATAGGTCGGATAGCCGTGGCCTGCCTGCAACAGTTTCAGCGATTCTTCGAACAAGCGTGCCGGAGGGATGTCGTGCAGCAGCGAGGCCAGGCGGGGAATCGGCTCGGCGGTTTCCGGGCTGATGCGCATACTGAGCTTGGCGGCGAATCGTACCGCACGCAGCATACGTACCGGGTCTTCACGGTAGCGGGTTTCCGGTTCGCCAATCAGGCGAATCAGCCCCTGACGCAGGTCGTTCAGGCCGTTGGTGTAGTCACGAACGGTGAAGTCGGCGATGCTGTAATAAAGGCTGTTGATGGAGAAGTCGCGTCGTTGCGCGTCTTCTTCGATGGTGCCGAAAATGTTGTCACGCAGCAGCATACCGTTATGGCCTTGCTGAGCGGCATTTTTCGTTTCCTGTTCCTGATGCTGTTCGTGGTGACCACGAAATGTCGCGACTTCAATGACTTCAGGACCGAACATCACATGCGCCAGACGGAAACGGCGGCCGACCAGCCGACAGTTACGGAACAATTTGCGTACCTGCTCCGGGGTGGCGTTGGTAGTGATATCGAAGTCTTTGGGTTTTTTGCCCAACAGCAGGTCGCGGACGCCGCCGCCTACCAGATAAGCCTCATAGCCCGCTTTGCTCAGGCGATACAGTACTTTCAGCGCATTCTCACTGATGTCGCTACGTGAAATGGCGTGCTGGTCACGGGGAACGACCGTCATCGCCTGCGGCGGATTGTCCGCCCTGGCGGGCTCATTCTCACGATTCAGTACCTTGCGGCAAAAATTAGCTACCCGGGTAAAGATAATACACCTCGATAATCATTGGAAAATTAACGGCACAACAAAAAATAGCGGCTAATCATAGCTCACCCTCAGCCCTTTGAGAATGCTGATGTTATTTCCGGCGATGTAAGCGCGGCTTCAACAGGGACTGTCGCCAGTGACCAGTGCGCGATGGCCCACGCGAGCAACGCCTCTCGGTCAAGGTCCCGCCAGTGTGTTGGTAATGGCTGGCGCAAAAAGGCCAACGCCTGTGCCAGCACAGCCTGAGGATCGCCATCCGGCAGCGCCGGAGCATGGTTCTGCTTGGAAAGCTTGTTGCCGTCATCATTGAGCGCCAGCGGCAGATGGACGTAGGCCGGAGCTGGATAATCCAACTGTTGATACAGTGATAACTGGCGCACCGTCGGTTCGATCAGATCCGCGCCGCGTACAATTTCGGTAACGCCCTGATCGTGATCGTCAACCACGACGGCCAGATTGTAGGCAAACAGCCCATCGCGGCGATGGATAATAAAGTCTTCTCGTGCCAGCATCGGGTCGGCATCAATCTGCCCGCGTAAGCGATCGTAAAAGCTGAGAACTGGTTGGTTCTGGCGCAGGCGCAACGCGGCCTGGTTCGGCGGCAGGCCGCGATCGCGGCAGTGGCCGTCATAGTGGCCGCCAATCTGCTGGATGCGTTGCCGGGTACAGGTACAGAAGTAGCATTTCCCCTGACGCTGCAGGTCAGCCAGCACGGCACGGTACAGATCGTGGCGGCGGGACTGGTACACCACGTCACCGTCCCAGAACAGGCCATACTGTTCCAACTGACGGAGAATGCGTGCGGCAGCACCGGGCACTTCGCGGGGGGGATCAATATCTTCAATACGAACCAGCCAACGCCCGCGGCAGGCTCGGGCCTGCAGGTAGCTGCCCAATGCGGCTATCAGGGAACCAAAGTGGAGGTCGCCAGACGGGGAGGGGGCAAAGCGCCCAACATAAGGGTGTGATTCAGACATACGGCGATATCATGCCGGTTGACGATAATGCGGATTGATCATAAGACGCGAAATCCCGGCGGTTGTGCGTGTGCTCTCCCGCCGGGCTGATATCATCCGGCCATCTGCTTTTCGCGGATTTCGGCCAGTGTTTTACAGTCAATGCACAGATCGGCAGTGGGGCGGGCTTCCAGACGACGGATACCGATTTCCACGCCACAGGACTCACAATAGCCAAAGTCCTCGTCTTCGATTTTCTGCAGTGTTTTGGCAATCTTCTTGATCAGCTTACGTTCGCGATCGCGGTTGCGCAGTTCAAGGCTGAATTCTTCTTCCTGTGCGGCACGGTCTACCGGGTCCGGGAAGTTAGCGGCTTCATCCTGCATGTGCGATACGGTTCGATCGACTTCGTCCCTGAGTTGATTGCGCCATGCTTCAAGAATACGCCTGAAATGAGCCAGCTGAGCGTCGTTCATGTATTCTTCGCCCGGCTTCTCCTGGTACGGCTCCACTCCGGCAATCGCGAGAATGCTCAGAGAGGATGTCTTACGGTTTTGCCCTTCTTGCATGTTGCTTCTCCTACATAAACACGACACGCAGTATCGACTCCCCCAGGGGGGAAAAACAGGCCGCTATAAATAACAGATGGACGTTAGGTTGGCAATGATTCCCGACACTGGCCTGACAAAGTGTGAGAACCGGCATAATCCCATCAGATAATACATAACGTGTGGCAGAATTAGCTCGCTGTCGTCACGTTATTGAAACGGTAATAATTGCCCCAGCGTCATGCCATCAGGCGTGATATGGGCACCGTAACACAGAATTTCAACCCCCTGCTGCCGGGATAGTTGTAATAATTCGGCGTAATGTCGGTCAATGTGTTGCGCTGGTGAAATCCGGTCGATACCGGAGTGCAGCGCGGCGAAACACAAAACAGCTCGACATCCCTGCGCCGCCATCTGTTGCAGTTCCCGCAGATGCTTTTGCCCTCTGAGCGTCACCGCATCGGGAAAGTAACCACATCCATGTTGCAATAATGTGACTGATTTGACTTCAATATAGCAGTCCGCCCGGTCCTCTGCCTGCAATAACACATCTATCCTGCTGTTTTCCGAACCATAGCGCACTTCAGCACGGATAGTGGTGTAACCTGTGAAATCGGCCAGTCGGCCTGCGTGCAACGCTTCAAGCACTAATTGATTGGCGCGCAAGGTGTTGACGCCAATCCAGTGTCCCTGCGTCGTTTGCGTCAGTTCCCAGGTGTGAGGGTATTTGCGTTTCGGGTTATCCGAGGTGGAATACCAGACGGTATCGCCTGGCGCACCACAGCCAGTCATCGCGCCGGTGTTAGGGCAGTGTAGCGTCAGGCTTTCTCCTGCGGGCGTCACCACATCCGCCAGAAATCGTTTGTAACGTTTGAGCAGCGTGGCGGGTTGCAGGCGTGGGGAAAATTGCATGAATGATGTCTCTCAGGAAGTCAGCAACGGCCAGTGGGCGAGGGTGCGATAGTGGGTTCGGCCCGCATCGGTGTGCGATTCGTACAGAAAAAACTGCTCGACCGGCACGGACCAACTGAATGTGGCGGGCGGCACCGGCATTGGGCGAGTGGCACCACGTAACAGCGTGATATGCGGATGAAACGGCTGAGGCGGTTGATAACAACCGTTACGCGCCGCCTGGGCACGCAGCATCTCTGCCAGTTGCAGTAATCCACGCGGTGCCTGACGACAACCGAGCCACACTACGCCAGGTCGGGGCCAGTGGCCGGCATCGTTCAGCGTAAGGGTAAACACCGGTTGGCGAATACGGCCAGCCAGCGTCTGCAAAACCTGCATTTTGGCGTCACTGACCTCACCGAGGAATGCCAGCGTCAGGTGCAGATTGGCCGCTGCCACCGGGCGACCCGCCTCGGGAGCGAATTGCGCGGCGCGCCAGTGTACGATCTGCTGGCCGATCGCCTCTGGCAACGACAGAGCAAAAAACAGGCGGCGGGTCGGGGTCATGGCAATCTCTCTGTTCTGTGGGGTTCCGATGCTACAATGCCCGCCGAATAAAGTTAAGGTTACGTTCCGCCATTCGCCGCGTTCAGGCAACCGGACGGTGCGCTGTTTTTCCTTTTATTAAGATATGTCTTTAGATAACGTCCGGCTATGAATTGTGCTGTATTGCTGTGCCGCCGGATTCAGTCATTACGGAGAGTTGTGTGAGTCTACCCCCCGTCAGCGCCGTACTGGATGACGTCATCCAGGCGTTGCATACCGCGCCGCAAGTGTTGCTACATGCCCCGACCGGTGCAGGCAAGTCCACCTGGTTGCCGTTGCAGCTATTGCAGCAGAGTGCGTTTCCCGGCCGCATTATTATGCTGGAACCGCGTCGGCTGGCGGCTAAAAGCGTGGCTTTCCGGCTGGCGGAGTGGTTGGGGGAAACACCGGGACAAACCGTCGGTTACCGTATGCGCTCGGAGAGTCGGGTGAGCAGCCAAACCCGGCTGGAAGTGGTGACAGAAGGCATTCTGACCCGGATGCTGCAACATGATCCGATGTTGGATGGCGTCTCTTTGGTCGTGCTGGATGAATTTCATGAGCGCAGTCTACAGGCCGATCTGGCGCTGGCGCTGTTGCTGGATGTCCAGCAGGGGCTGCGTGATGATCTGACGCTGTTGATCATGTCCGCTACGTTGGATAACTCCCGACTCTCTTCTTTATTACCGCAATCGATCAGCGTGTCGTCGCAAGGTCGTTCCTGGCCAGTGGAGCGGCATTACCAGCCGGTTGGCTCGCAAGAACGTCTGGAGGAGGCGACAGCCCGGTTGGTTTACCGTCTGTTGCAGGACGAAACCGGTTCGTTGCTGGTATTTTTGCCGGGCGTGGCAGAAATTAAACGGGTACAGACGCTACTGGAAAATACGGTGTTGGCGGAGGTGGATATCTGCCCGTTGTACGGTGCGCTGACGTTGGCGGAGCAACAAAGAGCGATCCTGCCGACGGCTGCCGGACGGCGCAAAATAGTACTGGCGACCAACATCGCCGAAACCAGCCTGACCATCGAAGGCATTCGGGTTGTGGTAGACAGTGGTCTGGAGCGGGTGGCGCTGTTTGATGTCAAAACCGGGTTGACTCGCCTGACGACGCAGCGCATCAGCCAGGCATCAATGGTGCAGCGCGCCGGACGTGCCGGGCGACTGGAGCCGGGCGTGTGCTGGCATCTGTTCGCCCGTGAGCAGGCTGAACGCGCCGCAGCACAAAGCGAGCCAGAAATGTTGCACAGTGATTTGTCCGGGTTGCGGCTGGATCTGTTGCAGTGGGGCTGCAACGACGCCGCGCAGCTCTGTTGGCTGGATACACCGCCTCAACCCGCATTACTGGCGGCAGACCGTTTGCTGGCGCAGTTGGGCATGTGCGATGCGCAACAACGGCTGACGGCGGATGGACGTAAGATGGCGGCACTGGGCAGTGATCCACGGCTGGCGGCAATGTTACATGCCGCCGGACAGGATTCGGATGCGCTGGCGACAGCGGCGTTGCTGGCGGCGATCATCGAAGAGCCGCCACGTACCGGGTCGCCAAATCTGGCTGATGCTCTGCATCGTCCCGCCAGTCACTGGCAGCGGCGGGCACAACAACTGGTGCGCCGTGTCGGCAAGACGTCAGGCAAGGTAAATGAAAGCCTGGCCGTCGCGTTGTTGTCGGCAGGCTTTGCAGATCGTATCGCCCGGCGGCGTGGTCAGGATGGGCGCTATCAACTGGCGAACGGGTCTGGAGCCAGTCTGCCGCCGGAAGACGCGTTGGTAGCATCGGAATGGCTGCTGGCTCCGGTTCTGATGCAGAGTCCGAACAGTGCCGACGCCCGTATTTTACTGGCGTTGTCGGTGGATATTGACCAACTGGTGCGCCAGCGGCCGGAACTGGTGACTGAACAGAATCTGATGCACTGGGATGAAGAAAAAGGTACTCTGCGCGCCAGCTTGCGAACGCAGGTAGGCCACCTGACGCTATCGTCCCGGCCATTAGCCAAGCCGTCGGACGAAGCGTTGCAGCAGGCGATGCTTAACTGGTTGCGTGAGCAGGGGCTGTCGGTGTTGAACTGGGACGAACCGGCGTTGCAACTGCGCCAGCGGTTATGGTGTGCCCGGCAGTGGTTACCCGAGGTGGACTGGCCTGCGGTGGATGACGCGGCCTTGCTGGCGTCGCTGGAACTATGGTTACTGCCGTCGCTGGCTGGTGTTCGGGATCGGCGCACGCTGAATCAGGTAAACCTGAGCGAAGCGCTGTGGCGTTTGCTCAACTGGTCGCAGCGCCAGCGGCTGGATAGCGCACTGCCCAGCCACTACACTGTGCCCGGCGGTAGTCGTTTGTCGATCCGTTATGATGCTGACCAACCGCCGGTGCTGGCAGTAAGACTACAAGAGATGTTCGGCGAACAGGCCAGCCCGTTGTTGGCTGAAGGTCGGGTGGCGCTGGTGCTGGAATTGTTGTCTCCGGCGATGCGGCCATTGCAGATCACTCGCGATCTGGCGGCCTTCTGGAAAGGTGCTTATCGGGAAGTGCAGAAAGAAATGAAAGGGCGCTATCCCAAGCATGTCTGGCCGGATGATCCGGCGAATACGGCACCGACCCGACGAACCAGAAAATACCAAAATACCTAATTTCAGATGTTTCCCCCTTCCTTGTGCAGCGTGGGAGACACAGAGTAGACGGCCATAACGGGTATCCGGCGGTCGTCAGTAACCTGATGGAGATGTCACTGTAATGTCTCGGGATGACCGCGAACCTATCGGGCGCAAACGTAGTGCGTCACGACAAACTCCCCCTCGCAGGCAAGCGACGCGCCGTCGCAGGGATGATGATTACGACGACGATTATGAAGACGAGTACGAAGAAGACTATGACGACGATGAGGATGACGAGGAAGAAGTCATGAGCAAACGGCCGCGTAAGAAGCGTCGCTGGCTGGGGCTGTTGATCCGGCTATTCCTGATTTTCGTGGTGGTAATGTCGATTTATGGCGTTTACCTCGACGGCGAAATTCGCAGTCGTATCGACGGCAAAGTATGGCAACTTCCGGCGGCGGTGTATGGACGCATGGTCAACCTTGAACCGGGCATGGCTTACAGCAAGAAAGAGATGGTCAATTTGCTGGAAGGTATGCAATACCGTGAGGTTAGCCGTATTACCCGACCAGGAGAATTCACGGTGCAGGCTAACAGCATCGAAATTCTACGCCGTCCTTTTGACTTCCCGGACGGCAAGGAAGGTCAAATTCACGCCAAAATGCTGTTCAGCAGTGACCGGTTGTCGCAGATCCAGAACATGGATAATCAGCGTAATTTCGGTTTCTTCCGGCTCGATCCGAAACTGATCACCATGCTGCAATCGCCGAATGGTGAGCAGCGACTGTTTGTGCAGCGTTCCGGTTTCCCTGACCTGCTGGTGCAAACACTGGTCGCCACCGAAGACCGCCATTTCTACGAGCATGATGGCATCAGTTTTTACTCCATCGGCCGTGCGTTGATCGCCAACCTGACAGCGGGCCGGGCGGTGCAGGGCGGCAGTACGCTAACCCAGCAGTTGGTGAAAAACCTGTTCCTGACCAACGAACGCTCGCTATGGCGTAAAGCCAACGAAGCCTACATGGCGTTGATCATGGATTACCGCTACAGCAAGGATCGTATCCTGGAGTTGTATCTGAACGAGGTGTACCTCGGTCAGAGTGGTAACGATCAGATCCGCGGTTTTCCGCTGGCTAGCCTTTATTATTTCGGGCGGCCAGTAGATGAATTGAGCCTTGACCAACAGGCGATGCTGGTGGGAATGGTAAAAGGGGCGTCGCTCTATAACCCGTGGCGCAATCCGCAGGTGACGCTGGAACGTCGTAACCTGGTGTTGAAGTTGCTGCAAAACCAGCAGGTTATCGACGAAGATCTTTACAACATGTTGAGCGCCCGCCCGTTGGGTGTTCAGCCGAAAGGCGGGGTGATCAGTCCGCAGCCCGCGTTCATGCAGATGGTGCGGCAGGAGTTACAACAGCGGCTGGGCGACAAGGCTAACGATCTGTCTGGGGTGAAAATCTTCACCACGCTGGATCCGGTGTCGCAGGATGCGGCGGAAAAAGCGGTGGAAGACGGTATTCCGGCATTACGCGCGGCGCGCGGGGTTAAAGATCTGGAATCGGCGATGGTGATTGTCGATCGCTTCAGCGGCGAGGTTCGGGCGATGGTCGGCGGTTCTGACACGCAGTTCGCTGGTTTCAACCGCGCCATGCAGGCACGCCGTTCGGTGGGGTCGCTGGCGAAACCGCCTACTTACCTGACGGCGCTCAGTATGCCGGATCGCTACCGACTTAACACCATTCTGGCGGATGAGCCGATTTCGCTCAAACAGTCGAACGGGACAACCTGGGAACCCAAAAACTACGATCGGGAATTCCGTGGTCGGGTGATGCTGGTGGATGCGCTGGCGAACTCGCTCAACGTGCCGACGGTTAACTTAGGCATGGCGGTCGGGCTGGATCAGATCAGCGATACATTGCAGAAGCTGGGGATCCCGCAGAACCAGATTCAGCCAGTACCGGCGATGTTACTGGGTGCCATCAGCCTGACACCGATGGAAGTGGCGCAGGAGTACCAGACTATCGCCAGTGGCGGTAGCCGTGCACCACTCTCGGCGCTGCGTTCGGTGATCGCCGAAGACGGTAAAGTACTGTATCAGAGCTTCCCGCAAGCCGAACGGGCTGTGCCTTCACAGGCCGCCTACCTTACGTTGTATGGTATGCAACAGGTGGTAGAGCGCGGCACCTCACGTTCGTTAATGGTGAAATTTGGTAACTACCATCTGGCGGGGAAAACCGGTACGACCAACGACCTGCGTGACAGCTGGTTTGCTGGCGTTGACGGTAAGGAAGTGGTGATCACCTGGGTGGGTCGCGACAATAATGGCCCGGCTAAGCTGACCGGTGCTAACGGCGCGCTGACTATTTATCGCCGCTATCTGGAAAACCAGACACCGTTGCCGCTGATGCTGACACCGCCGGAAGGCATTACCACCATGACGGTGGACAGTAACGGCAACTTTATCTGTAACGGTAGCGCTGGCCGGGCATTGCCGGTGTGGACGGATAACCCGCAGGCGTTGTGTCAGGCTAGCCAGCAAGCGGTGCAGCAACCGACCGGCTCATCAAACGGTCAGCCACAGCAAAATCAGCAGGAAGGCGGCAGCGTTCCTGATTGGATCAAGCAGATGTTTGGGCAGTAAGCGCCACATCCATACATACGCCCGGTTCGCCGGGCGTGTTTTTTGTCTTCTTTCCTCGTCTGTTCTTGTCCCGATACCTGTATTTCACCCGCCAGTATCTAAATCGGTTGCGGAGAGCCTTGGCTTACGCCTATGATTTAATGTTTACGATAATCATTATCGTTTTCATATTTGCCTAGCGTGATCACTGGCGGGCGAACCGAACACCTTCAACGCACGAACTCATGATGCAAAAAGCTATGATGCCGCCGGAGATGACCTTCCGGCTGAATGAGGTCAGCTTTTCCGTGGCCGATCGGGTATTGCTGCATCCGCTGACACTGACGTTTCCGGCGGGAAAAGTCTGCGGCTTGCTTGGTCATAACGGCTCAGGCAAATCTACCCTATTGAAAATGTTGGGACGCCATCAGGCACCTTCCAGTGGCTCTGCCTGGCTGGCGGAAAAACCACTGCCGGAGTGGCGTGGTAAGGCATTCGCCCGTCAGGTCGCTTATCTCCCGCAGCAATTGCCTGCCGCCGACGGCATGACGGTACGCGAACTGGTGGCGGTTGGCCGCTACCCGTGGCACGGTGCGCTGGGTCGTTTTGCACCGGCCGACCAGCAGAAAGTGGACGACGCCATTGAACTGGTGGGGCTGTCGCCTTTCGCCCACCGGCTGGTGGACAGCTTATCCGGTGGCGAGCGGCAACGCGCCTGGCTGGCGATGACCGTGGCGCAGGACAGCCGCTGCTTGTTGCTGGATGAACCGACATCGGCGTTGGACATTGCTCATCAGGTGGAGGTGCTGTCGCTGATACGACAAATGAGCCAGCAACGCGGCCTGACGGTGATTGCCGTATTGCACGACATTAACATGGCGGCGCGTTACTGCGACGAACTGGTGGCGCTGCGTCAGGGGCGGATAGTGGCGCAGGGAACGCCACAGGCACTGATGCAGGCGGAGGTGTTGCAGGCTATTTACGGCATCCCGATGGGGGTATTGCCCCATCCGGTTGAAGGGACGCCGGTCAGTTTTGTGTGTTGAATGAGTGTCGTATGCTGAACAAGATGATGGGTAGCCTGAACCAACCGGATGCGCTCCGGCGCCGTCTGCTGGCGGCGATGCTGGTTGCCCCGTGGTTTTCTCCTTTTGATACCCGTGCGGCTACGGTGGATAGCCAGCGCATCGTGGCGCTGGAATGGCTGCCGGTCGAATTATTGATGGCATTGGGCGTCATGCCGATGGGGGTGGCGGATATCCACAACTACCGCTTGTGGGTGCAAGCGCCGACATTGCCAGCAAGCGTAGTGGATGTCGGTTTGCGCACCGAACCTAACCTCGAACTGCTGGTACGGCTCAACCCTTCACTACTGCTTTATTCGACGGGGTATGGCCCGGCGGCGGAACAGCTTGAACGCATTGCGCCGTCACTGGGCTTCGCCTTTAGCGACGGCAATGGTAAGCCGTTGCAGGTCGCAAGACAGTCGCTGACGACGCTGGCGGAACGCCTGGCGATGAACGACGCCGCTGAACGCCATCTGACGGCGTTTGATCAGTTTATGGCACAAGCCCGCGTCAGATTGCAGCCCTATACCCGCCGTCCGCTGTTGCTGTTTTCGGTGCTGGATGAGCGCCATGTGTTGGTAGTGGGAAAACACAGCTTGTTTCAGGACGTGTTGGATCAGCTTGGCATTGAAAACGCCTGGCAGGGCAGCACCAATTTCTGGGGCAGTACGGTGATAGGTATCGAACAACTGGCGTCAATCGGTCATGCCAATGCCATTTGTTTCGAACATGGCAACGAGGCGGTGATGTCACGGGTCAGCATGAATCCCGTCTGGCGCGCATTGCCATTTGTTCGGGACCAGCGCTGGCAACGTACCGAGGCTGTCTGGCTGTATGGTGCCACTCTGTCGGCGATGCGTTTCTGCCGACTGTTGGACAACGCGATGGAGCGGCTGACATGAGCGTGGAGAATGCCGTGAATATGCCAACGCGCGCGTCGCAGTCCGGTTTGCTGACGAGGGTTGTGGCGGCGTTGTCGCTGCTGACTATCCTGATGGCGTTTTACAATCTGCATCAGCAGTTGCCGCTGGCATTATGGCGGCAGGGCGCGCTGTCACCCGATATCGCCGACCTGCGTCAGTTGCTGTTCCATTACAGCCTGTTGCCACGCCTGACGCTGGCATTGTTGATCGGTGCCGGGCTGGGGCTGGTGGGGGTGCTGTTTCAGCAGGTATTACGTAATCCGCTGGCCGAACCGTCAACGCTCGGGGTAGCAAGCGGTGCGCAGCTGGGGCTGACGGTGGCGACGCTGTGGGCGTGGCCCGGCGGTTGGTTGACGTCACAACTGGCGGCGATGGCAGGCGCGTTACTGGTGGGCGCGCTGGTGTTCGGCGTAGCCTGGGGCAAGCGCCTGTCGCCGGTCACGCTGATTCTGGCCGGGCTGGTGCTGAGTTTGTATTGCAGCGCGGTTACTCAACTGCTGGCGCTGTTTCACTACGAGCAATTGACCAACCTATTTCTGTGGAGCAGCGGTTCGCTCAATCAGCAAGACTGGCAGAACGTCATGCGAGTGCTGCCGGTGCTGGTGGTCGGTGTCGTGCTGGCGGTATTGCTGGCGCGCCCGCTGACGTTGCTGGGGCTGGATGACGGCGTGGCCCACAACCTGGGACTGAGCCTGTCAGTAGCGCGCGTCGGCACGTTGCTGCTGGCGATTTTCCTCAGCGCGCAGTGGGTCAACGCTGCCGGTATTATCGGGTTTATTGGCCTGTTTGCGCCGCTGATAGCAAAAATGCTGGGTGCCCGCCGATTGGGGCAACGCCTGTGGCTGTCGCCGTTATTAGGCGCGTTGTTGCTCACACTGACCGACCAAGTCTTACTATGGCTGGCGGGCGTCTGGCGTGAGGTGCCGACTGGTGCCGCCACTGCGCTGATGGGCGCACCATTATTACTATGGCTGTTGCCGCGGCTGCGCTCCACCGCACCGCCGATGTTGCAGGACGGGCAGAAAGCGCTGACCGAACGCGCTTTCTGGGGACGATGGTGGCTGGCTGGGCTGGCGTTGTTGCTGGTGGTGGTCACGGTGGCGCTGTCTTTGGGGCGGGAACCCGCCGGTTGGTACTGGGCCCGCGGTCAGGAATTATCGGCGCTGTTGCCCTGGCGCTGGCCGCGGGTGATGGCGGCGCTAACCGCTGGGGTGATGCTGGCGATGGCCGGGAGCCTGATTCAGCGTTTAACCGGTAACCCGATGGGCAGCCCGGAAGTGCTGGGGATTAGCGCCGGTTCGGCGTTTGGTGTGGTGGCATTGCTGTTTCTGGTGGCTGGCAACGTCACGAACTGGATGCTATCGGCTGGTACACTTGGGGCGGCGGTGACGCTGTTGCTGATCATGGCGGTAGCCGGGCGAGGTGGTTTTTCGACGCAACGCATGTTGCTGGTGGGAATTGCACTGGGCACGGCGTTTACCACGTTGATCAGCCTGTTACTGGCCAGCGGCGATCCCCGCAGTGGAAGCCTGCTGACCTGGTTGTCCGGTTCGACTTATCCGGTGACGGGGGGGCAGGCGATAACGTCTGTGGCGGTGATGCTGCTAGCGTTGCTGGTGGTGCCGCTGTGTCAGCGTTGGCTGCGGATGCTGCCGTTGGGCGTTACCACCACCCGGTCGCTGGGGGTGGCGGTGACACCGGTGCGCTTGTCGATATTATTACTGGCGGCAATATTGACCGCGGTAGCGACCATGACGGTAGGGCCAATGAGCTTTGTCGGGCTGATGGCACCGCACATGGCGCGTATGCTGGGGTTTAATCGTGTGATACCACAATTGGCTTGCTCGGCGCTGATTGGCGGTGGACTGATGGTGCTGGCTGACTGGTGTGGCCGGATGTTGTTGTTCCCGAATCAGATTCCAGCCGGTTTACTGGCGACCTTCATTGGTGCGCCTTATTTTATCTGGCTGCTGCGCCGTCAGGCGCGGTAAGGCGGGAAGAAATAGCCGGTGGGGGCAGCCCACCGGCACAGGGCGATAGCGTTTACAGGTAGATAACGCTTACAGTTTGGCGAAGCAGCGACGGGCGGCGTCAACGGTGTGCTCAATATCCTGCTGACTGTGCGCCAGCGACATGAAGCCCGCTTCGAACGCCGACGGTGCCAGATAAACGCCTTCTTCCAGCATCAGGTGGAAGAAACGTTTGAACCGCTCTACATCACACTTCACCACATCCTGATAGCAGGTCACCTGATCAGCATCGGTAAAGAAAATCCCGAACATCGCGCCGACATGGTTCACCACCAGCGGGATCTGCTGGCTTTTCGCCGCTGCCAGCAGGCCGTCTGCCAGTTGAGTGGTCAGTTCGGTCAGCGTCTGGTGGACGCCGGGTTTAGCGACTTCGTTCAGGCAGGCGAAACCGGCAGCCATCGCAATCGGGTTGCCGGACAGCGTACCCGCCTGATATACCGGGCCAGTCGGTGCCAATGCTTCCATGACGTCGCGGCGGCCGCCAAACGCGCCCACCGGCATCCCGCCGCCGATAATCTTGCCAAGACAGGTGAGGTCTGGACGCACACCGTAGTGTGCCTGTGCGCCGCCCAACGCCACACGAAAGCCGGTCATCACTTCATCGATGATCAACAGCGCGCCAAACTCATCGCACAGTGCTCGTAACCCCGGCAGAAAATCCGGCAACGGCGGAATGCAGTTCATGTTGCCTGCCACTGGTTCGACGATAATCGCAGCGATGTCCTGTGGGTACTGTTCGAACGCGGCGCGCACCGAGGCCAGATCGTTGTAAGTACAGGTCAGGGTATGGCGGGCGAAATCGGCCGGTACGCCGGGCGAATTGGGTTGCCCCAGCGTCAGCGCGCCGGAACCTGCTTTCACCAGCAGACAGTCGGCGTGGCCGTGATAGCAGCCTTCAAATTTGATGATTTTGTCGCGACCAGTGAAACCGCGTGCCAGACGGATGGCGCTCATGGTGGCTTCGGTGCCGGAATTAACCATCCGCACCATCTCCATGCCTGGCACCAGTGAGGTGACCAGTCGGGCCATATTGACTTCCATTTCTGTGGGGGCACCAAAGCTCAGGCCGCGCTCTGCGGCTTCGATCACCGCCTGACGAATGGCCGGATGGTTGTGGCCCAGAATCATCGGCCCCCAGGAACCAACATAATCGATATAGGATTTGCCGTCTGCGTCGTAGAGTCTGGCACCTTCCGCTCGTTCGATGAACAGCGGTACACCGCCTACGCCATTAAATGCACGCACCGGCGAGTTGACGCCTCCGGGGATCAGTTGACGGGCGGCGGCATACAGACTTTCAGATTTATTCATTACGGCTTCCTGATTGGATTTGCATAGCGAGTGGCGTCCATTCTAATGATCTGACCCACGTTATGAAATCGTCAGACACATTTTAGGCCGCAGTAGCTGGGATTCAGGCTGGGCAAGTCCGTGGGTATCAGACTAGAATAGTCGCCTTGTTTGCCATGCTAACCTTGATAATTGCTGTCATGCCTTCTTCCTTTTTTTTACCTGCTGCGGTTCGCAGTGCCGCTATTCGACAACTTGTTCGCCGCGATAAAACACCGGTGTATATCCTGATCATGGCTGCACTAACCGGCACGTTGGTTGGTTTGGTTGGCGTGGGATTCAACCAGGCGGTCAATGTGGTGCAACATTGGCGGCTGACGTCGCTGTCGTCCCTGTCTGATAGCGGCTGGGTATGGCCGCTGAGTATCCTGATATCTGCTTTGCTGGCGGCGATCGGCTACTGGTTGGTGCGGCGATTTGCGCCAGAAGCTGGCGGATCTGGCATTCCGGAAATCGAAGGTGCGCTGGAGGATTTGCGTCCGGTACGCTGGTGGCGGGTGTTACCGGTGAAATTCTTTGGTGGTATGGGAACGCTGGGCGCAGGCATGGTGTTGGGGCGGGAAGGGCCGACGGTGCAACTGGGCGGTAATATCGGCGGTATGGTGGCTGACCTATTCCCAGGGCGGAAAGCGGAAATGCGTCATTCGCTGCTGGCGACCGGCGCGGCAGCGGGATTGTCGGCTGCCTTTAATGCACCACTGGCTGGGATTCTGTTCATCATCGAGGAGATGCGCCCGCAGTTTCGTTACAGCCTGATTTCCATCAAAGCGGTGTTTATCGGCGTGATCATGGCCAGTGTGGTTTATCGCCTGCTGGAGGGCGATCAGGCGGTGATCGATGTCGGTCGGCTGCCATCTGCGCCAGTCGGTACGCTGTGGTTGTATTTGCTGCTGGGCATTTTATTTGGCGCGGTGGGTGTTCTGTTCAACGCGTTGGTGCTGGGGGCGCAGGCGCGTTTCCTGCGTTTCCACAGTCATTCAATGCCACGTTTCCTACTGGTTGGACTGGTCGCCGGTGGGGTATCCGGGCTGATGACACTGGCATTCAGCGATGTGACCGGCGGCGGTTTTGCGCTGATCCCGATTGCGGCGGCGGAACATTATGGTGTGGGGATGTTGCTGACGATTTTTCTGGCGCGGGTAGGGATGACGTTGCTCTGCTTCTGCTCCGGTGCGCCGGGCGGCATTTTTGCGCCGATGCTGTCGCTGGGCACGTTGCTGGGCGCGGCGTTCGGCATGGTGTGTGCGCATGTGTTTCCGGCCTGGGAACTGGGAGCCGGTACGTTTGCCGTCGCGGGCATGGGGGCGCTGTTCGCCGCGTCGGTCCGCGCGCCGTTGACCGGTATCGTACTGGTGCTGGAGATGACCGATAACTACCAACTGATTTTGCCCATGATCATCACCTGCCTCGGCGCTACGCTGGTGGCGCAGTTTCTCGGCGGTAAGCCGCTCTATTCCTGTATTCTGGCGCGCACGCTGGCACGTCAGGCGCAACAGGAAGCCTCCGTTGTTACGTCGAACGTCGGTATCAAATCTTGAACGTTGTCGGGGGCTGTTGGATAATAAAACCATAACGAGGGCTGTTGAATACCGCCCGGTACTGGATTGGGAGTAAAAATATGAGCGATGATGTAGCACTGCCCCTGCAGTTTACGGATGCGGCAGCTAACAAGGTGAAACTCCTGATTGCCGATGAAGAGAATCCGGAATTGAAACTTCGGGTTTACATCACTGGCGGTGGTTGCAGCGGCTTCCAGTATGGTTTCACCTTTGACGATAAAGTTAACGACGGTGATATGACCATTGAGAAACAGGGGGTATCCCTGGTGGTTGATCCGATGAGCCTGCAATATCTTATCGGCGGCTCGGTGGATTACACCGAAGGGCTGGAAGGTTCCCGCTTTGTGGTGAGCAACCCGAACGCCAAAACCACCTGCGGTTGTGGATCCTCTTTCAGCATCTGACGGCACGTTGTATTAAGAACGCGTAGTGTATTAAGAAAAACCCGTGGCCTGATCGGCGCACGGGTTTTTTTATGTCTGGCTAACAGTTCATCAGCGTCGCCACGCGGCGAATTGTCGGCACAATTGTTCTGCGGCGAGCATCAGCCGCGGGCCGGTACGACTGAACCAATCCTCGTTGACTGCGATCACCTCAGGGTTCAGTTGTGGTCGCCAGAATGCCGTGACTTGCTCCGCCGCGCCGGGCGGCCCGCTGATGACAATGACCTGCGGTTGCCGCCGGATAACTTGCTCACGGCTTACCTGCGGCCAGGGTACGGTGCTGTCAGCAAAGACGTTGCTGCCGCCGCACAGGCTGATCACCTGGCTTTGCAGCGTCGCACCCGATGAGGTAAATAGCGGCTGACTACCGAATTGCAGGAACACCCGCACCGGCGTGCGATGCCCGTACTGCTGCGCCAGCGTCTGTTGCTGCTGGCGGAATCGCTGCGCCGCTTCCCGCGCCTGTTCTGGATGTGGGCTGTACTGCGCCAGCATCTCCAACTGGCGCGGAATGTCGTCGAGCGTGGCTGGGTCGAGGTACAGGATGCGGATGCCGAATGACGCCAGTTGATCCAGCGGCCGCTGAGCGTTACCCTCTCGCCAGGCCAGCACCAGATCCGGTTTCAGCGCCAGAATGCGTTCCAGATTGATGCCCTGCCAGTTGGCAACCTGCTCGATGCGCCCGGCTTCGGGCGGATAGTTGGACCAGGCGCTGACACCCACCAGCCGCTCACCCATCCCGGCGGCAAATGCCATTTCGGTAGCATGAGGGGCCAGGCTGACGACGCGCTGTGCCACTGGCTCCGCCCGACAAGGAGCGAGCCACAGCAGCGCCAGGCAGCACAAAGCGTGAAAATACCAGGGCTTCAAAAAGCGTCTCTCGTTAAGCTACCGGGGCCGTGACCCCGGCTGGGGATGGATTAGCGCTGTTGCGCCAGTGACAGCAGCATGGTTTCCACCATGCGGGTGGATTGTTTGGCGGCTGTTACCAGGAATTCGTCAAAGCTGAGGTGCGATTCCTGATCCGCTACGTCGGAAATGGCACGCACAACCACAAAGGGGACGCCAAACTGATGGCAGACGTGGCCGATAGCGGTGGCTTCCATTTCCACTGCGATTGCCTGCGGGAAGGTCTGACGGATACGCTCCAGCGGTGCTTTACCGTTGATAAAGGCATCGCCACTGACTACCAGCCCGCGAACGGCGTTCAACTGCAACTGGCTGATAGCGTTCTGCGCCAGCGTGATCAGTTTTTCATCGGCGGTAAACGCGGCCGGGCAACCCGCCATCTGGCCGGATTCGTAACCAAATGCGGTCACATCGGCGTCGTGGTAGCGCACTTCGTCGGACACCACGATATCGCCCACCTTAAGTGAAGACGCCAGACCGCCGGCGGAACCGGTATTGATCACCACGTCCGGCTGGCAGTGTTCCAGCAGCAGCGTGGTGCCCAGCGCGGCCGATACTTTACCGATGCCGGATTTTAGCAGCGCTACCTCCACGCCGTGCAACTGGCCGCTGTAGATCTCGCAGCCCGCGCGCTGGATGGTCTGGCGGTTCTGGATCTGTTCTCTCAACAGCGTCACTTCTTGTTCCATTGCGCCAATAATGCCAACTTTCATAGGGTTCCCCACCGATTTGTCAAAAGTCACAAAAGTTTAGTCTATCACGGCTTAGGCCGTGCAGCGATTGTGCCCCCGCCGGGGACGTGCTATGACTGAGTTGGTGCCCCGCCTGTTGGCATCAACGCCCGCGGTACAACGTTCAGGCGCGGGGCATCGCCTAATCAGGGCATTACATGGAGAGCAGTATGTCTGATATCGATTTTTCGAAGAAAATCAGTTTTCAGCGTCCTTTTAGTAAACCGAAAGAAAAAAAGGATGCTTACGCTATCGAAAGGGAGTTTGAAAGCGACCGCGGGCGTATCATCAACTCTGCCGCCATCCGCCGGTTACAGCAAAAAACCCAGGTTTTCCCGCTGGAGCGCAACGCCGCGGTGCGGTCCCGTCTGACGCATTCAATGGAGGTACAGCAGGTCGGGCGCTATATCGCCAGGGAAATCCTCGGGCAACTGCGCAAAAGTGGTCAATTGGGTGAGCTGGGGCTGGCAACGCTGGAGACGCCGTTTGAAAGTCTGATCGAAATGGCCTGCCTGATGCATGACATCGGCAATCCGCCGTTCGGGCATTTCGGCGAAGCGGCGATCAACAACTGGTTCAGTCAGCGGTTGGCACCGGAAGGTAAGCCATCGGGTGCCAGTGAGGATCCCTGTCTGGTCGCCTGTCTGCGGCTGGATGACAAGGACGACGTGGAACTGAATGCGCTGCGTAGCCGTATCCGCCATGATCTGAGCAATTTCGAAGGCAATGCTCAAGCAATCCGCCTGGTACATTCGCTGCTCAAACTGAATCTGACCTATGGCCAGGTCGGCTGTATTTTGAAATACACCAAACCCGCCTATTGGGCGCAGCCCATCCCGAACGATTACAACTACCTGATGAAGAAAGCCGGGTTTTACCTGTCGGAAGAAGCGTTTGTCCGGCAACTGCGCCGCGAGCTGGGAATGGGGGAATTTCACCGGCACCCGCTGACCTACATCATGGAGGCGGCGGATGACATCTCCTATTGCATCGCCGATCTGGAAGATGCGGTAGAGAAGAAGATCGTGACGTACCAGCAATTGTACGAGCGGTTGGGAGATGCCTGGGGTGAGCGGGCGGAGAAAGACGTTTTCAGCCGTACCATTGAACGGGCGTATATCGAGCGCCAGCACATGCAAGGGCGCAGCGAGAGCGACCAATTTTTCATGAAGCTGCGTGTGAATACGGTCAACATCATGGTGGGATATGTGACGCGACGTTTTATCGAGCATTTGCCAACGATCTATGACGGCAGCTTCAACCACTCATTGCTGGAAGAAGACAAGGACGACTACGGGCGGTTATTAAAGATCTTTAAAGAAGTCGCCAGAAAGTTCGTGTTTAATCACCATGAAGTTGAACAACTGGAGTTGCAGGGCGATCGCATCATCAGCGGTTTGCTGGAGATCTACAGTCCACTGTTGAATATGCCGTACCGCGATTTTTGCCAGTTGGTGGATAACGATACCCACAAGCGCTATCCGATCGAAACCCGGTTGTACCACAAGCTTTCCAGTAAGCATTGCCATGCCTACCGCGAGGCGACTAGCGCCCTGACGGCATTAGCCGACGCTGAACAGGAGGTGTGGGAGTATTACTACCGCGCCCGATTGATTCTCGATTACATCAGCGGGATGACCGACCTGTACGCTTACGATGAATATCGGCGGTTGATGGCGGTGGACTGATTCGAAGGGAGAGGAGTTTTGTAAATACGGACAATATTTCCTTACTCTTCAAAATCTTGCACAGAACGTACGCTGTTGCGCATAGTGATTTCATACCGTCTGACCGCTGAATGTAGCCGTCAGCGTTTGCACGTTAACTGAATGTGAGACATATCGCTATGAAAAGAAAATCATTGATGCTGAGCGCGCTGGCATTGAGTCTGGCGATGGCTGTGGGAACGCTGCCAGCAACGGCTACCGCTGCTGAGTCGGTGTCGTCATCCGGAGCTCAATTGCCCAGTCTGGCACCGATGCTGGAAAAGGTGATGCCGTCGGTGGTCAATATTTCCGTTGAAGGGCACACTGCCGCCACGCGCGGCGCGGCACAGCAGCAATTACCCCCTTTCTTCGGTGAAAACTCACCCTTCTGTCAGGAAGGGTCGCCGTTCCAGTCTTCGCCGATGTGTCAGGGGGAAGGCGATGATGACGAAGGCGATGGTGACGGCGGCAGCGCGCCGCAGCAGGCATTCCAGGCGCTGGGTGCCGGGGTTATCATCAATGCCGCTAAAGGGTATGTGGTAACGAATAACCATGTGGTGGAAAACGCCGACAAGATTCAGGTTCGCCTCAGCGACGGTCGCAAGTATGACGCCAAGGTCATCGGGAAAGACCCACGCTCGGACGTCGCGCTGATCCAATTGAAGGATTTCCGCAACCTGACGGAGATTAAGATGGCGGACTCCGATCAACTGCGCGTAGGGGATTACGCGGTGGCGATCGGTAATCCTTATGGGCTGGGAGAAACCGCAACCTCCGGGATTATCTCTGCGTTGGGTCGTAGCGGCCTGAATATTGAAAATTACGAAGACTTTATCCAGACCGATGCCGCTATCAACCGCGGCAACTCCGGTGGTGCCTTGGTTAATCTCAATGGTGAACTGATCGGCCTGAATACCGCGATCCTCGCACCGGGTGGTGGCAATATCGGTATCGGTTTTGCTATTCCCAGCAATATCGTGAAGAACCTGGTCAGCCAGATCGTCGAATACGGTGAAGTGAAGCGTGGTGAATTGGGTATTTTGGGTACAGAACTGAATTCCGATATCGCCAAGGCCATGAAAGTGGATGCTCAGCGTGGGGCCTTCGTCAGTCAGGTTCAGCCTAACTCCGCCGCCGCCAAAGCGGGCATCAAGGCTGGGGATGTCGTCGTATCGATGAACGGTAAAGCTATCAGTAGCTTCTCCGCATTACGCGCTCAGATTGGTTCATTACCCGTGGGCAGTAAGCTGACACTGGGGCTGATTCGTGAAGGGAAACCGGTAACGGTAGAGGTGACCCTGCAACAAAGTACACAATCGCAGGTGGCGTCCGGCAACCTGAATTCTGCGATCGAAGGGGCTGAGTTGAGCAATACCCAGGTCAACGGTCAGAAAGGCGTGAAGGTTGAGAAGGTGAAACCGAATTCTGCCGCAGCGAAGATAGGCCTGAAACCTGATGATGTGATCCTTGGTGTGAACCAACAACCGGTAGAAAATATCGGTGAGCTGCGCAAGATTATCGACAGCAAGCCACCTGTGCTGGCGCTGAACATTCGACGTGGCAACAGCGATCTCTACCTGTTAATTCAATAACCTGACCATGGGCATGACCGGACGCGTCGACATCCGGTCATGCTATTTCCCGCCTGTTTTGTGAGTTCTTCCACAGATTCTGTGTGATCCCCCGGTTTTTGTTCATTTGCACAATGTATGACGCGATACCTGACGCTATGCTGGTGCGGTTGTCTCTATCCATCGAGGTTGATATGGCGTCATACCACCTGAATAACAAGCTGGCACAGGAAATTGTCGCACGCACCATGAAAATTATTGATAGTAATATCAATGTAATGGATGCGCGCGGGCGGATTGTCGGCAGTGGCGATCGGGAGCGTATTGGGGAATTGCATGAAGGTGCATTACTGGTACTGTCGCAAGGACGGGTGGTGGATATTGATGACGCGGTAGCGCGGCATTTACACGGTGTCCGGCCTGGCATCAACTTGCCGCTGAAAATCGACGGTGAAATCGTCGGCGTGATTGGCCTGACTGGCAATCCCGGTCAGTTGCGCCAGTACGGTGAGCTGGTATGCATGACGGCTGAGATGATGCTGGAGCAGGCGCGATTGCTGCACATGCTGGCGCAGGACAGCCGTTTGCGGGAAGAATTGGTGCTGAATCTGATCCGTACTGATGATCTATCACCGGCGCTGATGGAATGGGCGCAGCGCCTCGGCATTGACCTCAATCAGCCGCGAGTAGCGGCGGTGGTGGAAGTGGATAGCGGGCAGCTAGGCGTGGACAGCGCGATGGCCGAATTACAGCAATTGCAGACGTTGCTGACCACACCGGAGCGCAACAATCTGATTGCGATTGTTTCGCTGACGGAGATGGTGGTGCTGAAACCGGCGCTGAATAACCACGGCCGTTGGGATGCGGAAGAGCATCGCCGCCGCGTCGACACGCTGTTGTCGCGTATGGAGGAGAGCAGCCGGTTACGGGTACGGGTGGCGCTGGGCAACTATTTCACCGGTCCCGGCAGTATCGCGCGTTCCTATCGTACTGCCCGAACCACCATGAGTGTCGGTAAGCAGCGAATGCCAGCGCAGCGCAGTTACTTCTATCAGGACCTGATGCTGCCGGTGCTGCTTGATAGCCTGCGTGGCGGCTGGCAGGCCAACGAACTGGTGCGCCCGCTGGCCAGATTGAAGGCGATGGACAGCAATGGTTTGCTGCGTCGTACCCTCAACGCCTGGTTTCGTAACAACGTGCAGCCGGGAGCGACCGCTAAAGCGCTGTTTGTCCATCGTAATACGTTGGAGTACCGGTTAAACCGCATATCCGAATTGACCGGGCTTGATTTGGGCAACTTTGACGACAGGCTGCTACTGTATGTTGCACTGCAACTGGATGAAGAGCAGTAATTCACCTCTCTGAGGGCGTGCTAAGCAGTAGGTTGTAAGCCTGCTGCTTACCTTAGATTCAAATACGCTGTTAAGCCGTGAATAATATAACCCGAGAGCATAAATTATCTCGAAACAGTATTTTTTCCCTCCTTCCTTATCCACTATTGTCCCTTCCATAGATAAAACCAGATACAGTTATATCGTTTAGCCGCTGTTCTGGTTGTCTGATGATAGTCCACCGGATTCTGGGGCTATTTTGATCGTTAGCGCAGGCAACGGACAGACTTTGAGGGGAGTAATAATAATGTCAATGCGTCGTTTGGGATGGTCGCTGGCTACTGCCGCGTTGTTATTTTCGGGTATGGCTTCGGCTGCCACGGAGTTGCTGAATGTCTCTTATGACCCAACCCGCGAATTTTATCAGCAATATAACGCGGCGTTTATCAAACACTGGAAAGAGACTACCGGCGAAACGATTTCGGTTAAAAACTCCCACGGTGGCTCAGGTAAGCAAGCGCGTTCTGTGATCGACGGGCTGCAGGCGGATGTTGTGACACTGGCGCTGGCGGGGGATATCGATGCACTTAATCTCAATCAACCGCTGATTGACCCTAAATGGCAGGCGCGCCTGCCGGATAACAGTACGCCTTATACCTCCACCATTGTGTTTCTGGTGCGAAAAGGTAACCCGAAACATATCAAAGACTGGGATGACCTGATTAAACCTGACGTACAGGTCATCACGCCGAACCCGAAAACGTCCGGTGGTGCTCGTTGGAACTTCCTGGCGGCCTGGGCTTATGCCAAGCATCTGCCGGGCGGAACGGATGAAAGCGCGCAGAAATTCGTCACCGAACTCTACAAACATGCACCTGTGCTGGATACTGGCGCGCGTGGTGCAACCATCAGTTTTGTTCAGCGCCAACTGGGTGATGTGTTGATTGCCTGGGAAAATGAGGCGTATCTGTCGCTGAAAGAGCAGGGTGGCGACCAGTTGGAAATTGTCACACCATCTCTGTCCATTCTGGCGGAACCGCCGGTAGCGGTGGTTGATAAAGTGGTGGATCGCAAGGGAACACGTAAACAAGCGGAAGCCTATTTGAACTACCTTTATAGCGATGAAGGGCAGCGTATCATCGCGCAAAACTTCTATCGTCCGCGCAACGCCAAAATCGCTGAAGAATTTAAATCTCAGTTTGCACCGGTAAAACTGGTGACGATCGATGAAGAGTTTGGTGGTTGGAAAAATGTACAGCCTAAATTCTTTGATGATGGCGGAGTGTTCGACGCTATTTTCAAGCAGATTAATAAATAAGTTATTTGTTGAGCGTGAAAACCGCCTCCATCAGGGCGGTTTTGCCACGTGGGTTGTCTGAGTCGGTAATTCGTGTTTCATCATTGAAAGGCTTGTTATGTCGCGACGTATTTCACCGGTAATGCCCGGTTTTGGCCTGACTTTGGGCTTTAGCCTTACTTATCTGGGGCTGCTTGTCCTGATTCCGCTGGCAACCCTATTTTTGTACGCCAGTCAGCTGACGTTGACCCAATTCTGGGAATTGATCACCAGTCGTCAGGTATTGTTTTCCTTACGGTTATCCTTTGGTTCAGCACTGACGGCGGCATTCGTCAACGGTATTCTGGGGACATTGCTGGCCTGGGTGCTGGTGCGCTACACCTTTCCCGGCCGGAAGATTATCGATGCGATGATCGATATGCCATTTGCCTTGCCTACCGCCGTCGCGGGGATTGCGCTCACATCGCTGTATGCGCCGAATGGGCTGATTGGTTCACTTTTTCCTTTCCGCATCGCCTACACGGGGATAGGTATCACGCTGGCGCTGATTTTTGTCACGCTCCCCTTTGTGGTGCGCACGCTACAGCCGGTGTTGGCGGATATTCCCAAAGAGGTGGAAGAGGCTTCCGCCTGTCTGGGGGCCAGCCCGTGGCAGACCTTCCTCCATGTTCTGCTGCCCGCTATTTTACCTGCCTGGCTTACCGGTTTTGCGTTGGCGTTCGCTCGCGGCGTGGGGGAATATGGCTCGGTAGTATTTATTGCCGGTAACATCCCGTTCAAGACGGAAATCCTGCCGCTGCTGATTGTTTCCAAACTGGACCAGTACGATTACAAGGGGGCAACCGGTATCGGTGCGTTTATGCTGGTTGTCTCTTTCATCATGCTGTTGCTGATTAATTTGCTGCAACGGCGCATTCAACCGAAGTTATAAAGGATGAGCATGGATCACAGTATTTCTGCGCCTGTGACGGTGCGCCCGTCCTGCGTCACTCGTCCCGTCGCTTTTTATGTGCTGACTACGCTGGCGTGGGTGGTGTTTTTATTGATTCTGGTATTGCCGCTGATCATGGTGGTGACCCAGGGATTGCATAACGGTATCGGCGCGTTCTGGAATGCGATCACCGAACCGGATGCGGTGTCTGCGCTCAAGCTGACGCTGCTGGCGACAGTCATTTCAGTGCCGTTGAATATGGTGTTCGGGCTGACGATTGCCTGGTGCGTGACCAAGTTCGAATTCCGCGGCAAATCGCTACTACTGGCACTGCTGGACTTGCCGTTTTCAGTGTCGCCGGTGGTAACTGGCCTGATGTATGTGCTGTTATTTGGTGCCCAGAGCAAGCTGTATCCGTTCCTGACCGAGCATAATTTGCAAATCGTCTATGCCGTGCCCGGCATCGTGCTGGCGACCATGTTTGTCACTTTGCCTTATGTGGCGCGTGAGCTGATTCCGCTGATGGAGCAACAAGGCAGTCAGGAAGAAGAGGCCGCCAGACTGCTGGGTGCGAACGGCTGGCAGATGTTCTGGCACATCACATTGCCGAATGTGAAATGGGCACTGATTTACGGTGTGGTGCTGTGTACCGCCCGCGCGATGGGCGAGTTTGGTGCTGTGTCGGTGGTGTCTGGTCATATTCGCGGCTTGACCAATACCTTGCCGCTGCATATCGAGATTCTTTATAACGAATACAACATTGTTGCTGCGTTCAGTGTGGCCATTCTGCTGCTGGTGATGTCACTGGTAGTACTGTTGCTGCGCCAGTGGAGCGAAACGCATTTGTCGACACAACAAGAGAAACAACAGGAGCTGACCGGAAATGAGCATTGAGGTTCACAACGTTAACAAACAGTTTGGTCAGTTCCGGGCTCTCCATCAGATCAATTTATCGATCCAGAGTGGTGAACTGGTGGCGCTGTTGGGGCCGTCCGGTTGTGGCAAAACCACGCTGTTGCGCATTATTGCTGGCCTGGAAACACCGGATAGCGGCAGTATTGTGTTCCACGGTGAGGATGTGTCGGGGCACGATGTGCGCGATCGTCATGTCGGCTTTGTTTTCCAGCACTATGCGCTGTTCCGGCATATGACGGTGTTCGATAACGTGGCATTTGGGCTGCGTATGAAACCGAAAGCGATACGGCCGTCAAAGCGGGATATCGAAAGCAAGGTGCGCGAGCTGTTAAATATGGTGCAACTGGAATGGCTGGCGGATCGTTACCCGGAACAGTTATCCGGCGGTCAGCGCCAGCGTATCGCTCTGGCGCGAGCGTTGATTGTTGAGCCGCGTATCTTGTTGCTGGACGAGCCATTTGGCGCGTTGGATGCCAAAGTGCGTAAAGAGCTGCGCCGTTGGCTGTCACGTCTGCATGAAGAAATTAACCTGACATCGGTGTTTGTCACCCATGATCAGGAGGAAGCGATGGAAGTGGCAGACCGCATCGTGTTGATGAACAAAGGCGTTATTGAGCAGATTGGCACGCCTGATGAGGTGTATAACCGCCCGGCGACCGAATTTGTCTATAACTTCCTGGGTGACAGCAACCGATTGAAACTGGCTGGCAATGATCAGACGATTCAGTTCCGTCCGCATGAGGTGGCATTGTCGAAACAGACGCAGGCCGACTTTCAGCCAGTGGAGGTCAAGGACATCCGTCCGCTGGGCGCACTGACGCGGTTGGTGCTGAAGGTTGACGGCAACAATGAATTGATCGAAGCAGAAGTCGCGCATGATGACGAGGTGCTGGCTGGGTTGCACCGCGGTGATGTCGTGCAGTTCAAACCGAAGCGTTATAACCACGACTGGGAAATCTGACCATAAAAAAACGCCCGCAAGGGCGTTTTTTCCAAGAGCATCTGGAGATTAACGGTAGTCTTCATTAGAGACTACGGAGTAGCGGCCGCTACCCATCAGCATAATCACCAGACTGCACAGGAAATAGAATGCTTCGCCTTCCAGCCCCCATGCGCCCACATTGGTGATGGTGAATAATTTGCCCATGGTGACCAGCAATGTTGCGACCAGCAGGTTAAACGCTACCACAGCCGCAGAAATACGGGTCAACACGCCCAAAACAATCAGGACTGGGGCGATAACTTCGCCAATGTAGGCACCGTAGGCGATAAAGCCAGGCAGGCCGTGTTGCGCCAGCATACCGGCGATCCAACCCACGCCGTTTTCGATTTTGGCGACGCCATGAAACAACAGCAGAATACCGACGGTCAAACGCAGCAACAGTTTGCCGCCGTCCGGATGGTTGGTTAAACCGGTAAAGAGTTTATTGGCTTTAGCTATCATCGTCTTACCCTTATAAGAATGCGTTTTATTACGATGCTAGTGTCGTCTTTTGGCCTTGGAATAAAAAACCAATACATTTGACGTTCCTTATCAAAAATTTTGCGTGATGTAGGCGGTTTTTTTAACGTTGGCAAAAGCGGACGTGAACTGGTGGATATTTGAATGCAGGGAGCGCTAAAGCGTGCTATTCGTAGCGAGAGGACAATCTGAAGGCGATTGGAACAGAAATTAAAAGAAAAACAACGCGAGAACCAGGAGTTACCTTGTGCGGTAGCATACACGGTTTTCATGATTCTTGAGGATATGACCAAACTAGGCGAGGTAATTGGTGGGTCGTGCAGGATGACTCGGCCTGTGGCCTCGCCCTTCGGGCCAGCGCGATGCGCTGTTGTCTCGCTCCGATCGACTCGAACCTGAATGCAGGTTCTCACCTGCACAACATCGTGCACGTGTGAGGCATTAGCGTGAACAAGTGGGGAAGGTAATACATTTAGCGGTGGTGGGTCGTGCAGGATGACTCGGCCTGTGGCCTCGCCCTTCGGGCCAGCGCGATGCGCTGTTGTCTCGCTCCGCTCGACTCGAACCTGAATGCAGGTTCTCACCTGCACAACATCGTGTGCGTGTGAGGCATTAGCGTGAACAAGTGGAGAAGGTGATACATTTAGCGGTGGTGGGTCGTGCAGGATTCGAACCTGCGACCAATTGATTAAAAGTCAACTGCTCTACCGACTGAGCTAACGACCCGCAGAAGTGGTGGGTGATGACGGGATCGAACCGCCGACCCCCTCCTTGTAAGGGAGGTGCTCTCCCAGCTGAGCTAATCACCCACTTCTGTACTTCATTACAGTAAGAAGACAGCTGGTATGAGATTGGTGGGTGATGACGGGATCGAACCGCCGACCCCCTCCTTGTAAGGGAGGTGCTCTCCCAGCTGAGCTAATCACCCAATCTCAATTCTTCTTACTTTACACAGCGCGGCACTCTAAAGAGTGGTGGGTGATGACGGGATCGAACCGCCGACCCCCTCCTTGTAAGGGAGGTGCTCTCCCAGCTGAGCTAATCACCCCCGCTGTGTGGAGTCGCATTATAGGGATACTTGAATATGAGTCAACGCTTTTTAAAACGAAAATAGTCGTTCGTTGTAAAATTAGTCGATATGCCGTATTTATGGGCGTTATCGTTGAATCCTTGCGCATTTTACCTGTGTTAGGCCTGGAGCGATGCGGTTATAGCGTTGAGGAATCGGGGGGGAGTGATAGAATATTGCCCACTTTAAGCAGGCTGTGCCGCGCGCTGATGGCGCTCACCCTTGATGGCGGGGCACAGTCCGGAATCCTGGTTGGTGTTGACCGACCGTTGCTGTCTAATGAAGGCCGTAATCCCAATGAAAATCAAAACCCGCTTTGCGCCCAGCCCGACTGGTTATCTTCACGTTGGCGGTGCCCGTACCGCGCTGTATTCCTGGTTGTTTGCTCGTCATCATGGTGGCGAGTTTGTTCTGCGTATTGAAGATACCGATCTGGAGCGTTCGACCAAAGAGGCGATTGACGCCATTATGGACGGCATGAACTGGTTGAATCTGGAGTGGGATGAAGGCCCGTACTATCAGACCAAACGTTTTGACCGCTATAACGCGGTTATCGACCAGATGTTGGAAAATGGCACGGCGTATAAGTGCTATTGTTCCAAAGAGCGTCTGGAAACCCTGCGTGAGCAGCAGATGGCTAATGGTGATAAACCGCGTTATGACGGTTGCTGCCGCGATTCTCACCAACATCACGCAGATGATGAACCGCATGTGGTGCGTTTCCGTAACCCGCAAGACGGTTCTGTTGTTTTTGATGATCGCATTCGTGGTCCTATCGAATTCAGTAACCTTGAGCTGGATGACCTGATCATCCGTCGTACAGACGGTTCACCGACCTATAACTTCTGTGTAGTGATCGATGACTGGGATATGGGCATTACCCACGTTATCCGCGGTGAAGACCATATCAACAATACGCCACGGCAGATCAATATTCTTAAAGCGCTGGGCGCGCCGGTGCCGGAATACGCGCACGTCTCCATGATTCTGGGGGATGACGGCAAGAAACTGTCTAAACGTCACGGCGCGGTGGGTGTGATGCAGTATCGTGATGATGGCTACCTGCCGGAAGCGCTGCTCAACTATCTGGTGCGTTTGGGTTGGGCTCACGGCGATCAGGAAATCTTCTCTATTGATGAGATGAAACAGCTGTTCTCGCTGGATGCTGTCAGTAAATCCGCCAGTGCGTTCAATACCGAGAAGCTGCAGTGGCTGAACCACCACTATATTAACCACCTGCCGCCGGAATATGTGGCGACCCACTTGTCCTGGCATATCGAACAGGCAGGTATCGACACCCGTACCGGCCCGCAATTGAGCGAGCTGGTGACGTTACTGGGTGAACGTTGCAAGACGTTGAAGGAAATCGCCGAGTCCTGCCGCTACTTCTATGAAGAGTTTGCCGAATTTGACGCTGATGCAGCGAAGAAACACCTGCGCCCGGTAGCGCGTCAGCCGCTGGAGCTGGTACGCAGCAAGCTGGCGGCCATCATCGACTGGACGCCGGAAAACATCCACCATGCCATTCAGGGCACCGCTGATGAATTGCAACAAGGGATGGGCAAAGTCGGGATGCCATTGCGTGTGGCGGTAACCGGTGCAGGCCAGTCTCCGGGCGTTGATGTGACGGTACATACCATTGGTCAGTCGCGTACGCTAACGCGCATCGATCGAGCGCTGGCGTTTATCAGTGAACGCGAAGCACAACAGTAATCGCTAACCTTGCCTATCGTTAACCCAGACCTCGGCACGCCGGGGTCTGGGTGGTTGATCTACGGCGGCTTTTACGCCTGAATGCCCGCCGCTTTTTCCGTATGTTGCCATTCTCGCTGTACTTTGACGGCTTTTTCAGCGGTTGATCGGATAAATGGATTTTGGCGTTGACAGGGTTAGGGGCGTTGCATATCATGCGACCCGTTCACACGATACAGTGTCGATACGGGGCTATAGCTCAGCTGGGAGAGCGCTTGCATGGCATGCAAGAGGTCAGCGGTTCGATCCCGCTTAGCTCCACCAAACCTTCACCCCATAAAGGTTCGGTTTTGACAGTATCATCTCGTGTGGGGCTATAGCTCAGCTGGGAGAGCGCTTGCATGGCATGCAAGAGGTCAGCGGTTCGATCCCGCTTAGCTCCACCAAATTCCTTTCGTAGTATTCTCCTTATTTTCTTTAACGCATACACCTGACCTTCGTTTCCCGATTTCGCGCTAAACTTATGGTCATTGTCTCCGACAAGCCAAAAGCCTCTGGCCAGCCAAGACAATGACGCGGCGTATTATGAATTTTCCGGCAAGCGGGGTGTCCAGTTGATCGGCATATCGCCCTGTTGCTCCAGCAACTGATTGGTTCTGGAGAAATGATGGCACCCTAAAAAACCACGATGAGCCGATAAGGGCGAAGGATGCGGGGCCTTCAGCACATGATGCCGCTGCGTATCAATAATGCTGCCTTTTTTTTGCGCGTGCGCACCCCACAGCAGGAATACAATGCCTTCCCGGTGCGAGTTTAGTTTTTCGATCACTTTGTCGGTAAAGGTTTCCCAGCCCAGATTGGCGTGTGAATGCGCTTTGCCCGCTTCCACCGTCAACACGGTATTGAGCAACATCACGCCTTGCTGCGCCCAGCTCTGCAAAAAGCCGTGAGACGGAATTTCAAACCCAGGAATATCGTTAGCAAGCTCTTTGTAGATATTAACCAGTGATGGCGGTGCGGGTACGCCTGGGCGAACCGAAAACGACAACCCATGCGCCTGATTCGGGCCGTGATACGGGTCCTGCCCCAGGATCACCACTTTGACATCGTGGAATTCAGTAAAACGAAAGGCGTTGAAGACGTCTTTCTGCGGCGGGTAGATCACTTTGCCAGCTGTACGTTCCTGGTGAATGAACGACAACGTATTGACGAAATAGGGTAGTTCTTTCTCTTGGGCCAGCACGTCGTGCCAGGTCAGGGAAGTGGTCATGGGAGGCTCTTTGTTCAATACGGTAATGAGTTCAATGCGCTAGTGACTGTCGCCTGAATATCATTTGGCTAAAGTGCAGCCTGATTAGTCAGTCCTGATGGGTAAGCTTACCGTCAAAGCTGAACAGGGAAAACCATTAACCACCTCTGTCGGGTGATGAATCGTTATTTGCTGATTTTTTTTAAAATTTACAAAAATAATTGCATCCGTGTTTTTGGTGTAAATTGATATAAAACAAGTGATTATGGTTTTTACGCCAAATGGCACCCGGCATAAATTGACTTATATCAAAGAGTGGCCGAGGAAGGACTGGTATACAGGTAACCAGATTCGGTTGGTTTTGCGCTGGCGTTAATGTCGTTGGCGATTTGTTACCGGCCGTGGATTTTGTATTCGGTTCAATAAGACGCCGCTTAACGGAGGCAATAATGGTTACAGGTATTCAAATCACCAAAGCAAATAACAATGCCCTGGTTAACTCTTTCTGGCTGCTGGACGAAGAGAAATCGCAGGCGCGTTGTGTGTGTGCCAAATCCGATTTCAACGAAGATCAGATCGTTGCTGTCAGCGATCTGGGTCAGTTCGAATATCGTGAAGTGCCGCTGGAAATCAAACCGGAAGTCCGTGTTGAAGGTGGTCAGCATCTGAACGTGAACGTGCTGCGCCGTGAAACGCTGGAAGATGCGGTTAAACATCCGGAAAAATACCCGCAGCTGACCATTCGTGTGTCCGGTTATGCTGTGCGTTTTAACTCGCTGACGCCGGAACAGCAGCGCGACGTGATCACCCGTACATTTACCGAAAGCCTGTAAGCGCCCGTCGGTAAAACAGACCTCTACCTGGTTAATGCCGGTCACCTAAGGTGTCCGGCATTGTTTTTTCTGGAGAGGCAGTGCGACTACTGTGGTTGATAGTGCGAGCGGATGGGTGTTGAAGACGATAGCGTGCTGTGACATTAAGGGCGCACGTTCTTCTTACCGGTAACAAGAAAGGAGCCGTCTGGCTCCTTTCTTGGCATTAGCCGATCAGAATATCGACCGGTTGGTTCAGCTGTTATCCGCTGGTTTTTCTTTTTGTGGATCGACTGGCGCTTTGGCACTGGGCTGTCGGCGTTTACCGACATTTTTACTGTCGCGATGACGCACTTTGACCTTCGCCTTCTGTTTTTCTTTCTCTTTTTGCTTCAGCTCTTTACGCTTGGCCAACACTTTCTTAGACGGCTTGCCGGTGGTTTTGGGGCTCGGAGCCCGTGTTGTTGGACGTAGTTCATCGACCACACGTGCTTTTAGCGGCTCATTCAGATAACGGCCGATTTTCTCCAGCAGCAGGTAGTCATGCGCTTCCACCAGCGAGACGGCGCAACCTTTACGACCAGCGCGGCCGGTACGGCCGATGCGGTGCAGGTAAACGTCTGAGGTGCGCGGCAAATCAAAGTTGAACACGTGGCTGACGTCTTGAATATCCAGACCACGGGCAGCGACATCAGTGGCAACCAATACTTTTACCCGGCCTTCGCTCAACCGTTTGATGGCTTCGTTGCGCTTGGCCTGCACCATTTCCCCTTCCAGATAGCAGGACTCAATGCCTGCCGCACGCAGCCAGTCTACCAGTTCATGTACGCGCTCGCGCTTACGCACGAACACAATCGAACGGGTTACGTCTGGCTGCTTGAGCAGGTGGCTCAACAGGGCGGTTTTGTGCTGAACATCGTCGGCGCGGTAGTACCATTGCAGGATTTTCTTGCGCTCACGTCGTGACGGTTCGGCTTCTACTTCGATGGGGTCGTTTAGCAGACGCTCGGCGAAATCCTGAATGGCGTCGCCTTCCAGCGTGGCGGAGAACAGCATGGTCTGCTTGCGCCAGCGGGTTTCCCCGGCGATATGCTCGATATCCTGGGCGAAACCCATGTCCAGCATACGGTCGGCTTCATCCAGAATCAGTGTTTCCACTGCGCGGCAGTCAAAATTCTCTTCTTTGATGTATTGCAACAGGCGACCGGTGGTAGCGACCACGACATCCTGATTCTCGCTGAACACTTCGGCGTGATTCATGTAAGCCACGCCGCCAGTGATGGTGGCAATGTCCAGATGCGTGTGAGCGGCCAACGTCCGAGCCTGATCCGCCACTTGCATAGCCAATTCACGGGTTGGGGTCAGAATCAGGATACGCGGTGGGCCGGATTTTTTACGTGGAAAATCTAACAGATGCTGCAATACCGGCAGCAGATAGGCTGCGGTTTTACCGGTTCCAGTCGGCGCAGAGCCTAGTACATCCCGTCCTTCCATCGCCGGGGGAATCGCCTCAGCCTGAATGGCGGTCGGGCGGCTGAAGCCCATGTCGCGCAGGGCGTCAAGCAGGCTGTCGTCAAGATCAAACTCGGAAAAATTGGTCGCAGTCATGGTCTACCTCTGTTCGGGGCGCTGATTATAGACGCATTGGCGGGGTTGTTCATCTGTTTAAGCGGCCTCGACCACTTTTCCTGGGCTGGCGTTTCTCCTATGCTAACCCCGGTTTAGCAATAAATGGCACAACAATGACGTCTTTGCAGCATACACCAGCGTTACGCGCGGGGGGTTTTACCTTCAAACAATTTTTCGTGGCGCACGACCGCTGTGCGATGAAAGTCGGCACCGATGGTGTGCTGCTGGGGGCGTGGGCACCGTTGCGGCAGGCGTCGCGAATACTGGATATCGGCTGCGGTTCCGGTCTGATTGCTCTGATGCTGGCGCAGCGCTGCGGTGGCCGAGTGTCGGTTGATGGGGTCGAGCTGGATGCTGCTGCCAGCGAGCAGGCGGCAGACAATGCAGCGGCGTCGCCCTGGGCCGAGAGTATACGGATTCATCAGGCCGATATTCTTGCGTATGCCCGTACTGCCGAATTTCGCTATTCACTGATTGTCAGTAATCCGCCTTATTTTTCCCCCGGTGTTGACTGCGCTTCAGCCCAGCGTGCGCAGGCGCGTTATACCACCACGTTGACGCACGAAACGTTATTGGATTGCGTCAGCCGGTTACTGACGACAGACGGGCGATTTTGCGTGGTGTTGCCGGTACAAGCGGCGGATAACTTTCTGAAACTGGCGCAGCAACTGGCGTGGCATGTCGATGCCAGGGTTGATGTCGCGGATAATGCATCCCGGCCGGTAAACCGGGTGCTGCTGTCGTTAGGACGACAGCCCATGCCAGTGGAGCGGACATCATTAATCATTCGTGACGATAATCGTCAGTATTCAGCGTCGTTTCAGGCGCTGACACGGGATTTTTATTTATCGATGTAAACGCGTTTATGGGATTTTTAGCCGGTGGCCGGGCGTAGGCCCGGCATTCAGCATCAGGGATGTAGGATGGTGGGATGTGCTTTTTCTTCCCGTTGTGGATAATCAAGCGTGTAGTGCAACCCCCGGCTTTCTTTGCGCGCCAGTGCGCAGCGTACAATCAATTCGGCTACCTGAACCAGGTTGCGTAATTCCAGTAGATTATTGGAAAGGCGGAAGTGGGCATAATACTCACTGATTTCCTGCTGCAGCAGCATGATACGCCGTTGCGCGCGCTCCAGCCTTTTTGTCGTGCGCACGATACCGACGTAATCCCACATCAATAACCGCAGCTCGTGCCAGTTGTGTTGAATCACGACTCTTTCGTCCGAGTTTTCCACCTGGCTTTCGTCCCAATTGGGCAGCGACTCGACCAGCGTTTTCTCCGGCAAATGTTGCAGAATGTCTTCCGCGGCGGACCATCCGTACACCAGGCACTCCAACAGCGAGTTGGACGCCATACGATTAGCGCCATGCAGGCCGGTATAACTGACCTCGCCAATCGCATACAGACCGTCCAGGTCGGTGCGTCCTTGCTGGTCAACCACCACGCCGCCGCAAGTGTAGTGCGCGGCGGGGACGATGGGGATCGGCTCGCGGGTCAGATCAAGACCCAACGACAACAGTTTTTCATGGATAGTGGGGAAATGCTGCGTAATGAAATCTGCCGGTTTGTGGCTGATGTCCAGATACATGCAGTCCGCGCCCAGTCGCTTCATTTCGTGGTCTATCGCCCTGGCGACAATATCCCGTGGAGCGAGTTCTGCGCGTTTATCGAAGGCTGGCATAAAGCGACTGCCGTCCGGGCGTATCAGCCAGGCGCCCTCACCACGCAGTGCTTCGGTCAGCAAAAAATTTCGGGCCTGTGGATGGTACAAACAGGTGGGGTGAAACTGGTTGAATTCCATGTTCGCCACCCGGCAACCTGCACGCCAGGCCATGGCGATGCCGTCGCCGGAAGAAATATCGGGGTTGGTGGTGTACTGGTAAACCTTGGACGCACCACCGGTGGCGAGCACGACGGCTTTGGCGCGGCACGATTCAACATGCTCTTTTTCCCTGTTCCACAGGTAAGCGCCGACCACCCGTTTGTGGCCGGGCAGGCCGAGCTTGCTAGAGGTGATCAAGTCCACCGCATTACAACGCTCCAACAATACGATATTGGGATGCTGTCTCACCTGGCTGACCAGGGTGGTTTCCACAGCTTTACCGGTGGCGTCTGCGGCGTGCAGGATACGGCGATGGCTGTGACCTCCTTCGCGCGTCAGATGATAACGTGCTTCGCCGTGCGGCGCGGTTTCGGTATCGAACCGAACGCCCTGATCGATCAGCCATTGCACGCAATGACGGGCGTTACGGGCAATAAATGATACGGCTTCCCGGTCACACAAACCGTCGCCAGCAATCAACGTATCGTCGATGTGGGCATCGATGCTATCGGTTTCATCAAACACCGCGGCAATCCCGCCTTGTGCATAAAAGGTGGCGCTTTCGCTCAGTGGCCCTTTGCTGAGCACCATCACGCGAGCATGAGACGCCAAACGCAGCGCCAGTGATAACCCGGCGGCACCGCTGCCGATGATCAGCACATCACAATGGTAGTTTTGGGGAGACGACATCATCGCTTTTCGTTTAATTTACAAAACACTATTTTTGAATTTAGCACGATAATTAGCTTTTATGCATTTTTTTTGTTTTATAAATTAAACGAAGATGGTGTGAAACCGTAGAACGGGTGCCAGCAGCGGGCTTTTGACGTATGATTTTTGCGGTTGTACGGGGCAGCGATGAGAATAAAACCCCGGAGGGCGGCACGGTGGTATGCAACGGGTATCCGGCAAGATGCAAAAAATGCGTCATGCAACGGAACTTTATGATGTAGAAAGACTCCAACCCGATGCTTGCTCGATTTCAGATATATGGCTGGCAGTACGTGACTTAGGCGTGGTGACACGGTTTTGGGGAGACATGATCTCGGATGAGCGAGCAGTTAGCGGATCAGGTGCTGGTTGAGCGGGTCCAGAAAGGCGACAGAAAGGCGTTTAATTTACTGGTCGTCCGTTATCAGCATAAAGTGGCGAGCCTGGTATCGCGTTACGTTCCCGCTGGGGACGTGCCCGATGTGGCGCAGGAATCGTTTATTAAAGCCTATCGCGCGCTGGAATCGTTTCGTGGCGAGAGTGCCTTTTACACCTGGCTGTACCGTATTGCCGTCAACACGGCGAAGAATTATCTGGTGGCTCAGGGGCGGCGTCCGCCGTCCAGCGATGTGGATGCCAACGACGCGGAAAATTACGAAAATGCCAGCGCGTTGAAAGAAATATCGAACCCTGAGAACTTAATGTTGTCTGAGGAGTTACGACGGATCGTTTTCCATACTATCGAGTCATTGCCAGAGGATTTGCGTTTGGCAATTACGCTGCGTGAACTGGATGGGCTGAGCTATGAGGAAATTGCCGCCATCATGGATTGCCCGGTCGGTACTGTCCGCTCGCGTATATTCCGCGCACGGGAAGCAATTGATAATAAAGTGCAACCGCTTATTCAGCGTTAGCTTGTTCTTAACGTTACTCATGACGGGTTTGACAAGGTAAGGTGAAGTTATGCAGAAAGAAAAACTTTCCGCTTTAATGGATGGTGAGGCAGTGGATAATGCACTGCTGGGTGCCTTGTCGAAAGACGACAAGTTGCAGCAAAGCTGGCAGCGTTATCACCTGGTGCGTGACACTTTGCGAGGTGATGTCAGCGAAACCCTGATGAATGTCGATTTCGCTGCTCGGGTTGCCGCCGCCCTCGAACAAGAACCGGTGCAGTTTAATCCACAAGCCGTACCGGAATCTCAGCCTCATCCCCAGACCTGGCAGGCGTTGTCGTTCTGGCGCAAGGTTCGTCCTCTGGCTAGTCATCTGACGCAGATTGGCGTGGCGGCTTGTGTTTCGCTGGCGGTGATTGTCGGTGTGCAGCATTACCAGCAAAACAATGCAGTGAGCGACAATATGGCGGATACAGCACCGGCGCTCAGTACATTGCCTGTGATGGGTGGGTCGGCGTCTCCGGTCAGCCTGAGCGTACCGGCTGAAAACAGTGTAGCGCATACCGGGCAGCGTCAGATGCAGGCTCAGCATGAGCGCATCAATGCGCTGTTGCAGGACTATGAATTGCAACGCCGTGTGCATTCCGAACAACTGCAATCGCAGGGGAATCAACAGCAAGCCGCCGTACAGGTGCCTGGTACTCAGTCATTAGGAATTCAGCCGCAGTAATGAAGCGCTCCTGGTTTGCCGTATGCATATTGTTAGGCAGCCTGTCTTACTCCTCCCTCGCCCCGGCAAGTGATTCCGGGGCGTTGTTGCAGCAGATGAGCAGCGCCAGCCGATCACTGAACTACGAAATTTACTACATCAGCGTTTCCCGGCAGGGCATTGAGTCATTACGCTACCGTCATTCGGTGCAAAATGGCGAGACGCTGGCTGAGCTGATCCATCTGGACGGGCCCAAGCGAGAAGTGATTCAACGCGGTAGTGACATTAGCTATTTTGAAGCGGATGCCGAACCGTTCACCCTGTCAGGTGACCATATTGTTGACTCATTGCCTGCTCTGATTTTTGCCAATATGGAGCGGTTGTCCGCTTATTACGATTTCATTCCTACCGGCCGTATTCGTCTGGCGGATCGCCAGGGGGACGTGGTGAGAATCGTTTCCCGTGATGGCACCCGTTTCAGCTATATCGTCTGTCTTGATGCCGAGTCGCGTTTACCGTTGCGGGTAGATTTGCTCGATCAGAACGGTGATTTGCTCGAACAGTACCGGGCGATTTCCGTAACAGTGGATAAAAATGTGCAGCTTGCGATGAAGCAGATGGACAAAATCAGCCAGCCACCGCTGCTCAGTATTCCCACCACGTCCACCGCGAATTTCAACTGGGTGACGGAGTGGCTACCGGTTGGCGTAGAAGAAGTGTCACGTAGCCAGCGACCGCTGCCGGGGGTTACGGGTCTGGTGGAATCGCGTCTTTACAGCGATGGATTGTTCAGTTTCTCCGTCAATGTCAGCCCGGTTGGGGACAATCATCCTGACCAGAATGCCTCGCTGGGTCGTAGAACTATTCATACCGAAGTACGTGACAACCGGGAGATCACCGTGATTGGTGAACTGCCGCTGGCGACAGCCAAACGCGTCGCGGACAACGTGATATTCAAGGCGCAGCCATGATCAAAGAGTGGGCCACGGTGGTTTCATGGCAGGCTGGTACTGCTGTGCTGAATTGCGAACAGCATTCCGGCTGCCAGAGCTGTCAGTCTCGCTCCTCTTGCGGCACTGGTGTATTGAACCAGATTGGTGCCGCGGCAACCCATCAACTGACCGTCTCATACTCGCAGCCACTATTTCCTGGTCAGCGGGTGGAGATTGGCCTGGCGGAGTCAAGCCTGCTGCGCTCGGCGATGTTGGTCTATTTGTTGCCATTGTTGGGGCTAATGCTGGGCGCTGTCTTGATGCAGTACTGGCTGGGCAGTGAACTGGCGACGGTAGCAGGGGCCTTTGTTGGCGTGGCGGTGAGTTTCGCTGCTGTAAAGCGTTTATCGGCGAAAATTGGCAATAACCAACATTATCAGCCAGTGATTTTGCAGGTTGCCTTGCCGGAGAATCTATTACGTACCGATATGACATCGGGGCGCTGAAACCCAGGCGGCTTGCAGGTCGGTCGGCCTGTTTGCCCCCCCATATTTCGCTTTTAACGACTTTTTACCTCTGCTTTCATCTTCTCATTCGCAACCTTGTCATAATCAAGGAATTGATTCGGTACACCATGACTAGGTTTTCCACCGTCTGGCATGTAGAATGCTGCGATTCAGGTATATGACAGTGGCTATGGCTGTCATCACATTGCGCGTGCCGTTCGGCAAGAATTTCAGAAATACCAAGGTAGAAAAACTTTTATAATGAAGCATATACGAAATTTCTCCATTATTGCTCACATCGACCACGGTAAGTCGACGCTCTCTGACCGCATTATTCAAATTTGTGGTGGTTTGTCCGAACGTGAAATGGAGGCGCAAGTGCTGGACTCCATGGATCTGGAGCGCGAGCGCGGTATTACCATCAAGGCTCAGAGCGTGACGTTGGACTACAAAGCCTCTGACGGTGAAACCTATCAACTGAACTTTATCGATACCCCCGGCCACGTTGACTTTTCCTATGAAGTTTCCCGCTCTCTGGCTGCCTGCGAAGGGGCTCTGCTGGTGGTGGACGCCGGGCAGGGGGTTGAAGCACAGACGCTGGCCAACTGCTACACCGCGATCGAAATGGATCTGGAAGTGGTGCCAGTATTGAACAAGATTGACCTGCCAGCGGCGGATCCAGATCGCGTTAGTCAGGAAATCGAAGATATCGTGGGCATTGATGCCACCGACGCGGTGCGCTGTTCTGCCAAGACCGGCGTAGGCGTTCCGGATGTGCTGGAGCGTCTGGTGCGTGATATCCCGCAGCCGGAAGGCGATCCTGATGCGCCATTGCAGGCTCTGATCATCGATTCCTGGTTCGACAATTACCTGGGCGTAGTGTCGCTGATCCGTATCAAGAACGGTACGTTGCGCAAAGGCGATAAGGTCAAGGTGATGAGCACCGGTCAGGTGTACAACGCTGAGCGTCTCGGGATCTTTACACCCAAGCAGGTGGACCGCGACGCGCTGCAATGCGGCGAAGTAGGCTGGCTGGTGTGCGCCATCAAAGACATCCTGGGTGCGCCAGTGGGCGATACCCTGACGCTGGCGCGTAAACCAGCTGAAAAGCCGCTGCCGGGCTTTAAAAAGGTTAAACCGCAGGTGTACGCCGGTCTGTTCCCGGTCAGTTCCGACGACTATGAAGCCTTCCGTGATGCGCTGGGCAAACTCAGCCTGAATGATGCGTCGCTGTTTTACGAACCGGAAAGCTCCACCGCGCTGGGCTTTGGTTTCCGCTGCGGTTTCCTTGGTCTGCTGCACATGGAGATCATTCAGGAGCGTCTGGAGCGTGAATACGATCTCGACCTGATCACGACTGCACCGACGGTAGTGTACGAGGTGAAAACCACCGGCAACGACGTGATCTATGTCGACAGCCCGTCTAAGCTGCCGCCGGTCAATAATATCGAAGAACTGCGCGAGCCGATTGCCGAGTGTCACATGCTGTTGCCACAGGAGTATCTGGGCAATGTGATTACGCTGTGCGTGGAAAAACGCGGTGTGCAGACCAACATGGTCTATCACGGTAATCAAGTGGCGCTGACTTATGACATTCCGATGGCAGAAGTTGTGCTCGACTTCTTCGATCGCCTCAAGTCCACTTCTCGTGGTTATGCCTCGTTGGATTACGGTTTCAAACGCTTCCAGGCGTCTGACATGGTGCGCGTGGACGTGCTGATCAACAGCGAACGCGTGGATGCGCTGGCGCTGATCACCCACCGTGATAATTCGATGTATCGCGGCCGTGAGCTGGTAGAAAAAATGAAAGACCTGATCCCGCGTCAGCAATTCGATATCGCGATTCAGGCGGCGATCGGCAACCATATTATTGCTCGTTCCACCGTGAAGCAGCTGCGCAAGAACGTTCTGGCGAAGTGCTACGGCGGTGACGTCAGCCGTAAGAAAAAACTGTTGCAGAAACAGAAGGAAGGGAAGAAACGCATGAAGCAGGTAGGGAACGTCGAGCTGCCGCAGGAAGCGTTTTTGGCCATTCTGCATGTTGGAAAAGAAAGCAAGTAAACCCTGAGGAGTTGGCATGGCCAATATGTTTGCCCTGATTTTGGCATTGGCAACGCTGGTGACCGGCATTGTCTGGTGTCTGGAACGGTTCAAATGGGCGCCGGCGCGGCGTGCCAAGATTTCCGCGCTGAGTCAGCAGGTTAATGGGGCTGTTGACGAGAAAACGCTGGTTAACAGCATCAAACAGCCGGGATGGATCGAGACGTTTGCGTCGGTTTTCCCAGTGCTGGCGCTGGTGTTTGTGGTGCGTTCATTTATTTTCGAACCGTTTCAGATCCCTTCCGGTTCGATGATGCCGACGCTGTTGATCGGGGATTTCATTCTGGTCGAAAAATTTGCTTACGGCATCAAGGACCCGATAACGCAGACCACCTTGATTGAAACCGGGCACCCTAAACGCGGTGATATCGCGGTATTCAAATACCCGGAAAATCCGCGTCTGGACTACATTAAGCGTGTTGTCGGTTTGCCGGGAGATCGCGTCAGTTACGACCCTATCGCCAAGCAAGTCACCATTCAGCCGGGATGCGGCGACAAGCCGAGCTGTGGCAACGCTCTGCCGGTGACCTACAGCAATGTGGAACCCAGTGATTTCGTACAGACATTCAGCGGAACCGGGCGCGAGATGACCAGCGGTTTCTACCAGATTCCGGTTGGTCAGAAGAGTGAAGGCATTCGCATGGCGGTTCGCAAGGAAACGTTGGGCGAAGTTACTCATAATATTCTCACCGTGCCAGGTGCTCAGGATCAGCTTGGGCTGTATTACCAACAGGTGCGTCAGTCGCTGGGGTCCTGGGTGGTGCCTGCCGGTCACTACTTCATGATGGGTGATAACCGTGATAACAGCGCGGACAGCCGTTATTGGGGATTTGTACCGGAACGGAATCTGGTGGGTAAGGCGACAGCTATCTGGATGAGTTTTGAAAAACAAGAAGGTGAATGGCCTACTGGTGTACGTTTAAGCCGCATCGGTGGAATTCATTAATTGAATGTAAATAAACTCGCAGCATATTTGCGACTTCCGTTGTAGAATATTTCTGAATAATAAATGCTGGCTCCCGGGCGGGAGCCACTGCAAACGAAACAGTTTTGACTTTTTTAGTGGCAAGGCAGGGCTGTTCCGTATGCTGTTGTTTAAAAAGGCATTATAGATCTATTGGTAGCACATGAATCCCATCCTGATAAATCGTTTACAAAAAAAACTGGGCTATACTTTCCAACAATATGACCTTTTATTGCAGGCGCTGACTCACCGTAGTGCCAGCAGTAAACATAACGAACGGCTGGAATTCCTGGGGGATTCTATCCTGAGTTTCGTTATCGCCAATGCGCTGTACCACCGGTTTCCGCGTGTTGACGAAGGCGATATGAGCCGGATGCGCGCTACGCTGGTGCGCGGGAATACGCTGGCGGAGATTGCCCGAGAGTTTGAACTGGGCGAGTGCCTGCGTCTTGGTCCTGGCGAATTGAAAAGCGGCGGTTTTCGCCGTGAGTCAATTCTGGCGGATACCGTGGAAGCGTTGATTGGCGGTGTGTTTCTGGACAGCAATATCCAGACCGTCGAACGGCTGATTCTGCAATGGTATCAGACGCGTCTGGATGAGATTAGCCCAGGCGACAAGCAAAAAGATCCGAAAACCCGCTTGCAGGAATTCCTGCAGGGACGCCACCTGCCATTGCCGACCTATCTGGTGGTGCAGGTGCGTGGCGAGGCGCACGATCAGGAGTTCACCATTCATTGCCAGGTCAGCGGGTTTAGCGAGCCGGTAGTGGGTACCGGGTCAAGCCGTCGTAAAGCTGAACAGGCGGCGGCGGAACAGGCCCTGAAAAAGCTGGAGCTTGAATGAGCGAAGAACAAACCTACTGCGGCTTTGTCGCGATTGTTGGCCGGCCAAACGTCGGTAAATCCACCTTGCTGAACCAACTGCTGGGGCAGAAGATATCCATTACCTCTCGTAAGCCGCAGACGACGCGTCACCGCATTATGGGTATTCATACCGAAGGGCCGTATCAGGCTATCTATGTGGATACACCTGGGTTGCACATTGAAGAAAAGCGCGCCATCAATCGCCTGATGAACCGTGCAGCCAGCAGTTCGATCGGTGATGTGGAATTGATCATCTTTGTGGTGGAAGGCACCCACTGGACCGATGATGACGAAATGGTGGTAAACAAGCTGCGTGACCAAAAAGCGCCGGTGCTGTTGGCCATCAATAAAGTGGATAATGTGGCGGACAAAACCAAATTGCTGCCGCATATCCAGATGTTGAGCGAAAAGATGAATTTCCTCGATGTGGTGCCGATATCTGCGGAAAAGGGGACCAATGTCGATACCGTCGCCGCAATTGTTCGCAAACATCTGCCACAGGCTATTCATCATTTCCCGGAAGACTATATTACCGACCGCTCGCAGCGTTTCATGGCGTCGGAAATTATCCGCGAAAAGCTGATGCGTTTTCTGGGCGAAGAGCTGCCGTATTCGGTTACGGTGGAAATCGAGCGTTTTGTTGCCAATGAACGCGGTGGTTACGACATCAACGGCTTGATTCTGGTGGAGCGTGAAGGCCAGAAGAAGATGGTGATCGGTAACAAAGGTGCCAAGATCAAAACCATCGGCATCGAAGCGCGTCAGGATATGGAACAGATGTTTGAGGCCAAAGTGCACCTGGAACTGTGGGTGAAGGTTAAATCTGGCTGGGCAGACGATGAACGTGCGCTGCGTAGCCTGGGTTATATCGACGATCTGTAAGGTGTGCGCCGATGGAAGGCTGGCAGCGCGCATTTGTCTTGCATGGGCGACCTTATAGCGAAACCAGCCTGCTGCTGGATCTGTTTTCTGAAAATGAAGGCCGCGTGCGGGTGCTGGCGAAAGGTGCTCGGGCGCGGCGCTCTAGTCTCAAGGGCGCTCTCCAGCCTTTTACGCCGCTGCTGGTACGGTGGGGTGGGCGTGGCGAGGTCAAAACCCTGCGCAATGCCGAACCGGTTTCTCTGGCGTTACCACTGAGTGGTCCACTGTTATACAGCGGCTTGTACGTGAACGAGTTGCTGACGCGGGTGTTGGAACTGGAAACCGATTATTCCGCCCTGTTTTTCGATTATCTCCATTGCCTGCAACAGTTGGCCGCCGCCAACGGTTCGCCTGAGTCTGCCTTGCGCCGTTTCGAACTGGCACTGCTGGAACATCTCGGTTATGGCGTGGATTTCCTGCATTGTGCCGGTAGCGGTGAGCCGGTTGCTGATACCATGACCTACCGTTATCGGGCGGAAAAAGGCTTCATTGCCAGTTTGGTGGTAGATAACGTCAGTTTCACCGGGCGCGAGTTGCAGGCGTTGGCGTCAAGGGAGTTTCCTGATATCGACACCTTGCGCGCCGCCAAGCGTTTCACACGTATGGCTCTCAAACCCTACCTTGGCGGTAAGCCACTGAAAAGCCGTGAATTATTTCGACAATTTATTCCTAAACCCTATAAGGCATCGCCAGACGGCAACAACTAGTCACGTCAGGGTATCGTCATGCGCAGCCGGGGTGTACACTGCGGCGGTCATTTACTGTTGAAGGATGGATCATGGCTGAGTTGTTGTTGGGCGTAAATATTGACCATATCGCCACCCTGCGTAATGCGCGTGGCACGGCATATCCCGATCCGGTACAGGCGGCATTTGTCGCGGAACAGGCGGGAGCGGACGGTATTACCGTACACTTGCGTGAAGATCGACGTCATATTACCGATCGCGATGTGCGCCTGCTGCGCCAGACCATCCAGACCCGTATGAATCTGGAGATGGCGGTAACGGATGAAATGCTGGCGATAGCCTGCGAACTGAAGCCGCATTTTTGTTGCCTGGTGCCGGAAAAACGGCAGGAAGTGACGACGGAAGGCGGACTCGACGTGGCCGGTCAGCTCGGTCGTATTACCGCGGCAGTAACGCAATTACGCCAGGCTGGTATTCAAGTCTCACTGTTTATCGACGCTGATCACGGCCAGATTGACGCCGCGGTAGCCAGCGGTGCACCTTATATTGAAATCCATACCGGCGCTTATGCTGATGCGGAAAATGACGCCGCCCGACAGCAGGAATTTGAGCGTATCCGTGAGGCGGCGACCTATGCGGCGGGCCGGGGCATCAAGGTTAATGCTGGTCATGGTTTGACCTATCATAACGTCCAGCCGATTGCGGCGCTGCCTGAAATGCACGAGCTGAACATTGGTCACGCCATTATCGGGCGTGCGGTGATGAGTGGTTTGCCGTCGGCAGTAGCAGAAATGAAGACCCTGATGCGGGAAGCCCGTCGCTGATGGCGATTCTGGGACTGGGTACGGATATCGTCGAAATCGCCCGCATTGAAGCGATCACCGGTCGTTCCGGTGATCGTCTCGCTCGCCGCGTGCTCAGTGAACAGGAGTGGTTGCAGTATCAGGCCCATTCGCAGCCGGTTCGGTTTCTGGCTAAGCGTTTTGCGGTCAAAGAGGCTGCCGCCAAGGCATTTGGCACTGGCATTCGGGATGGCCTGGCATTTGCGCAGTTTGAAGTTGTGAATGATCCGCTGGGTAAACCGTGCCTACGGTTTCTGGCGCGGGCTGCCGAACTGGCCGAGGATATGGGGGTCCGACATGTGCATGTTTCGCTGGCCGATGAGCGCCACTATGCTTGTGCGACGGTGATTATTGAAAATTAACCTTGAGCGGCATTAGTGGTTTGGCTGACATAACAATACTCGACACAACTACAGTTGGTCGGCATGGTGCAGCAGGACAAATTTTTCCCACAGTTGATCGTGGTTTTCCTGGTAGTTCGTGTCTTTGAGAATGGTGTTGTCTATCGGGCAGACCTTCTGACAGGTTGGCGTATCATAGTGCCCGACGCATTCGGTGCAGCGTAATGGGTCAATTTCATAGATCTCATCCCCCATCGAGATTGCCTGATTGGGGCATTCCGGCTCACACATATCGCAGTTAATGCATTTCGCGGTAATCAGCAGCGCCATGTCTTCTTTCCTTTCATAAATCAGCCGCCGATTATACTCTTCTGTGAGCTAGTTACACAGCCTGGTTGCAGCATAAACGGTGCTGACGGAGAAGGGCTAAAAAAAACAGGTTATTCGTTTGATTGAGAGACTATACGACGAAGACATTAATCACTATTATGCGATCGTAATGCATAATTTTTCATAGCGTTTTGATATAAAAAAACAAATATTCCCGTGCAATGTGTCCGTCATATTCGCTTTGTACTGTAACTCGGATTACAGTTAACCTGGGCAAAGATTGTCAGGGCAAGGTCGATAAACTCATGTATGCATGTGGTATACTTTTATTCGTAAGCATATCCTTCAATGGCGGAACATATAGTGCAGCAAAATAGTCACTTTAATCAGCCCAGCTCTGAAGCCTCCACTACCGGGGAGCCACAGTTTGAAGACGCTGATTACTGGCACAGCTGCCACAGGCGGTACAGATTTCAACCCATTTACCGGACTTCCGGTCGTCTAATGGGAATTGAATTGCTGACTGCTGTTTTTCACCCGTCCATGCCGCACAAGTTTTTATCTCCTGAACTCTATTTTGCCCGCCTTAATGTCGAAGAACGCTTAAATATCGTTATTGAACAATTACAACTGCTGTGTCAGTGGGATAAACGTTTTGTTCAGGACGGGCTTCGTGCATCCGTCAACATTGATGGGCTGACGTTGCTGGCGTTGCAGGAAAACCGTCAGGCCAAGAAACTGCTGACGACCATGCCTTGGTTGCGTTTTGAACTGGTTGAAAGTCTGGCGGTTTTGCCTCATGACACACTGGCGACGTTGCCTGAAGCGGGGCAGCTCTGGCTGGATGACTTTGGCTGTGGTGTGGCGAATTTCTCTTCCCTTTCGCCAGCAAAATATGACTGCATCAAGATTGCCCGTGAGCTTTTCATTATGTTGCTCAAGAGTGAAGAAGGGCGACAGCTATTTCCGTCGCTGGTCACGCTGATTGCCACCTACTGTAATGATGTTGTCATTGAAGGGGTGGAAACTGAAGAGGAGTGGGAAATCGTCAAACAATCTAACGCCTCGGCAGCCCAGGGATACTTCTTATCCCGGCCTCAACCGTTTGAAAATTTGGAAGATCTTCGGTCAGAGTTGTAGTTATCCCTTCTTTTATACTCATTTTGTTCCTTCACCCAGATATGCAATGCATCCAGACTATCCGGAAACCTGCCGACGTTCTCATTTGAGGAAGAGGGAGGGAGGAAAGTCATACTCCATCAATATATAGTAGAAAATAAATGATTAGATTGCTATTTATAGACTTTTCATTTTTTATGCCTTGTTTTTTATACAAATATAGTGTTTTATGTGGTCAAGGTTCTTTTTGCTGAACAAGTAAGCTGTGGCAGTGGTCTAAAAAAACAGCAATCATAAGAGAAAGAACTGGTTGATTTTATTATCATAACAAATTGATTTATATAGATAAAAAAATAAATGTTTGCTACCAACGATCAAAAAACAGCTGATGATAGTTATTTTTGATTAAAATGGTGGGACTTATCGGTATAATTGATTTGCTTACGAAAAATTGATAGTCAAAATACTGCGCTACGAAATCGGTAAAGAGCCGTATAAAAATATTAGCCAGGCTTATGTCTATAACTATCATTAATATAACTGATTAAGCTTATTCTTTTGATTCTATTATTTAGGTCTGCACACGGCGATATAATGGAGGCTTTATGCTGTCATTTTTATGGTTATGAACCTGTCCTGCAGAGCTGGATAGTTTTTTCATTCATCCTTTCTACTCTCCGGAAATGTGCCAACCCTGAAAATCCATGCGAGGGGGGTTATTACCGGGATTTTTCGTCTTCAGTGATGCGATTTGTTCGATCAGGACCGTTCCGGGCCTGAGGAGAGTGTTATTGTGTATGAAATTATAATAACCCTATTAATAGTACTCTTAGGGATTTCTTCTGCAAGGAGCCGCAAATTCCAGGAAAAAGCCAACGCAGAACAAAAAAAGCAGGACTTCCTGAACATGGTGTTCTTTGCCGCCGAGTACAGCCCTTCATCCATTATGATCGCTAATGAAAGCTGTGAAATTGTGTATGTGAACCGGCAGTTCACTGCGATGTCGGGGTATGAAGCGGAAGAGGTGATTGGGCGAAAGACGAATATATTAAGCTCTGGCATGACCAATGCCAGTGTGTATGATGAACTGTGGTCCACCCTGAATAAAGGCGAGATTTGGAACGGCGAGTTTATTAATCGTAAGAAAAACGGACAGTTATATTGGGAAAAAGCCAGCATCGTCAAAATATATAATAAAGCCAGCGATGCGGTTCAGTATGTCAGCATAAAAATGGATATCACTGAGCGCAAGACTCAGGAACACCACGATAACTCCTATAACCGCGCACTGGAGTTGCTGTCGAGTGGCGCGCCGCTGAAGGATATTCTGGATGCGATCATTTTCAGCGTAGAGGAGAAAAACCCTGGAAGAACGGTCTGCTCTGTGCTGCTGGTCGACAAGGAGAAGAAGTGCCTGACCCTTGGCTCGGCTCCCAGCTTGCCCGGTTTTTATAAGAATGCTATCCACAATGTGAAAATTGCTGATGGTGCAGCCTCGTTTGGGTCGGCTGCTTACTCCGGCAAACGCGTGATTGCAGAAGATATTTCCACCCATCCCCACTGGGCGCTGTATAAAGGTCTGGCGCTGTACGCCGGTTTACGCTCCTGCTGGTCTGAGCCTATTTTCGGGCAGAATAAAGAAATTCTTGGCGTATTGAGCGTCTATCACCGCAAGGTTTACTCACCAACGGAGGATGAAATCGCCTCGATCGAGAAATCCGCGCAATTGGTGGCGGTAGCGATTGAGCGGTATCGGGCGATTGATATGTTGCGCCGCAGCGAAGAACACTATCGACAACTGGCGCATTACGATTCTCTGACTTCACTGGCTAATGGGCTGACTTTTGCCGAGCAAATGGAGCAGGCGATCCAGTTATCTCGCCAGACTCACCGCAAGATCGCGCTAATGTTCCTCGATTTGGATAAGTTCAAGCAAATTAATGATACTTTCGGCCATGCGACCGGGGATTTGCTGTTGAAGGAAGCCGCGGCGCGTATGCGGGGGGCGGTGCGTGAAACCGACACGGTGTATCGCCGCAGCGGCGATGAGTTCATCATCCTGTTGCAGGGAATAAAAGAAGTTGAAAATACACTGTATGTTGCGGACAAAATCCACCACGCCCTCAATGAACCTTTCTATATTGAGGGCAAGAAGCTAGATATTTCATGTAGCATCGGGATTGCGCTGTATCCGGAGCACGGTACGGATTCACTGACGCTGGCTATCAATGCGGATGCTGCGATGTATCAGGCGAAGGCATTGGGGCGCAGCCAGACCCAGATCTATCATGACTTGAATACCCACCAGTAAACACGGATTGGCATTATCTTTCCCGCAGCGCTTCCGCCTGAGCTTGACGAATCGGTTTTAACAGATAGCTGAGCAATGTTTTCCTGCCGGTAATGATATTCACATTGGCGACCATGCCGGGAAGGATCAGCAGTGGCTTGTCGATACTCCCCAGATAGTTTTTCTCCGTGCGCAACCGAACAAGGTAAAAGCTGTTACCGGCTTGATCGGTCACCATATCCTGACTAATTTGATCGATATAACCTTTTAGCCCGCCAAAGGTGGTGTCGTCATATGCGGTGAACGTCATCATGGCTTCCTGTCCTGGGCGCAAGAACGCCATATCCTGCAGTTTGACCCGCGCTTCGACCAACAACTTGTCATCCAGTGGCGTGATTTCTACCAGTGTCCGGCCGGGAGAAATCTGCCCGGTTGTGGCATCGACCAGAATGTATCTGATAATACCCCGCACCGGAGACACTACCAGAGATAACTTGTCCGTCTTGTTTTCACCGGTGTCAGAGGTGTTCGTGCTGGAAGAGTAGGTATGTTCCAGCCGCATCAGGGGTTCGCCGATGTTGACGATCTGACCTTCGCGGATATACATGTCACTGAGTTCACCAGCTTCTTGCGCCTGAACTCGATAGCGTTGTGACTGACTGATGGTTTTTCCTGTTGCGTGCACAACTTCATCAATCTCGGCAACCGCCGCCCAACCAGCCAGAAAGACCGTAAAAGCCAGCATGATCCAGATCGATAACCGGATAATACGCGGTGTATCTTCCTCCAACGCTTGACCCACTTCTGGCAAACCTTGAGGACCTTGCTGGGAATAGCTGGAGAAATATACGTTGATATGTTGTAGGAACTTAGCGAGACGCATTGATCTGCCCCTTCTTTAATGCATCCAGCACAATGGCTTTAGGACCATCGGCGATAATGCGTCCTTTGTCCACGATCACCAGCCGATCGACCAACGTCAACATGGAAACCCGGTGTGTCACCAACAGCAGCGTCTTGTTGGCGATGTAGGTTTGCAGCGCCTGCTTGAAGCGGTCTTCGCTGCTGTTGTCCATTGCACTGGTGGGTTCGTCCATCACCAGAATTGGCGGATCAAGCAGCAGTGCGCGCGCAATCGCTACTGCCTGTCGCTGACCGCCCGACAGTTGCATACCCCGTTCACCAACCTGCAGGTTATAACCGTCTGGGTGCAACCGGGCGAAATCATTCACACCCGCTATCTCCGCTACACGCAGCATGGCATCGTCTTCTACATAGCGAGCACCGCAAATCAGGTTGTCCCGCAGCGTGCCGCTGAACAGCTGAATATCCTGTGGTATATAGCCGATATGGTGACGAACATCGGCGATATCGAGTTGACGGGCATCCACGCCGTCGATAAGCAAGTTGCCGTTGGTCGGTTGATAAAGGTTGGCGATCAGCTTTTCCAGCGAACTTTTACCCGAGCCAGTACGACCGATGATGCCGACTTTTTCGCCGGGGCGAATCGACAGGTTGATATCAATTAGCGCACGACTTTTCTGCTCTGGATACCGAAAGGTGACATCGCGAAATTCGATGCTGCCCTGAATACTTTCCCGTTTTAAAGGGTAGGGCTGCTCGCCCCGCTCCTGCGGTAATTCCATCAGCCGCTGGGTTTCCTCCAGTGTCAATCGAGCCTGCTGATAACGGGTAAACAGCTCAGACAGTGGCCCCAGCGTCATCAGTGCCCGGCTATTGAGCAGGTAACAGGCGAGCAGCGTGCCCAGGGTGAGTTGGCTGTCCAGTAGTAGATATACCCCAGAGACAATCACGACGATGCCCGCCAGATGTTGACATGATTGCGTTAGATGGGTGGCGATGGCCGACAACGTTTTTACCCGTGAGTCCAGCCGGCTGATATCGCCGCTAATTTGTTCCCATTGGCGCTGACGCTCGCCTTCCGCGTTATTAATCTTGACGGTGTCCAGCCCGTTCAGTGTTTCGGTCAACAGTGCTTGTCGCTCGTCAGTCAGATGTCGTGATTGGGTTAGTGCCGCGGTGATTGGTTTTTGCAACAGCCCATTGAACAGCAGCACCAGAGGGAGTGTCAGCACCGGTATCCAGACCAGCGGTCCTCCCAGCATACCGAGCAAAATCAACATCAGTAGCGTGAACGGAAAGTCGATCAGTGTGCCTAACGTCAGCGACGATAGCGTATCGCGCAATGCCTGAAATTCCCGTACCCGGTGTGCCACTACACCGGTGCGTGCCGGAAAGGCCGACAGCATCATGCCGGTCAGGCGTTCAAATAACGTCGCGGAAAGGATCAGCTCGGTCTTTTTTCCGGCGATATCGACACAAATACTGCGTAATATCCGCAGGACTAGGTCAAAAAGCAACGCAATGCTGACGCCGGAAGCCAGTACCCACAAGGTGGTTGTGGTTTGATTGGGGATGACCCGATCGTAGACCTGCATGATGAACAGTGGCACAAACAACGCGATGATATTAATCAGCAGACTGGCGATTACAGCATCCAGATAAAGGCTGCGCGATAGCTTCAGCGTGTCTTTGAACCAGGCTTTGCTTCGTGGTAGTAACGCTGTTGGCGAGGCTTCAAAGCGGTGAGTCGACTGGGCGAACATCACCAGCCCCAGATAATTTTGCTGTAACGTATTGTGGTCGACCGTAATTTCACCGCCTTCCGTTTCCCCTGTCATCAGACGGGCGCGGCCGTCTGGCGTCCAACTCAACAGGATGGCGGCGCGACCTTCGCGCAGTAATAGCATGGCAGGTAGCGACATCGCTGGAATCGCGTTCAACGACCGTTTGAGTATTCGCGCTCGCAAACCGGCGCGAGCCGCGGCGCGTGGCAATAAACTGACGGGTAAACGCAGGTCTTCAAGCGGTAACCCCGCAGTCAGCGTGGCACGGCTGGTCGGTTTCCCTTGCAATCGACACAGGACCAACAGGCTATCAAGCAACGGGTCGTCATGGCGGATGCGGGGATCCTGATGTTGTGGGGAATGATGATAGTCCTCGCCGCCCGGCGGCTGCTCATGGTGTGTATTCATGTCGCTGCGGGTTCCTTAGCCATCGTGACCGCCTGCAGACAATGCGATCACAGATAAAAAATAGAAAAAAAGTAAGCAATATGGCCTGATTTTGTTGTTTTTTCAGGTTTCGACTGGCAAGCATTATTCATGGCGAACCTTGCAGGACGCAACCTTTCATTTTAAGGCCACCAGCCAGAATCATGTCAGGAGGGAAGCCATCCCATCGATCTTCCATGGCTGAAAATCATTTATGTTGGTCAATATAACTGACATTTTGATACGACATAATACGTTTGGTAATGAGTTGGTGGATAATGCTCTGCGCGCGATTTAACCTGCCGCAAAACGGGGATAACAGGCAGAGAATCACGTGGATAGCTTGCCCGGCGATGGTGAAAATGCCATGCTGGTGGGTGGCCTGACGTGGTGTGCTGATGAGGGATCGCAAGCTTGTTCAGGCTTCGTCGTGCGGTAGTGTGTCTATGCGGCAGCACTGATTCACCCGACAGGTGTCAGGTGGTGCCTGCGCGATCACATATGAAATCCTAATCAGGAGCAGAGGCCACCTTGCCAGGTGAGTTCTCTTTTGCAAATAAAAAAGGGCTTGGTATGTTTTATATTTTGCGTGACAGTAACGGCCATCTCATCAGGGTAGAGGAAGTGCCGTTTCCCGAAATGAACGGCGAACTGCCGGATGGTTCTGTTGAAGCCATCGCATGGATGAATAATCAGCAGGCTATTCTGGCTAATATTGAGCGGCTGCGTAGCAGTGATCTGGAAATGGTGCGTGTACTGGAAGATCTGATTCAGGTGTTGATCACCAAAGGTCAGATTAACATTACGGATTTCCCGGCAGCCGCACAGCTTAAACTCATCAACCGAGCACAGGCGCGTGAAGCGTTGGGTGATCTGGATTCGCTAATCCGCGAAGATGAGGACAAAATATTCTGATGTTAAGAAGTACTGACAAAACGGCTTGCCAGTGACCTTGCAAGCCGTTTTTTATTGGTTCGATAACCAGTTATCAATGAGCGCCGATTGACGGTGAGCGATACTGTGTGGATGAGCAAGGCGACTGGATGATGATAAAAGACGAAAAAAGTATAGATTTCGGTGCATTGGTGTCGGAAACACGGAATCCGGCGTCCATGAACCTGGATCAGCTGTCTACGCTGGAAATGGTGTCATTGTTCAATCAGGAAGATCACCGGGTGCCGGAGGCAATCCGTGAGGTTTTGCCAGCGATCGCTCAGGCCGTGGACGCCGCTGCCGCTAGCCTGAAGGCAGGCGGACGAATGATCTATCTGGGCGCTGGCACCAGTGGTCGTCTCGGGGTGTTGGATGCGTCAGAATGTCCGCCTACCTTTGGTGTACCGCATGGTTTGGTGGTGGGATTGATTGCTGGTGGCCCAGGTGCCTTGCTGAAGGCGGTTGAAGGCGCAGAAGATGACCCGGCGTTAGGCGAAACGGATTTGATGGCGCTGACGCTCACGGCTCAGGATATGGTCATTGGCCTTGCCGCATCGGGGAGAACGCCTTATGTCATGGGGGGATTGCGCTATGCCCGTGCTCTGGGCTGCCGTACCGCCGCTATTTCCTGTAACCCACTCTCGCCCATTACGCAGGCGGCGGAGATAGCGATTTCTCCGTTGGTCGGCCCGGAAGTGTTGACCGGTTCCACCCGGCTAAAGTCAGGTACAGCACAAAAATTGGTGCTGAACATGATTTCCACTGGCGCGATGGTACGTCTGGGCAAGGTGTACCAGAACCTGATGGTCGATGTAAAAGCCACCAACGTGAAGCTGGTGGATCGTGCCTGCCGCATCCTGATGGACGCCACCGGCATTGATCGGGATACAGCGCAGCGCTGTCTGGTGCAGACCGATTATGAGGTTAAACCGGCGATAGTAATGGTGGTGACCGGCTGCAACGCGCAGCAGGCCAGGCAACGACTGACCGAGAAAGCGGGCTATTTGCGCGATGCGTTGAGCGTGGAGAAGGCGTAATGCCATCACTGCTGTCTCGAATAACCGGAACGTGCCCATGTTGAACTCATCGCCGACGGCTAAGCGTGCAGTATTCTTTGATCTGGACGGCACATTGCATCGTCAAGATCTGTTCGGCCGCTTTCTGTGGTTCTTGATCCGCCATTTGCCGTTGAATTTATTGTTGGTTGTCCCTTTGTTGCCTTTGCTGGCGGCAGGGTTGGCACTCAATGGTCGTGCTGCCCGCTGGCCAGTTAGCTTGTTGTTGTGGGCGATCACCGTCGGGCGACGTGAAGCACGGTTGCAGCAACTAGAGCAGGCGTTTGTGGTCTGGTTCCGCCAGCGAGTCACACCTTTTCCTTTGGTGCACCAGCGTCTGGAACGCTATCTGGCTGACAAGCGGTCACAGGTCTGGCTGGTGACGGGTTCACCACAACGGCTGGTTGAACAGGTTTATTGCGACGCATCGTTTCTTCCACAGGTTGAGTTGATCGGTAGCCAAATGGCGAGATGCTGTGGCGGTTGGGTGCTTAGCCTGCGCTGTCTGGGGCACGAGAAAGTCGTGCAGATGGAGCGTCGGCTGGGAACACCGCTTGAACTTTACAGCGGTTACAGCGACAGCCAACAGGATAATCCGCTACTCGCTTTCTGTGCCCATCGTTGGCGCGTGACGTCTGCCGGTCATCTGCAGCAACTGGAATGACTCGCCGCTGCTGGCATGTATAATGCGCGCCGCACGTGATGAAGGCGTAAGCCAAGAGGAGTGAAGGGTAATCCAATGGATGATGAATTCTGGATGCGTCATGCACTGACGCTGGCGCAGCGGGCCTGGGATGAAGGTGAGGTGCCTGTCGGCGCAGTGCTGGTGCAGGGAGACAAGATTATCGGTGAGGGCTGGAATCGCCCGATCGGTCGCCATGACCCTACCGCCCATGCGGAGATCATGGCGTTACAGCAGGGCGGACAGGTGTTGCAAAATTACCGTCTGCTGGATACTACGCTGTACATCACACTGGAGCCCTGTGTGATGTGCGCTGGTGCCATGATTCATAGCCGCATCAATAGGCTGGTATATGGCGCGGCTGATGCCAAAACGGGGGCGGCAGGTTCTCTTGTTGATATTCTGCGCCATCCGGGTATGAATCATCATATCGCCATTACCGACGGGGTACTGGCAGATGCGTGTTCTGACCTACTGAGCCGTTTTTTCCGTATGCGTCGTCAGCAGCAGCGTGACGCGCGCTCTGCCGAACGAGGCTCGTCGGACTGAGTAACCGTGCGTCAGTGGGAAGGATTAGCGGTTAACTGTTCCGGCGGTACGGCGGGATAAGCGCTGGCGGCCAGTTGCTGCTGCAACATCCGGCTTTCTTTCTCTGAAAGATACCCGACCAGACTAACCATATAACGACGGATATTTTCCACGTAGTTGTATGCCTCCTGACCACGGGCGTAACCGTTGGCGGTTTGAGCGTAGTAGCGTTTCTGGCTCAACATTGGCAGGCGGACCTTGACGTCAGCCCAACTATCCGGGTTTCCTTTCTGTTTTTCTGTCAGTTTGCGGGCATCCATCATATGGGCGTACCCCATGTTATAAGCTGCCAGTGCGAACCAGATACGTTCGTCCGTCGGGATGGTTGCAGGCACCTGTTCCATCATTTGACTCAGGTATCTGGCTCCACCGCGGATACTTTCTTCCGGGTTGAGCCTGTCCACCACATCCAGGCTTTCTGCGGTATTGCGGGTCAGCATCATCAAGCCGCGCACCCCGGTTGGCGAGGTCGCCAGCGGATTCCAATGCGACTCCTGATACGAAATGGCCGCCAGCAGTTTCCAGTCGATCTCTTTGGCGTATTTTTCAAACAGCGGGCGCAGGCTTGGCAAGGTGTTGTCGATGGCGCTAAGGAAGGTGGTGGTATCCACATAGTCGAACTCACCGACATGCCCGAGGTACTTCTCTTCCAGGCGGGCGAGAGTGCCGTCTTCCATCATCTGGCTGAAGAAGTCGAGCAGTGCAGCGGAGAGACTATCGTCATGATTTTGCCGCATATACCAGGTGACCGGCTCTTCGTCGCTGAGATCGAACGACACCGCCAACTGTGGATGAATACGCTGCATCAAGCCAATGTTGATGGAATCGGCGATGGTGTAATCCAGCTTTCCTTCCGCTACCTGTTTTAACAGGTCCAGTTCGGACTGGTCGGTGGCAACCTCCCAGCTCAGTTGCGGGTATTTACCCGCTTTGAAATCACGCAGTGTGGCGGCGTGCGCCGAACCAGATAACACGGTCAACTTACCTTGCAATTTATCCAGTGCGCCGGGACGAGTCGTACCCATACGGTAGACCAGTTGCTGCGATACTGAATAATAGGAAGGACCTGCACGGAAGCGGCTCAGGCGCTCCCGGTTGTAAATCAGACCGGCAGCCAGCAGGTCGGCATTGTCGTTATCCAGGTCGCTGAATAAATCGTCGACGTTTTGGCGCACCGATACCACCAGCCGCACGCCAAGGTAGTCGGCGAATCGTTTGGCCAGTTCGTAGTCCAGTCCGGTGGGGGAACCGTTGCTGAGCATATAGGTCAGCGGAGAAGTCACGGTGCTGATGCGCAGCTCGCCACGTGAAAGAATTTGCCTTAGCTGAACATCCTGGTGACTGCGCCAGGGAATATTTGGCCACAGTGCCAGCGTCAACAGCAAAGCGATTACCCCGATGAAAACATAATTTATCGTTAAACGCTTCAATGAGTTGTCTCTCGGCGGCCGGTTGGCCTGTCTGTCTATAACGGCAGTTTCTTATACATCTGTCCCAGAGTCGGGGGCATTTTGCTTAACAAACCGCCAGTGTGCAACTTTTATTAGTTTGCCTACTGTTTGACCGCAAGGTGCTCTCAATGTTTAACAATCGCTACGCAAACGGTTTCGTCATGCGCCACTATTCTTTATAATAGCGCGCGTTTCCCCCCTGTAGCGCCCTGACGCACTGTCTCCGGTGCCTCGAAGACGAGAGAAATTTAGATGATGGAAATACTGCGTGGTTCACCCGCCTTATCGGCTTTTCGTATCAATAAACTGTTGGCCCGGTGCAAGGAGTATCATCTGCCCGTCAGCGACATTTATGCCGAATACGTCCACTTCGCCGATGTGAACGCTCCGCTAAACCATGAAGAACAGTCACGGCTGAGCCGACTGCTGAAATACGGCCCCTCTCTCACCGAGCACGAGCCTACCGGGCGGTTGATTCTGGTGACCCCGCGTCCTGGCACGATTTCTCCCTGGTCTTCCAAGGCGACCGACATTGCACACAACTGCGGCTTGCAGAAAATCCGTCGTCTGGAGCGTGGTCTGGCGTTTTACATCCACGCGCCGACGCTCAGCGATGCGCAGTGGCGGGAACTGGCCGCACTGCTCCATGACCGCATGATGGAAAGCGTGTTTGACGACCTGCAACAGGCTAATCTGCTGTTTTCTCAGCATCAGCCAGCTCCGCTGAAACGGGTGGAAATTTTGCTGCAGGGCCGCCCCGCGCTGGAAGAAGCCAACCTGCGTCTGGGGCTGGCGCTGGCCGATGACGAAATGGATTATTTGCTGGATGCATTTACCAAACTAGGACGCAATCCAACAGATATCGAACTCTATATGTTTGCACAGGCAAACTCTGAGCACTGTCGTCACAAAATTTTTAATGCCGATTGGATCATCAATGGTGAGACGCAGCCGAAGTCACTGTTCAAGATGATCAAAAACACCTTTGAGCATACGCCGGATTATGTTCTGTCTGCTTATAAGGATAACGCGGCGGTGATGGACGGATCGGCTGTCGGCCGTTTCTTCCCGGATCCGCAGGGCGCTTACGGCTACCATCAGGAGGACGCGCATATCCTGATGAAAGTGGAAACACACAACCACCCGACCGCCATTTCACCGTGGCCGGGCGCGGCGACGGGTTCCGGCGGCGAAATTCGTGATGAAGGCGCTACGGGACGAGGGGCAAAACCGAAAGCCGGTCTGGTGGGATTCTCGGTATCCAACCTGCGTATTCCTGACTTTATCCAGCCGTGGGAGCAGGATTTTGGCAAGCCGGATCGTATCGTCAGCGCGCTGGACATCATGACCGACGGCCCGCTGGGCGGCGCGGCGTTCAATAACGAATTCGGCCGTCCGGCGCTGACTGGGTATTTCCGTACCTATGAAGAAGCGGTGGATAGCCATAACGGTGTAGAAGTCCGTGGTTATCATAAGCCTGTCATGCTGGCGGGCGGTATCGGCAACATTCGTGCCGATCATGTGAAGAAAGGCGAAATCAGCATCGGTGCCAAGCTCATCGTGCTGGGCGGCCCGGCGATGAACATCGGTCTGGGCGGCGGAGCGGCCTCTTCTATGGCTTCCGGCCAGTCTGATGCGGATCTGGATTTCGCCTCGGTACAGCGCGATAACCCGGAAATGGAGCGTCGCTGTCAGGAAGTGATCGACCGCTGCTGGCAGCTCGGCGAACAAAACCCCATTCTGTTTATCCATGACGTCGGTGCTGGTGGCCTGTCCAACGCCATGCCGGAACTGGTCAGCGACGGCGGACGCGGTGGCCGTTTTGAGCTGCGCGATATCCTGAATGACGAACCGGGCATGAGCCCGCTGGAAGTCTGGTGTAACGAGTCGCAGGAGCGTTATGTGCTGGCGGTAGCGCCTGAGCAACTGGCGCAGTTCGATGAAATCTGCCGTCGTGAGCGCGCGCCTTATGCGGTCATTGGCGAAGCCACAGAAGAACAACATCTGACGCTCGGCGATCGCCACTTTAACAACAAGCCGATCGATATGCCGCTGGACGTGCTGCTGGGCAAAACGCCGAAGATGCTGCGTGATGTTGAGCGTAAAGAGGTGGAAGGCACGCCACTGAATCGCGAAGGTATTTATCTGGCGGAAGCGGTTGAACGTGTGTTGCACTTGCCAGCCGTGGCAGAGAAAACCTTCCTGATCACCATTGGCGACCGCACGGTAACCGGGATGGTGGCGCGCGACCAGATGGTTGGGCCATGGCAGGTGCCGGTAGCGGACTGTGCGGTGACTACCGCCAGCCTGGATAGCTATTACGGTGAAGCCATGTCCATCGGCGAGCGTGCGCCGGTGGCACTGCGTAACTTTGCCGCTTCGGCGCGGCTGGCTGTTGGTGAAGCGCTGACCAACATTGCGGCGACGCATATTGGCGACCTGAAACGCGTGAAACTGTCCGCCAACTGGATGGCGGCGGCAGGGCATCCAGGTGAGGACGCTGGCCTGTATGATGCCGTGAAGGCGGTGGGCGAAGAGCTGTGTCCGGCGTTGGGGCTGACCATTCCGGTGGGTAAAGACTCGATGTCGATGAAAACCCGCTGGCAGGAAAATGGCGAAGACAAATCGGTAACCGCACCACTGTCACTGGTCATTTCCGCTTTTGCCCGTGTGGAAGACGTGCGTCATACCGTCACACCGCAGTTGCGCACTGACAAAGATAACGTGTTGCTGATGATCGATCTGGGTGCTGGGCATCACGCACTGGCCGCTACGGCGTTGGCTCAGGTTTATCGCCAACTGGGTCGCAAAACCGCAGATGTGCGTAACCCAGCTCAACTAGCCGGTTTCTTCAACGCGATGCAGGTGCTGGTAGCGAATCAGGCGCTGCTGGCGTACCACGACCGTTCTGATGGCGGCCTGCTGGTTACGCTGGCGGAGATGGCGTTTGCTGGGCACTGCGGCGTTAAAGCCGACATCGGTTCCATGGGTGAAGATGCCTTGGCCGTGCTGTTCAACGAAGAGCTGGGTGCCGTTATCCAGATTGAGGCTTCCCGTCGTGCTGAAGTGGAACAGGTGCTGGCTGAGCATGGTCTGGCTGACTGCGTGCACTATCTGGGGCAGGCGGAGGTCGGCAATCATTTCATCATTCACAACGGCAACGATGTGGTGTACCACGAAAGCCGCACTACGCTGCGTAACTGGTGGGCTGAAACTACCTGGCAGATGCAGCGTCTGCGTGATAACCCGCAGTGCGCCGATCAGGAACACCACGCCAAATCCGATGACAACGATCCGGGGCTGAACGTGGCGTTGACCTTCGATCTGCGCGAGGATGTTGCTGCGCCGTTCATCAGCCGTCAGGTGCGCCCGAAGGTGGCGGTACTGCGCGAACAGGGGGTTAACTCTCATGTGGAAATGGCCGCGGCGTTCCATCGCGCCGGGTTTGACGCCATTGATATTCACATGAGTGACTTGCTGGCTGGTCGCCGTAACCTGCAGGACTTCCAGGCGCTGGTTGCCTGTGGTGGTTTCTCTTATGGCGATGTGCTGGGTGCCGGTGAAGGCTGGGCGAAATCAATCCTGTTTAATGATCGGGTACGTGATGAATTTGCCGCTTTCTTCCTGCGTCAGCAGACACTGGCGCTGGGTGTGTGTAACGGCTGTCAGATGATGTCCAATCTACGTGAGCTGATTCCAGGTGCGGAGCACTGGCCGCGTTTTGTGCGCAACAAGTCTGATCGTTTTGAGGCGCGCTTTAGCCTGGTGGAAGTGACCAACAGTTCATCGCTGTTCCTGCAGGATATGGCCGGTTCCCGTATGCCGATCGCTGTCTCTCATGGTGAAGGGCGCGTAGAACTGCGTGATGACAGCCATCTGGCTGCTCTGGAACAGCATCAGTTGGTGGCGCTGCGTTTTGTTAACAACTACGGTCAGGTTACGGAAGATTACCCGGTTAACCCGAACGGTTCGCCCAACGGTATTACTGCTGTCACCAGTGTCGGTGGCCGTGTTACGGTGATGATGCCGCATCCAGAGCGTGTGTTCCGTACCGTCAGCAACTCCTGGCATCCGGAAGAATGGGGTGAAGATAGCCCGTGGATGCGTATGTTCCGTAACGCACGCCGTCAATTGGGGTGATGCGATAAAGCAATGCATTGATTATAAAGGGACTTCGGTCCCTTTATTTTTTGTCTCAAATTGGCGACATCACCACTTTGGCGTGTCGCTAAAAGGAGACATTTATCTATTTGATTTATAATGGTTGTTCTCTGTGCTCACTAGAATGTCTTTTTTTGGCGACAAAAAGTTAAATTTCCGCCAGGTTAGTGTGCAGTCAGGAGCATAACGTCGATGATTTTTGATTGGGTTGTTTTATTTTTATTTTAATTTCAGTGTCTTAATTATTTTTATTGATAGTTGGCACGATGGGTGCATAATAGTGGCGCTGCTCATTCAACTGGTTATGATGGCATGATGAACATCTTTTTCATGCTCATAACACCCGGAATGATGCCAACAGATAAGGTGCCTATCGTCCAACTTCATTGATAACTGCCTTTGGGCTTTATCGCACATCGGGCGACACGTTGAGTGAGGCACCGCCTATTCAGAAACCCGGTCAGACAGTTACTGTGTGACCGGGTTTCGCTTTTTGGGGCCGCCGCCGTTGGTCTGTCCGACGCTATTTTGCGAGCCGACCCATACTTTGCAGCCGGGGTTTGCATTGCTGCACGGGATGATTGCGTGCGGTTTCCCGCGATCCTGACGGTCTGCTTTTGAGGTGATGCGGATAACGCGTACAATGACGCGTTATTGCGAGTGATGTATCAGGCGGATTGTTCTGGCAGGTAACGATATGATTTCGTTGAAACGTTGGCGTTTTTTTCCACGCTCTTTGCGGCAGTTGGTCATTATGGCATTCCTGCTGGTTTTGTTGCCGCTGTTAGTGCTGGCTTATCAAGCCTACGAAAGTCTGGATCACCTCAGTGAACAGGCTGCTGGAATCAATAACACCACACTGGCCGATGCCCGGCGCAGCGAAGCCATGACCAGCACTGCCGTTAGCATGGAGCGCAGCTACCGGCAGTTTTGCGTGCTGGGGGATCAAACCTTATCGCAGCTGTATCAAAACCAGCGAAAGCAATATTCCCAGATGCTCGATGCCCATGCCCCGATTTTGCCCGACCCGTCCTATTATCAAAATCTACGGCAATACCTGACACAACTGACGGATATCCGTTGCCAGAATAATGGCCCAGCGTCGGCATCCGCCACGGTACTGGATAGTTTCTCGCGCACGAATGCCCAGATGGTGCAGGCCACCCGCGAGGTGATTTTCTCGCGCGGGCAACAGTTGCAACAAGACATCGCTGAGCGAGGCCGTTTTTTCGGCTGGCAGGCGCTGGTGTTGTTTCTGGTCAGCGTGCTGCTGGTAATACTGTTTACCCGGATGATTATCGGGCCGGTGAAAGGTGTCGAGCGCATGATCAATCGCCTGGGAGAAGGCCGTTCGTTGGGTAAAATCGCCAGTTTCAGAGGGCCGACGGAGATTCGTTCTCTGGCACAACGGATCATTTGGCTGAGCGAACGTTTGTCCTGGCTGGAAGCACAACGTCACGAGTTTTTACGTCATTTGTCTCATGAGTTGAAAACGCCATTGGCGAGCCTGCGTGAAGGCGCGGCGTTGCTGGCGGACGAAGTGGTCGGCACGCTGACCGCTGACCAGAAAGAGGTGGTGGCGATTCTCGATAACAGTAGTCGCCATTTACAGCAATTGATTGAACAACTGCTCGACTATAACCGAAAACTGGCGGATGCACCGGCTGGCCTGGAGCCGGTAGATATTGACGATATTGTCGAGATGGTTGTCTCTGCTCACAGCCTACCAGCGCGAGGAAAGTTGATGCAAACGCATATTGAACTGGGTGCGACGTCGTGCCGGGCAGAAACCACGCTACTGATGCGGGTGATGGATAATCTCTATTCCAATGCGGTGCACTACGGGCAGGAATCCGGTAACATTTGGATCCGCAGCCGTCAGGCAGAGGGGCGGGTTCAGATTGATGTCGCCAACAGTGGCACTCCCATTTCTGAAGCGGATAAAAGCATGATATTTGAGCCTTTTTATCAGGGGGCTCACCAGCGTAAGGGCGCAGTAAAAGGGAGCGGCCTGGGGTTGAGCATTGCGCAGGATTGTATCCGCCGAATGCAAGGGGAGCTGAATCTGGTCACGGTGGATTACGCCGATGTCTGTTTCCGTATTGATTTACCATTGAACACTGAGAATTAACCATGATTGCACGGTTGTTAAGCCTCCTGTCGTTGCGAGGTCCGGTGAGGTTGTTGTCCGGCCCGGAGGCGGTTGCCGCGCTGAAAAAACGGTTGACCCTGGCATGGCTATTTTTACCGGTCGTTATACTGGCTGGCTGCGTGCAGGATAACGACAATGCCCCTGTCGAGCGACGAGGGTCTGAGATAGTCAGTCCGCCTAAAGAGCAGGTGGCTGATTACCGTATCCTATCCTGTGGGCGGTTGTGGCAACTTCATAACACCGATGCGATGAATAATGCATTGTACTGGTTACGCGTGATGGACTGCGCTGCACGTATGACGCCTGTGCAGGCCAGGCAGCAGACGTTGCTTGTGGGAGAGAATGACTGGAGCGGTTTGTTCCGTCAGGCCATCTTGCTGGATAATGCCGAGACTACCGAGCAGGAACGTCGACAGATTATTGAGCAACTGAATCGCCATCGGTTGAATGTGCCGTTGACGTTGTTGCCGTTGTTTCAGGTATGGCTGGATAAACAGAACCTGATATTGACTCTGGCTGATGAGCGTCAGCGTTTCCAGCGGGCACAGGAAAACAGCGATAAGCAACTGGAGGTCATGCATGAGCAGCAGAATCAGTTGCAATCTCAGTTGGAAACCACAACGCGTAAACTGGAAAATTTGACCGATATCGAACGCCAGCTCTCCTCGCGCAAGCCGGTTCAGGGCGATTTACCAGATGGCGAGGGGCGTCGGGCAGTAAAAGGTGGTGAAAACGAAATACCGCCCGCCGTGGTGAAAAAAGGAATGAAAAGCGAATGACCACCCGAAAATCCGCCAGTTTGCTATTAGTGGATGATGACCCCAGCCTGTTGAAATTGCTGGGAATGCGGCTGACCAGCGAAGGGTTTACCGTGACCACGGCAGCCAGCGGCCAGGATGCGTTGCGGTTATTGCTGCGGGAAAAAATCGATCTGGTGATCAGTGACTTGCGTATGGATGAAATGGATGGGTTGGCCTTGTTTGCCGAAATCCAGAAAAATCAGCCGGGAATGCCGGTGATTATCCTGACTGCACACGGTTCTATCCCTGAAGCGGTGGCGGCAACGCAGCAAGGTGTCTTCAGCTTCTTGACCAAGCCGGTTGATCGCGATGCATTATACAAAGCGATTGATGATGCGCTTAAGCTGTCGCCGCCAGCGAGTGATGAAAGCTGGCGCGCAGCGGTGGTAACGCGCAGTCCGATTATGCAGCGTTTGCTTGAGCAGGCCAAAATGGTGGCGCAGTCGGACGTCAGTGTGTTGATTAACGGCCAGAGCGGCACCGGGAAAGAGGTGCTGGCACAGGCGATCCACGCGGCCAGTCCTCGGGCGGGAAGGCCGTTCGTCGCTATCAACTGCGGCGCATTGCCAGAGCCTTTGCTGGAGTCAGAGTTGTTCGGCCATGCCCGCGGGGCTTTTACCGGTGCCGTCAGCCAGCGCGAGGGGCTATTTCAGGCGGCGGAAGGCGGCACGCTGTTTCTGGATGAAATTGGTGATATGCCGCTTGCGTTACAGGTGAAACTGTTGCGCGTATTGCAGGAACGGAAGATCAGGCCGCTGGGCAGTAATCGGGATATAGACATCAATGTGCGGATTATTTCCGCCACCCATCGTGATTTACCCAAAGCGATGGAGAAAGGGGAGTTTCGTGAGGATCTTTACTATCGCCTCAATGTGGTGAATCTCAAACTGCCTGCATTGAATGAGCGCGCTGAAGATATTCCGCTGTTAGCCAACCATTTGCTGCGCGAAGCAGCAGCTCGGCACAAACCCTTTGTCCGCAGTTTTTCGACGGACGCCATGAAACGCCTGATGACAGCCAGCTGGCCAGGCAACGTGCGGCAACTGGTCAATGTGATTGAGCAATGCGTCGCGCTGACCAGTGCCCCGGTCATCGGCGATGGGTTGGTGGAACAGGCACTGCAAGGCGAAAATACAGCGCTACCTACGTTTGTCGAAGCACGTAACCAGTTTGAGCTTAATTACCTGCGCAAATTACTGCAGATTGCCAAAGGTAATGTGACGCAGGCAGCACGTATGGCGGGGCGAAACCGTACGGAATTTTATAAATTGCTGGCACGGCACGAACTGGACGCCAACGATTTTAAAGAATAGTGTTAAGTTATTGTGAATTGCATGGCCGATCATGATTTCGCCGTGCTGGCTCTGGCCGCTACATAGTGATGATTAGGATTTCACCATGAAAAAAATTGATGCGATTATTAAACCATTCAAACTGGATGATGTACGCGAAGCGTTAGCCGAGGTTGGCATCACCGGGATGACGGTCACGGAAGTTAAAGGATTCGGACGCCAGAAAGGTCATACCGAGCTGTATCGCGGCGCGGAATACATGGTGGATTTTCTGCCGAAAGTGAAAATTGAGATCGTAGTGTCCGACGATATCGTCGATACCTGTGTGGAAACGATCATGACTACCGCACAGACCGGCAAGATTGGCGACGGCAAGATCTTTGTCTTTGATGTGGCGCGTGTCATCCGTATCCGTACCGGAGAAGAGGACGAAGCCGCTATCTGACAGTGGTCAAGCTTGTCGTATTTCGAAAAGACAAACAGCCAGCCGTTATCAGCTGGCTGTTTTGTTGTCAGCCCTAATCCCCCTCCTCAGAAGGGGGATTGTTGTATCAGAATGGTCATCCGTCAGGGGAGCGTCGGCGTCCAGTCGCCCAGTATTTTGCTCTGGGTGTACTCTTTCGCTTGTGTGTCGGTCAGTTGTCGACGGTCTTTGCTCACTGCGGCTCCCGCACCATAGGACTTGTATTCGAAGAAACGGGAATCCTCCGGATAGAACCAGATGGTGTTGCCGTCCTTATCCTTACCGGACATCTTGTCCCAACCATAAATATGGTTATCCATGCTGGTGTTCAGGAAAACGGTTTGACCAATGGCGTTTGGATCCGCGTAGCGACCATCCGAGAAGGTCGTTGTCGGATGCCAGGGGCGTCCCAGTCCATAGCTCTTGGCCGGAACGGAGTCACTTTCCCGAGTAACGCGGCTGTTGGTGATCACCAGACCATACTTCTGGTTGATGTTGGTACTGGGAGCTGTCAGATAACCAGAGACGTTGCCACTCTTCACGTCGGCGCGGTAGCGGGATACCAGGTCGCAATTGTCGAACAGCGCGGTGCCGTCACCAAAGATAAAGTCAACGGTGCCGCTGATTCGGCAATCGGAGAAGAAGCTACGGCCACCGGAAACATACAACGTATCCTGATAGCTGATCAGGCTGACATCTTTGAAGTAGGCGCGGTCGCCGCTTTTGTTGACGTAAAGCGCTACCGCCTGCGTGTCCTTGGTTTTACTGCTATCGCTGTCGCTTTTAGCCTGATTGGCCGGGAAATCAAAGTCATTGCGAATGGTCAGTGACTGGGCACTGAAATCCTTGGCACCGATAGTGACGGTACTGCTGCCTGCTGTACCCCACTTGCTACCGTCTGATTTCAGGGTGCCCGCAGCGGTGGCAACGGCAATGATCGTACCATTACGGCTTTCACCTTTCAGGTGCAGGTTATTGCGGGTAATCGTCAGGCGTTCGTTATAGACGCCGTTCTTGATCAAAATAACGAATGGCGTGCTGCCCGCCGGAGCGCTGGCAATCGCGTCGGCAATAGTTTTAAACGTTTTACCGTCGCTGGCGGATTTTGAAACCACCGCGTTGTAGGTTGTCGCGGCCTGTGCCTGATGTACGCTGGCGGCGATAATCAGCGACAGCGCAAGGGTTCCAGAGATCGTTTTTAACATACACATATTCCTTTAGTGGTGAGTGACAGAAGTCCAGGTGCTTCATGCACGAGTAACGTCCTATAAAACCTATTTCACAGCATTACCGACCAGACGGTTGCAGCTTGGCCGCCAGTTCCCGTAGCGAAGGTGTCGCGCTGATCTGATCGGCGACGATCGCCGCGACGGCCTGCGCCCCTTTCTGCTGGAAGTGCGTGGTATCAGGCTGAGTCAGACTGCCCGCCTGATTACGGTAATAAGGGTAGCGGTCTGGGTCGACGGCCAGCCAGTATTGTTGCCATTGCTGCCCATCACCCTGGTTGGCCAGCGCCAGCGTCGCGGTTTCCACATCCAGCAGCGGCACCTTGTTCTTGCTGGCCGTATCGCGGATGGTCTGCGTGTAATCGCCGATAAAGGCATAGCCACCGGCTTTGTTCTGTTTTGTCAGGTGGCTGTGGACCGCCGGTGTGCCATTCTTTCCTTCCGCGTTTTTGACACGTGCTGTTGGGGTTAGCAATACCGGTATCATCTGATGCGCTCGTGCATAACGAATGTAGCGTTCCAGTGAGATCTGGAATGACATATCCGGCTTGCCCTGTGGGTATTGCGGCCTGCCGTCGGCGCTATTGGGGTAAGTACAGAGGTTGGCGACATCCGCCGCGCCGCGAACCGCTTTCTGGCTATCGCAGTTCTGATCGTTATGCCCCATACCAATAAACAAATAATCGCCCGGCCGCATAAACGGCTCCATCTGGCGGAACCAGCCTTCATAGTAGAAATCACGCGAACTACGTCCGGAGCGGGCACCGTTCACGACGGCTATCTGGCTACCGGGGCGGAACTGCTGTTCAAAGACCTGTCCCCATCCCATTCGGGGGAAGCGCGCTGTCTCATAGGTTGCGGCGGTCGAGTCGCTGACGATGAAAATTCGGGTACGTGCGTGCTCAAGCGCTTTGTGCTGTTGGCGGGCGCGGGCAAAATCCAATGGCTCGTAACTGCCGGAAGCATTCAGCCCGATAATCGGACGAAACGCGATGTCAGTCAGTACGGTGTGACCGGCCTGGCCGCTGTCATTGTGGTAATTGCGGGCATGGTTGATGACCTGCAAAACCTGGGTAAAAGCTGGGGTCTGCGTATCCGGATAGGTTAACGGGTCGAACTGGGCGGGAACGGCGATACCTGCCTGTTTCAGCGCATCGTCAAAACCAGCATGAAATTCGCGGTAGGCGGTTTCCCAGGATGCGGCTGACAATGCCGGTAACACGGTGTCATCGATCAGTTGCTGCGGGCCAATATAACCCGCCGACGCAGCGACATCAGACAGGATGCGATCAGTCAGTGGATTGATATTAACGTGATTTTCATGACCATCACGCAATTGCGGAACCAGTGCGCTCAGGCAAACGGCGCGAAGCTGATTACTGACAAGACAGTTTTGCCCGCCAGCTTCAATAGCAGACAGCCGCAGAGGCGCAACCAGCGAAGACACGTCGGCATGAAACCGTCCCTGAATATCGGTTTTGACTTTGTGCTCTACGCCACGTTGGTCTTTGATAAGCAACGTCGCGGGAAATCGGATATCTCGATAGGCCACTCTACCACTAATCAGGGTATTGGGTGCCAGGGTCACGACATTGAGTATCGGCTGTGAAGGCGTAACCGAGGTTTCCGGAGCCGTGCTCTCAGCCTGCGCAAACGAAATGGGCAGACAAAGCAGTGAACTGAGAAAAAGGGTACGTTTCCAGGTAATGAGTAGCATGATGATGACCTCTTCTCCCTGCGATTGATGCAAAAAACGGCCACTCTTTCAAGTGGCCGCTGTTGATGGCAGGGAAATTACAGTTTGCCGTAGCCTGCGTTGCTGTTGATGCTGCTAGCCAGGCTGCTCGTCATAGTCTGAGCGGAATATTTGTACGGCAGAGTCGGTTTGTAGGCTGTCAGGCCGCAGGTGTCCAGGTTCGTGGTTGATGAACCGTTGACCAGTGAGCCTTTATCGGAGAACACCTTGCTGTTGAATTGCTTCACGATGCTACATTCTGGGTTTTTACCATCAACGCTCTTCAGGTTGGAGAGCGTGAAGGAGTTGGATTCAGACAGAATGCTACCGCTGGTGCCCAGGCCGAAGCTGTACAGATACGGGTAGACGCTGTTCTTCACATCGCCCAGGTACACGTTGTTGTACGCGTGGATGCTACCAAAGCGCACACGTGGGGTACGTTCGGTTACACGGTCAAACACGTTATTGTGGAAGGTCACGCGCAGTTTACCGGAGTCCTGTGAGCCGTTGCTGTCGCTGTGACCAATCAGGATGGTTTTATCGTGCAGTTCGAAGCGGCTGTTGGAAATGGTGACGTAGTCAGACCCTTTCTTGATATCCAGTGCGCCGTCGTGCTGGACGTATTTTTCACCATTTTTGGTGGTGTATTTGTCGTCGGTGAAGCTGCCATCGCTGATGGTGACATGGTCAACCCAAACGCGGGTGGAGTTGTCGATAACGGCGGCATCCCACTCGGCGTTCCAGCCATCCCCATCTTCGTAATGCGGCGCTACGTCCACCGGCGTTTCGATATACAGGTTACGCAGAACAACGTTGCTGACGCCTTTGATTACCAGAGAACCGTTGGTGAATTTACCGTTGCTACCAATACCGATGATGGTGGTGTTGGAAGGCACGCTGATTTGGCTGCGGGCTTTCTGATCGTCAAAGCTGGTGTAGGCTTTGCCGCCACTGATATCAATAGCACCGGTGATCTGAATGATTTTCGGATCGGAATCGGTGCCATTCAGCGCGGCTTTGAATTCGCTGATGCTTTTTACTGCATAGATTTTGGCTGAAGCTGCTTTAGCACCGCCGGTGGTGCCGCCGCCCTGCGTTGCCCAACCGGTTGACGCTGCTTCTGTCGCCTTGGTGGTTTGCAGCGTAGCTGCGTTAACTGACCAAGCCATCATGGAGGTGGCGATGACGGCTGCCAGCAAACTTTTAGTACCTACTGAAGACACACGAGTGTTGTTCATAGACTGGTTCCTTGCGCTGTAAGCGCTAATCCAATTGTGGTGATTGAAAAATGATTATGAAAAAAATGAAACGCCATTTTGTCCTTCGGCAAGGCGGATTTTTAAGCGTTTTCGATTGTTTGTTTCGTGACCAAAATCGCGTTTTTTTTATGAGGGGAATTAATTTTATCTAAAGTGTGATCGTGACCAGTAACTTTTTATAATGAATCTTGAATTAAATTTTCTTTTAAATTCAGCTGTATGACGTAGTGTTTTTATCTAAAATAACGAGAATAGTTAACAATTGATTCGATTTTTATTAAATAAAATTTTATGAACCAGCAGTTCTTATGAGTGCTGATTTATCCCTGTTTTTTATAAGGTAATCGTTAATTTGTTGGGGGGCGTACCGAAAAAAAAACGGGTTAGCCAGCACAGCATTGAGAAAACGGTATGGGGAAACGAGAGAAATAACAGCGGAACGATACGAGTGATGTGGTGAAAGTAAAAGGCCACTTTGGCAAGTGGCCTTTGCGGTTAAGTAGAGAATTACAGTTTGCCGTAACCAGCGTTGCTGCTGATGCTATTTGCCAGACTGGTGGTAATGGTTTGGGCTGAGTATTTGTACGGGATCTTGGCGGTATATGAACTGAAGCCAAAGCCGCAACCGTTCAGATTGTACGAAGCACCGTTGATGATCGAACCCTTATCAGAGAAGATTTTGCCGTTAAACGCTTTGACAACACTGCATTCCTTGTCGCGACCGCTGATCTTCTTAAGGTTATCAATGGTAAACGCGTTGGACTCAGACAGCAGGCTACCGCTGGTGCCGATACCGAAGCTGTACTGATAGCGGTAGGCTTTGTGGTTGACGTCGCCAACGTAAACGTTGTTGTAAGCATGAACGCTACCAAAACGTACACGCGGAGTACGTTCGCCGACGCGGTCAAACAGGTTGTTGTGGAAGGTCACGCGCAGTTTGCCGGAATCCTGTGAGCCATTATTGTCGCTGTGGCCGATCAGGATGGTCTTGTCGTGCAGTTCAAAGCGGCTGTTGGAAATGGTGACATAGTCAGACCCTTTCTTGATATCCAGTGCACCGTCGTGCTGGACGTATTTTTCGCCGTTTTTAGTGGTGTATTTGTCATCGGTAAAGCTGCCGTCGCTGATGGTGACATGGTCAACCCAGACGTGGTCTGTACTGTCAACCACCACCGCATCCCATTCTGCGTTCCAGCCATCCCCATCTTCGTAATGCGGCGCTACGTCTACCGGTGTTTCGATATACAGGTTGCGTAGAATAACGTTGCTGACGCCTTTCACCACCAAAGAGCCGTTGGTGAATTTGCCTTTGTTACCAATACCGATGATGGTGGTGTTGGAAGGAATACTGATTTGGCTGCGAGCTTTCTGGTCGTCAAAGCTGGTGTAGGCTTTGCCGCCGCTGATATCAATGGCTCCCGTTACCTGAATGATTTTAGGTGACGAGTCAGTGCCATTCAGCGCCGCTTTGAATTCACTGATGCTTTTTACCGCATAGATTTTGGATGATGAGGCTTTCGCTCCGCCAGTCGTGCCGCCGCTCTGTGTTGCCCAGCCGGTTGAGGCCGCTTCTGTCGCTTTGGTCGTTTGCAGACTGGCGGCGGAAGCCACGGAAACCATCATGGTCGTGGCAATAATCACTGCCAGTGCACTTTTGGTTCCCAGAGTTGAGCGTTCTGATTTTTTCTGTTTTAAAATTAAAGACATACGTGTTTTGCTCATGACAATTTCCTTTTCCTTGTGTGCTCAAAGAGCGATCCAATGGTGTCTATTTGTTACTCGTGCGTCTAAAAACGAAATACCATTTCATCTTTCGTCTTGGCGAATGTTTATGCGCTTTTAGTGTTTATTTTGTGCACTGCGTCACGATGGTGGGAATGGCTTTTTATAATCAAAGATAATGTATTGACTGTAATTGTAAGTTTGTGTTACGAGGGTTTTGTTTTATTTTTTATTAAAATCAATTAATTATTTTTATTCCTCAATTGGTGATGTTCTTTATTGTTGATTTTTTGTGTTGATTTGGTTGTGGTGGTCATGCAGGGAAGGGCGGACATGTGGATGAAACCGGGGAGACAAATAAAAAACGGCCGCCAGGGTGGGCGGCCGTTGGGAGCAAGCGTTAGGGATTACAGCTTGCCTGAACCTGCGTTGTCCGTAATGGACTGCGCCAGTTCGCTGGTCATCGGCTGAACGGTGTAAACGTAAGGAATCGCGCTGGTATAAGCACTGAAACCGCAGCCAGACAAATCGACCGCGTTACCGTTAAAGGTAGAGCCATTGTCGGAGAAAATGGAACCGTTGAATTTCTTCACCACTTTGCACGCTTTGCTGGCATTCAGGTTGGCGATAGTGAAGCTATTACCTTCGGACAGTACACTGCCGCTGGTGCCGATACCAAAGCTATACAGGTAACGATATGTTGGGTCTTTCACGTCGCCGGTGAAGACGTTGTTGAAGCTGTGAATGCTGCCATAACGAACGCGAGGCGCACGTTCGGTTACGCGATTGAACACGTTGTTAAACAGCGTGACGTGCAGCTTGCCTTTATCCTGAGCTGAGTTGGTGTCGCTGTGACCAATCAACATGGTTTTGTCGTGCTGATCGAACAGGCTGTTGGAGATAGTAACGTAGTCGGAACCCCGTTTGATATCCAGTGCACCATCGTGTTGGACGTAAGTTTCGCCGTCCTTGGTGGTGTACATGTCATCGGTAAAGCTGCCGTCACTGATGGTAACGTGGTCGACCCACACATGGTGAGCGCCGTTGGTGATGTTCATGCCATCCCATTCGGCATTCCAGCCATCGCCTTTTTCGTAATGTGGCTCTACGTCAATGGGCGTCTGGATGTAGACGTTACGGATGATGACGTTATTGGTGCCGTCAGTACCGTCGATAATCAAAGAGCCATTGATGAATTTAGCGTCGGTGCCAAGCCCGATCACGGTAGTGTTAGCCGGAATGTAGATCTGGCTGCGGGCTTTCTGGTCAGCGAAATCTTTGTAGGGTGTACCACCGCTGATATCGACGGTGCCTTTGATCTGGATAATTTTTGCGACGGCACCAGCACTGAGTGCATTGGTGAACTCGCTAATCGTGCTAACGACGTAGATATTCTCGCTGGTTGCTGCGGCACCGCCGGTGGTGGAGCCGTTTTGTGATGCCCAGCCAGCAGCAGGCGCTGACTCCAGTGCTTTACTGTTAACCAGTTCAGCAGCGGAAACGCCAGAGGTCATGGCACCAGCGATCAGAGCAGCCAGCAAACAGGTTGAGGAGCGGGCAAAAGAACGTCCTAATACTTTGTTCATCGTATTTTCCTTACTAGAATCCTGTGTTGATTGTTGAAAATAATTTCCATATACATCGATGGGTTATTTTTTATTTGTCACCCCTAATAACCGCCAGCTATACATTCATCACATATTAATAATAATTTATTATCAATATTGATGTGTTGGCGATGCGGTTACTTAAAGGCCGCCAATGAATACGATCTATTTATTTGTTTTTCAATATCCATGAATAATGAAACGGTGTTTTAAGTGTAACATTGTGTTTTTTGTTTCTTATTTGTGAAGGTTGTCTTAACTATTTTTTGTTTGGGAATAAAAAGCGAACAGCGGTGCAGAAGCGCTGTTTTTATTGGTTGGTTTTTTATTTGTCAGCATGGGCGATGGTAAATGAAACGATTACGAAACAGCAGCGGTTAACCCGTCAGGTTATTTTTTCCACGGCATTTATTTTTGGGAAATAAATGGAAAATAAAACAGGCCGAATTACCGGCCTGCTGGGGTGAATGAATATAACCTTTTACCGGTTATATCACCTTGTGCGGACCAAAGCATTCGTAATGAATCTGCGATTCGGGAATGCCCAACTCCAGTAACTGCCGAGCAGTCAATTGCATAAAGGCGACCGGACCGCATAAATAACAGTGCAGGTTTGCCACCGACAGTGGCTCCGGAAGATCTTTCAATGTCATCAATCCGTGAAAAACCTGCGCGGAACGTGCAGTCACCGATGATGCTTCCCGATACCAGACATAGGATTGCAACGATGGTAGCGCTGCGGCAATGTCGGCGACTTCATCGGTGAAAGCATGTACTTCGGTATTTTCAGCCGCGTGCAACCAGAAGATACCCGCCTGTTATTGTCTATAAGTTGCATTTAAAGAGAGTCTTATAAAAAAAGAACATCGACTGTAAATCCTTTACGGAGGCTTGCATTGGGCTGGGAGAGCGAGCAACAGCCAATTCGCATGAAAAAAATGCAGGTTGAGGATGAGAAAAAGTCAGCCTCAATGGCTAATCACCAAAAGACGTAAAGCCTTGCGTAGCCTGTAGCTAATCGTTTGCGTAAAAACCTCTGTCAAGCCCTATCATCGCCAGTCAAAAACGGTTTACACTATGTGCCCACGGCCCTTTGGGTAATTTTAATAAAGAAGCAAGTTAGCTGAGTCAGGAGATGCGGATGTTAAAGCGTGAAATGAACATTGCCGATTACGATGCCGAGCTATGGCAAGCAATGCAGCAAGAAGTGGTGCGTCAGGAAGAGCACATTGAACTGATTGCGTCAGAAAACTATACCAGTCCACGCGTCATGCAGGCCCAGGGGTCGCAGCTGACCAACAAATACGCCGAAGGGTATCCGGGCAAACGCTACTACGGCGGTTGCGAATACGTTGACGTGGTTGAGCAACTGGCTATCGATCGCGCCAAGGAACTGTTTGGTGCCGATTACGCTAACGTACAGCCGCACTCCGGCTCTCAGGCTAACTTCGCTGTCTACACCGCGCTGTTGCAGCCGGGCGATACCATTCTGGGTATGAATCTGGCACACGGCGGCCACCTGACTCACGGCTCTCCGGTCAACCTGTCTGGTAAACTGTATAAGGTCGTGCCTTACGGTATCGATGACAGCGGCAAGATCAACTATGACGAAATGGCCGAACTGGCCCGCACCCACAAGCCGAAAATGATCGTGGGCGGCTTCTCTGCGTATTCTGGCGTTGTTGACTGGGCGAAAATGCGTGAAATCGCCGACAGCATCGGCGCTTATCTGTTCGTCGACATGGCGCACGTCGCTGGTCTGGTCGCAGCAGGCGTTTATCCGAACCCGGTTCCGCACGCTCACATCGTGACCACCACCACCCACAAAACCCTGGCTGGCCCGCGTGGCGGCCTGATCCTGGCGAAGGGCGGTGACGAAGACCTGTACAAAAAACTGAACTCTGCCGTATTCCCTGGCGGCCAGGGTGGCCCGCTGATGCACGTCATCGCCGGTAAAGCTGTGGCGCTGAAAGAAGCGATGGAGCCGGAGTTCAAAACCTATCAGCAGCAGGTAGCGAAAAACGCCAAAGCGATGGTAGAAGTGTTCCTGTCTCGCGGGTTCAACGTGGTGTCCGGCGGTACAGATAACCACCTGTTCCTGCTGGATCTGGTCAGCAAAAACCTGACCGGTAAAGACGCTGACGCTGCGCTGGGCCGTGCCAACATCACCGTGAACAAAAACAGCGTACCGAACGATCCTAAGAGCCCGTTTGTGACCTCCGGTATCCGTATCGGTACACCGGCGGCAACTCGTCGCGGTTTCAAAGAAGCGGAAGTGCGCGAGCTGGCTGGTTGGATCTGCGATGTGCTGGACAACATCAACGACGAAGCCGTTATTGAGCGCGTGAAACAGAAAGTGCTGGATATCTGCGCCCGTTTCCCGGTTTACGCCTGATAGCTTGCCTGATGCGTCCGCGTTGCTCGGGCGCTCTGCCAACGCCAGCCTTCGGGCTGGCGTTTGTTTTTCTACTCCCCGTTGCTTCCGCCCCGGCTCTCTGACAGAGTAACCGACCGTAGAGGAGAGGCAATATGGTTCTGCAATCAACGTACTGGCTGGCGCTTGGCTATTTCACCTATTTCTTCAGCTATGGCATTTTTCTGCCATTCTGGGGCGGCTGGCTCAAAGGCGAAGGATTATCCGCCGAGGCGATCGGCATCTTGCTTGGTGCCGGGCTGGTGGCGCGGTTTGCGGGTAGCCTGTTTATTACCCCACTGGTAAAAGACCCGGCCCGGTTGATCACCGTACTGCGGTTGCTGGCGTTATTATCGGTATTGACCTCCATCGGATTCTGGCTGGGCAGCGCCTGGTTGTGGCTGATGTTAGTGATGATCGGCTTCAACCTGTTCTTCGCGCCATTGATTCCGCTTACCGATGCACTGGCGGCAACCTGGCAAAAACAGATCCCGTTGGATTACGGCCGGGTGCGGGTGTGGGGCTCGGTTGCATTTGTGATTGGCTCCGCCGTGACAGGACAACTGGTGGCGGTCTGGGGGCATCAGGCGATTTTAGCGACACTGGCGGTGGGGCTACTGTCAATGCTGCTGGGGATGGCGTTGACGCCGCATGTGATGCCTGCTTCTGTCAAACGACACCAGACGCAGACCGCCGCTACGCCGTGGCTCGTCTTGCTGCGTGAACCGGCAGTCTGGCGTTTTCTGCTAAGCGTGTCCTTGTTGCAGGGCGCTCACGCTGCCTACTACGGTTTTAGTGTCATTTACTGGCAGCAGGCGGGGTATTCAGCGGCGGTTATCGGTTATTTGTGGTCGCTGGGCGTGGTGGCGGAAATTGTCATTTTTGCATTGAGCAAGCGTCTGTTCGGGCACTGGAGCGCATCTGGGTTACTGATGTTGTCCGCGCTGTGTGGCGTGGTGCGTTGGAGCCTGATGGGGGCGACGGTGTCGCTGCCATGGCTTATCGTGATACAGCTTTTACATTGTGGCACCTTTACGGTTTGCCACCTGGCCGCCATGCGGTTTATTTCTTCACGCCACGATGCCGACGTGCTGCGCTTGCAGGCGGCGTATTCGGCGCTGGGCACCGGGGGTGCCGTTGCCGTGATGACGGTAGTGTCTGGCTTTCTGTTTGAGTACCTTCAGGGAGGAACCTTCTGGGTGATGGCATTGCTGGTGTTACCGGCATTCATGTTACGCCCACAGGTAAGCACTCGCTTGCGCTGAATAAGACAGCGTATCAGTGACAGACGAAAACGGTCAGGATAGAAAATGTTACACTATAACAATTTAGGCTTTTCATTCCGTTGGGTAAGCTGCCTGCTGTTGACCATGGTGGCGGTATCCGGCCCGGCGCTGGCCCATCCGCACAGTTTTATCGATATGAAAACCACCGTGGAAGGGAAAGACGATCAGATAACCGGGCTGCGCATGAACTGGACTATGGATCCCATTACTTCCGCCGATCTGTTATACGACGCTGGCAATGCGTCCAAAGGCTCGGAGGTGTGGAAAAAACTGGCCGCCGAGGTAATGGCGAATGTGCTGGGGCAGCACTACTTCACGGATATTTACCGTGACGGGAAACCAGTGAAATACCAGCCGTTACCAACGGAGTATCATCTCTCCCGCGCAGGCAACAAAGCGGTGCTGGAGTTTGTGTTGCCGCTGGCTCACCCGCAACCGCTGGCGGGCGCGCCGTTACTGATTTCCACTTATGATCCCTCCTATTTCGTTGATATGTCGTATAAAGATGACAAAGCGATTCAGATTAATGCTGCGCTGGCTGCACGCTGTAAAACCACGCTGATGACGCCGAAACCTGATACGTCGCTCCAGTCTTATGCGCTGTCGCTGGACAAAAATGCCACGCCAGCCAAAGACATGGACCTGGGAAAACAGTTTGCTCAACAGGTCACGCTGCAATGCCAGTAAATCATGCCCACGTGACCCGACATTACCTGCGCTGGTGGCCGCTGGTGCTGTTTTTACTGCTGATAGGCGTGGCCGCATGGCAGGCCATGATCTGGTGGCCGTCGATTCTGATGCAAAGCATTGAATGGCAGAGGTCGCTGCATCAGCAGATGTCGGATTTGATGGAGCAGGTGCGGGCACAACCTCATCAGGCTGGCTGGACGCTGGTGATGTTTAGCCTGGTGTATGGTGTGCTACATGCGGTTGGCCCCGGCCACGGCAAAGTGGTGATCGCCACCTATCTGGCGACCCATCCATCGCGGTTGAAAAGCAGTTTGCAGCTGACCTTTGCCTCCGCCTTGTTACAAGGGATGGTCGCGATCGTACTGGTGACGCTGGTGCTGGCGGTGTTGAAGCTTTCCAGCCGGGCTTTGCACATCGGCAGTTTTTGGGTGGAGAAAAGCAGCTTTGTGCTGGTGGCTGGGCTCGGCGGCTGGCTGTGCCTGCGCGCATTCAGACGTCTGTGGGTATTACTGTTTTCCCGCGCCAAACCGCGTATTCGCTTGTTAACACCGCTTGATGCGTCGGCGTCCGGCGTTCGGCTGGCACCAGTCGTAGGCCATCAACACGATGAGCACTGTGGTTGTGGTCATCAGCATGTACCGTCGGCAGAAGCGCTCAGCCACGGTGATGGCTGGCGTACCCGCCTGATGGTGGTGTTGGCGATGGGGTTGCGCCCGTGCTCCGGCGCGATAATGGTGTTGCTGTTTGCCAAGGTGCTGGGCGTGTTTGTCTGGGGCGTAATCTCGGCCCTGACCATGGCGCTAGGGACCGCGCTTACCGTCTCACTGCTGGGCGTGGCGGTGCTGTTCTGTCGCCAGCAATTGGAACGCCTAAGCCGCGCCGGTGCTTCTTCCTCTCCACGCTGGCAAGCGCTGGTCTGGTCAGCGTTATCGCTGGCAGGCGGTATGGCGCTAACCTTTGTCGGTGTTGTGCTTTATCTCTCCACGCAACCGGATGTGATGGGCGGGATTCGGCCGCTGATGGGGTAATGCCCTATTGCAAATCACGCGTATGTCGTTGCTCTGCTACGACGGTGCTTCCTCCGGTCGATCCCCATCACGTATCGATAAATATCCTGTTTTTTCATGTAAAAAAGATTGCCCGAATGTAACCGTAACTTTATTATTTACATTGAATGATAACGAATCTCATTATCCGTAAAGCGGGCAGGGAATAACAGAATGAAAAAGTGGTTGTGTGCCGTTGGCATGGCGTTAGGGCTGGTTTCGGCTGTTCGGGCGGCCCCGATTGTGGTGGAAGACGTTAGTGGCAGAAAAGTTGAGATCAAGTCTGAAGTAAAGCGCGTGATTCTGGGGGAGGGGCGGCAGATTTATCTGCTGGCAGCGTTTGATACCGATGCACCGTTCCAGCGCGTGGTCGGCTGGCGTGACGACTTGCCGAAAGCCGACTATGACGGCTATCTGGCTTATGAACATAAATACCCGCAGATTAAACAATTGCCGACCTTCGGTGGTGCCAAAGACGGCACCTTCAACGTTGAGCAGGCGGTGAAGCTGAAGCCGGATTTGGTGCTGATGAATCTGGAAGCGAAAGCCGCTACCGATGAAGCCAAACTGATTGAAAAGCTCAGTGGTCTGGGCATTCCGGTGGTGTTTATCGATTTCCGTGAAAAGCCGTTTGAAAACGCCGAGAAAAGCATTCGTATCATGGGCCAACTGCTGGGCAAACCGGCACGTGCTGAAGAGATCGTTCAGTTCCGCCGTCAGCAGATTGATATCGTGACCGAGCGCCTGAAGAACTATCAGGGGCCGCGTCCGAAGGTGATGATCGACCGCGCCGGTGGCTATGACGAAGAGTGCTGCATGTCATTCGGCAATGAAAACTTTGGGAAAATGGTGGAAGCTGCGGGCGGCATCAATATCGCCAAGGGCATTATTCCTGGCACTTTCGGCACCCTGAACCCGGAGCAGATCATCAGTGCACGTCCGGATGTGGTTATCGTCACCGGTGCCAACTGGAAGAACTACAACACCGCTAACGGCTGGGTTGGTGTCGGGCCAGGGGCTGACCAGCAACAGGCGTTGCAGCGCTTGCAGAAGCTGATGGAACGCTCTGCATTTAAAACGCTGCCGGTTGCCACCAACGGTAATGCACATGCCATCTGGCATCAGTTCTATGACAGCCCGTATCAGTTTGTAGCGATTCAGGTGATGGCGAAGTGGCTGCACCCGGACTTGTTTAAAGATATCGATCCGGATGCCACTTTCCGTACCTTCCATGAGAAATTCCTGCCGTTACCGTACCAGCCGGGTTACTGGGTGACGTTGCCAGCGAAATCCTGAGCTGTGATGCCGCCGCCTTCATCGGGCGGATGATGGCGACAGAACGGCAATCAGTCAATGTGAAGAAAGAACGTAAATAACAAAACGCCCCGATCATCTGCATGGTCGGGGCGTTTTTCGTGTGTTGCGTGGTTTACAGCGTCGGTTCAGCAACCAGTCCGTCAATCATCACCTGCGGAATACCGCGGGAACAGCGCTCGATACGGCCACGAACCCCGTACACCTGCGCCAGGCTCTCTTCACTGATTACTTCGGCCGGTTCACCGTCAGCAATCAGCTTGCCGTCTTTGAGCATCAGCACGTGATCGCCATGACGCAACGCGATATTGATGTCATGTACCACCACTACTGTCACGATATTGCGCTTGCGGGTTTCCTGACGAACCAGATCCATCACGTGGAACTGGTAGTTGAGGTCGAGCGCGCTGAGCGGTTCATCCAGCAATAGTAGCGAAGGCTGGCGGATAAGCGATTGTGCCAACCCGACCAGCTGTTTCTGACCGCCGGAAAGCTGGTCCAGATAGCTCATCGCCAGATGCGAAATGCCTAACTGCCTGAGCAGTGTCAACACCTCGTCTTCGCTGCTGCTGTGGTACAACCCACCGGATGCGCGCTGGGCGACAATAATCGACTCCAGTACATGTAGATGCACGCCAGCAGGCAGTGATTGCGGCAGATACACCACTTTTTCCGCCCGTTTGGTGAACGGTAACTGCATCAGGTTGACATCGTCCAGCAGCAAGTCACCTTGTGCTTGCCCCAGCCCGGCCAGTGCGCGTAACAGCGTCGATTTGCCGCTGCCATTCGGCCCCAACAGCACGGTGATTCTGCCACGTGGTAGCAGGGGAACCGACAAATCGTTAATGATGGTCCGTTTGGGGTAGCCTGCTGAAAAATGAGAAATCGCCAGCCCGTTGTGACTCATACGTTCCCCCGGTTACGCAGAATGATGCTGAGGAAGAAAGGAACCCCGACCAGTGAAGTGACAATCCCTACCGGAATGATGACGCCTGGCAGCAGGTTTTTAGAGACAACAGAAGCCAGCGACAGCACCAGTGCGCCGGTCAGGGCGCTGGCTGGCAGATAGAAGCGGTGATCTTCACCAAAAGTCATGCGAGCAATATGCGGTGCTACCAGACCGATAAAACCAATCGGCCCAACGAACGCGACCGACAGTGCCGACAGAAAGCTGATGCGCAGCAGCGTGGCCAGCCGCAGGCGGCGCACGTTGATGCCGAAACTGATGGCGCGATCTTCTCCCAAACGCAATGCGGTCAGCTTCCATGAACTCATCATGGATAGCGGCATTACGATGACAAGCACCGTCAGCAGAATAGCGAGTTTTTCCCAGGATGAACGCGCCAGGCTACCCATGGTCCAGAACACCAGCCCCTGTAACGTGTCTTCATTGGCGACAAATTGCAGGATAGACACCAGTGCGTTAAAGGTGAACACCAGCGCGATCCCGAACAATACCACGCCGGATGTTGCCACCTTGGTCCAGCGGGTAATACCGTCGAGCAGCAGCGCTGCCAGCAGGGCGAACAAGAAGGCATTGGCGGAAATGAACCACTGCGCTGGAATGCCCGGAATACCGATCCCCAATACGATCGCCAACGCTGCGCCGAATGCTGCTGCGGAAGACACGCCCAGAGTGAACGGACTCGCCAGCGGGTTGTTCAGGATGGTTTGCATCTCTGCCCCTGCCAGCCCCAACGCCAGGCCTACCACCACCGCCATCAGCGCATACGGCAGGCGAATGTCCCAGACGATGACACGACTACCGGCGTCTGCGCTGGCAGGGTCGGTTAGCGTTTGCCACAGTACATCCAACGGCAGACCGGATGGGCCGAGCATAAAGTCCAGCAACAAGGAGGCGACAATCGCTACGGCCAGTACGGTCATCAGCATCAACCGGTGACGGATAATATGCCGATAATGGGTTATCGCACTGTTTTCAGCCGTGCTGGCACGGCTGATAGGAGATTCGGTAGTTACACTCATGAATTACTCGGCCAGTTTACGGGCGAACACAAAATCGTTGTCAGGCAGGGTGGTGAAATGGCGAACGATATAGTGATAGGTATCGTCCGGGTTCAGCGAGCTGAACTGTTTCGGGTACACCGCTTTTGCCAGATATTCCATGCCGACGATGTTATACGGATGGTTATAGAAGTGGTGGTATACCCCATAAACCTGACCGGCTTTAATCGCAGGAACCTGGTCAATACCCGCGCGGCTCAACAGTGCTTTGGCTTTGTTCTGAATATCGCTGTCGTTAGCACCATAACCGAACGGCAGGATCTTGCTGGTGCCATTACCGCGTTTGGAGCCGGTCATGATGTAAGTATCCGGTTTTTCGCTGATCACTTTTTCCAGTGAGACAAAACCAGAGGCTCCCGGCAACAGCCCAGAACCGATGTTCTTCGCGCCGATGGCTTCCAGCAGCCCGCCCCAACCGTTGTGCGCATGGGTGAAGCAGCAGGCATCGGTGTTACCGGCGATAGGTTCAATAAAGACGGTCGGTTTGGTGGTAATGCCTGCGATCACCTTCTGGAGGCCATCAAAATGCTGGCGATAAAAATCGGTGTAGGCTTTGGCGTTGTCTTCACGGTTCAACACTTTGCCAAGTAAATCGACGCTGGGCGCGGTGTTTTTGGCCGGATTGAGCTCATAATCCACAAACACCAGCGGAATGTGCAGCGCGTTCAGCTTGCTAATCACGCCATTTTCCATCAACGCCGGTTTGGCGCGCAGTTGGGCAATCATCAGGTCTGGTTTTTTGGCTAGAATACTTTCCAGCTCTACGTCGCCTTTGTCGCTAAAACCCATGTCGAGAATGCTTTCAGACTGTGGCCATTTTCCTTTCAACAAGTCCCAGGTCGCGGTGTCCTGTTTTTTCGGCAAATTGTTCCAGGCGACCAGACGGTTAAATGGATTGTCGCGGTCCAGCAATGCCATCGCCAGAATATCGCGGCCGTCCTGTAGCACAATGCGCTGGGGTTCCTGCTTGATGGTAACGCTTTGTCCATCAATGTCAGTCACGGTGAGGGGATACTGGGTAGCAAAACTGGTAAAGGAGGTGGTCAGCGTGGTAGCCAACAAAAGGTGACGCCATGATTTCTTTAACATGATTCTTCCTGTCATGAACTACTGCCCGTCAGGGATAATCCCTGATGTAAATGAATGAGTTTAATAATTATTATCATATAAGATTAAACTTTTACTCAACAGGGCTGAGTTGTAAAGAAAAATAATAGCGGGGCATGTCTGGCGACATGCCCACAGGAAGGATTAGCGCTTCAGTGCGTCGCTCAGTTGCTCACGGATGGTCGACAGCAGGGATTTCACTACACGCGGGTTACCAGCAACGATATTACCGGAAGCGAAGTGGTTGTGGCCGCCGATGAAGTCGGTAATGATGCCGCCTGCTTCACGTACCAGCAATTCGCCACCCGCGAAGTCCCACGGCTTCAGGCCGATTTCAAAGAACCCGTCCACACGACCGGCCGCGACATAAGCCAGATCGAGCGCCGCAGAGCCGGTACGGCGGAAGTCGGCACACTGGCCGAACAGTGCTTCCAGTACGCGCAGGTAGCTGGCGCTGTGCTGTTTGTGTTTGAACGGGAAACCGGTCGCAAGAATCGTGCCGTCCAGATCGCGGGCGTTACTGCCACGCAGACGGTAACCGTTTAACTGAGCGCCCTGACCGCGGGTGGCGGTGAACAGCTCGTTACGCATCGGATCGTAAACCACGGCCACTTCGGTGCGGCCTTTGACACGAACAGCGATGGAAACAGCAAAATGGGGGAGACGTTTGATAAAGTTGGTGGTGCCATCCAGGGGATCGATAATCCATTGCACATCCTGATCTTCACCAACCAGTTCACCACATTCTTCACCAATGATGGTGTGCTGCGGATAGGCTTTGCGGATAACCTCAATAATCAGGCGTTCTGCATCACGGTCAACGTTGGTGACAAAATCGTTACTGCCTTTCTGGCTAGCCTCAACGGCGTCAGGCGTTTCATAGTTTTTAGCTATCAGGTTGCCGCCTTTGCGCGCTGCGCGCACGGCGATGTTAAGCATCGGATGCATGGTATCGTCCACAAGAATGTTAAAGAACAGAAAACGGCGCGAAGTATAGCAGATAGCAGGAGAAAGAGAAAACAGAGAAGTTTGTGTTAACATACGCCTGTTTTCGTTTCATATGACAGAGTCCGCATGTTACAGAATATACGCATTGTGCTGGTGGAAACTTCACATACCGGCAATATGGGGTCAACGGCCAGGGCGATGAAAACCATGGGCTTGACCAATCTCTGGCTGGTCAATCCACTCGTCAAGCCTGACTCACAGGCCATTTCGTTGTCTGCTGGTGCCAGTGATGTCATCGGCAACGCTACCATTGTTGATTCTCTCGATCAGGCGCTGGAAGGCTGTGGCCTGGTGGTAGGCACCAGCGCCCGTTCCCGTACCTTGCCCTGGCCAATGCTGGAGCCGCGTGAATGCGGTGTGCGCAGTGTTCAGGAAGCGCAGCGCGCGCCGGTGGCGATAGTGTTTGGTCGCGAGCGGGTGGGGCTGACGAATGAGGAATTGCAAAAATGCCACTACCATGTGGCGATCCCCGCTAATCCGGAGTACAGCTCGCTCAATCTGGCGATGGCGGTACAGATTTTATCCTATGAAGTTCGTGTCGCCTGGTTGGATCGACAACAACAGGGCGAGCCGACGCATGAAGAGAGTCCATACCCGCTGGCGGATGATTTGGAGCGTTTTTACCAGCATCTGGAAGAAACATTGCTGCACACCGGTTTCATTCGCCAGGCGCATCAGGGGCAGGTAATGAACAAACTACGCCGGTTGTTTACCCGAGCCCGTCCGGAAAATCAGGAACTCAATATTCTGCGTGGCATCCTGAGTGCGATCACCAAGACCGCCTCGTCGACGGACAAGCCGCAAGACAATAGTTGAGGTAGTAAGACAATAGTTGAGTTATTTACTCGGTTAAATAGTTGACTGAAACACTCGGGAATGTCAGACTCATGACTGTGCTATGTATGATTGACTCATAATACCTGTCTTAATAATACATGTTTATCTTACGGATACCATTAACATGAGACTGACATCTAAAGGCCGCTACGCCGTTACCGCCATGCTTGATGTGGCGCTGCATTCAAAAGAAGGCCCGGTTCCACTGGCTGACATCTCTGAACGTCAGGGAATTTCACTTTCTTATCTGGAACAGCTGTTTTCTCGCCTGCGTAAACATGGGCTGGTTGCCAGCGTGCGTGGTCCGGGCGGCGGCTATTTGTTAGGTAAAGATGCCGCTGAAATCGCTGTCGGTTCGGTCATCTCCGCCGTGGATGAATCCGTGGATGCTACCCGCTGCCAGGGGAAAGAAGGGTGTCAGGGCGGCGATCGCTGTCTGACCCATACGCTGTGGCGCGATCTGAGCGACCGCATCAGCGAGTTTCTCAACAACATCACCCTGGATGAGCTGGTTAATAACAAAGAGATTCTGGACGTCGCGGATCGTCAGGATGCTGACGTGCGTCGTACCGCCAACGGACGCATACAAGAAACCATTAACGTCAACTTGCGTGCCTGAAAAAAAGAACAAAACGCCTTGAACGTTTTGAAGTGATGTACGGAGTTTAAGAGCAATGAAGTTACCGATTTATCTGGATTATTCCGCCACGACGCCGGTCGACCCGCGCGTGGCTGAAAAAATGATGCAGTTTCTGACCCTGGACGGCACGTTCGGCAACCCGGCCTCCCGCTCCCACCGTTTTGGTTGGCAGGCGGAAGAGGCAGTGGATATCGCACGTAACCAGATTGCCGAACTGGTCGGCGCGGATCCGCGTGAGATCGTTTTTACTTCCGGTGCCACCGAGTCCGATAACCTGGCTATCAAGGGTGCAGCGAACTTCTACCAGAAGAAAGGCAAGCACATCATCACCAGCAAAACGGAACACAAAGCCGTGCTGGATACCTGCCGTCAGTTGGAGCGCGAAGGGTTTGAAGTGACTTACCTGGCGCCGCAGCGTAACGGCATCATCGACCTGAAAGAGCTGGAAGCCGCCATGCGCGATGACACCATTGTGGTGTCCATTATGCATGTGAACAACGAAATCGGCGTGGTGCAGGATATCGCGGCCATCGGCGAAATGTGCCGTAGCCGTGGCATCATTTTCCATGTCGATGCGACCCAGAGCGTAGGCAAACTGCCGATTGACCTCAGCCAGCTGAAAGTTGACCTGATGTCCTTCTCCGGCCACAAGATTTACGGTCCGAAAGGGATTGGTGCGCTGTATGTGCGCCGCAAGCCGCGTGTGCGCATCGAAGCGCAGATGCATGGCGGTGGTCATGAGCGTGGTATGCGTTCTGGCACCCTGCCGGTGCACCAGATCGTGGGCATGGGCGAAGCCTACCGTATCGCCAAAGAAGAAATGGCGGAAGAAGCAGCACGTCTGCGCAGCCTGCGTGATCGCCTGTGGAACGGTATCAACGATATCGAAGAAGTGTACCTGAACGGTGACCTGGAACAGGGCGCGCCGAATATCCTGAACGTCAGCTTCAACTATGTGGAAGGCGAGTCGCTGATCATGGCGTTGAAAGATCTGGCGGTATCTTCTGGTTCGGCCTGTACGTCGGCCAGCCTGGAGCCTTCTTATGTGCTGCGCGCGCTGGGAATGAACGATGAGCTGGCACACAGTTCCATTCGTTTCTCACTGGGTCGCTTCACTACCGAAGAAGAAATTGACTACACCATCGATCTGGTTCGTAAATCCATCGGCCGCCTGCGCGACTTGTCCCCACTGTGGGAAATGTTCAAGCAGGGCGTGGATATCGGCAGCATCGAATGGGCGCATCATTAATTCGCAGGAATCAGGACGCATATTATGGCTTACAGCGAAAAAGTAATTGATCACTATGAAAACCCGCGCAACGTCGGCTCGTTTGATTCGTCGGATCCGAGCATCGGCAGCGGTATGGTTGGCGCACCGGCCTGCGGCGACGTAATGAAGCTGCAGATCAAGGTTAACGAACAGGGAATCATCGAAGATGCCCGTTTCAAAACCTACGGTTGCGGTTCTGCTATCGCCTCCAGTTCGCTGGTGACCGAGTGGGTAAAGGGCAAGAGCCTGACCGAAGCCGAATCCATTAAAAACACCCAGATTGCCGAAGAACTGGAACTGCCACCGGTGAAAATCCACTGCTCAATTTTGGCTGAAGACGCCATCAAGGCCGCCATCGCCGATTACAAGAGCAAACGCAGCGACAAATAACGGCCAGATGAATTAGAGGTTTTGCTATGTCGATTTCCCTGAGCGACAGTGCTGCGCAACGTGTCAATGCCTTTATGGTTAATCGCGGCAAAGGCATCGGCCTGCGTCTGGGTGTGAGAACATCCGGTTGTTCCGGTATGGCGTATGTGCTGGAATTTGTTGATGAATTGAACACCGATGATGTGGTGTTTGAAGACAAGGGCGTGAAGGTCATTATTGATGGTAAAAGCCTGGTCTACCTTGACGGCACCGAACTGGATTTCGTCAAGGAAGGGCTGAATGAAGGCTTCAAATTCAATAACCCTAACGTTTCCAGCGAGTGCGGTTGCGGCGAAAGCTTTAACGTCTGACCGCCGGTCGGTCTGTTGGCCGACTCCCGCCGCTTTGTGTGCTCCGGCATGTAAAGCGGCGGGTGCGCATTGATTGTCTGCGAACTCAGAGCACACTATGGATTACTTTACTTTATTCGGGCTGCCGATTCGCTATAACGTGGATGGCAGCCTGCTTGCTTCCCGGTATCAGGATCTGCAACGCCAGTTTCATCCCGACCGCTTCGCCGCCAGCCCTGAACGTGAACGCATGATGGCGTTACAACAGGCTGCAACCATCAATAATGCCTATCAGGCACTGAAACATCCGCTGAAACGCGCGGAGTATATGTTATCTTTGCACGGTTTTGATTTAAGCAATGAGCAGCATACGCTTCATGACACCGCATTCCTGATGGAACAGATGGAACTGCGCGAAGAGCTGGACGAGATTGAACGTCGTCCGGATGCGGAAACCGTGTTGGCGGCATTTTCACAGCGTCTGAAAGGGATGACCCGTCAGCGCAGCGAGCAAATGCAGCGCGAGCTGGATGAGGAATCCTGGCAGGATGCGGCGGATACGGTACGTAAACTGCGCTTTTTTGATCGGCTCCAGCAGCAGGTTGAACAACTCGAAGAACAATTGCTGGAACGATAAGTAAAATTCAATCCGGCGGAACCGCTGTATGGCCGTATGGCTGTATCGTCGCCCGCCCGCCAATTGATGGAAGCTCAATATGGCCTTATTACAAATCAGTGAGCCGGGGCTGAGTGCAGCGCCACATCAGCGTCGTCTGGCTATTGGTATTGATCTGGGAACCACCCATTCCCTGGTCGCCACCGTCCGTAGCGGCGAGACGCAAACACTGCCCGATCATAACGGGCGTGACCTGTTGCCGTCAGTCGTCCACTATCATGCCGACGGGCTAACCGTTGGTTGGGAAGCGCGCCAGCAGGCGGCGGTCGATCCGGTAAACACCATCAGTTCCGTCAAGCGGTTGATGGGGCGCTCGCTCTCCGATGTCCGTCAGCGTTACCCCCACTTGCCTTATCGGTTTGAAGCCAGTGAAAACGGCCTGCCGGTGTTGCAGACTGCCGCCGGTTCGCGTAATCCGATTCAGGTGTCGGCTGATATCCTGACGGCGCTGACCCAGCGTGCGGAAGAGGCGCTGAATGGATTGCCTGATGGGGTGGTGATCACCGTTCCGGCCTATTTTGACGACGCTCAGCGGCAGGGCACCAAAGACGCGGCTCGACTGGCCGGTCTGCATGTGCTGCGCTTGCTGAACGAACCTACCGCAGCGGCGATTGCCTACGGGCTGGACTCTGGTCAGGAAGGGGTTATTGCCGTATATGACTTGGGCGGTGGCACCTTCGATATCTCTATTCTGCGTCTGAGTCGCGGCGTGTTTGAAGTGCTGGCTACCGGTGGCGATTCCGCGCTGGGCGGCGATGATTTCGACCACTTGCTGGTTGAGTGGATTCGCGAGCAAGCCGGGATCACGGTCCGAGACGATCATCAATTGCAGCAGGTGCTGCTCAATACCGCCATACAGGCCAAGATTGCCCTGAGTGAGGTGCAAACCGTACCCGTATCGGTGGCGGGCTGGCAGGGTGACATCACCCGCGAGCAGTTCAACACACTGATTGCACCGCTGGTTAAACGCACACTGTTGTCCTGCCGTCGCACGTTAAAAGACGCGGGCGTTGACGCGGATGAGGTGAAAGAAGTGGTGATGGTCGGCGGCTCTACCCGTGTGCCGCTAGTGCGTGAGCAGGTTGGTGAGTTCTTCGGCCGCACGCCACTGACGTCTATCGACCCGGATAAAGTGGTGGCTATCGGTGCCGCGATTCAGGCAGATATTCTGGTGGGTAACAAACCTGACAGCGAAATGCTGCTGCTGGACGTGATTCCGCTATCGCTGGGGCTAGAAACCATGGGCGGGCTGGTCGAGAAAGTGATTCCGCGTAACACCACCATCCCGGTGGCGCGCGCGCAGGAATTCACCACCTTCAAGGACGGCCAGACTGCAATGATGATCCACGTGTTGCAGGGCGAACGTGAGCTGGTGCAGGATTGCCGTTCGCTGGGGCGTTTCACACTGCGTGGCATCCCGCCGATGCCTGCCGGTGGCGCGCACATTCGGGTGACGTTCCAGGTGGATGCTGACGGGCTGCTGAGTGTGACCGCGATGGAAAAATCCACCGGGGTGGAAGCGTCTATCCAGGTGAAACCGTCCTACGGTCTGAGCGACGACGAGATCGCCGCTATGATTACCGATTCCATGCAGAACGCGCAGAACGATATCGGCGCGCGTATGCTGGCCGAGCAGCGCGTGGAAGCCGCGCGTGTGCTGGAAAGCCTCAACAGCGCGCTGGCATCGGATGCCGCGTTGTTGCATGAAGAAGAGCGAGCCGCGATTGACGCTGCCAGCCTGCAATTGCAGCAGGCTGCACAGGGGACTGACGTCTCTGCCATCGAGGCCGCGATTAAAACATTAGACCAACAAACCCAGGAATTCGCTGCCCGCCGAATGGATGAGTCCATCCGCCGTGCGTTGGCGGGGCATTCCGTGGACGAGGTATAACATGCCCAAGATTGTTTTTCTGCCGCATCAGGACTTATGTCCGCAAGGGGCAGTTCTGGAAGCGAACCGTGGTGAAACCATTCTGGATGTGGCGCTGCGCAACGGCATTGAAATTGAGCACGCCTGTGAAAAGTCCTGCGCTTGCACCACCTGTCATTGTGTTGTCCGCGAGGGGTTTGATTCGTTGCCAGAAAGCACCGAAGATGAAGACGACATGTTAGACAAAGCCTGGGGACTGGAGCCGGAAAGCCGATTGGGTTGTCAGGCACGCATCACCGATGAGGATCTGGTGGTGGAGATTCCGCGTTATACCATTAACCACGCACGCGAGCATTGATAGGAGGAATCATGGGACTGAAGTGGACTGATAGCCGTGAAATCGGCGAAGCACTGTACGATCTCTATCCTGATACCGATCCGAAGACCGTGCGTTTCACCGATTTGCACCGCTGGATTTGCGAACTGGATGAGTTTGACGACGAGCCAGAAGCCTCTAACGAAAAAATCCTGGAAGCGATCCTGCTGGTGTGGCTGGACGAAGCTGAATAACCGAACTGGTCAACGGGCCGCCTTGAGGTGGCCCGTTTTCTCTTTTTTATCATGGCGATAATGGGCTGATGATAATCAGGCCCAACCTGGAGTAGATGTATGACAACTGAAGCGATGCTGATTACGCTTTCCCATCAGCCAGCGGATGCCCGCTGGGGCGAGAAAGCCTCGTTAACCGCCAATGAGCAGGGATTTACTATTCATCTGTCCGGCGACAAACCGCTGGCTGTCATCCAGCGCGCAGCCCGCAAAATTGATGGGCAAGGTATTAAACACGTCAAACTCGCCGGTGAAGGCTGGGATCTGGAAAGCAGCTGGGCGTTCTGGCAGGGATACCGCGGTCCGAAAGGCAAGCGCACGGTGGAGTGGGCAACACTGGCGGACGCGCAGCAACTGGAGCTGGAACGTCGTCTGAAGATCGTTGATTGGGTACGTGACACCATCAACCTACCGGCGGAGGACCTGGGGCCAGAACAGTTGGCGACCCGTGCTATCGACCTGCTGTGCAGCGTAGCGGGCGAAGCGATTTCTTACCGCATCACCAAAGGTGAAGATCTGCGTGAACAGAACTACGCTGGCCTGCATACAGTCGGGCGCGGTTCCGAACGTTCGCCGGTATTGCTGGCGCTGGATTATAACCCGAGCGGCAAGGCGGACGCGCCGGTGCTGGCCTGTCTGGTCGGTAAAGGCATCACCTTTGATACCGGCGGCTACAGCCTGAAGGGCAGCAGTTTCATGGATTCCATGAAGTCTGACATGGGCGGTGCCGCGACGGTGACCGGTGCGCTGGCGCTGGCGGCGGCTCGTGGCTTGCAGCAGCGTGTGAAACTGTACCTGTGCTGCGCCGACAACATGGTGAGCGGCAATGCGTTCCGTCTGGGCGATATCATCCGCTATCGCAACGGTAAAACCGTCGAAGTGATGAATACGGATGCCGAAGGGCGTCTGGTGCTGGCCGACGGCCTGATTGACGCGTCTGAACAAAATCCGCAGTGGATTGTTGACTGCGCGACCCTGACCGGTGCTGCTAAAACCGCGTTGGGCAATGATTATCACGCGTTGTTCAGTTTTGACGATGCGATGATCGACTCTCTGATGGACAGTGCCCGCCGCGAAGGCGAAGCATTCTGGCGTCTGCCGCTGGAAGAGTTCCATCGCCAGCATTTGCCGTCTAACTTTGCCGAGCTGAACAACGTAGCGGGTGCGGCGCATACCGCGGGTGCCAGTACGGCGGCGGCGTTCCTGTCTCACTTTGTGAAAAACTATCAGCAAGGCTGGCTGCATATTGACTGCTCCGCCACCTACCGCAAGTCGGCGGTAGAACAGTGGTCTGCCGGTGCCACCGGTCTGGGCGTGCGCACACTGGCCGACTTCCTTCTGAATAAAGCGGGTTGAGCCATCTGTTCAGACAGGCAGAGGTGCTAAAACAGGGAACGGACGCTGTTTGTAAGGTTGCAGGCAAACCCTATAAGTGAAAAATGAAGGGTTTTTCTGGCGTCAAAAACTGTGCTGAGGTGAGCGACTTCGCCGGGTGAGCCGCATGGACGCGGCGAAAGCCCGTGCCGCGCTGGGAGCGCGTCACGGGCGGCCCGAACAGCGAAGTCGAACGCCGAAGGCACCGCGTCAGCGGCACAGTTTAGCCACCAGCCAGTGGTCAAGGAGAGGCGGCGTTTGAGCCTCTCCTTGTCGTGCGTGCGATGGAATGGCAAAGAAACTACACCGTTTATCCCGCACGAAACTATTCACTGACCAGACAAAATTCACCGTTCGCAAGACAACACGGCTGTTTGTCTACAGCTTCACTGGGAGCAAATGCTGCCCCAGGTGTGTGCTTACCGCTAACGTTAAGCGTTGAGGAGAGTTATGGAGTTTTCACCCCACAATCGGTTGGAAGAGGTGTTAAAGCTGGCCGCATCGGAACCGGCGCACCGGCCCGAGTTTTTCAGCGAACTGCTGGAGGCCACGGTGTATGTGCTGGGCCACAGCGAAGAAGACCAAACGTTTGGCGAAGGCAGCCTGCAGGCAGGCAGCGGGCTACAGTTGCAGCACTGGGAAAAACCGGACGGCCATTCCGCGATTCCGTTCTTCTCGTCGATGGAGGCGCTGCAATTGGCTGTGACCGACGAGCAGGCATTCCTGGCGCTTCCAGTCAGAACGCTGTTTGATATCACCCGTGGCGCAACACTGTTTCTGAACCCTAAGCTACCGTATGGCAAAGAGTTTCTGCCGCAGGAGATCGAACACCTGTTGTCTGCTGAAGGCAGTGGTCTGGTGCAACAACATATTCTGGATGGTGATACCGAACTAAAAATCGGTATTCCAACTGAGATGCCGACACAGATGATCGATTCTTTGACTCAGCTGTTCAGCAAGCACCGTAACGTCAAACGGGCTTTCTTGGCGCAGATTCAGGAGCCGGACGAAGATCAACCTCATCTGTTGATTGGTCTGGATGCTGATGGCGACGACCTGGACGAGTTGATTCAGGCCGCCGGATCGGTGGCGACCGATACGCAACCGGATGACCGCCCGATTGATATTTGTCTGGTGAATAATGAAGAACCCGGCATCAGTCACTTTTTGATTCGCCATACCACGCCGTTTTACGAGCGGAAGTGGGGCAGTTTCCTGCGCGAGTTCAAGAATGGTGGGCAGGCATAGCTCACGGTTAAAAAAACAAAACGAATCAAAAACGGCACAGGCGATGTTGCGCTGTGCCGTTTTTTTTACTGGAGAATCACCCGGTGACGATGGGGGTGTCGCCCCGTGCTCCCCATTCGCTCCAGGAGCCGTCATAGAGAGAAACCTGTGGTGCATCAAGCACAAACAGCGCCAGCATCACCACCGATGCCGTTACGCCAGAACCGCAACTGGCGACAATGGGGCGTCGGATATCAACACCCGCCTGATGAAAGCGTGCGGCCAGTTCGTCTGCTGGTTTCAGTGCACCGTTTTCAACCAGTACGTTCCACGGAACGTTGAAACTTCCCGGAATATGACCACGGCGCAGCCCCGACCGCGGTTCATCTACCTCGCCGAGAAAACGGGGAGCGGGGCGGGCATCGACAATCTGCTCGTCGCCGGTTTGACACAGAGCCAGCACGTCATCCAGTGAACGAATAGCACCGGCGGCGGGCGTCTGGGCGTGAAACACCTGGGTAGTTGGCGAGACGTCGCCCTGTTCCAGTGGCAGTCCTTGCTGTTTCCAGCCCGCCAGACCGCCACTCAGAATCGAGATGCGGGAAGCGCCTGCCAGCCGCAGCATCCACCAGGCTCGCGGCGCAGAAAACAGATTGCCTTCGTCGTAAATCACCAGGTGCTGCTGCTCGCTTAGCCCGAGCTTGCCTAGGGCGTCGGCAAAGACGGTGATGTCCGGCATCATGTGTGGCAGTGGGCTTTGGTGGTCGGAAAGGAATTCGATATCGAAAAATACAGCACCCGGCAGATGCTCCGCCCGGTATTCGGCGGCGAGATTGCGCGTATCGTTGCCCGGCGGCAACATGCGGGCGTCAATCAGGGCGATATCAGCATCGTGGCGATGGTCGTTCAGCCAGGACGCGCTAACAAACAGTCCGGCGACGGATGTGGACATAAAACCTCCCCGTGTGGGCCGGTTCTTCGGCCCCGAATGAGACAAGATATTGCATTGTCTGGAATTTTTTTGACCCCGGCAAGGCGTCTGACGTTACCGTCGCGTCGGGATCAATCCTGTTATATACGTATGGGTAATCAGGATAAATTTTTTTTACGAAAATGTTATTTTCTCGATAGGAATGTCATGGCGGTGCCTCTATAATCTGCGCCACTTTGCACTGGCTGGTATTATAATTTTATCAAACCGGCTGTTACTGAATGTTGTTGGATGAGGCCAATATGACGGTAGAACGTACCTTCTCTATTATCAAACCGAACGCAGTTGCCAAAAACGCAATCGGCGCGATTTACGCCCGTTTTGAAAGCGCGGGTTTCACCATTATCGCGTCTAAAATGCTGCACTTGAGCCGTGAGCAGGCGGAGGGTTTCTACGCCGAGCATCAGGGCAAACCATTCTTTGACGGTCTGGTGGATTTCATGACCTCCGGTCCGATTATGGTTCAGGTTCTGCAGGCCGAAAACGCGGTACAGCGTAACCGCGATATCATGGGTGCCACCAACCCGGCCAACGCTCTGGCTGGCACGCTGCGTGCGGATTACGCCGACAGCTTCACCGCGAATGCGGTGCACGGGTCTGACTCCATCGAATCCGCTGAGCGTGAAATCGCTTATTTCTTCAGCGCGGACGACGTTTTCCCGCGTACTCGCTAATTCTGGCGAGACACCGCCTTCCCCGGTAAAAAATGCGGCTGAGGTAGCGCAGGTGTTATAAAATTTGTACAATGCTGCGCCCCGGGTGAGCACGCGCTCAGCCGGGGCGTTTCTTTATCCGTTTCCCTTTCGCGCCATAACGTGTAACAACGAGGCCATGAGTCAATTTATGTCTGAGCAAACCGTATCTCCCGTCGTCGCCGTATCTGACGCTATCGCCGTTGCCGCTAACAGCAATGAAAAAATCAACCTGCTGGATTTCAATCGTCAGCAAATGCGCGCTTTTTTCGCCGAATTGGGTGAAAAGCCGTTCCGCGCCGATCAGGTCATGAAATGGATCTATCACTACTGCTGTGATGATTTTAACCAGATGACCGACATTAATAAGGTGCTGCGCGGCAAGCTGCAGACGATTGCGGAAATTCGGGCACCCGAGGTGGTGGACGAACAACGCTCTTCCGATGGCACCATCAAGTGGGCGATTCTGGTTGACGGTCAGCGTGTGGAAACGGTGTACATTCCGGAAGAAGACCGTGCCACGCTGTGCGTCTCCTCGCAGGTCGGTTGTGCGCTGGAGTGCAAATTCTGTTCTACGGCGCAGCAGGGCTTCAACCGTAACCTGCGCGTTTCTGAAATTATCGGGCAGGTATGGCGCGCAGCGAAAATTATCGGTGCGGCTAAAGTGACCGGTCAGCGCCCGATCACCAACGTAGTGATGATGGGGATGGGTGAACCGCTGCTAAACCTGACCAATGTGGTGCCAGCGATGGAGATCATGCTGGATGACTTTGGTTTCGGCCTGTCTAAACGTCGTGTTACGCTGTCGACCTCTGGTGTGGTGCCAGCGCTGGATAAGCTTGGTGATATGATTGATGTGGCGTTGGCGATTTCCCTACATGCGCCGACCGATGAAATTCGTAACGAAATCATGCCAATCAATAAAAAGTATGATATCGAAACCTTCTTGTCTGCCGTGCGTCGCTATCTGGAAAAATCTAATGCCAACCAGGGGCGTGTGACCGTGGAATATGTGATGCTGGATCACATCAACGACGGCACTGAACATGCTCACCAACTGGCTGAATGTCTGAAAGATACACCGTGCAAGATTAACCTGATTCCCTGGAACCCGTTCCCCGGCGCGCCTTACGGTCGCAGTTCCAACAGCCGTGTTGACCGTTTTTCCAAAGTGCTGATGGAATACGGTTTTACCACTATCGTGCGTAAAACTCGTGGTGATGATATTGATGCTGCGTGCGGTCAACTGGCGGGAGAAGTGGTGGATCGCACCAAACGCACGCTTAAGAAAAAGATGCAGCGCGACACGATTGCGGTAAAAACCGTCTGAAAATGATGGCAAATCAACCTGTCTTCTCAGGAAAGCAGGTGATAAATACGTTTTCGGGGCTTATCATACGGTGTGGTCATTGATGACCTGTAACTGCACCGGGTAGGCCGCCATTGGCGACAGGCTGTCACGGATGGCCTATTACGGTAACATGTCACGGATTCGACGAACCAGGATGGTTCGTGAGAGGAGTGTCAGGGATGAAACGGATATTACTGGGTAAAGCCGTGGCATTGGTCGTCGGCATGATGCTGCTGGCCGGATGCGCACAAACGCCATCGCAACAGGTGAGCCCCGCGGCGGCACAGACGCGGTTACAACTGGGGCTGGAGTATCTGGCTCGCAATAATCTGGAGGCCGCGCGCGACAATCTGCAAAAAGCAGAACAACTCGCACCGGACGATTACCGGACCCAGTTGGGAATGGCGTTGTACGAGCAGCGCATCGGTGAGAGTCAAGCCGCCGAGACACGTTATCGTCGCCTGCTACGGCAGGTGCCAGGCAACGGCAGCGTAATGAATAATTACGGTGCGTTTCTCTGTGGTTTAGGGCAGTATGTAGCGGCGCAACAGCAGTTCGCTGCTGCGGCGCAACTCTCTGATTACCATCAGGTTGCTGATGCACTTGAGAATGCGGGTTACTGCTTCCTCAATGCCGGTAAACCGGATGAGGCGAGTCAGTGGCTCAGCCGTGCACTGAGATACGATCCTGCCAGAGGAAACCGGCTTCTGGCGGAAGCGAATAGTCGCTTTACTGCCGGGCGCTATGATCAGGCGCGATTGCTCCTGAATGTATACCAGCCATTGCTTACGGCAAGCGCCGAAAGCCTGTGGCTACAGATTCGTTTCGCCGCGCTGGCGGGTCATCATGACGAGGTAACACGTTATGGCGGATTGCTGGCGCGAAGTTTTCCACAATCCAAACAGTACCAGCAGTTCTTAGCTAATGAATACTGAAGCCACTCAAGATAACACTGCAGCAACGATAATGACCCCTGGCGAACGTTTGCGTGAAGCGCGCGAGCGGTTGGGACTGACGCAACAAGTTGTTGCAGAACGGTTGTGCCTGAAAGTGTCGACCGTTCGGGAAATAGAAGACAACAATACGCCCACAGGCCTTGCCCCCACCTTCCTGCGCGGTTATATCCGCTCTTATGCCCGATTGGTTCACCTCCCTGAAGACGAATTACTGCCGATGCTGGAAAAGCAGGTCGCGCCGAGTCGAGTCTCCAATGTGGCACCGATGCAGAGTCTGGCGTTGGGTAAAAGCCGCAAGAAGCGTGATGGCTGGTTGATGCTGTTTACCTGGTTGATCCTGATTGGTGTACTAGGCCTGACGGTAGCCTGGTGGTGGCAGAACCATCAGGCGCAGCAGCAGGAAATCAATTCGATGGTGGACCACGCCAACGCATCCCAGAATCGCAAAGATGGGCAGACGGTGGAGATGAATAGTGATCCCGAGCCGGTGGATAATGATGACAGTGTTGCTGGTGCCTCTTCTGGTAATGGGCAGCCGATCACACTTAACCCGCCAGCCGATGCACCATCGCAGCCTGCCGTTTCTACGCCAGTGGCTCCGACGGTTAACGCGCCTGCTGCTGCCAGCGTAGCCACTCAGGCTCAGACACAGGTTTCAGAGCAGCCATTGCTGAATCAGTCTGCTACTGCTCCGGCCAGTACTGCTCCTGCAACGGATGCCTCTGGTGAACCGGGTGCAGTCGTAATGCGCTTTACCGCAGATTGCTGGCTGGAAGTGGTAGATGCGACTGGTAAGAAACTGTTTAGCGGCGTGCAGCGTAACGGTAGTGTGTTGAATCTGACTGGCCAGGCACCATACCGATTAAAGATCGGCGCACCGGGTGCGGTACAGGTCGAGTTTCAGGGTAAACCGGTGGATTTAAGCCGGTTTGTCAAAAGCCATCAGGTGGCTCGTATCACGCTGACGGCTCAGTAATCGAGCCGTCGCACTGGCAACTGTGGAGAAGAAGTGATGCATAACCCCACACCCATCAACCGCCGCAAATCAACCCGGATTTACGTCGGCAAAGTGCCTGTTGGTGATGGTGCGCCGATTGCAGTGCAGTCGATGACCAATACCCGCACTACTGATGTTGACGCCACGGTCAGGCAGATCAAATCGCTGGAAAGGGTTGGCGTGGATATCGTGCGCGTTTCAGTGCCGACGATGGACGCCGCCGAAGCATTTCGTCTGATTAAGCAACAGGTGGATGTGCCGCTGGTGGCTGATATCCATTTTGACTACCGTATTGCGCTGAAAGTGGCGGAATACGGGGTCGATTGTCTGCGCATTAACCCCGGTAATATCGGTAGCGAAGAGCGTATCCGTTCGGTGGTGGATTGTGCGCGCGACAAAAATATTCCGATCCGCATTGGCGTGAACGCCGGTTCGCTGGAAAAGGATCTGCAGGAAAAATACGGCGAACCGACGCCGGAAGCGCTGCTGGAATCTGCCATGCGCCACGTGGATATTCTCGACCGCCTCAATTTCCACGCATTTAAGGTTAGCGTCAAAGCGTCGGACGTGTTCCTGGCGGTGCAGTCTTACCGCTTACTGGCGTCCCGTATCGACCAGCCGTTGCATCTGGGTATCACCGAAGCGGGTGGTGCGCGCAGCGGGGCGGTGAAATCCGCTATTGGTCTTGGGTTGCTGCTTTCCGAAGGCATCGGCGATACGCTGCGCGTCTCGCTGGCAGCCGATCCGGTGGAAGAGGTTAAGGTCGGTTTCGATATTCTCAAGTCTCTGCGTATCCGTTCCCGCGGTATCAACTTCATTGCTTGCCCGACCTGCTCTCGTCAGGAGTTCGACGTGATCGGCACGGTGAATGCGCTGGAGCAGCGGCTGGAAGATATCGTCACGCCGATGGATGTGTCGATCATCGGTTGCGTGGTTAACGGTCCGGGCGAAGCACTGGTATCGACACTGGGCGTGACCGGCGGTAACAAGAAGAGTGGTTTTTACGAAGACGGTGTTCGCCAGAAAGAGCGTTTTGACAACGACGATATGATCGATCAACTGGAAGCCAGGATCCGCGCCAAGGCGTCAATGCTGGATGAAAAACAGCGTATCGCCGTCAATCTGGTAGATAAGTGATCCGGTCTGTACGAATGCGATCCGGCACCAATTCCTGAATTGAAGCGCCCGATGGTAGCGGCAACGACATTGAAGATATTGCGTCGTTGCTCCTATAATCGGGTCTATTTTTTAAAAGCGCATTAATTTCTGAAAACGCATAGAGAACTGACGTGGCAAAGAATATTCAAGCCATCCGTGGCATGAACGACTACCTGCCAGCCGAAACGGCATTGTGGCAGTGTATTGAAGACAGCCTGAAACAGGTACTTCGCGGGTACGGTTATAGCGAAATCCGTATGCCGATCGTCGAGCAGACCTCGCTGTTCAAACGTGCGATCGGCGAAGTAACCGATGTGGTTGAAAAGGAAATGTACACTTTTGAGGATCGCAACGGCGACAGCCTGACGTTGCGTCCTGAAGGCACGGCAGGGTGTGTCCGCGCCGGCATCGAACACGGCATTCTGTACAACCAGGAGCAGCGCCTGTGGTATATCGGCCCGATGTTCCGCCACGAGCGCCCGCAGAAAGGGCGTTATCGCCAGTTCCATCAGCTGGGATGTGAAGTGTTTGGTCTGAAAGGACCGGATGTTGATGCGGAATTGATTCTGATGACCGCCCGCTGGTGGCGGGTGTTGGGGATCGATCAGCACGTCAGTCTGGAACTGAACTCGATTGGATCTTTAGATGCTCGCGCTCGCTACCGTGAGGCGCTGATCGCTTTCCTGGAAGCGCACAAAGATCAGTTAGATGAAGACTGCCTACGCCGCATGTACACCAACCCACTGCGTGTACTCGATTCCAAAAATGCTCAGGTACAGGCGTTGCTGGATAACGCGCCGGTGTTGACTGACTATCTGGATGATGATTCTCGCGCGCATTTCGATGAATTGTGTGAACTTTTAACCCAGTCCGGCATCCCATATAAGGTTAATCCGCGGCTGGTTCGTGGGCTGGATTATTACAACCGTACCGTTTTCGAATGGGTGACCAGCAGTCTGGGATCTCAGGGAACGGTGTGTGGCGGTGGCCGTTATGATGGCATGGTCGAGCAGCTTGGTGGCTCCAGTACACCGGCGGTGGGTTTTGCCATGGGGCTGGAGCGTCTGGTGCTGCTGGTGCAGACCGTCAATCCGGCGTTCGCGGCACAGCCTGGCGTAGACGTGTACCTGATTTCATCCGGTGTCGGCACGCAACATGCAGCGATTCAACTGGCGGAAAAAGTGCGTGACGCGCTGCCGCAGTTGAAATTGATGACCAACTACGGCGGCGGTAATTTCAAGAAACAGTTTGCCCGCGCAGACAAGAGCGGGGCGCGGGTTGCGCTGGTGCTGGGTGAAAGCGAAGTGGCTGCCGGGCAGGTCGTGGTGAAAAACCTGACCAGTGGCGAGCAGGAAACCCTGGCTCAGGCGGATGTGGCGGCGCGTCTGGCGGCGTTACTGAATTAAGGAGAAAGGCAGCGTGGAAGTCTATAGCACTGAGAACGAGCAGGTTGAGGCGATTCGCCGCTTCTTTATCGAGAATGGCAAGGCGCTGGCTATCGGTGTCGTGCTGGGTATCGGCGCACTGGTCGGCTGGCGTTTCTGGCAAAACCATCAGGAAAGCAACGCGATGGCGGCTTCTGCTGCCTATCAGCAGGTGACTGAATCTCTGTCCGCCGGTACGCCGGAAGGCATTGCAGGCGCGGAAAAATTTGTTACCAGCGATCATGGTAATTACGGTGCGCTGGCTTCACTGGCGCTGGCACACCAGTTCGTTGAAAAAAATGATATTGCTAAAGCCGAGCAGCAGCTCCGTCAGGCATTGAGCCAGACTAAAGAGGCTGATTTGCAGGCGTTGATTAATCTGCGTCTGGCTCGCGTCCTGTTACAGCAGAAGAAACCTGATGATGCATTGAAAGCACTTGATGCCATCAAGCTGGAAGGCTGGACAGCGATGGTAGCCGATGTTCGCGGCGACGTGCTGGCGAGCAAAGGCGACAATCAAGGGGCGCGTGATGCTTACAACAAAGGCATGGCGGCGAAACCTGCTCAGGGGCTGCAATCCCTGTTACGTCTCAAACTGAACAATCTGCCCAGCTAAGAGGGACTTCATGCAATTGCGTAAAACACTTTTGGTCGGACTGGTTTCCGTTACCCTGCTAAGCGGCTGTTCGCTGTTTGATCGTGAAGAAGACGTGGTAAAAATGTCTCCGCTGCCGCAGGTGACTAACCAGTTTACCCCCACCAAAGTCTGGAGTCGTTCCGTTGGCGACGGTATCGGTGAGTTCTACTCTAACCTGCACCCGACCTGGCAAGACAGCCGTGTCTACGCGGCGGATCGTCACGGTACGGTAAAAGCACTGGATCTGAATAGCGGTGAAGAGAAGTGGCGCGCCGATCTGGCGGAGAAAACTGGCCTGCTGTCCAGCAACCGTCCTGCACTGCTGTCGGGCGGTGTGTCGGTATCGGGTAACCATGTTTATGTTGGTAGTGAACGTGCGCAGCTGTTCGCGCTGAGTGCTGACGATGGGACGGTGCAGTGGCAGACCAAAGTGGCGGGTGAAGTGTTATCCAGCCCGGTGGTCAGCGATGGTGTGGTGATCATTCATACCAGCAATGGCATGTTGCAGGCACTCAGCGAGTCTGACGGTACGATTAAATGGACCGTAAACCTGGATATGCCGTCGCTGTCACTGCGCGGCGAGTCTGCGCCGACGGCGGCGTTTGGCGCGGCGATTGTTGGTGGTGACAACGGGCGCGTCAGCGCGGTGATGATCAATCAGGGGCAGTTGATTTGGCAGCAACGCATCTCCCAGCCGGGTGGCGCGACGGAAATCGCCCGCCTGAACGATGTTGATACCACGCCGGTTGTGGCAGGCAACGTGGTGTATGCATTGGGATATAATGGCAACCTGACCGCACTGGATCTGCGTTCCGGGCAGATTACCTGGAAGCGTGAAATTGGCTCGGTGAACGACTTCATCGTCGATGGCGATCGTATTTATCTGGTCGATCAGGACGATCGCATTACGGCGCTGAACACCAACGGTGGCGTGGTGATCTGGCGGCAGAGCGATCTGCTGCACCGCAACCTGACGGCACCGGCACTGTATAATGGATATCTGGTAGTTGGCGATGCCGAAGGCTATCTGCACTGGGTCAACACGACTGATGGTCGCTTTGTGGTCCAGCAGAAAGTGGATAGCTCTGGTTTGCTGAGCAAACCGGTGGTCGCCAGCGACAAGCTGCTGGTGCAGGCTAAAGGCGGCGAGGTTTACGCCTTTACCCGTTAACCGCTTCGCATGACCGGGACGGGCGGTATATCCGCCATCCCCATAACGGCTCCTGATACTGTCAGGGGCCGTTTCGTCTTTTATCATCAGCAGTCCTTTCTGCTGTAACGAATTGAAATATAAGCAATGAGGTTGTAACAATGATACCTGTCGTCGCGCTGGTCGGGCGCCCGAATGTGGGGAAATCCACGCTGTTTAACCGCTTAACGCGTACTCGTGACGCATTGGTGGCGGATTTCCCTGGGCTGACGCGTGACCGCAAGTATGGTCGTGCTGAGGTGGAGGGAAATGAATTCATTATTATCGATACTGGCGGTATCGATGGTAATGAAGATGGCGTGGAAACGCGCATGGCCGAGCAGTCGCTGCTGGCGATTGAAGAAGCGGACATCGTGCTGTTTCTGGTGGACGCCCGTGATGGACTGATGCCTGCCGATCACGCCATTGCTCAGCATTTGCGTATGCGTGAAAAAGACACGTTTCTGGTTGCCAACAAAGTCGATGGCATCGATATCGATACCGGTATTGCCGATTTCTACTCGCTCGGGCTGGGTGAGGTGTATCCGATTGCGGCATCACACGGGCGTGGCGTAACGTCTCTGCTGGAAAAGGTGCTGCTGCCGTTTGCCGCCGATCCGGCGCAGGAAACGCGTGAACTGACCGAAGAAGAAGCGAACGCGGCCTACTGGGCGGAACAACTTGGCGAAGGCGACAGCGACGGCGAAGAGGCAGACGATGTGCTGGATCTGGAAGGTCTGCCGATTAAACTGGCGATCGTCGGCCGTCCGAACGTCGGCAAGTCAACGTTGACCAACCGTATTCTCGGGGAAGATCGCGTGGTGGTGTACGACATGCCGGGCACCACGCGTGACAGTATTTATATCCCGATGGAGCGTGATGGTCGCGACTACGTGCTGATCGATACCGCTGGGGTACGTAAACGCGGCAAGATTACCGATGCCGTCGAGAAGTTCTCGGTGATCAAGACCTTGCAGGCGATCGAAGACGCTAACGTGGTGCTGCTGGTGATTGACGCCCGCGAAGGGATTTCCGATCAGGATCTGTCGTTGCTGGGCTTTATCCTCAACTCTGGCCGTTCGTTGGTTATTGTGGTGAACAAGTGGGATGGACTGTCGCAGGAGGTCAAGGAGCAGGTGAAAGAAACCCTCGATCTGCGTCTCGGCTTCATCGATTTTGCCCGCATTCACTTTATTTCGGCGCTGCACGGTAGCGGCGTGGGTAACTTGTTTGAATCCGTCAACGAAGCTTACGAGTGCTCCACCCGCCGTGTGGGGACAGCGATGTTGACCCGCATCATGCAGATGGCGGCGGACGACCATCAGCCGCCGTTGGTGCGTGGCCGTCGCGTGAAACTGAAATACGCCCATGCCGGGGGCTATAATCCGCCGATCGTGGTGATCCACGGCAATCAGGTCAAAGATCTGCCGGATTCCTACAAGCGCTACCTGATGAACTACTACCGGCGTTCGCTGGATGTGATGGGAACGCCAATTCGTATTCAGTTCAAGGAAGGGGAAAACCCGTTCGCCGATAAACGCAACACGCTGACGCCGAATCAGCTGCGTAAGCGTAAACGCCTGATGCAGCACATCAAGAAAGGCAAGTAAGCGTAGCGGTGTAAACCCACGGTTATATCGGGGCAGGAGCGATTCTGCCCCGTTTTTCATGTGTGAGCCGGAGAAGGAAGATGGACGCTTATTGTCCCGTGTGTCAGCAACTGATGGTCTGGTGCGGCAATGAACAGTACCGCTGTGAGGCCTGCCAGCGAGATATGTTGCGTTTGGTGTTGTGTCCGCAATGCGAACAGCCGTTGCAGGTATTTCGTGCCTGTGGGGCGGAAAGCTATCTGTGTGCTGGTGGTCACGGGCTAATTTCACGCTCCCGCGTGGTCATTCGTTACCAACCTAAGAACCTATCTCAATAGCTCTATTAGCATAGGCGCTACATCGTTATCGTTATCAGGAGGTTTGATCGTCATCCAGACCGTTGCGCCACAAGACTTCCAGCTCCGATGGTGCATTCTGCTCGGGGATCAATAATACCCAGTCCGTTTGGTGGTTATCCGGCGTATTGCTGTAGTGAATATGGATTCGATAGTAGAACTGATCTCCGCGTCCGGGAGAATTGGGTTGACCGGGTTCCTGTGCTGTCGGCAGAACATGACGCAACATGGCGCAAAGCTTCTCCTTCTTGGCGGCAGGAACCTCGGCCAGCGTGAAGCGGCGCAGGCCAGCCAGCCTGGGGATCCAGGCGAAGCCACCCTCGCGCGCCAGTTCAATGATCACATCGTCTGTCAAATCGGGCAGGTTATTCCTGTTCGTGCTCATTAAGAATTCCCGTATCGACCCCGACCTGATGCCAGGCTCGCAGCACCGCGTCAGCTACCGCTTCATTAAAGCGTTTTTTGGCGTGTTCTACGGTAAATTTGGCAAAGATGGAGAAGTCTGCATTTTGCGGCAATTCTTTGTCGCACAAAGCGTAGTACCAGATTTGACCGGTTTTTTCCCAGGAGTAGCCACCCAGCGCCATCGCCGCCAGATAGAAGGCACGGTTAGGAATTCCGGAATTGAGATGAACGCCGCCATTGTCCTCGCGGGTATTAACGAAGTCTCGCATATGGGCGGGTTGTGGATCAGTGCCGAGCAGCAGGTCATCATAGGCGGTTCCTGGGCGAGACATTGAGCGCAGCCCTTTACCGTCGATGCCGTCGGCCAGCAACCCTTCACCAATAATCCAGTCTGCCTGCTGTACCTTTTGATTGCGATAGTACTGTTTGACCATCGAGCCAAACACATCCGCGAGTGATTCGTTGAGTGCACCGGACTGGCGGAAATACAGCAGGTTGCTTTCACTTTCCACCACGCCATGCGACAGCTCGTGGGCGATCACATCCAGTGCGACAGTGAAACGATTGAAGATTTTGCCGTCGCCATCGCCAAACACCATCTGCTGCCCGTTCCAGAACGCGTTCTGGTAATTCTTGCCGTAGTGAACACTGCCGACAATCGGTAATCCTTTGTTATCCAGCGAGTTACGGCCGAAGATTTTCCAGAAGAAATCATAGGTAATACCCAGATAGGTGTAGGCTTCATCTGCAGCGATATCACCATTTCCCGGTTGACCTTCCGTTCGTACCCGCGTGCCCGGCAACGTCTGCTGGTGCTCTGCGTCGTAAATATTGCGCAGCATTTTACCGGCAGGGTGTTCCTCATGCTCATCGGGATGGATGACCGGAGCCACCATCAGTGACTGCACATGCATCAGGGTTTGCTGCGCGCAACGACGTTCCTCATCCGATCCATTATTGATAATGCGATGCAGAATATAGGGCGGAATGATGTTACGGGCGGATTGCATACTTCATCTCCTTATGCCTTGCAGTATGGTGTGCAACATATTATCAACACTGATCTATCACAGTTATGACACGATAAGTATAGCCTAATCACTAAATATTTTTCGGCTGACGTTTGGCGCGTGGCTTTGTAGATTCTTTTTGTATTTCAGTTATCTGGCTTTCTACCCAGCCATCCTGCAACCGAGTTTTTAATATATCCCCCCTGGTGACCTGAGCGGTACGCTTCATCACCTTGCCATCCGGCGCGGTGGTGACGCTGTAGCCACGGGCCAATGTTGCCAGCGGGCTGACGGCTTCAAGATGGGAACAAGTTTCACCAAATCGTTGTTTTTGCTGATTAAGCTGTTTTCCCAGCGCGTACTGCATACGATAGCGCAACTGTTGCACCTGCTGCTGTGCACGGTGCAGACGGGGCTGTGGCTGGTGCTGTCGTAACCGTTGAGTCATGCGTTCCTGACGGCGTATCTGCTGACGAAGTTGCAACTGAATAGCGTCGTCCAGGCGCTGACGCAGGCGCAGCAATTGCGTCTGCTGGCGAGCCAGACGCAGTTGTGGATGTTGCTGATGCAGCCGATGCTGCAACCGAGCAAATAGCTGCTGGCGCTGTGCCAGATAGTAGTCCATCGCCATTTCCAGCCGCTGACGTTGAGACTGAATTTGCCGCAGCAGCTCCAGTTGGTTACGGCTGACCAGTTCCGCCGCCGCAGACGGCGTCGGTGCACGCAAATCCGCCACGAAATCGGCGATGGTCACGTCGGTTTCGTGACCGACTGCGCTGACAATCGGGATGCGGCTGGCAAAGATAGCCCGTGCTACCCGTTCATCGTTGAAACTCCACAGATCTTCCAGTGAGCCGCCCCCACGGCCGACGATCAGCACATCGCATTCCTGACGCAGGTTGGCTAGCGCAATGGCTCGCACAATTTGGGCTGGCGCATCCACGCCTTGTACCGCAGTTGGGTAGATAACCACCGGCAGCGAAGGGTCGCGACGTTGCAGAATATGCAGGATATCGTGTAAGGCCGCGCCGCTGGCGGAGGTAATGACCCCAACCTGACGCGCTGGTTTGGGCAGCAATTGCTTGTACTGTTGTTCGAATAGCCCTTCCGCCGACAGACGCTGTTTCAACTGTTCGAACTGCTGTTGCAGCAGGCCGTCGCCAGCCGGGTGCATACTTTCCGCCAGCAGTTGGTAGTCGCCGCGTGGTTCGTACAGCGTAATGGTGGCGCGAATCAGCACCTGTTGCCCGTTTTGCGGCCGAAAGGTTACCCGACGGTTGCTGGTGCGAAACATGGCACAACGCACCTGAGCGCGTTCGTCTTTCAGCGTAAAGTACCAGTGGCCGGAGGAAGGCTGGGAGAGGTTGGATATTTCACCGGAGAGCCAGATTTGGCCCATTTCACCTTCCAGCAACTGTTTTACCGTCTGATTCAGTCGGCTGACGGTAAATATGGCGGATGACGGCAATGAGGACATTGTGACCCGGATCAAAGAGTAAAACAGAGAGTTAATCCATCAATACTACCGGTCAGGGGGCGGTTCGCAAGCATTTTTATAAAAAAATACTGGAGGCAATCGATTTCGCCCTGTATAATGCCGCGGCAATATTTTATCTAATTCCCATCCCAATTTCCGGTGAGATATTGCCATGCTACGTATCGCTAAAGAAGCTTTGACCTTCGATGATGTTCTCCTCGTTCCAGCCCATTCTACGGTTCTGCCCAACACGGCCGACCTGAGTACTCAGTTAACTCAACGCATCCGTCTGAACATTCCTATGTTGTCCGCCGCTATGGATACCGTGACTGAGTCTGGGCTGGCTATTGCGCTGGCGCAGGAAGGCGGCATTGGTTTTATTCACAAAAATATGCCGATTGAGCGCCAGGCGGAAGAAGTCAGCCGCGTGAAGCGCCATGAAAGCGGTGTAGTCGTTGACCCACAGACCGTAACCCCGGAAACCACGCTGCGTCAGGTAAAAGAACTCACTGAGCGCAACGGTTTCGCCGGTTACCCTGTTGTCACGAAAGGCAATGAGCTGGTCGGTATCATCACCGGTCGTGACGTGCGTTTCGTTACCGATCTGGACCGCCCGGTCAGCGCGGTTATGACGCCGAAAGAGCGTCTGGTGACGGTAAAAGAGGGTGAAGCCCGCGAGGTGGTGCTGCAGAAAATGCACGAGCGCCGCATCGAAAAAGCGTTAGTCGTGGATGAGCAGTTCCGTCTGGTCGGGATGATCACGGTAAAAGATTTCCAAAAAGCTGAACGTAAGCCGAACGCCTGTAAAGATGAGCATGGCCGTCTGCGCGTCGGTGCAGCAGTTGGTGCCGGTGCCGGTAACGAAGAGCGTATCGACGCGTTGGTCGCTGCCGGTGTGGACGTACTGCTGATCGACTCCTCGCACGGTCACTCCGAAGGGGTGTTGCAGCGTATCCGTGAAACCCGCGCTAAATACCCGGATTTGCAAATTATTGGCGGTAACGTGGCGACGGGAGCCGGTGCGCGTGCCCTGGCTGAAGCCGGTGTGAGCGCGGTGAAAGTGGGCATCGGCCCTGGCTCCATCTGTACGACCCGTATCGTGACCGGCGTGGGTGTACCGCAGATTACGGCGATTGCCGATGCGGTGGACGCGCTGGAAGGCACCGGTATTCCGGTGATTGCCGACGGTGGTATCCGTTTCTCTGGCGATATCGCCAAAGCTATCGCCGCTGGCGCTGCCTGTGTGATGGTGGGGTCTATGCTGGCGGGCACCGAAGAATCGCCGGGCGAGATCGAACTGTATCAGGGCCGTGCGTTTAAATCTTACCGCGGCATGGGCTCGCTGGGTGCGATGTCCAAAGGGTCGTCCGACCGTTACTTCCAGTCAGACAATGCTGCCGACAAACTGGTGCCGGAAGGTATCGAAGGCCGCGTGGCGTATAAAGGCCGCCTGAAAGAGATCGTACACCAGCAGATGGGCGGCTTGCGCTCCTGCATGGGCCTGACTGGTTGCCCGACCATCGACGCGCTGCGCACCAAAGCTGAGTTTGTACGCATCAGCGGTGCCGGTATTCAGGAAAGTCACGTTCATGATGTGACCATCACCAAAGAGTCGCCGAACTATCGTATGGGCTAAGCGCGTTACCGGCTGCTTTACTGTTACGAACCCGGTAAACTTACCGGGTTCAATTTTTCTTTCGCTCCGTAGTGGAATACGCCTCTCATGACAGAAAACATTCATCAACATCGCATTCTTATTCTGGATTTTGGTTCGCAATACACGCAACTGGTGGCACGTCGCGTGCGTGAGCTGGGCGTATACTGCGAACTGTGGGCATGGGATGTCACCGAAGCGCAGATTCGCGAGTTCAACCCGAATGGCATCATCCTTTCCGGCGGCCCGGAAAGCACCACCGAGTTCAATAGCCCGCGCGCGCCGGAATATGTTTTCCAGGCTGGCGTGCCGGTACTGGGTGTTTGCTACGGTATGCAGACCATGGCGATGCAATTGGGCGGCAAGGTAGAAGGCTCCAGTGAGCGTGAATTCGGTTACGCACAGGTGGAAGTCAAAACCAACAGCGCGTTGATCCGCGACATTCAGGATGCCGTTAGCGCCAGCGGTACACCGTTGCTGGATGTATGGATGAGCCACGGCGACAAAGTCACCGCCATCCCGGCCGACTTCGTGACCGTTGCCAGCACCGACACCTGCCCTTACGCCATCATGGCTAACGAAGAAAAACGCTTTTACGGCGTGCAGTTCCACCCGGAAGTGACCCACACCCGTCAGGGCCAGCGTATGCTGGAGCGTTTTGTGCGCGATATCTGCCAGTGTGAGGCGCTGTGGACCCCGGCAAAAATCATCGACGACGCGGTTGAACGTATTCGCGTGCAGGTAGGTAAAGACAAGGTGATTCTCGGCCTGTCCGGCGGTGTTGATTCCTCGGTGACCGCGTTGCTGTTGCACCGCGCCATTGGCGATCGCCTGACTTGCGTGTTCGTAGACAACGGTTTGCTGCGCCTGAACGAAGCCGAGCAGGTGATGGAGATGTTTGGCGATCAGTTCGGCCTGAACATTGTCCATGTAGCGGCGGAAGAGCGTTTCCTGTCCGCACTGGCGGGCATTGACGACCCGGAAGCCAAACGCAAAACCATCGGTCGCGTATTCGTGGACGTGTTCGACGAAGAAGCGGGCAAGCTGACCGACGTGAAATGGCTGGCGCAAGGCACCATCTACCCGGACGTGATCGAATCCGCTGCTTCCGCCACCGGCAAAGCGCACGTCATCAAATCGCACCACAACGTCGGCGGTTTGCCGGACGACATGGCGCTGGGGCTGGTTGAGCCGCTGAAAGAGCTGTTCAAAGACGAAGTGCGCAAGATTGGCCTGGAACTGGGCCTGCCGTACAACATGCTGTATCGTCATCCGTTCCCTGGGCCGGGTCTGGGCGTGCGTGTATTGGGCGAAGTGAAAAAAGAGTACTGCGACCTGCTGCGCCGTGCTGACGCCATCTTCATTGAAGAACTGCACAAAGCGGACCTGTACGACAAGGTCAGTCAGGCGTTCACTGTGTTCCTGCCGGTGCGTTCCGTCGGCGTAATGGGTGACGGCCGCAAATACGACTGGGTCGTTTCACTGCGCGCGGTTGAAACCATCGACTTCATGACCGCGCATTGGGCGCACCTGCCGTACGAATTCCTCGGTCGTGTCTCCAACCGCATCATCAACGAAGTCGACGGGATTTCAAGGGTCGTCTATGACGTGTCCGGCAAGCCACCGGCTACGATTGAGTGGGAATGATCCAAGGTCCTTGCGAGACTATCGCCAACTATCGAAAAATCGCCATAATTTTTTGATTTTTAATTAAATTTATTATGGTGACTATCGGTAGCTATCGCCAGCCAGCGGAACAGGCTGGCGGTAGAAGCGACGGTAAGCGAAAAGACCCGGATTAAGACCCTGCCGTTGATGATTGATTCTTTTTCGGTCATGACGGTAAAAATTCCCTCCCAAAGCTAGACGTGATGCGGCTTTCGGAGCATCTTCAGACTTCCTGACCCCTGACGGTAAAAACCGCCATTGAACAGGAGGAAAAACACGATGCTTACCGACACCGCACTACGTAATCTCAAGCCTAAAGCCAGGCCGTATAAGGTTTACGACCGTGATGGCATGTATGTCATGGTATCGACCGCCGGTACCGTCACCTTCCGCTACGATTACCGCCTTAGCGGGCGCCGCGAAACCCTGACGATTGGTCGTTACGGGCCAGCCGGTATTTCTCTGGCTCTGGCCCGTGAAAAGCTGTTGGACGCCAGGCGTGCTATTAGTGAAGGGCGCTCTCCTGCGCATGAGAAACAGCGTGCAAAACAGAGACTGACGGCAGCCAAAAACTTTGGTGACGTGGCCGATCGCTGGCTGGTTGATGCCCGCATGGCTGATAGCACCCGATCAATGCGTAAGAGCATCTTGTCGCGTGATATCCTGCCGGTTTATCAAAATCGGCTGCTGACTGAAATCAGTGCGGATGATTTACGCCTGCTGTGTAACAGGGTAAAGACTCGTGGTGCGCCGGCAACCGCGGTGCATATCCGCGATATCGTTAAACAGGTTTATAGCTTTGCCATTCTTCATGGGGAGAAAGTCAGTAATCCCGCCGATGAAGTCAAAGCCGCCTCGATTGCCACTTTTGTGCCGAAAGAAAGGGCGCTATCGCCGATCGAGATCCGGTTGGCGTTCCACCAACTTGAATCCGTGGCTTCTTACCCGACCATCCGTCTGGCGCTGCGCCTAATCCTTTTAACGCTGGTACGTAAAAGTGAACTGGTTGAGGCCACCTGGAACGAAATCGATTTCGAGAACGCGACCTGGACCATCCCGAAAGAGCGGATGAAGAGACGCAATCCGCACGTCGTCTACTTGTCCCGGCAAATGCTGGATATTTTTGTAGCGCTGCATACCTGTGCTGCCGGTTCACGGTTTGTGCTGCCGTCCCGCTATGACGGCCATCGCAGCATGTCGCACGCTACGCTCAATCGGGTAACGCAGCTTGTGGTTCGACGTGCTCAGACCAATGGTTTACCGCTGGAATCGTTTACCGTTCACGATCTGCGCCGTACGGGTTCCACATTGCTTAACGAAGTTGGTTTTAACCGCGACTGGATTGAAAAGTGTCTGGCGCATGAAGAAGGGCGCTCTTCGCGTTCGATCTACAACAAGGCCGAGTACGCAGAGCAACGGCGTCACATGCTGCAAGAGTGGTCCAATATGGTTGAGGCCTGGATTGATGGCAGGAACTATGTGCCAACTCTGATGCCGGAGAATATCACTGTTCCAGTATTGAGTGCTTCACTATGAAGCGGCTTGTTATTTTTAGTTGTCATTTGACAACCATAACATTGCAATCCATACTGGAGGTCAATAAATGACCCGTCCTTCACATCCGAAAAAAGAGGTTGAGGAAGCGCTCCGGCATGCTGAAGCACAGGGCTGGCGAGTTGACGTTGGCGGCAGTCATGCCTGGGGGAAGATCTATTGTCCTTACAATAACCAAATGTGCCGCTGTGGAGAGTTCTGCATCACCAGCGTCTGGAGCACGCCGAAGAATTCGGGTAACCATGCGCGAGCGCTGCGCCGGGTGGTTGATAACTGCACATTGCATCGTAAACAACGTGATTCCGACGATGAGGAGTGACAATGGAATACCTCTTTACCTTAAAATACCAGCTTGCCGCTGACGACAGCGAGCTGGAGGCGATCGTAGAACGTCTGGGTGAGGCTGGCTGCGATGATGCACTGGTTGGGATTGGATTACCGGGCCGGCTGGCATTGGAATTTACCCGCGAGGCGGTTAGTGCCGAGGTCGCCATATGCAGTGCGTTAGCAGACGTTCGACGCGCCGTGCCTTCAGCTATGTTGATCGAAGTTGCGCCGGATCTGGTGGGGCTGACAGATGTGGCGCAACTTGTCGGTGTATCGAGGCAAAACATGCGCAAATTAATGCTGGCCTATCCAGGCAGTTTTCCCGCGCCGGTGCATGAAGGCAGCGCCTCGATCTGGCATCTGGCGGATATCTTGTCCTGGTTGCAGAGCAAAGGGAATTACCGCGTGATGCAGGGTATGCTGGAGGTGGCGGCGGTGGCGATGCGGGTCAATGTAGCGAAAGCCATCCGCCGAGTACCGCCTCCGGCAAGCTGGGATTTGGAAGCGTTGGTCGGTTGAGACCACCTGTTGTCATTTTTGAGGCGACCCCGTTCGTACTGGACGGGTTTTGCGTAAACCAACATCAGGTTTTACCGCTTTTGCCGCCATGCCGGTGAGTGTCGCCCGTTGGCGAGCATCTATCCATCTTTCCACTTCATCCAGATCCCACACGACGCAGCGAGGCGTCAGATTGAAACGCCGGGGAAATTCTCCCCGGCGTTCCATTTCGTAAATCGTGGTCTCTGACAATGGCACCATTTGATGCAACTCGCGGCGACGTATGGTACGGCGAAAGGGAAGGGTGGCGTATTGTGGCAATGCTTCACAGGCGGCTATGCCAGGAAAAGGCAGTGTGCTACTGGCAGGCTGTTCAGCTGTATCTGCGGTTGTTACCTTGAGCGGCCGCGTTGAATATTTCATTCTGGTCTCCTTCGCATCGGTAGAACGTGTACGTTGGACAACAGGGTGACGTTTGTTACCTATCGGGGCAACTTGTTGTGGCGTAGCTCAGCGATGTCAGGCGAAGTCGTACTGTGATGGCTGTGCCCACAGAATGTGGGCTAGACAGAAGATCACTGTGGCTGTTGTCCCCTGAAGACATCGGGATGACTTTAACGGGAGGCGGCCTTGCTGTCTCGCCCATCGTACCACGGCGTTCTCGCCTTCAAGGGCGGCGCGCGCGTTGCGCGCTGGCGGCAAAGCCGTCTGCGACCCTGTGACGGCGTGCGCTGCGCCGTGCTGCGTCGGCTCCGGGCAATGTCGCCCGAGCAACCGGAGTACTGTCATGTCACAACCCACGTTCTCTTTGTTGACCGCGCCACTGCTGGTGCGGGATACACACGGGCTTTATCTGCCGGCGACGACTGAGCAAATCTTGCAGGCGGCACGTCAGGCCATAGACTGCAAAATGCCCTTAGGCACGGAGTTCACGTCAGCGAGCCAGACCCAGGCGTACCTGTGCGCCAAGCTGGCCGGGTTTGAGCGCGAAGTGTTCGCGGTGCTGTTTCTCACGACACGACACCGCCTCATTGAGTATGCCGAACTGTTTTACGGCACCCTTACTACCACTGCGGTGTACCCGCGCGAGATCGTCAGGAAAGCGCTGAGCTGCAATGCCGCGGCGGTGATCCTGGCGCACAATCACCCGAGTGGAAATACGGAGCCGAGTCAGGCCGACCTGATGCTGACGCGCCGGGTCAGTGCGGCGCTGGCACTGGTGGACGTGCGGGTTCTAGATCACATCATTGTGGGCGGTAATGACACGTTGTCATTTGCTGAACGGGCATTACTGTGACTGTGGGGGCGTGAGCCCCCTTTTTTGCGGTGGCCTGCCCCTGACTGGATACCCCGTCATTCTGCGCAGCGCTGTGACTCGCCATGATGTGCTGCATCAGGTTGTGTGGCAGTGCATCGTCCCCGACACTGGTGATCGACTGCCGTAAGGTTGAAAAAGCGTGACCGACATACCAGTAGCCTGGTTACGACGTTGCGCCGCGTGGTGATTTTTGCCGTTGCCCGGTGTGGTAAGGCGCTGTCGCCTGTCATGGGAACAGCATAGGCTGACACCGGCGTGGCGAATCGGTAACGCCGTTGTGTCGGTCAGGTGCGTTAGCCATGGTGCCTTTCGGGGGCGGTAGGGCCATACGTCCTTGTGTCGTTGTGAATCCTGACGGTGGCACGGCTACGCCTCGGGCCTGATGGCCGCAACCAGCAAGCACCAGCAATGTCCCCGGCGCCTTCCTCGCGCAGCAAATTCCTGGCGTTTGCTGGTCCTTCACGGTGTTACGGCCGCAGGTGCGGCCAGCCCGGTCCCCGTCTGTCGGCTCACAACAAGGACGCGATGGCGCGACCTTGATGAACCCGAAAGGAGAAATGATCATGGCTAACATCGGCACCTTCACCGCCCAGACAAACGGTTTTACCGGCACGGTTCGCACCCTGACCCTTAACGTCAAGGTGAAGTTTGTTCCCAATGACCGAAGCGGCGACAGCGTCCCCGATTACCGCATCCAGACGGCAGGCGGTTACGACATCGGCGCGGCGTGGAAAAAAATCAGCCAGGCCGAACGGCCTTACCTGTCGGTCACGCTCGATGACCCGTCCCTTCCGGCGACCATTTACGCCCGCCTGATCGAGGACGATGATGGCACCTATAGCCTGATTTGGTCGCGCAGCAAAGCGGCGGTTTAACGGAAACACAGCACCCCGCCGAATGGCGGGGTTGCCGTCGGTAGAGAATGGGCCACACCACCGGCTTTTCCGCTCAACTCCAAGCGGACATGGCAGACCCTGAGCGGGTATTGCGGCATATGTGGGATGTGCTGCGGTCGGCGTTTGCCGAGCGCATAATGCCGACATGTGTAGATTACACGTGTAAATGGTGGTCATATGCCGACTACAAGCGAAACCACAAAAAAACGTCAGCGTCACACTGCGGACCGCCTGGTTGCAGAAGGCCCTAATCCAGCTTCTTTTAAATCAGCATGCTGGCGTGATGTTCGAATGAGTAAGTCTCTGTCTCTGCAACTGAGCGATTCAGTACTATCCCCATGCAATCAGATTGGCGCATGAGTCAGTCTGATGACGCGTTCACCCGACGCTGGGAAGGAATTGAGTACCTGCCGGTGTCTTGCCAGATTACCCCTTCGCATTACGACAACTTCGATCAGACTCACGGCGTTATCGATCTTAATCGGCATTCTGCCATTTGACGCCTGTCCCCCTGACTGGAACGGTCATGATCCCGGGTACAGTTTCGGGTAAGGTCGTAAACGCTGGCGTGACGGGTCATGCCATTAACACCCACTAATGATCTGTATTATCGGCTTCTCTTTTGTCAATGGTCCTTTCAATGCCTGTGGTGATGAACACGGTTTCTGACAGGAGAAAGTATCATGACGTCTCATCTCGCCGGGCATTGCTGCCCTGTTGCCGCTTACCTTTACGTTTTACATCTTGATGGCCCGGCGCTGGCCTGGGAATACCTGCGCCGAAACCCGGATTACTGCTGTGACTGGCAGCACCGCCCGCGTCGGGCCGGTGGAGCCCACCGTTGGGGCCTACGCCTGTGGGAAGATCCGTCCCGGGATGCGCGTGAGGCGCATCCCGTCTGGTATCCCGACCCTGACAGCGTTGTGCTGCTTTACCCGGATGCTGACCCACCGCCCGATGCCCCGGTTTTCGCCTTCTGGCACATGCCCGGCCGTCATGATCTGGTGCATGACAGCCGACGCTTGCTGCTGCTGGCGCGCTGGCCCGGCGGTTGCCTGCGGCTGGTGTGTGTACCGATGCTGGCTGATGGCATGGCGTATGTCTGTGCCATCAGGGGCGGTGTGTTGCTGCATTCCCGTTACCGGCTATTAGCGGCCGCGTTGAGTCACGGAGTGGAAGGGCGCAATGCAGTACCGGATAGGATGGCTTATCCCCGGCCGTCTCCTACCGCATTGCGGGAGTTACATACCCTGCAGGCGCTGGATGCGTCGCTGGCTGGTGCTTCCTTGCGTGACGTAGCTGCCGGTTTAATGGGTGCGGAGGGCCTTGCTGACGCCTGGCACGCGGATAGTGGCCTCCGCTCCCGAGTCCGGCGGCTGGTCTCTCGCGGCAAACGGCTGATGTGGGGCGGGTATCGCTGTCTTGTTTCCCCGTCCGTGGCTGGGAAGGGTCGTTCTGTTTCCGGCGCAAAACGGCCCTGAGCAGGCGAACGTATTTTTTCGAGACTGTCTCCGTTTGGCTGCGCTGGCGTGGCTGACCCTGTTGACTACTGGAGGTTGATCCTATGCGCCCTGTTCCTGTTCGCCCTGATGTTGCTGTTGCGGTTACGCCGCAGCCTGCCCGTTCCCCGCAGCCGCCCCGTTATCTGACCAACGACGAAGCGGCTGCCTATCTGCGATTATCACCGCGCACGCTGGAAAAGCAGCGGGTCATTGGTGGTGGGCCGCGCTTTCGCAAATTTGGCCGCCGTGTCATGTATGCGGTATCGGATCTGGATAGCTGGGCTAATCAGCACAGCTTTGAAACCACGTCCGATCCTGACTATGCCGAGTACCACTCGGCCGACAGCCGTGTACGCTGAACGGCGGCGCGTTGGCCGCACGTCTGATGTCCGGTTCGCTCGACCTGTTCCAGGCATTGCCGGGACGCATGGCACCGCGCGATGCCCGGGATCTGATGGCGTATCCCTTCTTTTCCTTATCGAAATCACGCCGCACGGTGCCGATCGAGTATGGCATCGGTACCGTGAGGATCCGGGTGGAAGGCACTGCCGAACAGGGTATTGCCACTATCTGGGACGCCGACATTCTGATCTGGGCGGCCAGCCAAATCGTCGAAGCCCGCGATGCGGGCATTCCGACGTCACGCCGGATGCGGGCCACGCCCTACGAGATCCTGACTTTTATCGGTCGTGGCACTTCGCAGCGGGACTATCAGCGGCTGAAAGCTGCCCTAGACCGTCTGCAGTCCACTACTGTTGCCACCTCGATTCGAGCCGAAAGCGGACGGCGGTTACACCGTTTCTCCTGGCTCAACGAATGGCACGAGCGAACCGATACCCGGGGCATGTCGCTGGGCATCGAGCTGATCCTGCCGGACTGGTTTTACGCCAGTGTTCTCGATGCGGCGCTGGTCCTGACCATCGATTCGGCTTACTTCCGACTGACCGGTGGGATCGAGCGCTGGTTGTATCGTCTGGTGCGCAAACATGGCGGCCGACAGGCGGCTGGGTGGCGGTTCGATTTTCGCCATTTGTACCGCAAATCCGGCAGCACAGCCCGGTACAGCGATTTCGCCTGCGATCTGCGCACGCTGGTGGCCCGCCAGCCCCTGCCGGGGTATGTCCTCGGTATAGGGCGTTTGCCGGGAGGCGGGGAGCTACTCACGTTCCGGCCGGTGTCATCCGCGGCACGGGGATAACCTGGGAAAAAACGGTGAAGACGGTCGTGCTATCAGGCGCACGAGCTATCGGGCTATCGAGCGCATCCCCCTCGTGCTATCAGGCGCATCGGCGAGCCCGTATCCCGCTGCTGGCGCGGGTTTGGCATCGCGCTAACGGTTCTAACATAAAAAAACTAACGAATTGTTGGGGGTGGCGATACCGGTGGATAACCGGTAAACGGCACGCCCAGACCGCTGGCAGAAAGTCGGGGTTCAACACCCTGAATCCTTACAGGACGGGCGGCAACATCACCGCAAAAGAGCGCGGATGGCAGGAGAACATACCCCGATGAGCATGACACATCACGTTCGATGGGGCGCGCCTTCGCTGTGGCTGGCGGGCCTGTCGTTATCCGGCCTGGTTTCACTGGCTTGGGCAGCGGTGGGGGATGTTACGCCGTATCTGGTCTACAACCCGACGGACAGTATCGCCCCTGGCTGGTATCGCCTTCAGCCGCTTCGCCTGCCATTGCCACCGCTATCCGTTGGCAGCGTGGTACTGGTGTCGCCTCCGGTTGAGGCCGCACTTCTGGCTGCACAGCGTGGTTACCTTCCAGCGGGGGTGCCACTGCTTAAACCGATTGGGGCTATAGCACCCCAACAGGTGTGTGTTATCGCCGACACGGTGCGTATTAACGGCATGGTTGTGGCTCGCGTGCTGCGGGCTGACCGGCTGGGGCGACCGTTATCGGCCTGGCCGGGCTGTCGGCACCTGTATCCAGGCGAGGTGTTCCTGCTGAGCACCACGAACCCGGCATCGTTTGACAGCCGCTATTTTGGGCCGGTACCGATGGCCTCTGTGCGGGGAGCGGCACAACCCCTGCTGACAAGGTAGCGGCTTACGGCTGAACAGCGCGTCGTGGAATAGACGAAGGGCAGGGCAAGATAAAAGGGGGCGACACGCGGTGACGCCGACATGCCGTCTGCACACGGGGTAAGGGCGGCACGCATCCGATGTGCTGGCGTGCTGTGGAACCACTAATTGATTATTAACCATGGCTATTTCCTGTGCTGACAAGTAGCAGGGAGGAAGTGATGAGCCAGAAGCATGATGAGCGTTTTACCCCTCGTCCAGGCAGGCCGAAGCAGCGTGGCGATGCCTTTGTACGTCAGGTGGCCCGCCAGATAAACAAGGCCGGTATCAGGACCGATAAAAATGGGCGACGCCCCGGTGCCCGACTGGGGCGCGGCCAGGTTGCTGCGCGATTTGCCCATGATGCCTATTCACCAGACTGGCGGCGTGTGACGGTAAAGACCCGGCTGGTAAATCTGACGAAAGCCGGTGCCCGTTCAACATCCACACACCTGCGTTATATCGAGCGTGACGGTGTCGGCCGACAGGGGGAACCGGGTCAGGCTTATGGCCCACTGACCGATCACGCCGATTGGGATGCGTTCGAGCTACGCGGACGTGAAGATCGGCATCAGTTTCGCGTTATCGTTTCACCTGAAGACGCGGAGTCTCTCGACGATTTGCGAACCTATACCCGTCAGCTGATGGTGCGTATGGAAGCCGATCTGGGCACCCGGCTGGACTGGGTGGCGGTGGATCACTGGAATACCGATAATCCGCACACCCATATTGTATTGCGGGGCAAAGATGAGACCGGCAGAGATCTGATTATTTCGCGGGATTATATTGCCGAGGGGATGCGGTTGCGGGCCGCGGCATTGGTTACGGAATGGTTGGGGCCGCGCACGGAGCTGGAAATGCAGCACACCCGTCAGCGCGAAGTCGAGCAGGCGCGGTGGACGGGGCTGGATCGCACGCTTCAGCGTCTTGCCGACAATGGCCGGGTGCATACTGCGCAGTTTTCCGCGTCATCCTTGAGATACCAGCGGCAGCTGCTGATTGGCCGACTACAATATTTAGCGCGGATGGGGCTGGCATGTGAGCAGACGCCCGGTGTCTGGGACGTACAGGCAGACGCGGAAAAGACGCTGAGAGCGATGGGTGAGCGTGGCGATATCATCCGGGCCATGCAACGCGCCATGCACGGTCAACCCCGTGAGCTGGCGGTGTTCCAGCACGGTGAATACCCTCATCCACTCATCGGCCGGGTGGCCGGTAAAGGATTGGCTGATGAACTGTATGACAGAGGATATCTGGTGATTGACGGTGTGGACGGCAAGGCTCACTACGTGGTGTTGCCGCCCGGTGCCGATCTAGCGCAGTTTCCTAGTGGTTCGGTGGTGGAGGTGAACGGGGCCGCTATCCGCCAGACTGACCGGAATATAGTCGGTCTGGCGTCCGCGGGTATCTATCGCACCGAACATCACCTGAGGGTGGCGCAGCACCGGGATGACGGTTTCGATCCACATGACGAGGTGGCTTTCCATGTGCGCCGGCTGGAGGCGTTACGCCGGGCAGGGATTGTCGAGCGCGTGACACAAGGTGTCTGGCGTATTCCTGACGATTTGCCTGAGCGTGGCCGTCAGTACGATATACAGCGTCTGGCCGGTGGGGCAGCTGTCTCGCTACAATCGCCCTTGCCGGTTGAACGCCAGATCCGGGCAATCGGGGCGACCTGGCTCGATCAGCAGTTGCTCAGTGGAAACCTATCGCCGGATGTACGTGGCTTTGGGGGCGAGGTACGGGCAGCGCTCCGCCAGCGTGTTGACTTTCTTATCTCGCAAGGGCTGGCGGTACAGGAAGGGCAACGAGTGAGCCTGGTGCGTAACCTGCTGGCGACGTTGCGCCAGCGTGAGCTGGAGAAAACTGCGCAGGATATTGCCCGGGAAACCGGACTGGTATATCGCTCCGCGACTGATGGGCAACGTATCAGCGGTATCTACCGACGCAGTTTGCTACTTGCCAGCGGGCGCTACGCGATGCTGGATGACGGTCTGGGCTTCAGCCTGGTACCGTGGAAACCGGTCATCGAACTACGGCTAGGTCAGTCAATGACGGCGACCATCCGTGGTAACCGCGTGGCCTGGGAGTTCAGTCGGCAGAGGGGACCGGCTATTGGCTGAGGTGTTGTGTCCCGGAGGTGGACAGGTTTAATGGCTTACTGCGGCGTAATCAGCAGCGTCGAGTTAGGGTTGTTTTTCTTGTACCGGTGGTACTGCAAAATCAGTGTTGCCAAATCGTCATCCACGGCATAGAAATAAGCTTCGGGTACATCCAGCACCGCTGCGAACCGGCAAACCAGTTTGAAGTCGGGCGCATGGGTTTCCTTCTCATACTGACTGACTCGCGCGCCTGCCGACTCTTCATCAATCCCGGCCTGCCTTCCGAGCTCTGCCTGAGTTAACCCCACATTGACCCTTGCCAGCCTCAAGCGTTTACCAATCACCGTGTTACCTTGTTTGTTGATCGAACGATGATTGATTATCACGATATCTCGGCTACGCTTCTTGAAAAAATCCTTTAAAAATAAAAGTAATACTTTATTTTGGTGTTTTTTTTGGTCTTAAATAAAGTAATTCTTAGTTATAAGAAGGATTGCTAATGATGACAGCGTTCATGTGGAGAGTGTCGGTTTGGCTTCTGATGTGTGCTTTTCAGTGAGTTGAAGAATGATTCAGGTGCTACAGTAGTCTAAAATATGGGATATCTAATAAATTAGATATCCCATGCTAATCCATTTAATTATTTCGATTTTTTCGGGAGGTAATTGCTTTCGCGATTATGGCTGAGTATGCAATTGCACCATTAACACCCATGACTCCTGAAATGTATAATAATTGACTTCCAATTAATCTTTCATCGAAATTGCTTTTAATTGCTTCTGTTGTTAGTTTGTCAATATCTAATTCACTGCTTTTTATGGTTGGATTTGACTCAATGGGTCTCTTTGATTGAGTACGATAATCTACGGGGATTTCAATTTGTTGCTGCTTTGATAACGAGGAATCTACCCGTTTCGAAAAATTGTTACCTTCCATAGAGCTAGGCTCTGACTTAAATGATTTCAAAGTTGAGGCATTACGACGTTTAAGCAAGAATGATTGATTAAACTTAGATATCATCCATTGATAAAAGTATTGGTACGTGTCAGTGCCATTGCTTCTGAATTCCTCTGATATCGGTTTTATTTCCCCAAATGGTGGAAACACAATTTTTCCATCCTGTATACCAACAAAATCTAGTGGAGAAACAGGAGCGTTCCACTCCGATGCATCGGGGAATGCAAAACTATTACACTCATTACCTTGAGAAAGAGTATATAATCTCTCTGCATCATAAATTAAGTACGATTGATCCTGTAATTCTTGAGGTGGTCTTGTTCCTTCAATATATCCCCTTAACGCCCCAACCATAGTTGCAATTGAGTCAGTGTCTGTACCAAGTTCATTAACAATATCAAGCATTAATGAAGATAAGTTATCTGGGTGTAAATATGATGCAGCCAGTGCTGCAATTGCAGTTAATGTACCACTTCCTCTTGTTCTTTTGTCTTTCAAGTTAAGAACTTTTACTAAGGAACTATATGATGGATTTTCCTCTGCTTTCCACTTTTCGACAATATCAAGAAGGTGCACTAATTCTTGGTATACTTCATCATATGCTTCTTCAAGATTTGTAGATGTTTGGGATTCGAACAAAGGAACCCAGGCAGTATTAAGGTTTATGTCGCTATGGATTTTATTAGGAATTTCATTTATCCATCGGAGAAAAAGCCGAACATCAGATATTGATGGTATATTTTTATTTTTTAAAACTTGGCTCAAGCATAAAGCATGAAATACAGCTCCTGCAATAGCTCTAGGATGCCCATGTGTAGTAAGAGAATTTTTTATTATATCAAGCAGGAAAGAATCTACTATTTCTGGCGTTCGGCTTGCCCAAACATGAGGCTGGATTCGCATAGCTGCACCATTACCTCCAGAGTGCACATAACTTGTTTTCTTTGACTGATAAAAATTGTTATACCAGGTGACGTTTTTTTTTCCGAGAGATTCCGCTGCCAGTTTTGAAGATATGCCGGCACCTAAAGCATAAGAGGACCAAATAGGAAGTTCCACTTTTGAAAATGCATTTATATCAAAATAATTATTCTGATTAATTGCTCGTGACGTCGATAGTCGGAGTTGGGTGTCATCAGAGTAAGCACCAGAAGGTATTGATACTAGAGGCCCATACATTCCACCGACTTGTCTTTTCCATTCAACCAAACCAGACAAATGGTCCCGACCTGTTCTTTTTACCAGCAAACTGCAGTCTGCTAGTTCAGATATGAACCCTAAAGCATCCCCATATGCAGCCCAAAGACTTGAGTTAACAGTGTTTTCAATATTGTTAATTGTCATTCGTATCATCTCTAAACTTGTTGGGACAAACTTCCACATCTAGGACTAAACCTAACACAGCCAATTGAGCCATGATACTAGCTTTATCCTCAAAGTTTGATACATAAACCTTTGCCAGACGCTCTAAAGCAAGTCTTCCGGGGTACAAGACTTCAGCTTGCTCGCAAGTCGTCCACGACGGTAGATGTGATGGTCCTCTGAAAATTTCCCTTTGATACTTACCAACAATAGGATTGCGAAACATCCTTTCGAAGCTTTCAATACCTTCGCCTCGAAGGCAAGACGGGTAAATGTTGTTTGTAGTCGTAAAGCAAACACCTGAGTCTATTATAATTTCTGGTAAAAAAGATAATATTACCCAATAGATGTCAGAATATTGGTGAACACTTCGCGAATGCTCAAAGAACTCAAAGTTTAATTTTGTTATAGATAGGTTAACATAGCTTAACCACTTTGAATCTCTCTCTCTTCTTTTCAATGAATTTTGTTGAAAAATAAACGCTAAAGTATCTTCTTCTGTTAGCTGAGAGTTAGGAAGTACAGCTCCGGTTCTAAGAATGCCTAAAAGACCTTGGTTTGTTGTGAAGTGAAGTATCTCTTTAATGTCTTTAGCCTTTATCAGTGTCTCAAATTCGTTCATAGCACCACCTTCTGGAACGTATTAGTGTCCAAATGATCGATGAAAAATGGTCTCGTGTCGAAGCGATAACCTAGGATAATACTTACCTTAGCTCTCGTAATCCCCATTGAAATAAGTTTGATTATCGATGAATAATCAGAGTCTTGACTATCTGCAAAACTAAAATAAAAATGATTTTCCTCAAGCCCAAGAATAAAAACGTGGTCAAACTCTAGTCCCTTGGCTGAGTGAATCGTCGACAGGGCTATGTTCGTTTCATTCGGTGGCCAAGAGCTTTCTCCCGATATTTCAACGAAGGACAAGTTTTGTTTTCTAAGTGTATCTTTTATTCCGCCTGCACGATCAAACCACCCACCACCTTTAGCATGTAAAAACCCAACAGTTTCATGATCTAAATCTACATTTTTTAATATGTAATCGATCACAAAATCTAACTGTTGATTAAAACGACCTTCCAAGACAAGTGGGAGAGGGCCATGCCTTTTAATTGCATCAAGTCTTGGCAATGTTCCATCATCGTCTATTGAAATGGCTGTGTTTTCGATCAACCTACTTGCAAAAATAGCTATTTCAACTGTATTTCTATAATTGAACTCTAATCGAGCATATCGAGTATTAGCAATGTTAATGCCTGCCTCTTTCCAGGCAAACCCTCGTTTATATATTTTTTGATTGCTGTCAAGGATAATTGTAGTGAAGTTGATGTCAGATAATTGGTTAGTGATTGCTTTAAGTTGGTTAGCTGAGAAATCTTGTGCTTCATCAATAATAGCTATGTGAATGTTGTCTGTTTTATTTTTTATAAACAAAATTGCAATATCGTTCCAATCCAAAAATTTATCAACTTCCTTCGATCTAATATAAGGGTAAACGACCTCATCGAGAATCCTCCTTCGTAGTGGCCTTTCCATTCTTGGCATAGTACCACGACCAGTACGTTCCATCTCAAGATAATCTTCTAAATTTTCCTCATTTAATCTTCCTAAAAGATATTCTACTTCATCTACCAAAAATTGACTGCTTAAGGGGATTAAATGACCAATGTGTCTTATCCTATTTGCTTGGTCTTGCAAACTTAAAACTTTTGGAGAACCATCAATTCTGTTGTACATATATTTGGATAATGTCAACACATCAATGTTTAACCGGTTACGGTTTTCGGGTGTTGATAGCAACGTTTCACTTATTACTAAATCGTTAATGTAGGCCGAAAGTGTTTTATTAAAAGTAAAAATTCTAATGTTAATTTTTTCATTTATTCCAATTCTGGCAAATTCTTCTAAAAAATAGCCGATAGATAGCTTCATCATTAAAATTGAAGTTGTTGTTTTACCGCTACCTGCAGCACCACGAATGATTAATGTGCCAGGTCTGGGTCTGACCATCAACTTCAATTGCTCATCAGTAGGTTTGACAGATTGTAGTGTTTTCATTACCAGTGCATCCTTACGCAACCATACTTTAGTAGATCAATTAAAATTCCATTAGGTTATATAGCTTATTTCCTAACTGGAATCAGTATACCAATTCACATAATCATTTTCTTTGCTCACTAGTTGACCAACAAAATTATGCTTTAACCACATGGGATTTATCCAGTTTACGATGCAGCATAGAAAGTAGAATAAGGTAGTCTGCTGTATCTTCTTCTCCCTACCAAAGGATTTTCAGGTGGGGTTACGGATTGCAGAAATTGCACCTTTGAAGAGCAGAGCAAACTCTTTGTGCTCAGACGTTCGGTTCCAGTTCGTAGAAGATTTATCCAGACTAACGAGGGACTTTCAGCAAAACACTTCTCGATAAACGCAACTCCGTCAAGTAGTAAGCTGGTCATATTACGCGGGCACTGTGCGATACTTTTTGCCTTCTTGATACCGAGGTCACTCATCAATATTTATCTTTTCCCCAATGGCGATAATAGAGATAGGTCAGTGTATCTAGTTTAAAATTGATATAGTTGGCATTGTTATCTTTAACTGGGGGTAATTCACTAAGAATGAATAAATAGAGTGGTTGAGATGGAGTGCTCATCGCTATCTTATCCAGCGCTTCCCTGGATGTTCTTTTATAATCGGATCGTTCAACAAACCTAGAAGGAATAAAAAAGGTTGGTTTGCATTTGAGATCTCCAGCTCGCATTTCATTTGCAAAGCGGACTAGGTAATAGTCTTCTTTTCGATTAATCCAAGCCTTGCCAAAGTAAACTCGTGGTTCATCTGGATATTCACTAATATCCTTGCGATCATCAACTCGGATAAAAAAATCTTTTAAATGAATCATACCATCAATGGTCTCAATAAAGAAATTTTCTTTGGCAATAAATGCATCAGCTAATCCAGATAACCGCTTGCGAGAACGTCGTTTTTGCTGATCTTCACCACTTTCATTTATATCAGTAGACTTAGAACGTTTTGTTGATTCTTTTTTGTCATCAGTCGTGGGAGGAATACGTGTGACATGTTTATTCGACACGGACAAAACAAGCTCAACAACATCATCACGGATAAAAGGTAATGCTTCAGGATCACCTTTCGCATGCTGGGCTCGACGCAATTCATCATCGCTCTGCTCTTCCAGTTTGCATCCGAGAATATGTTCAGAGACAAATTTGAAATATGGGTCACGCTTACGCAAGCGCTTAGGCCGATCAAGGTTGGCACATGTGACTTGCGCATGGCAATGGAGTTCAGGGCATTCGAAAAGGTGCTTTGATGTGACAAGACCTTGAGTGAATAATCTATCAGCTTCCTCCGCCGTTATGTCTCTATCCAACTCTAAACTTCTTGCTTGCTCTAACCTCATCGCCCACTCCTGTTTAAAGGATACGTCAAGAAATATTATATTTTTATTAGCTAATGCACTGATCTTATTATTCTGTCGGCAGTGTTTTTGCCACATCACGAAACCAAGGCAACCCATGCCATACGGTTGGGTCACCAATCACAAAAATATGTCTTTTGGCTCGGGTCAGGGCAACATTTAACAGATTAGGTTTACTTGCCGCCCATTTAGCACCACCATCATTATCCTTGTCGCAACCTAGGACAAGAATAACTATATCATTCTCTTTCCCCTGAAACGTATGCACAGTACCAATGCATTTCTGCTGCCAATCGCTGAGTTCTTGGTGTGATATCAGAGGTGCATGTTGTCGCCACGCCTTTATATTTCGCTGTCTAATTAGCTGCAATATCCCTGCCTTAACTGCTTTAAATGGTGTGATGACATAAATTGAATTAAGTGCCACATTCTCCGCTAGTAGGCGATCGACTAAGGTGAGCAAATCGTTGCCATGGCTGTCACGGTACTGTTTTTCACCTTGACCACCAGAAGAAATCAGCCAGTGATTATCAATCATGTTGTTTATCGACTGACTACTAACCTTGTCAGCACTAAGACCGTGGATCATCCGTTCGTTGTAGGCCATCTTATTCGCCAAACTGAACATTGGTTCAATACAACGTCGATGTACCCATAGGGGAATACCAATCCAAACAGGTATATTCATCACCTCTAATTCACACCCCCATGAGTTAACGCGATCGGCAACCTGCTGTACCGAGAGTAACGCTGGATTCCAGTCCCTGGCACGCTCCTTTAGAACATCTAAACAGAGTCGTTCAACCAAAGATGGTGATGTGGTAAACACCGGCTCGACCTGTAGGGGATCACCCACTACCAATACTCGTTTAGCTCGCCAGATTGCTCCAACAGCTTGCTGTGGCGATGCCTGACCAGCCTCGTCAATCATCAGCCACCCTAATTCTTCGCTTTTCACTCCGTGGAACATACGCCCAATTGAAGCAAAGGTAGTTGACAGTACCGGTACAATCATAAATAGCGTTTGCCACCAACGGATAGGGGATATCTTGGTGTGGGGGTGTGCAAGGAATGAATTAAACCCAAGAACAATAGATCTAAAACGGTTTATTCCTAATGCTTCATAGATCCAAGCTTGATGCAGTTCCATCGCGGCGATAAATAACTCGGAGCGTTGACGGTTTATCTGTGCGTTTTGCCAGAATGCTGTGCGTTGCAATGCTGCATCATAAATGGGCTGGTTGATATTAGGTAATGTGATATCAGAGAATTGATTCCGCAATGTTTGCAACTTGTCCAGATCATTTTTCCGCTGCTGAGTCATTTGGGTAATATCATGCTCTATAGCTCGCTTTTTCTCCTCAAGGTCACCACAATACTTGATCTGTTTAGCTACGTCTTGTGCACATTCGATTTGTAACCTTGTCAGCTTTAGTAGTTCAAGTTGTACTGTACGTAGCTTAGCCTGATACTCATTTACCCGCTTACGGCTTATCAGGCGAGTTAGCCAGCCAGGTGCCGTGCTTTCAACAATTTTTTGCTGTTGTTCTGCATGTCGAACTTGTTTTTCTACGACATCACGTTGTACCTCAGCACGTTTTAGCTTAGCAAGCTGTTCCTCATAGAGGCTTTGGGTTTGAGCCAATTCTAGTGATAAGGTGTCGAGCGAATCGTCAGACTGTTTTTCGAGTAGATGGGCAAAGGCGGCTAATTGCTGTTGTAGTATTTCTATCGCTTTCAAACACTCCAGAAATTTTCTTTTCGATTCTGCAAAAGAGAGTGGTGAATGATAGTGTTTCCAGCGCCACAAGCTGAGAAAATCCTCATCTTCAGGACGAGGATTTTCAGCGGGGGTTTTACGTAAAAAATGCTCGTCAATAAGTAATTTTTGCGCAAACTTAACCCGATTAGATTTTTTACCCAATGCAGCGGAAATCATGCCCCAACATTGCTTATCCTTTTCCAGAGGTTTAAAAAGATGATACTCACGCTCTTTTCCCTCACCATTCTTATCTTTTTTATGTTCACGCTTTGGCAGATATTCTGCCGCTATCTGATTTGCCGTTGGTGCTAAATAATTAAGTGAGCGAAACTCTTTAGCCAGCGATTTCTTTTGCGGTAGATCTTTCGAAATATTTTCCACGGCCGAATTATTGGACGATGCAACAACCATTTCAAAACCGGTGAGCGCTTCTACGATAAAACCATCACTATCCAGAGTGTCATCAACCTTTTTGAAACGAGACAGTGCTTTAGCTCGCTCAACAACATTATGTGCGACCAAATCACGTAGCAACGTTGTTTTTCCCGTTCCCGGTGGACCATTGACGGAAAGCAATCCACCTTCAGCCAGCTCTTTTACCGCTGTATTAATGACAAATTGCTGCATCAACGACATAGCGTGTTCTGGTTCGGTGGGCCAGCGGCCATGAGGCATACATGTTGGATGTAGTTTATCGATGATCGATTCGAGACCATCTTGTGAATACAGATCGGTGTTTCGTGGAGCATTGTCAGAAAGATAAGTTCTGAGAGCTTTACAATCATTATTAAGTTGTAACGCCGCAATAATCTGTTCAATGTCCTCAAAAAAGAAACTGTTTAAGATAGGTAGCGCTAAACTTTTATCACTGTCACTAATTTCTTCTTCAATTTCATCCTCTTCTTCCGAGGACGCTTCTGTACACTCACTTTTCCCTTCAAACCAGTCAATTTGTAAAGCATATTCCCAGTTTGGTTTAAAATCTGCCCACTCCACTAAATGTGTAGCTAATAATGTTAAAATATCATCAGCTTTCATTACGCCAGGACCATTCTCACGTTCTGGTTTTAACGTAGAGCTGAAATTCCTGAGTGTGCTGGCGAGTCTCTGGCACGCTTCAGAAAAAAACTTAGCGTTAAGGGCCTGAAAGCGCTCTTCTTGTAAATGTCCAAGTGCCCAAGGAAGAGAACTTACAGACAGTTTATCCAACGCCGGTACGCCTTCCGAATTCAGTTGAACTTTAGCAAAACAGGTGATCCCTTCCTGATCCAGCCGTTGCTCTTGTTCTTCTGCATCATGCCCTTTATCTGGCCCAAACACACTTTGGGTGATGGTGTTGGCTATCCCTTTATCAAACAGGCCGATATGGATGCAGTATGACACTTTTTTGGGGATACGATGTAACTCACGCAGATCAGCAGAAAGCCAGGGCAAGTAGTTATCACCATTCTGGATGAGCTTGCTAAGTGGTATTCGTAAGCTATTCTTTTTTTCTTCAAGCGTATAAGGTTGGAAAAATTCTATACGCTGCCAGGCTCGGAGAATATTATTTGATAGAGACGTCTTAGCCATCATAGCTCTTTGATTATTATCCATGTAAATCAATCAAAAATAAGGTGTTTTGCGTGACATGCTTTTATGTGTAAATATTTTAATGCTAATTAATGCTTCCTTTTTTGAAGAAGCTGAAAAACTAAACTTACTTGTTGCTGCAGTAATCTTTTGATTTTATTTGATCAGCATTATCTTCCCTCTCGATATGAAATTAAACACCTTTAAACACTTGCCCCCGATGCCATTCCACAAACTGTTCCAGCGGGTAATATTCCCGCTTTTTGGGCATAAAAAGCGGTTTTCCTTCAAAATCCCAGAATAGGCGTTCAACAATCTTGCTGCCGTTAACACCGTCAGAAACCATCAATTTCATTTCGTCAGTAATACCGATAACACCGATATCAAATGCGGAATGGTGTACCGAGCATAAGGCCAGCCCATTGGTTACGGTACAAGGGCCACCGTATTGCTTCCATTTGATGTGTGCGGCTTCCAGACCAACCGGTGTTGTATCGTGGCGTAAATCATAGCCGCATACCGCACAGCGGTATTGATACGCACGTAACACTGCCTGACGAAAATGGGGATCGCGGGATTGTCTGACATCCTCTATCGACAGTTCCAGACGGCTGGCAATCACGGCCTGGACACTTTCAGGAAAATGTTCACTTAAAATCTGTTGGGCCAGTTTCTCAATGAGCCGTGGCTGTTTTTTTAATAGTTGATAGCTGACTTCATCAAAACCACCCATGACATCATGTTGAATAAGCTCACGGTTCGGCGGTTCTTTACTACCTTTCTGTGGTGAGCAACGATCATCATTCTGTAATTCCCAGAAACCATCGCCTCGTAGCCGCCAAAATGGCATCTCCGGGTAATGAGTGCGCCGCTGAGGCCCGAAGCTGTTCAGCAGAGTCAAAAGGTTAGGGCGAATTTCATTGCCGTAATGAAACAGGCGCGGATGCCCTTGTTGATAGGCTGACAGTACGTAAAGCAGCAACAGCGGCTTATGTGGCGCACGCTGGTCGCCTTTACGCCACATAGACATGTGAGTAATTGCTGTTTGAAGGGCTTGAGCGGATGACATCTCTACATGATGGCAGGGAATATTTACTGCGATTTTGCTCGCAAACTCAGCAATATTCAAGGTATTCAGCCAATCCAACCAGAAAAGGACAACGTGCCTGCCTTGGGAAATACATCAGCCAGTAAACGTTTTACAATCAGATTGTTATCACCCGATAGAGACAATACGGGTTATGCGTCCGGCAAAACTGTGCATCAAAATTATTCACCGCCTAATCAGGTTCCCTTCCTCTTTCGTTATTCGACGCCCTGCCACCAACATCGCTGTAAGGATAATGAACAGATGCCCCTCGGCGGAATCCAGCAGGTACTGGTTGTAAGGGTTATGAACCCGTTCTCCGGTTTCCGGGTTGTCATACTCGGAGCCGCCTGCGTCGTTTCCCAACCAGGGCGCATGCTGTATCTTTTTCAGTGCCGTCATCAGAAAAGCTGTGCGCAGCCCATCGATGTATTGCATTCGCAAAAGTTTCCCCGCCCGGCGACATCATGCATAGACTATCTCATCCAACCCGCCGCGCAGGCGTTCTTCCGCTCGGTTAGGTATCAGTACTGGGGTGTCCCTTAGAGGATGCGCGTGAATGGGTAGAGTGTTTTACCGGGTGGTCAACGGTACCGAGGTGAAGATCGTGCGCTGCTGAAAAATCGGGAAGAGGTGTATCAAAAAACAAAAGCGCAACACTCAGAACGCTGGTCAGGCAGGACAAGGAAAGGGTAGCCGACAGACGAGGTCATGCTGAATCCAGAACGGAAAAAAACAGACAGCCTAAATCAACTGGGGCGCTAACTATCTTGACACCTTACCGATACCGAGCAACAGTATTTTAGGTAATGCTCAGGGGGTGGAACTAGTAAAGAGGCAGCTTAACGCCCATGTTCCAGCCAGAAAGCTGCACCAAACACCGCATCAGGATGTACTTTTTTATGATAATGATATTGCAGGATAATTAGTGCCAACTCTTCATCTCTTGCATAGAAGTAAGCTTCGGGGACATCGAGAACCGCAGCAAACTGACAGACCAGACCAAAGTCTGGCTCATTGACTTCCCTTTCATACTGGCTGATACGCGAACTGGCGGTTTCTTCATCCAGACCGGCCCGACATCCAAGCTCAAGCTGCGTTAAGCCTGCGTTGACTCTGGCCAGTTTCAGTCGTTTCCCAATCACGGCGATATCCAATTCATCTAAATGGCATGATGGCATTATCTCTGCCGCTAACGGTTCTTTCTTAAAGATTATTTTTCACAAATAAAGTTAAACTTTATTTTTGGTTGATATTTAATCTTAAAATAAACTATCCTTTATTATGGAAAGTAACTCTTTATCTTGAGAGGTGCAGTGAATGAGCTCTATTCAAAGGCATGGCTTGGCTGACTGGCATTCTGCCGACATTATTGCCGGGCTTCACAAACGGGGAACCACAATGGCTGCTGTGTCGCGGGCGGCGGGGCTGAATTCCTCCACACTGGGTAATGCGCTTAATCGTCCGTGGCCTAAAGGGGAGCAACTGATTGCTGATGCACTGGGGGTGCCAGCCTATGAGATTTGGCCGAGCCGTTATTTTGACGAACAGGGGCGGCTAATCCCACGCGTTCCCCGTTCTCGGCTCCGGTCTGAACAGGAAGAATCCCCCGCGCCCGATAGTTAGCCGTATCTGTGTCCATCAGGGTAAGCAGGGGCAGCTATAAGAATGCCCTGATAATGCCTGAATCGTCTTGTCAGTGTGAGTTCTGTTCAACTTTGTGCTAACGCGCTCTCCTACACTCAGTATTCCGTGGCCCGATGCCGGGCCACCTGTTCGATGATGAGATGTAGGTATCGGGTATGGAGCTTCGCCATCTTCGTTACTTTCGGGCGGTTGCAGAAGAACTGCACTTTGCCCGGGCGGCGGAACGGCTGCATATTGAGCAGTCACCGTTGTCCCGTGCCATCAAGGAACTGGAAGACGAGCTGGGGGTGAAACTGTTTGTGCGCACCACCCGCAGTACCCGGCTGACTCGCACCGGTAAGTTGTTTTTGGACCATGTCGCCCGGGTGTTCGCGGTGTTGCAACAGGCACGCGACAGCGTGCAGTCCGTGGCCAACGGTTACCATGATCAGTTGCGCATTGCGCTGTCAGACGGCATTACCCCTGTGCGCTTGTCAACCTTGCTGGCGCTGTGCCGCCAGGAAGAACCCGAGGTGGATATTCGCCTGTTTGAAATGCCGCTCTTTCAGCAAATTCAGGGATTGCAGGATGAACTGTACGATGTGGGTTTTGCCTTGTCTGATGCAGTGGGCGAGCATATCACTGCTGAGCCGGTCTGGGCCGAACCATTAATGGTGGCCGTTCCTGCCCGACATCCTTTGCTGGCCTATAGCCAGATCCCGTTGGACGAAGTGCTGCGTTACCCGTTGGTGTTGTGTGACCCGAGAATGTGTGAAGGGCATGCTCGTCAGGTGGCGCGGGTTTTGCGTTGTTCTGCGCAGGAGCCGTTGATTGTCGAACAGGTTATCTCGTTCGACCTGATGATGACCCTGGTTTCCGCCGGGTTTGCACTGGGGTTGGCTGATGTTTCTCATATTGCGGCTAGCCGGGCTTTTGGAGTGGTGGCTCGCCCACTAGCTGGGAAAACCCCCATGATGACCACCTATCTGTTGCGCCATGCCGGAGATCCGCCAGAAACGGTGGCTCGCTTTATCGAGCGGCTTGACGCGCTGGCGTGGGCGGACGATAACTCGCCTGATGCCATCACCTGATTCGACGACTATCGGAGGATCCTCATGCGTAATCTTATGTTTTCATTCCGTGTTTTCTTATGCATCGTGCTGTGGTGTATCGGCAGTGGCGCCGTACCGGCAACGGAGACGGTAGAGTCATTACTGGCTAACCCCAAGCGATTAAAGGAACTACGCCAGCAGTGCCATGACGACTGGGAGCGCGTGGGGAATGTGTTGTGCAATCGCGTCGGGCATGCCACCACCAAACAGTTTCTGGGGACGGGAACCCCCTACACGCCACCAAAAACGCCGCCCAAATTCTGAGTCGTCGCCATCATCACAAAAATCACTCCCGGCACCCGCTACGCCCGGTTACGTCATAGCGGGTTGCACTGTGCTCACGTTCTCCCCTGTACGCATTGTGACTTTTTGCTCCCTGATTGAGTCGGTAACGGTCTTTGCACTGGGCTGAACCCGCACCGATGCTCTCTCGCAGGCGGCACAACCGTTGTGCGGTCTTGAGGGCGAGAAGGGGGCGGCAATGCAGGGGCAGGGCATACTGGTAGGGCAGGTTGCGGTGGTGTTCAGTGTCGTTGTCGCCGGTGTGTGGTACGCCACGCAATGGACCGCGGCAGCGCTGGGGTATTCCCCGCGCCTGGGCACCCCGTGGTTCGAGGGCATTGGCGTTCCCGTTTATCCCCCGTGGCGGCTGTTTGAATGGTGGTTTCTGTTTGGCGGGTATGCGCCGCGTATCTTTGATATCGGTGGTGCCATCGCGGGCGGCGGCAGTTTGCTGGCCTCAATGGTGGCGATGACACTGTCGGTGTGGCGCGCCCGCGCGTCCCGGCATGTCACGACCTACGGTTCGGCACGCTGGGCAAGGACACAGGATATTCGTCGGGCGGGGTTGTACCGGCCGTCGGGGCTGTTCCTCGGGCTGCATAACGGGCAATACCTGCGTCATGAGGGGCCTGAGCATGTGCTGGCGTTTGCCCCCACTCGTTCGGGGAAAGGCGTCGGGCTGGTGGTGCCCACACTGCTGAGCTGGTCAGCCTCCGTCGTGGTGCACGATATCAAAGGCGAGAACTGGCAACTGACGGCAGGCTGGCGCGCCCGTTTCAGCCACTGTCTGCTGTTCAACCCGACCGACACCCGCTCGGCGGCTTACAATCCGTTGCTGGAGGTGCGGCGTGGTGCGCATGAAGTGCGCGACGTGCAGAATATCGCCGATATTCTGGTAGACCCAGAAGGGGCGCTGGAGCGGCGCAACCACTGGGAAAAAACCAGCCATGCGCTGCTGGTAGGGGCCATTCTGCATGTGCTTTATGCACAGGAAGACAAGACCCTGCGCGGCGTCGCCAATTTTCTCTCTGATCCAGACTGTCCGTTTGAGATCACGCTGTATCGGATGATGACCACGGCACATCTGGGCGATGCGCCGCACCCGGTGATTGCCTCGGCGGCCCGCGAGGTCCTCAACAAATCCGATAACGAACGCTCCGGCGTCCTGTCCACCGCCATGTCCTTTCTGGGGCTGTACCGCGACCCGACCGTGGCGGCGGTGACCTCGCGGTGTGACTGGCGCATCGCCGACTTGATCGCGGCCCGTCATCCGGTGTCGCTGTATCTGGTGGTGCCACCATCGGATATCAGCCGCACCAAACCGTTGATTCGGCTGATCCTCAACCAGATTGGCCGCCGGTTGACGGAGTCGCTGGAGGACGCTGACGGCATCATCCGGCGGCATACCTTGCTGCTGATGCTGGACGAGTTCCCGGCGCTGGGGCGGCTGGATTTTTTCGAATCGGCGCTGGCGTTTATGGCCGGTTACGGTCTGCGCGCGTTTCTGATTGCCCAGTCGCTTAACCAGATTGACAAGGCCTACGGCCCGAACCACGCGATTCTGGACAACTGCCATGTGCGGGTGGCCTTTGCCACCAACGACGAGCGCACGGCTAAACGCATTTCCGACACGCTGGGCACCGCCACGGAGCTGCGCGCCCAGCGCAACTATGCCGGTCATCGGCTGGCCCCCTGGCTGGGGCACCTGATGATTGCGCGTCAGGAATCGGCCCGGCCATTACTGACACCTGGCGAGGTGATGCAGTTGCCCGCCAGTGACGCCATTGTGATGGTGGGCAGCCAGCCGCCGATCCGCGCCAAAAAGATGCGCTACTTCGCGGATGCCAACTTTCAGTCGCGTGTCCTCCCGCCGCCGTCGCTGACAGACGGTCATTACACCGATGTGCCTGAACCCAGATCGGATGACTGGCGCGATCTGCGCCTTCCGGCGGTGCCGGTGCCACCTGGGATGACCGGACTGGCTGACCCTGACGATGACGGGGAAGGGCACCCGTCAGCCGGACAAGGCGACATCACTGTCCCCATGCCGGCGTCGGTGGCACCGGCCAGCGATCTGTCGTGGCTGGCGGATGACACGGTGAACCGGTTCCCTACACGGTCCGCGCCGGTTCCGGATAGGGGAGAAGCACCATGAGTCAGTATCGCCTGAATCTATTTATCCCACCTGAACACGCCCGGCGGCTGGACGAGCTGGCGACCCGAAAAGGGGTCTCGAAATCCTCCATTGTCGCGGCTGCTCTGGCCACCTGGCTGTCGCCGGATGCGGGAGGGCAACGGGACATCCTCCTGAGCCGGCGACTGGATCAGCTGTCACGCCAGTTTGGGCGGCTGGAGCGCGATCAAACCATTCAGATTGAAACGCTGGCGTTGTTTATCCGCTACTACCTGACCGTCAGCCCGCCAGTGGCTGACGCCCATCAAGATGCCGCCAACGCACAAGGCCGTGCGCGTTTCGGGCAGTTTGTTGAGCAACTGGGCCGCCACTTGCTGCGCGGACACAGTCTGGTGCAAGACGTCTGTCGGGAACTTCAGCCCGACACGGCAGACGAGACGACGCAGGAGATGCCATGAGCAACATATCTGCGGACGATACGATGTGTGCATCCCGTACGCGCCACCGACATATGCTGTACAGCGCACTGGGGCCACTGATTGCGGCAGCACTGGACGATCCCGATGTGGTGGAGATCATGCTTAATCCAGACTGCACCTTGTGGGTGGATCGGTTGTCCACCGGCCTTGCTCCGCTGGAGAGGGGGATGTCTGCTGCCGAGGGGGAACGCATCATCCGACTGGTGGCGGCCCATGTCGGTACCGAGGTGCATCGCCACCGGCCGCTGCTGACGGCGGAATTGCCGGAGACCGGTGAACGCTTTGAAGGCATACTGCCGCCGGCAGCGCCTGGACCGGCGTTTGCCTTGCGTAAGCGCGCCGTCGGCGTGATCCCGCTGGCGCGCTATGTCGCCGACGGGATGATGACCGCCGCGCAGGCCGGGGTGCTGCGTCAGGCGGTACGTGAGCGACAAAACATTCTGATTGCCGGGGGCACCAGTACCGGGAAAACCACACTTGCCAACGCTCTGCTGGCCGAGATTGCCGAGACCGGCGATCGGGTGCTAGTGCTGGAAGACACCGTGGAGTTGCAATGTGTGGCACGCGATCAGGTGCCCCTGCGTACCCGGCCGGGTGTGGTGAGCATGGCCGAACTGGTGCGTACCACGCTGCGGTTGCGCCCTGATCGCGTCATCGTCGGTGAAGTCCGTGGCGGCGAGGCGCTGGACCTGCTCAAGGTCTGGGGAACCGGTCACCCCGGCGGGATAGCCACCCTGCATGCGGGGTCTGCGCTGGGGGCATTGTTGCGGCTGGAACAACTGATCCTCGAAGTGGCGATCACCCCGCCCCGGGCGCTGATCGCTGACACCATCCACCTGATCGTACACCTGACCGGGCGTGGGCAGGCACGCCGTATCGCCTCGCTGGTCCGGGTGACCGGCTTTGACGGCACGCACTACCAGCTCAGTAACCTTAGTTCTCCCGGTCCTGTGATATCGACACCCTCACCCGGAGGCTCATCATGATGCTCCCGTTTACTCTTCGCTTTTCCGACTGCTGGCTCGTTCGACGTAGTCTGCCCGGAGCCGCACTGGCCGTCAGCCTGTTGTGGGGGCTGACGGCCTACGCCAGTGGCTCAAGTATGCCATGGGAGTCGCCGCTGCAGTCGATCCTGGAATCCATACAGGGGCCGGTGGCGCGCATTATCGCGGTCATCATCATTATCACCACCGGGCTGGCGCTGGCCTTTGGCGATACCTCGGGCGGATTTCGCAAGTTGATCCAGATCGTGTTTGGGCTGTCGATTGCCTTTGCCGCCTCATCGTTCTTTTTGTCGTTTTTCAGCTTTGCCGGCGGGGCGGTGGTATGAGTGACGAATACACGATGTTACCCGGTTTTGACGTACCGCTGCACCGCTCGCTGACCGAGCCGATCCTACTGGGGGGCGCACCGCGCACGGTGGCGATTGCCAATGGCACGCTGGCCGCCGCCGTCGGGCTGGGGTTACAGCTGTGGCTGCCGGGGCTGGTGCTGTGGGTGGTTGGGCATACGCTGGCAGTATGGGGCGCGCGGGAGGATCCGCAGTTCATGACGGTGTTTGCCCGGCATATCCGCCACCCGTCGCTGCTGGATGTCTGAGTGGCGTACCATGCTGAACCTTGCCGAATACCGTCAGCGCCCAGCCTTACTGGCCGACTGGCTGCCGTGGGCTGGGCTGGTGGCACCCGGTGTAGTGCTGAACAAGGATGGGTCGTTTCAGCGCACCGCCCGGTTTCGTGGGCCGGATCTGGACAGTGCCACCCCCGGCGAACTGATCGCCACAGCTGCCCGCCTGAATAACGCCTTGCGCCGTCTCGGCAGCAACTGGGCGTTGTTTACCGACGCCGAACGGCGACCTGCCGCCGCGTATCCGCATTCCCGCTTCCCCGAGGCGCTCTCTTGGCTGGTGGACGAAGAGCGGCGTGCTGCGTTTCAGGTGGAGGGGGGCCATTTTGACAGCCTGTACCACCTCACCCTGTGGTATCTGCCGCCGGAGGACGCGCAGTCACGTACGGTGGCCTGGTTATACGAGAACACCCCGTCGGGGCGTGTGGACTGGCGGGAACGGCTCACGGCCTTTGTGGCGGAGACCGATCGCCTGTCTGACCTGATGACCGGCGTCATGCCAGAGCTCATCTGGCTGGATGACAGTCAGACGCTGACCTACCTGCATGGCACGGTATCGACTCGGCATTACCGGCTTAGCGTGCCGGCGGTGCCGTTCCATCTGGATGCCTTGCTGGCCGACAGCCCGATGACGGGCGGAGTAGCCCCGATGCTGGGCGACCAACACCTGCGGACGATCACGGTGCGGGGATTTCCGTCTTCCACTTGGCCGGGCATGTTGGACGACCTGAACCGGCTGGGGTTTTCCTACCGCTGGTCGGTGCGTTTTCTGTTCATGGACAAGGCGGAGGCGGAGAAAGCGCTGGCCCGCCTGCGCCGACAGTGGTTTGTGAAACGGAAAAACGTGGCGACGCTGCTGCGCGAAACCGTGTTCCAGCAGGAAAGTCCACTAGTGGATAACGATGCCGGCAACAAGGCGGCCGATGCCGATGCAGCGTTACAGGCGCTGGGCAGCGATCAGGCGGCGTTTGGTTACGTCACCACCACCGTGACCGTATTGGCCGATGAGGCGGAGGACGCGGAGGAAAAACGGCGCCAGACCGAGCAGGTGATTCAGGGGCGGGGCTTCGTGACCTGTCCGGAGCGGCTGAACGCAGTGGACGCCTGGTTGTCGTCGGTGCCCGGCCAGGTGTATGCCAATGTGCGTCAGCCGATCATTTCCACCCTCAATCTGGCGCACCTGATCCCGCTGTCGGCGGTCTGGGCTGGGCCGGAGAACAATGCTCACCTTGACGGGCCGCCACTTATCGTGACCCGGACCGATGGCGCCACGCCGTTTCGGCTGGTGACGCACATTGGCGACGTGGGGCATACGCTGGTGGTGGGGCCCACCGGGATGGGCAAATCGGTGCTGCTGGCCATGCTGGCGATGCAGTTTCGCCGCTATCCCGGCTCGCGTGTATTTCTTTTTGATGTTGGCCGCTCGTTGCGGGCCACTACGCTGGGGCTGGGGGGCGAGCATTATGATTTGGGGGCTGACGGGGCGATTGCGTTTCAGCCGCTGGCCCGGATCGATCAGGCGGGCTGGCGGCGCTGGGCGGCAGAATGGGTAGTGGGGCGCATCCGGCAGGAGGGCGTGAACGTGGGGCCGGAGGAGAAGGCCGCCATTTGGTCGGCGCTGGACAGCCTGGCAGGTGCACCGGTTGAACAGCGTACCCTGACCGGCCTGTCGGTCCTGTTGCAGTCGCTGGCGTTGCGTCAGGCACTGGCACCGTATGTGCTGGGTGGGGCATACGGCAACCTGCTGGATGCCGATCAGGAGCGGCTGGGAGACGCTGATGTGCAGTGCTTTGAAATGGAGGCGCTGATGCCCAGCAAGGCAGCGGTACTGGCGGTGCTTGAATACCTGTTCGTCCGGCTGGAAACCCGTTTTGACGGCGCGCCGACGCTGTTGATCCTGGATGAATCCTGGCTGTTTCTTGATGAACCGGTTTTTGCGGCGCGTATCCGGCAGTGGCTCAAGACACTGCGCAAGAAAAACGTCAGTGTGATATTCGCCACCCAATCGCTGGCGGATATCCAACGCTCTGCCCTGGCACCGGCCATCATCGAAAGTTGCCTCAGCCGGATTTTCCTGCCCAATCCACAGGCCAGCGAACCCCAGATCCGGGTCATCTATGAAGGGTTTGGTCTTAACGCCCGGCAGATAGCTATGCTGGCTGCCGCAGAGCCCAAACGGGATTACTACTACCAGTCCCGACAGGGCAACCGCCGGTTCGATCTCGATCTGGGGCCGGTGGCTCTGGCGTTTGCCGCGGCGGCCTCACCACAGAGTCAGCGCGATATAGAGCGCCTGCTGGCACAGGACCCTCGTCCAGATTTCACCAGCGCCTGGTTGCGTCACCAGGGGCTGGCGTGGGCGGCCGACCTGCTGCCGGGGTTTACTCCAGCGGCGCAGCCGATTTCCTCTCCACCGTGCAGGGGGACACCGTGATGAAAACTGTGTGGCTTGTCATCCTGCTGGCGTTGCTGCCGCTGCGTCCAGCGCAGGCACTGACGGTATTTGATCCTGCCAACTATGCGCAGAACACGCTGAGCGCTGCCCGGGCATTGGATCAGATCAACAATCAGGTCATCCAGTTGCAGAACGAGGCGCAGATGCTGATTTATCAGGCCCGCAACCTGACTCGTCTGCCATTCACGGTAACCGATCAACTGCGCACCACGCTGGCGGGCACAGACCGGTTGATTGCCCAGGCGCGTGGCCTGGCCTATGAGGTGCAGCGCATGGACTCGGATTTTGCGCGGCTGTACCCCGAACAGTATGCCACCACGGTGGGCCACGATCGCCTGTATCAGGATGCCCGTACGCGCTGGGTCAACACGCTGGCAGGCTTGCATACCGCTTTGCAGATGCAGGCACAGATGGTGCAGAGCCTGTCGGCGGACGAAAGCACGCTGTCCGCGCTGGTCGGGCAGAGTCAGGCGGCCACCGGTGCCCTGCAGGCCATGCAGGCGACAAACCAGTTGCTGGCGTTGCAGGCGAAACAAACGATGCAAGGCCAGCAGCTCCAGTTGACGCAGAACCGTGCGGTCGCGCTGGAGTTGGCGCGACAGGCTGCGGCGGTTGAACGCGGCCGGGAAATCACGCGACGTTTTCTGGGTACGGGAACCCCTTACACGCCGCAGCCAGTGAACTTTTACGGTAAGGACGGCGGTGAGTGATGGACGATGTGTCGGTGATTGACCGCTTCCTCGATACCTTTTCGACCTACATCGACTCTGGGTTTGGGCTGGTGCGCGGTGAAGTCTCCTTTCTGACCGCCACGCTGGTGGCGATCGACATGACGCTGGCGGGGTTGTACTGGGCGCTGTCACAGGCGGGCGGGCAGGGGGAAGACGTGATGGCACGGCTGATCCGCAAGGTGCTCTATGTCGGCGCGTTTGCTTACATACTCAACAACTTCAACGGGCTGTCGGGCATAGTGTTTCGCTCATTTGCCGGGTTGGGCCTGCAGGCCGGTGGCGCGGCGCTGAGTCTGGCTACGTTTCTGCAGCCCGGGCGGTTAGCTAAAACCGGTATAGATACGGCTGCCCCTCTGCTGCATCAAATCGACCGCCTGAGTGGTTTCCCAGATGTGTTCATCAATATTGTGCCCGTCACCGTCATGCTGCTGGCCTGGTTGGTGGTGGTACTGAGTTTCTTCGCGCTGGCGATACAACTGTTCGTCACGTTGGTGGAGTTCCGGCTGACCACACTGGCGGGGTTTGTGCTGGTGCCGTTCGCACTGTGGAACAAGACGGCGTTTCTGGCAGAGAAAGTGCTGGGCAATGTGGTGGCTTCCGGTGTGAAGGTGCTGGTACTGGCAGTGATCGTGGGGATCGGCACTGGTCTGTTCGGTTCGCTGACCCTGAACCCGGATGACCCTTCGTTGGATCAGGCGCTGGTCGCCATGCTGGCGTCGCTCGCACTGTTGGCACTGGGGATTTTCGGACCTGGCATTGCTACCGGGTTGGTGAGCGGTGCGCCGCAATTGGGAGCCGGAACGCTGGCTGGAACGGCGTTGGGAGTGGCCGGCGTCGCGGCGGGAACCAGCGCGCTGGCGGGGCGGATAGGCAGTGTGGTGGGTGCCGGGGCACGTCTGCTGCCGATGGCGTTACGCGGGCCACAAGCCAATACGACCCCGTCTGCTACCGGACAACCGGGGCGGGAGGCCGGTTCATCCGGTTCGTCAGCCACGGCACAGCCGGACTGGGCGAAGCGGCTGTATCGCCGTCAGCAACTGGCGCAAGCGGCGGGCACGGTGGCGCATACGTTGCGCAGTTCAGAGCACGGTGGCAGCAGCGGCGGCCCGACTCTGCGTGAGTCCGACCGGGAAGGGGGCTGACCATGCGTTTTCGGCGACCGCAGGTGCACTATGGCGAAACACCATCCCCCGCCACACCGTATCAGGCAGCCGCCGAGGTGTGGGATACCCGCATCGGCACTGCTCGGGTGCAAGCCAGGAACTGGCGACTGATGGCCTTTGGCTGTCTGCTGCTGGCGTTGCTGATGGCGGTCGGTCTGATCTGGCGGGCGATGCAATCGGCCCTCGTCCCCTATGTGGTGGAGGTGGAGAAATCCGGCGAGGTGCGGGCGGTGGCCCCGGCGGTGACGACGTACCAGCCCAGCGAGGCACAAATCGCCTACCATCTGGCGCGTTTTATCACGCTGGTGCGTTCACTCTCGCTTGACCCGGTTGTGGTGCGGCAGAACTGGCTGGAGGCGTATGCCTATACCACCGATCAGGGTGCTGCGGTGCTCAACGCCTATGCCCGCGCCCAGGATCCCTTTAGCCGCATTGGTAACGAGTCTGTCACGGTGCAGATTGCCAGTGTGGTGCGCTCCAGCGATCGATCGTTTGAAGTGCGCTGGAGCGAACAACACTTTATCCACGGCACTCCGTCGGAGAGCGAACGCTGGACTGCCATGCTGACCGTTGTGCAGCACACGCCGCGTACCGAGCAGCAGTTACGGTTAAACCCGTTGGGCATTTATATCAACGGGTTGTCGTGGAGCCGGGAACTGGCGATGCCGGAAGGCGGTCAGCCATGAGAACGTGGTGGTATTACGGTTCTGCCTGTTACTTGATACTGGTGCTGACAGGGTGTCACGGTATGGGAAACCGGCCACCGGTTATCGATCTGGATGAGCCTGTTCCGATGCCACCGGCCTCTATAGTGGTGGGGAAGGGGGAGAACGGAGCGCCCGGACGAATGGGGAGCGAACTGTCGGGTAGTAATAACTGGCGCGTTGCAGATAACAGCGACCTGTCGTCCTGGCGTTATACCGAGGGGACGATGTATCGGCTTTATACGGCACCGGAGCGCGTCACTGTGATTGCCCTGCAACCGGGTGAAACACTGACAAATGTGGCGGCCGGTGATACGGCTCGCTGGATTGTCGGTGATACCACCAGCGGCTCGGGCAGCGAACAGCGCGTCAATATCATGGTCAAGCCGGTGCGGGCCGGGCTGAAAACCAACCTGGTGATCACCACCAGCCGGCGGGTTTACCTGCTGCTGATGACCTCCGGCGGGACGCGCTGGATGGCGACGGTGTCATGGCAGTACCCAGCCGATCCGGCGTCGATACCTTCACCAGCCACATCGCTCCGGTCACCGGAAAGCGCGCTGGCACCTGGCAGGCTCCACTTTCGTTACGTTATCAGCGGTGATCGCCCGCCGTGGTGCCCCCGACAGGTGTTTGATGACGGGGAAAAGGTCTATATCCGGTTTCCGGCCGGTATCGCGCAGGGTGAACTGCCACCGCTGTTCGTCATCGGTCCACAGGGGGACGGACAACTGGTGAATTACCGGTTCCAGCCGCCGTACTACGTGGTGGACCGGTTGTTCGGGGCGGCCGAGCTGCGACTGGGCAATGGCAGTGCCCAGGTGGTGCGCATTACGCGTACCGATGGACGGAGCCCGTGAATATGCAACCGGAATCACAGGCGGATAGCACGCCAGCACCGTCAGAGAAAGTGGCCCCCGAGACACTGGCGCTGCGCAGCAGGCCACGCCCGGTGACCCGGCTGAATCGGCGATCGCTGTTCATCCTGACCGGCGGTTTGGCGCTGGCGGTGCTGGCAGCGACGCTGTGGGCATTACAGCGCCCGAGGCCGCATGATAACGGTGAACTGGCTGAACGTTATAACGTCGAGCGGGTGGCGAAAACCGAAGCACTAAGCCGGCTACCGGCGGATTACACCCGGTTGCCGACGAAACCTGCGGAGGTGGCACCTGTATTGGGGCCGCCGCTGCCGGGGGATATGGGACCGCCCATGATCCGCGCCGCTAAGGCGGCCACACCATCCGGGCCAGATGCCTATGAATCGGCGAGTCAGGCACACCTGAAAGAAGCTGAAGACGCTGCTGCCTCGCCGGTGTTCTTTCGTCGTGGCAGCCAGCCGGTACCACCGCCGGCGTCCACCAGCCCACCTCCAGCCCCGATTGCGGCTGACCCAATGGCCGAGCAGGGAGCGGTTTCCGGTATCCGGCAGGATCAGAAAGAGGCGTTCCTGCTCGGTGACATGACTGATACCCGAAATCACGGCGATCTGCGGCTACCGGCTTCGCCTTATCAGGTGATGGCCGGAACAGTGATTGCAGGGGCGCTGGTGACCGGTATTCGTTCCGACCTGCCGGGGCCGGTGATCGCCACCGTCACCGAACCGGTCTACGACAGCGCGACCGGACATTATCTGCTAATCCCGCAAGGCTCGCGCTTGCTGGGTAAATACAACAGCCAGGTCAGCTATGGGCAAAGCCGGGTTCAGGTGGTCTGGAACCGCGTTATCCTGCCGGATACATCGTCGCTGACGCTGGATAATCTGGCTGGTGCCGACCCGGCCGGTTACGTCGGGCTGGAAGATCAGGTGGACTGGCATTGGGATCGTGTGATTGCCGGCGCGGCGATGACCACACTACTGGGGGTGGGAGCCGAACTGGCTGCCCCGGAGAACCGACAGCATGGCGATCGCATTATTCTTGCCGGACGTGACAGTTTGCAGGATTCGGTCAGTCAGGCGGGACAAGAGCTCACCCGGCGTAACCTCGATATTCAGCCGACACTAACCGAACGGCCAGGTCTGCCGGTTCGTATCATCGTCAACAGGGATTTGGTGTTAAGGCCGTATCAACCGCTGTTTTTTAATCAGGGAAGTGCACGCTGAATGGGGTATGGACGAGAAGGAACGAAGCAGGGGCCCTGAATGGGCGTTTATCTGGAACGGTAGCGTGCCGACACATCCCGGGCGGTATGCAATAGCCGTAAGATATGTACGTCGCCGCTGTGGCGTTTCAGCGCATAGACCAAAATAAACGGCAGCCGGGCCAGCACCAGTTTACGCCGTTCTCCCGACTTCCCTATGCTGACACCGGCTTCCGGGGTGGTTTCCAGCAACGCCACTGCGGCGGCGAATTTGTCATCGGTGGCATTGGCGACCTCCAGTCCCGCGTTCTGGTACAGGTAACGGTAAATGTCTTCGCGGTCAGCGATAGCTTGCCTTTCCCAGCGAACCGTTGCCGTCACAGTTCCCCCTGGGCGGCTTGCGCTTTCAGCACCGCCATACGTTGACTGGCCTCATCATTGCTGATGAACTGGACCTCACCGGCATCGTAACGGGCGAAGGCTTCCTGAATTTTCGCTTCCAACCATTCATCACCGGTATGGCGCTGGTACTGTCGCTCTTCCTCGGCCAGTTCTTCCGCACGCTGGCGCATCAGTTCGGTAAGACTGACCTGCTGACGCTCAGCAGCCTTCATAGCCAGACGTTTGGTTTCCTCGTCAATTCTGAAGTGTATTGTCCCCATGACCGCCTCCGATAGATTGCATGTGTTGTCACTTGTGGTGTCATTTTATCCAATCTCGTCAGTTTTTGCTGCTTTTTTGAAGGGGAGAATCTGCTTACCGTGTAACGCTGTTCTCAGGATACAGTGGCGGTTCTGTTGTAGAAGCTAGCATCTAACATAATGTATATTAGCTCAGACCTGAACTGGCACTGTTTAATGCGCAGAACTAAACTTAAGCTGACAGGCAGCTTTGTGCCAGAAGCGGAATTGGCTAGCATTAGCTTGTTCACTGACGGGCCGCACAAGTCACCTGTATAAATTTAGTAGGCCTCAAACTAATGATTTAGTGAAAATTTTTTGAAATATAAATGCATGAGAGTTAGGTTGGTATGAGTTAACATCATGAAAGCAGGTAAAAAATGTCCTATTTGTCGACATATGCCTTGCGAGATGCATTATTGGAAATGAAAGGTTGGCAATGAGAATAAAACCATCATCTTTTTTTAAATTTGTGGCATTTGAACGAAAAGATATTTTGAAAAATGGGCGAATTAGATTTTCACCAATTGGTCAATTTAATGATCCGTTTGAGCTAGAGCCAGTAATTACCCCTCTATCTCGTACCTTTTTGGAATTCATCTCACGTCTTTCGGAAGAAGAGATTGATAATATTAAGTATTCTGAGGAGGATATGGTTTTTGCATCAGAAAGAGAACGTCGGTTAGATGAGTATCAAAAGATATATAAAGAAAAAATAAGTCGTTATGGTGTCCTTAGTTTGACTTCAAATGATAATATAAATCCATTCCTGTCAGTTTCGGTTCCGGAAAAAAAAGATCCAAGAACAAATATATTAATGTGGTCTCATTATGCAAAATCTCATAGTGGGTTTGTTATCGAGTTTGATGCGGAATTTATACCCAGCTTAGAAATTGTAAAGGTAGAGTATAGTAACAATAGAGATTATTTAACTTTTGAAGATATTGATGATAGTAACTTTCAAAGGATCTTCTACAGAAAATCTAAGGAATGGGGGTATGAGCAAGAGTACAGAGCAGTATTACCATTGAGCGAGGCATCAAAGGTAATAGATGAGAAAATTCATTTGTTCGACTTTAATAAAAAAAACATTCGATCAATAACGTTTGGCTGCATGATGGATGAGGAAAAAAAGCAAGAGATCATAGACTTAATAGAATGTGATGATGAGTTTGGGGTGGTCGATTTCAATCATGCTTTATTAAATGATGAAGATTTTTGCCTGCAGTTTTATGATACTTCCGGCAGTTGGACCAATCATCCTTCACCATTCGGTTTTAAAATAGTTAGAACTATACCTCAGCAGAAGAAACTATAACAAGGATGTTTATTATCCAAGGATTTTTTATCGTAATAATATTTAGTCGTAATAGGTTAAATGAAGATATCTTATCGATATGTCACTGTCAGCATACCTCTTCTCTAAATAGTTTCGCCAAATAGTAGATCACTTGAAGGGAACTCAGTCCGAGTTGAGCGATCTGATCAATCGCCAAACATCACAAATCACCAACCGGACTGAGCGATGCCGATCATAGCAGCAATCCCTGATGAAGAACGACAACTGATGTGCAAAGAAGCCCAACAAACACGCGATAAAAATTATGCCAGACGACTCATTGCCATGTTGATGTTGCATCGGGGAATTACCGTCACCGAGGTTGCCAGATTGCTCTGTGCTGCGCGTTCATCCGTCGGAAGATGGATAAACTGGTTTACTTTACAGGGTGTTGAAGGACTCAAGAGCCTCAGGCCCGGTCGTGCTCCTTGCTGGCCGGTCACGCCCTGAGACATTCGACAAGGTTTTTATTCTTTCAGCAAAGACTCGCCTCAACGAGTTTTTTTGTATTTCTTTATCGTTGGGTAGATCAAGGCTGCTTAGTGAGCCGATGGTATTGGTGCTGCAGATATAGAGGGAGTACATCTATTTAATCAGATGTTATTGTTGGCCAACCTTGTACTATTTTTCCACCGTGAGCACATCCATCGCCCATTCTTACAACTGGCTTGCCTTCAATAGTAAAGAGAGATGACCCCGAAACCAGTCCATCCTGCATGCCTACCCCAGTACACAACGCTTTTCCCCCGACAACGGCAACGGGGGTTCCATTGATAGTGACAACTGACTGTCCTGCATCAATAATTGGCCCACCTACATGCGGTACTGGGCCGGGCTCGACTTTTGGACAGACATGCATGTGACCGAGTATTGCGACGGGTTTTCCCATGGGTATTTCTCCTATAGTAGATAAGGCCTTCTGCGCTTTTCTGCCGACGCATCCGCCTGACTAAGATTCACTCTTATGCGGCCATTAAAATCCCCGCCATTCAGCCAGGAAAACAGGCAGGCATCAGTACGCTGAATAAACGGATTAAGTTCGATCAACATTGTGTCGTATTGTCCGTTCTGATGGGTAATTGCGATATCTGCAACAACACTATCCATATGTAGTAACGGTATCAATTTTCGCAGAAACTGAATGATTTGTTGGCGTATTTCATCGGCATGTTCGGTTAAGAAAGGAAAATATTCCAAGCAATGATATTGGGATACACCGACGACGTTACCATCCTTAATAAAGCATCTGAATTCGCCCCATCGTGGAATATCATGCCATCCCCGCAAAAATAGCCAGGCTGGCGTTGATGATTGCAGACAATCCCAAAGATAGGATGCCACTCGATGACTGGAAACAGACAATTGCCTGATCACGTCATCCACGTTGTTGGTCCGCGGAATGGTTGCCTCATGATAACTGACTCCACCAAATCTCACGAAAACCGGCGTAGTAAATTTCGACAATATATACTCAATATCATCGCGTAATTGTTCAGAAAATGGTGGTTTTTCCAGTAATCGTTTCGCATCCATGAACTCGCTAGTACAAGCACCGATCGCTATAACGTCCCGTTCATGAAGCTCAATGCCTTCGCTCTGGAAAGAAAGCGTCAAAAGCGTTTCCGGCCAGTTTTCGATAAAAGTCTGTTTGTGCTCAGTGTACATACCAGATAAGCCTTGACGTTATAATGTTATTGCGCCTGTGTACCAAAATTACAACTTATCTTCTGACGTTGGTGTGTGTAAAAAATCTTTTAATGAATGAGCGACTAAACCTAGCCCATCTCCAACAACTAAGTTGTCCTGATAATATCTCCAATGAAAGACATGTTGATATGTCAGGGAGTTTTCTCTTATATCATAGACAAGGTAAGCATCAGCGATATCATCGTAATCGCAACCAATAACAATCAAGCCATTGGATAAAAGAGTCCGGTTTTCATATATTGACTCTTGTAATAATTTTGTAGAATCGATCACATCCTCAGTCGGGAAAAGTACTGACATTAATACCTGAATGGTTTTTCCATTGTATTTTGCCAGGAAGTAACCACAATCCTCCTGCGGCCAAGATGTTTGATCGCCGACAAGAATGAGATAATCTTTATATTCATCAGGTAGTTTGACGGATAAATTCTGTTCAACCTTATTTATAACATCGTGAATTTTTTGAACATCGACTGTAATGCCAGGCTCATTGTTTTCCCATTTAATTAAATCTTGTTTTTCAATGCTCATTTAAAAATCCTCGCTACGCCACATAGAATCCCCCCCTGCATGAGGAGTGCCTCCATTTGCCCTACCTAATTCTTTATCATCAAATGCAGTATGAACTTTTTTGTCAACCAACGTCATGGTAACGCCATCTGGTTCGTGATGCCATGTACCAACACGTTCGTATTCCATATTAAATTTTTCGCCGTATTTTTCGCCGTATGCAGATCTGGACGCAGCAAAATCACGCGTTCTTACACCACTCATGTCTATTTCTACCTGATAGGGTTTTCCTCCATCACCGATGGGTTTGCCATCTTTTAATGGTGGGAAACCTGAAAAATCGGGGTGCCCATCTTTGAAAGGCACACCTTCTTTACCGTGACGCTGAACTGCTTCATAGAGGCTTTTGTTTTTCTCTGGATCGGGCTTGTACATACCCGTACCGGGTGGGCAGGGTTTACCGTCAGGTCCCACCCAACTCCCTTTTTCGGAGGAGGGGAGGCGTCCTGGATCCATTGATTTATCTTTCTCAAATTTTTCTTTGGCCAGTTTTTTACATTCTTCTGTTGTGCATTTCCCCAGCTCTTTATCCAGTTTTTCCTGCTTTCTTTTTGCTATTAGCTCTTTCCAGTATTTCTTGGCGTTTTCCCGTGTTGTCGCAAATACCTTCGTATTTAGTGCCGCTTTGGCTTTCGACAGCGCAGCGGTGACTTTTTCCACTTTTGCCGCGATTTTTCCAGCTTTAGCTCCATCACCCAGTATCGGGATAAACCCTAAAGCATCAAGAGCGGCTCCGCCCCAGTCACCTTTAAATAATGAACGTCCTAACGATACGACATCCGCTGCCGTACCAAACGGCGGTGGCGCAGCACCTGCCGCTGCCAGACCGCTATCCACGATCAGGTCGTTATATTGTGACTCCATATCCATCACTTTTTTGCGATCGGCTTCGATCTCCGGGCTTTCGCTTCGCGATCTGATATTCGCCATGGCTTTCTCCTTTGATGGTCTAACCGGTTCACTCCGGAAACCAGTAATTCGGATGACTCTTCATAACGGCATCTGCACCTTGATCTTCGCTGACGTCGGTGAAGAGTGCCTCCAGCCGCTCATCTTCACTCCGCGCTGTATCCGTAAGGATTTGCTTAAAGCCATCAAATTCAAAGAAGTTCGATCCGATACCCCACATGAAATACAGGAATTTCGCCTGGTTAGTCGGCTTGTGAATATTGAATTTTTTAGCGATTTCCCTGCCATTCAGCGTCATCGTATACAGCGTTTCCGGCGTATGCCCTTGCTTGTGTTCCGGCAGCGATGCTTCCATCACCTCGTCGACAAACCATCGGGAGAAGTCTTTATCGCTCATCAAATGCGATTCCATTTGCAGGTCGTCAAAGTGCCACATGCGTTGGGCTCTCCTTATGTGATGGTGTGACAGGCAAGACCAGTTGCGCCACATGCAATTTATTCGTGTCATGGGTGTAATACATCAATCGCTCTGGCTCATCCGTGGTTTCCGCATATACCGCATAAAGTGGGGCAAAGAATGCCGCCAACTGTTCCTGCGTCAGGCGTGGAATAAACTGGTTAAACGTCTTAGGCTGATAGAAACGGAAAAAGTAGGTTTTTCCACCATTAGTCACTTTGGTGAATTTTTTGAAATGCCTGACCAGTGGTATCAGTGACAAGGAGCTGCGCACGATGATTCCCCACTGCCGCATATAGCCGTCTGCCAGCCACCAGTCCAGCACATCGCTGTGCGCATCAACCTGCACTAGGTAAGGTGCGACATGGCCGAGATTATCCAGAACGGACACATCGAATAACGAGCGGTAGATCGGTGCAAAACCCTCCAGGCAGACAGCAATGTCTGGACTGGCTGCTGCATTCAGTAACAGATAGGTGTGTAACGTTTTTTCCTGGTCATCTTCATGGATCATTGCAGGCGTGAATACCGTTGTTTTCAGGCTATCACTCACCGCGTCATACGGATTTTCCAGCATGGTTAGCTCCCTGCTTATTTCTTTTTGTACGGGCATTCTTCCGAGAATGGTTTATCACTGCTCAGTGCTGCGGCTTGTTCTGCCGCTCCACCGGACATATCAATTGATGAGGCTTTCATCTTGATTGTCTTCGCCTTGATGGTGATACCGCTGTCATCAATAGTGATCGAACCCCCTGGACCACCGATGACGACTTTCTCTTTGGCATACAGCGTATGTTTCAATGTCCGGGAGAAAATAGAGCCTTTGGTTTCGATGTCATATTTATCGCCAACCAACAGTTTCAATACCTGACCGACGGACAGTGTCTGGGTGTGGCCCACCAGCGTATTTTTATAAAGCCCGACCTGTTCGGTACTGGCAATTCCTGTTGTATCCGAACGAAACTTTTCGACTACCGTATTAAAAATACCAGAGCCCGGCATCAGGCTGGAAAGTAGCCCGGCCAGAGATGTGCCTTTCGATACCATATCCACGCCAGCGTTGGACCTGAAGCCGCCTGCATCAGTAAATGATTTTCCTGCTGTCAATGACAGGGTTTCTGCGGCTGCACCGACTTTATTGATGTCATCCGCAAACTGTTCCACACCCGGCTCACCAACCTTGGCCGATTCTTTCTTCATAAACTTGCCGCTATTGGATATCAGGCTGAACAATCCCCCTAACAGTCCGAGCCCTTGTCCTCCTACCGTCAGATTCATATTACCGCCGACACGGTGCTGGTGATGCTTACCGATTTCTGTACTTCGGTTTTCTCCAATGCTTTCCACCGCACTGGAATCCACCCGTGTCGTCATGTCGTGCAATATCTTCACTGACATATCCTTCTGGGCATGAATATGAATATTCTCCTGCCCTGACTCATCCTCAAAAGAGAGCTCGTTGTATCCGCTCCCACGGTGGGAGTCTGAGCGAATAACCGTTTTGGTTTTATGTTCCGGCAGGGTATACGGAGACGGGTTGGTGGCGTGAAAAGTGCGCCCGGTGACGATGGGCTGGTCCGGGTCGCCTTCCAGAAAGCTCACCACCACCTCATGACCGATGCGCGGAATGGCAATCAGGCCGTACTGGCCACCGGCCCAGCCCTGACTGACCCGCACCCAGCACGAACTCTGGTCGTCGCTGGCACCGTAGCGGTCCCACGGGAACTGCAGCTTCACCCGGCCAAACTCGTCGCAGTAAATCTCTTCGCCCGCCGGGCCGACCACGGTGGCAATCTGCGGGCCGTCCACCATCGGCTTGTACGGCATAGCCGCACGCCAGGTGGTGGTGGCCTTCACCACCTCGAAACTGTTGCTGAGGGTGGTCGGCTCGCCGCCGCTCTCTTCCTCCAGCGCCTGCGGCTGCTGGCCACTGTGGGTCACCGCCACCACCTGCCAGGCCAGGTTGAATGCCGGGTTCGGGTGCTCGGTGAGGGTAAAGGTGCTGCCCGGCCTCAGTTCGGCGGCGTTGGATTCACCCGCCCCGGTCATCGCCCCGGCACGCAGCGCATCCAGCCGGTAGCCGGTAAACGCCTTGCCGCTCGGGTCCTGCTTGAAGCGGCCGGGGTAATCAAAGTGCTGGTAGGATTCGCGCTGGTGGTCCAGCTCGCTGCTCATCCTGTTATGCAGCAGCCCGTAGGCCGGGGTCTTGAAGCTGTAATCCTTCAGCGCCACCTCAGCGGTACTGACTGCTTCGGCATAACGGAAACGGCGCACATACGCCCCTTCGCTCAGCCCCTGCGTGGCGAGATTGAAGAACAGCTCCGGGCCTTTGGTCAGCGCACCGGCGTCATCGGCAAACACCACCCGGTGCTTGCCGGCTTCGAATTCGTGGAAGTAGAACAGCCCTTCTTCTGCTGCCAGCCGGTTGATGAACGCCAGGTCGCTTTCGCGGTACTGCACGCAGTACTCGCGCACCGCGTGGTCGTGGCGCAGGGCAAAGGCAAAATCGCTGATACCGGCTTCCTGCAACAGTTCGGTGATGATCTCATCCGGTTTTTTGGTCTGGAAGATGCGGGCGTTGGTGCGCAGACCGAGCCGCCACAGCGCCGGGCGTACCTCGGCCTGGTAGCGGGTGCGGCGAAAACCGGTGTCGCCCTGGGCAAAGCGGCTGACGATACCGCTGACCCGGCGCTGCAGTTCGCCTTCGTACCACACCAGCAGCTCGCACGGCTGGTCCAGCACCGCGCCAAAGTCGATATCCGCCTGACTGCTGGCAAGGCTCAGCGACAGCGCAAACGGCTGGTTCAGCGCCTCGCTCAGCTCAAAATCCACCACCGCGAAGGTGGTGTCCGCCAATGCGCCGATTTTCACGGTAAACTGCAATCCTGTACTGTTGGCCACCCTGTTTCCTCCTTTCCCCGGCTCCATAGCTACCGCACACCCGGTCTGTGCCGAGTGTCAGTGCACTATCACAATGAATGCGCCTGCACTCAGCGATAGGCACACCATCGCTCAGCACAGACAAAAACAGAAAAACCCGGACCGGGGTCCGGGTTGATGGCAATTACGCTTCGATCGGCGCGCGCCAGTCGTCAGAGCCGGAAGTCCCGGCCACGGTGTGTTCCCAGTCGATCTTGCGGTACGCCAGCGACACTTCGATCAGCTGGGTGTAATCCTGCTTGGACGGGTCCTGGCAATGCGGCATCTGGTTGTTGATGTCGACAATGGTGGCGTCGGTCAGTTTGGTGGTGAAGAAGTGCTCCTGCTTGCCTTCGACAGAGGTGCGGTACCACTTCAGGGTCACGGTCGGCAGCATTTCGCCGGAGGCCAGCGCGTTATACAGCAGCGGGACGGCTTTGTTCAGCGCGACGGTGAACTTGAACGGCTTGTGTACGCGCTGACCGGCAGGCTGGCCGGACTGCGGGTCGGTCGGGACGGTGACGATGTGTTTGAATTCCTGCACCAGCATCTCGTCTTCGTGACCCTGCACGTAGATGTTACCGACGGAGTCGGAAGTAAAGGCACCGGCGGTGATATTGCCCTGAGTTTTACCTTCGATGCTGATATAACATGGGGTTGGCATAGTCTTGCTCCTTGTTGTTGAACGATTAGATGTGACTTCACTGTTCATAAAGCAATGACTATGCCAACTTTTATTGCATTGTTTTTAAAGGGAAAAATAATATCGTCATTTTCCCTAAGTCAAATTTGAGCAAAAAATTGCGCAGACCTCCCGAAAAAACGGCATCCATTGCGCAAACAGGGATTTATGCTGGAAAGTGAGCAAGAAGTTGCGCAGATTTTGTATTTATTCTGTTGGTGGTTGTTTTGTGAGCGTTAGATGCCTATTTTTATGTGACAACTATCACGTAATGTGTTCTGTGCGACCGCGGCGCTCTGACGGAGGGATAGGCTTGGGGCGAGGCAGGCAGGATGAAAAGTGAACTACAGACCAATGGTCCCCAATGCTGCGGCAGGGTGTTAACCACACCCGAGATTTTCAACTGCCATGGCGAAATCATGGCGCGAAATGCTCGTAACGGTGAGGCGGTAAAATTGCAGACGTGAAAAATGAAACTGCGTGGTATCTTTCTGAAAACCGTCCATGACCTAAATTCGGCAATCCGCTATAATGAAATCTGATTGACAATTAGCCTGAAAACGTCGACGCCCCGCAAATTGCTCCATCTTCCGCGTCAGCCAAAGATGTATGCGTTTGACGGTAAAAGCGACGGTATCGGCCCCAGATCAATCACCATCAAACCCTTTAAACATGCGGGTTGCGAAGTCTGTTGATAATCGAGTGGGAATAAGTTTTTAGCATCCACTGAGTTCCACTAACGTCTAAAATCGCCAGTAAAGTCATGTGCTTTCTGGCGATTTTTGTTTTCTGACGTCTATCAAAAGCTACGCAATTCCAGCCATTTTTACGGTGGTTGTTCACGGTAAAAAAGAATCGGCAGAGGAAGGGGCGGTATGTTAGCGGAGATGAAGAACTGGGGTTAAAATGACTACCGTGACAGCTTTACCATCGGCTCGCTTATGAATGTGGTGAATAGCACTATCCAATCGGTGCAAAAGCAAGGGCTGTCGCTAAGGGATTTCACCATCCATGATCTGCGCTGCACCGCCGCCTCCACATATCTACAATGAAGCCGGATCTAATACGGACTAGATTGAAAAAGCCTTGCCCACGAATAGCGCGGCGTTCGGGCGGTTTACAACAAGGCGGAGTACATCGAGCAACGCCGGAAAATATTGCAGGATTGGGCGGATATGGTTGATGGGTGGATTGTGAACGAAAAGTAAGTATGTGATGACCGAGTCTATTTGGGGTGTAATTTGAGGTAGCATTTCAGAGAAAAAATTATTTATTCTTTAAAATCAGATCAGTAGTTAAGTTATACAACTATTGATCTGATTTCTATATTAATTCATAGAGGTTATTAGCGAAAACTGCTTTTTTTTCGTTGTTCAGCAGCATATGAGTGGAAGGTCGGGTGAATTTGCCAAGAATATTGTTGTAATTCATTAAACTTGGCCATGTCAACAAGTTTAGGGTAATCATTATAGTTGAAATGGGTATATTCGTCCAATGAGTCTAATCTAGGATTGATAAAACATGCCATATGAAGCAATCGAAGCAATTCTATAGCAAATTCATTTGTGGGTTGCATTGCAATTCCATCAATTTGCGTTGCTCTTCTGCTTGGTGTTTTTTTTAGCAATTCAATAACCTCCTTAAATGAATATGTATTTTTTTCTGTTAAATCGTCAATGGTTTCTTTAATTTGTGGACAAATTTGACCGTATTCGTCAACAATATTATCTATTCTTTGTGCCCCATATTCGTAAAGAATTGCATGGGCTTGAGAGTCTCCTATAACATTACTTCCTGAAGATTTTGCTTCAGAAATTAACATTTGGACAGCTTTAACTAAATCTCGTGGACGATGGCGAGATAGTTTCGCAAGCCATTGATCCCAGTTTCTACGCTCACCTTTCAATCCAGGTAGAGTAATGTTTTTTTGTTGAAAAAAAGTCTTTTGGCCTTGTTGTGAGTTTGCATCTTGAGCAGCAAGATCGACTCTACGATTGAAGATTTTACGTAGTTCCTCTTCACTAAATTTTAACTCATTAATTTGTCCAATTTTATCTTTACGCTCGGTTCCATGTTTATGTGTTTTGGTCATTAAATGCCAAATATCAGTTCTTACTGAAATAACGCATTTGAGAGCACTAATATCTTCAGATAACTCAATTATTGCAGCAATGATAGCCCAACATGCGCCATAATCGAAGAGCCCTTTTGAATTTTTTGCTCCAGCTTCGTCAATATCGTCTATAAATAGCCATAAAGTTTTATTTCTTTCTAATAGGTATTTGTTGACTATATTCGTTAAATTGTTTTTACCTAGCTCTCTTCCTTGAGCATCAAGAAGTGCTTTTGCTACTTTTCCACCATATGGGGTAACTTCAGATAATAGTTTTGAGAATTTAGATATTAAATCTGGTTTCGAAAAGCCTTCATTAATAGCAAGTTTTTGTAGGGCAACAACATCTGAATTAATTGCAATTTCATTTTCATTAGAGAACTTGCCAATTATTCCAGAAATTGAACGCAATATCTGCCCATATGCAATGCTTTTTCTATCTGCAAGAGTTTTTTTGTCTAAAATAGGATCGCACTCTAGATCATTAGGTGTAATGAGTAAAGATAATTCATTGTTTTCTAAATATGCTTCATGTAAAACACTAACGAATATAGACTTACCAACCCCCTTATTTCCTAGAAGAATTACACTTGAGTGGAAATCGAAGCTCATCAGAGAATCCATATTGGCTGGAGGAACAAAAACTTCTCCCCGTATGTCTTTTTCCGATTCTGCGCTTCCGCCTTTAAAATATTTAATTAGATTGGGTAAATATGGCATAGTAATTTTACCTCTTTATATTAAAGGTTTTTAGAGATTAAATAAAAATTTTAATTCGATTCCCAACCCGTCAGCAATAACCCCAATCACTTCCAGCGTCGGATTTCTAACCCCTCGCTCAATCCCACTGATATAGGTGCGATCTAAACCGCACTTGTCAGCGAAAGCCTCTTGGGAGAGTCCAGCCTGTAAGCGAAGTGTTTTTACGCGTTGTCCAAAACGGACGGTGATGTTTTTTGCATTCTCCATGCAGATAAGCATTATCTCTCGTTGCTTATCAGACCACGGACGATGAGTCACATATGTGCTATTTCGTTGACTTAATCGATTAGGCTCAAAAATCAGGCTGGATCGTGGAATGCAAACAGCGTGGGTAGATCGGTATGTAATCCGGTTGCAAGGATATAAAGCACTTCCAGTGTTGGGTTTCTCATCCCTCGCTCAATGCCGCTGATATAAGTACGATCCAGCCCACACTTTTCCGCAAAGGCTTCCTGAGATAGCCCCGCCTGCAATCTGAGCGCCTTAACGCGTTGTCCTAACAGGACTTTGATCGAATCGGATGTTTTCATGTGACAAGCATTCGATTTTGATGCTTATCAGTCCACGGACTATTAGTCACAATTAACGGTTTTTGTGTTAGGATGTGACTTATAGTCAACAGTGAAGGAGGTCGTATGGAGCAACATGACTGGCATCCTGCGGATATCATTGCAGGTTTAAGGAAGAGGGGAACAACGCTGGCGGCGGTTTCGAGAGAAGCGGGGCTAGCCTCGTCTACGTTGGCAAATACGCTGGTGCGGCATTGGCCTAAAGGCGAGCGTTTGATCGCCAACGCGTTGAATAAACGTCCCGAAGAAATCTGGCCTTCAAGGTATCATTACCCCAAGCGCGCACCGAGTGGGGAAGGTCAGTCAGAGTGAAGGCGACTTGCTAGATAAAATTTACACAGATTTTTATGCCGTAATGAGAGGCTTTCCAGGCTCCTGAGCGAATTTTTATAGAACGGAAATCGCTCAGGAGCCAGCAAGCGCAATGCGTTAGCCTCTTGATACCCGAAGGCTATCGCCGAGTCAGTGCATTGTGTCTTTCTCACTCTGCTGAGGTAAGCCGCATCCACGTTACCACGGCCAAAGGTAACTGTGTTCTTAACGTTTGTGAGGTCGCCCAGTGCGATTTGCAATCTGATAGGTGCTTTCTGCGCTAATGATCATCCATTAACGAGAATTAAGGTAACGACCATGTAGTCTCCCAGACCGTATATAGCCTTTATTCAGGATATTCCTGCGCTTTACATACTGCCTGATGTAAGCCTGGTGTAGAGTTACACATTGATAAACTCACGGCTTTCCTTCAATGAGTCAACTTTATGGCTACCTTATTTTCAGCGGAATCCTTGCGGGGGATTACCAACTTTGTGATTGCGGCACAGTCCCGTAGCTTTACTGAAGCTGCCGAACACCTGGGCATTACCAAATCTGCGGTAGGAAAAAGTATCGCCCGGCTTGAAGAAAGACTGGGGACTCAGCTTTTCCACCGTTCCACGCGCAAGCTGAGCCTGACGAGTGACGGAGAGGCTTATCTGAAAAGTTGCCTGTCGGCACTGGATATTCTGGACTCAGCTGAACACGCGCTGTGCAGAAAGCAGGAAGTACCGGCGGGTTCGGTGCGTATAGACATGCCAGCCTCATTTGGCCGAAATCTGATGATGCCGGTGCTGCTGGATGTTCTGGCCCGCTATCCAGCTCTGCGGCTCATTCTTACTTTTAACGATCGGCTGATTGACCCGGTAGAGGAGGGGATTGACCTGATTCTGCGCCTGGGCGAACTGCAAAGTACCGATGAACTGGTTGCCCGGCGTCTCAGTAGACAGCGGCTCATTTTGTGCGCCGCGCCTGCCTACCTTGAACGTTACGGGGAGCCTGCCGATGTGGCGTCTCTGAAAAAGCATCATTGTATTATGGGATATCGGCGGGGCGCGCCGTTAGCCTGGCGTTTCAGAGGGGAAGACCAGCGGGAAATTCGTTTTGTGTCAGCCACGGCCCATGAGATCAGCGACGGGGATGCGAAACTTCAGGCCTGTCTGGCTGGCGCGGGGATAGCTCAGTTCCCGGAGGCGATGGTTATCCAAGCTCTTGAGCGGGGCCTTCTTGTTCCCCTTTTGGCTGAATACACTCCCGAGCCTGTCGAACTGAATATCGTCTGGCCCAGAACAAAACACCTCTTTCCAAAAATACGGCTTATCGTCGATGAGCTACTGAAACACGCGGAAGGTGGACACTTCGGATCGCTAAGGTAGAAATTATATCTACGCTCAGGCGATTTTGAGGGTGTTTATCGCCTTTACATAAACTTCTACTCTGTATTTCCGTTTCTGCTTGCACCGATACGCAGGTTTACCGGTATGTCCCCCTGCGTGCCGGTGCAGGCAGTTTTTTTCTGAACAGGATATGTGTTATGCCATTAGCGCTTCTGGCGCTGGCGATAGGTGCATTCGGTATTGGAACCACCGAATTCATTATTGCTGGCCTTCTCCCCGTTATCGCCAACGAATTTAGCGTCAGTATTCCCGTTGCGGGCAATCTGGCAACCGCTTATGCGTTGGGGGTGTTTGTTTTCGCCCCGGCGCTGATTGTTTTGGGAGCTAACGTCCCGCGAAAAGCCATGCTCGTTTTTCTGATGTTGCTGTTTGTCACGGGTAACCTCATCACCGCCTTTGCCCCTTCCATGAGCATGGCGATTCTGGGCCGAATCATCACCTCTATGACGCACGGTGCCTTCTTTGGTATTGGCTCCATCATCGCCGCAGACATGGTTGCGCCCTCTAAACGTGTCAGGGCCATCGCATTTATGTTTATGGGGCTGACGCTGGCTAACCTGATAGGCGTACCTGCCGGGACGTGGATTGGGCAGCACATTTCATGGCGTGATTCCTTTATGGTTATTGCTGTTATCGGGGTCATCACGGCGATCAGCGTGATGATGCTGATTCCGCATCAGCCCCGGCCGGAGAATCAGAACTTTGCTCAGGAGTTTTATGCCTTTCGTAACGTCAACGTACTGCTGGCAATGGGGATCACCATTTTCGGACCGGGTGCTTTTTTCACCTCGATAACCTACATCGCGCCGATGATGACCGAGCTGGCCGGATACCGTGAAAGCAACCTGGCCTGGCTGATGCTGCTTTTCGGTTTGGGGCTGTTTGTCGGCAACCAACTGGGCGGGCGATATGCCGATCGCGCCTTGATGCCCATGCTTTATGTCACGCTGGCGGCGCAGGCGGTGGTGCTGGCGATTTTTAATTTCAGCGTTCACAGCCAGGTAATCTCTGCTGTCTGTATCTTTCTGATGGCGGCTTTCGGGTTCGCGACCGTTTCACCTATCCAGAAACTGGTTATGGATAAAGCCCGAGCGGCCGGTGCACCGACGCTCGCCTCCGCCGTCAATATTGGGCTTTTCAACCTTGGGAACGCCGTTGGTGCGTGGCTTGGCGGAGCCGTTATCACCGCCGGTTTTGGTTTGCAGTCGCCGAACTGGGCCGGTGCGGTGCTGTCTGCCATCGCGCTTATCCTGGCCGTTTTATCCGGCCTGACGGATAAAACAGGCCATACAGCCGAGCAGTACTGAAAACGCTGACTCTGGCGCGGATTGACGAATATTGGCGCGCATTGCATGTCACCTGGCGCGGATGGCGAGTGTCCTGGCGCGTATGACAGGAGAGAATGTCCTCAGCGTTTGCTGACTGACACGCGGCCATCTGGCGCTGCATCAAACTATGAGGAATGCATCATGCTCGACATTGATAAAACCAAGCCCGTTCTGGTGACTGGCGCAACGGGCTATGTCGCGGGCTGGCTTGTTAAACGCCTGTTGGAAGAAGGCGTCACCGTTCACGCCGCCGTGCGAGATCCGAACGATGTCAGGAAGACTGGACATCTGAATGATATGGCGACAGGTCAGCCGGGTACGCTTCGCTTCTTCAAGGCGGACTTGCTTGAGCCGGGGTCGTATGCGCAAGCCATGAAGGGGTGCGGTATCGTGTTTCATACCGCATCCCCGTTTAAGCTCGATATTCATAATCCCCAGAAAGAGCTGGTTGATCCGGCACGGCTTGGGACGCGAAACGTGCTGGAAACCGTCAACAAGGTTGAGTCAGTCAGGCGTGTTGTGCTGACCAGCAGTTGTGCGGCGATTTACGGCGATAATGCCGATATCGAAAAGACGCCGAATCACATTCTGACGGAGGATATCTGGAATACCAGTTCGTCGCTGCAACATGTTCCCTATTCTTATTCAAAGACCGTTGCAGAGCGTGATGCCTGGGATATCGCCACAAAACAGTTGCGCTGGGATTTGGTTGCCATCAATCCCAGCCTGGTTATCGGTCCGGGAACCAATCCACATGGCACCTCGGAGAGCTTCAATGTGGTGCGGCAGTTAGGGAACGGGCGAATGAAAGCCGGTATTCCCGATATCGGCTGTGGTGTGGTGGATGTGCGGGATCTGGCCGAGGCGCACCTGCGGGCGGCTTACCTGCCCGATGCCAAAGGGCGGTTCATCGTTTCCGGGCACAATACTTCGCTTCCTGACATTGCCCGCGCGCTGTTGCCGAAGTATCAGGCGTACCCCATTCCGCGCCGTATCCTGCCTAAATGGCTGGTCTGGCTGGTTGCTCCGTTAGCTGACAAGAGCACCACGCGTAAGTTCGTGTCTCGCAACGTTGGATATTCATGGCGGGCGGATAATCAGAAAAGTGTTCGCGAGCTGATGATGGTTTACCGGCCATTACAGATATCGATTCAGGATATGTTTCAGCAGATGATCGATAGCCACCAGATTACTGAGTAGTAGTATCTGCGGTTTGGAGAGAGCAGAGATGAAACGCGCTACGCACTTTTACGTTCAGCCCGGCTGGCGATTACTGATGTGTGATATGGGATTCAATCCCGATCACGTGCTGCGTCTGGCCGGTCTTCCGGCGGATTTGTTTGCCCGTAAAGAGGCAAGCATCACCGCCGCACAATATTTTCAGTTGTGGCAAGCCCTTGAGGATTCCGCTGGGGATGTTGCGTTGCCGTTTCGGGTTGGGCAGGCGATTTCCGTCGAAGCGTTCGATCCTCCGATTTTTGCGAGCCTGTGCAGCCCCAATCTCAACGTCGCCATGCAACGCCTTTCAGCGTTCAAGAGACTTGTCGGCCCGTTGATCCTGACGGTCGATATCAGCCCTGTGCAGACCTCTGTAACACTGGAGTGCTACGGGAACGAGGGCCAGATGCCGAAAAGCCTGGCGCTCGGCGAGCTGGTCTTCATCACGCAACTGGTGAGGCTTGGCACGCGTCATCGGGTGGTGCCGCGAGAGGTGATTTTACCGGCTATACCGGAGCACCTTGATGACTATGCCGATTATTTCGGGGTATTGCCGCGTAAAGGGGCGGCGATCCGCGTTGCTTTTTCGAGTCAGGATGGCGTCCGGCCGTTTCTTACCGAGAATGAACCAATGTGGACGTATTTCGAACCCGGCTTACGTAAGCGGCTGTCGTCGCTGGACACGATGGCGACAATGTGCGACCGCGTTAAGGCGATGCTGCTTGAAGGGTTGCCTGCCGGGGAGTACTCACTCGACGTCGTGGCGAAACGTTTGGCGGTGAGTCGGCGCTCGTTACAGCGACAACTGAGTGAAGAATCGACCAGTTTCACCGAGGTTCTGAACCTCACCCGTCAGCAGCTGGCGCAACACTACCTCGGCCACCTTAGTATTTCGCAAGGTGAAATTGCTTTTCTGCTTGGATTTCAGGATGCCAATTCGTTTATCCGCGCCTTCAAGGTGTGGACGGGCGTGTCTCCGGGGGAGTTTCGGTATCGCGTGGCCGTTGGCGCGGCGAAGAATGCTGGATAACAGCCCGGTTGCACCGCGGCAACCGGGTTTATACCTTGTCTGACGAGGGCGACGGCGTTATTACACCACGCGTCGCCCCGATGTAGACTGTTCGGTATCGGTTATTTTTCAATCAGGCTGGGGATAAGGACGTTTGGATTGACATCCTCAGCGTAATCTACCCCGTCAATGTTAAAACCAAACAACCGCAGGAATTCCTCTTTATAACCGGCAAAGTCGGTGACCTGATAAAGATTCTCAGCCGTTACATTGTGCCAGTGTTGGTTGACGTAAGCCTGAATGTCCGAGGCTAATTCTTTATAGTCGGTACGCAGGCGGCCTTCGTCATCAATAACCGGAGAGGTGTTGTACAGTGAATCACTGAACAGCCCGTAAATCTGTTCGATACAGCCTTCATGTGTTCCCTTTTCTTTCATCACTTTGAAAAGTAATGACAAGTACAGCGGCATGATGGGGATCGCCGAGCTGGCCTGGGTAACGACGGCTTTCAATACGGAGACGTAGGCTTCTCCTCCGATATCCGCTAAGGTTTCGCGGATATTTAATACTTTTTTATCCAGGTCTTTTTTAGCCGCACCGATTGAACCATTCCAGTAAATGGCATGAGTGATGTCAGCGCCAAGATAGGTGAACGCCGTTGTTTTGGCTCCCTGAGCCAATACACCGGCATCATTGAGCGCATCGATCCACATTTGCCAGTCTTCGCCCCCCATGACCGCAACCGTATTTTCGATCTCTTCCGGCGTTGCGGCTTCGAGCGCGAACTCTTTCACCAGTTCTTTATCGGTATCAATGCCCGGTAAACGAATGTCGGCACCGATCGGTTTTAACACGGATGAATAGACCTGACCGGTTTTCGGGTGGGTACGTCTGGGCGCGGCGAGGCTGTAAATCACCAGGTCGACCTGGCCGAGGTCACGTTTAATGGTGTCGATGGTTAAGGCTTTTATCTCATCAGAAAACGCATCGCCATTGATGGTTTTGGCATAACGCCCTTTCTCGTGGGCAAACTTTTCAAACGCGGCGGTGTTATACCATCCAGCGGTTCCTGGTTTACTGTCGCTTCCTGGGCGTTCAAATGCGATGCCAAGGGTGTCTGCATCGGCACCAAACGCGGCGGTGATACGTGCTGCCAGGCCATATCCGGTCGAGGCACCGATAACCAGCACTTTTTTGGGGCCATTCGAGACAGGCTTATTGGCGGTAACATAATCGATTTGCTGTTTAACGTTGGCTTCACATCCCGCTGGATGGGCAGTAATGCAGATGAAACCTTTAATCCGTGGTTTGATAACCATAGACGTTCTCCTGATTAATGTAGATATTGTCTTATCACTCAAAAAGAAACCGATAGACGTCATGCTGACAGCATGGCGATAAATAGGGGTTCTTTATTTTTGTAATGAGAATAACGGGTTAATTTATAAATGCTCACTGTGCGCGGGGCCTTGTCTGTCTTGATGGAGCAGAAACCATCGGCCAGGAATAGGTTACGCGCGTCCGCCAGCGTGGGTCGCATTTTAGAACGCCGCCGCCGTGATTGGCTCGTGTATCAACGTCATGTCGAGTTGTTGCATTGCTTTGCATACCAGGGGTTCCCATCGGCGCTCTCAGCGCGTTGAACACGGATAATTGGTCACGGAGTTGCTGGATCGTACCGTGCCGTTTCGTTCGATTCAATGCTCGCCGTGCCATCACGAGGCGTGGAGGCGATGCCATCCTTTGCTGTTGTGATTAGACAGGGCGGCACGGCAGGCTTAATCTGCTGTAATTTCCCTACGTTTCATGGATAAACGTCATCAATGCACTACCTCAAAGTTGTGGGCTTCGTTTTTCTCGGCGTGTTGATCCTGTCGCTTGGGCAAAGCCTGATTCAGGCTACCCGGAGCGAAGATCGATTATCAGGGAAAAGCATCTGGGCGTCGCGGCGCGATTCGGCAGGTGTAGCGCCGGACCCGGCGGCTTTACGCGATACCGCGATCGTACAGGTTTATACCGCGCCCACTTATGGCTGGCGAGGGCTGGTGGCGGTTCACCCCTGGATCATCGTTAAAAAAGCCGGAGAAGCCCGCTACCAGCGTTACGAGGTGATCGGCTGGGGCAGCGATGATGTAGTCCGCCGTAATTATACCGTCCCCGACGGGTTTTGGTTCGGTGCAACGCCGCGGTTGCTGGTTGAGCACCGCGGAGCGAGCGCGGCCGCGATGATCCCGAAAATAGAGGCAGCGATCAAAAGCTACCCCTGGCCGCACACCTATCACGCCTGGCCCGGTCCCAACAGTAATACCTTTATGGCGCATATCGGCCGGGAAGTGCCGGAACTGAAGCTGGATTTGCCCGCCAACGCCATCGGTAAGGATTTTCGGGCGTTAACGCATCCCATCGGGTTGCCGCCCTCGGGCAGAGGTGTACAGGTGTCGCTGTTGGGCGTATTGGGCCTGACGCTGGGTGTGGAGGAGGGGGTTGAGGTCAACATTCTGGGAGCCAATATCGGGGTGGACTTCAATCCACCTGCGCTACGCTTGCCGTTTATCGGCCGTCTTGGATATGACAAGACTACAACGCACGAAGGGTGACAACTATCTTGACGATTACCGGTCATGCCTGATCCCGAATGTATCCATTGCGCATATGTATCAGGAGGCTTTTTTAAGGTGGGCTACCGCAGTACCTCGCGCAATAGCGCTCATAAAAAATCACTTTAAATGAATACTTAAGCATTAACTTATAGATCTGGATCATCTTTTCCTGCTGACAACGCGATTATGTTGGTCATTCCGCCTCGTCGGACGTGATGTAAATCGGGGTGGAAAATCACAGAGTTCAATCGCCAAAGGGAGGGAACATGCTGGATCACTTGAGTATTCCGGTGTCGGATCTGCGTCGTAGTCGGCGGTTTTATGAGCAGGCATTAAAGCCATTAGGGTATGAGCAGGTCAAAGACATGAAATTCGCCGTTAGCTTCGGCGTGTTGATGGGGTACGGTCAGTCTTCCGATCCTGGCGGTGAGTTCTGGATTTTTCAGGGCGAGGTAACGTCGCGTCCGCCGGTGCATTTTGCTTTCAGTGCAGAATCCAGAGCGGAGGTGGATGCGTTTTTCGCCGCAGCGGTGGCGGCGGGCGGCGAGGATAACGGCCAGCCCGGTGTGCGAGCCAAATACCATCCCGATTACTACGCCGCGTTTGTGCGCGACCCAGACGGTTACAACATCGAAGTGCGATTCCCAGCCACCGGTGGTGACCAGCAACATGGCGTGTTTACCTCGCATTGATCCCTCCCCGTAGCGATCTCCCCAGCATGTTTTCGAATGCTCCCCAACGCCATAGGCCAAACCGTAGGCGTATACCCGGTCGATCGAGCCTTTATGGCGAGTCAACCATTCTGCTGCCGGTACTGAGCCAGTTACATACCCGGCTGGCGATTCTGGAAACGTCGCCGTAAACAGCAACACGGCCTGTGTTTTCACCATCAGCGGCAGATAGGTCGCTACAGTGGCAAGACACATCATAAGCCTTGTCCTGAAGAGGCAACGCAGTACGAATTATTTTGGGCATGAAATCACACTTCTCGCTATAAAAATGAGTTAATTAAAATTTTAATTATTGCTTAATTTGTTTAAGTGATTGTTTTTCATTAAGTAATGATGCTGATTTTTCATGATGATATCAGGCTAAATATAAGTTCATTTTTATTGAACTTATATTCAAGTCAGCATCATTGTCGGTATTTATTTTTAAATGGATAGTAAATAAAAACAGGAGGGAATATGGATTCAAATCTCGATCTCTACATAGAAAAATCAACAGGTCTATCAACGCCAGAATTATCAGATGCGTTAGATTATTTTTCACTGCCTGGTTCATTACTGGGTATCAAGCATATTGCTGGAAATAAAAGGATCGTCGGGACGGCATGGACGGTAAGATATATAGCTGTTGACCCCGATAATATCGGGACGGTTGGCGATTATATCGATGACGTACAATCCGGCGATGTCGTGGTGATTGATAATGCCGGTCGGCTGGATTGTACCGTCTGGGGAGGGATTTTAAGCCAGGTGGCTGCCAGTAAGAACATAGCCGGTACGGTTATTAATGGTGTAAGCCGAGATACTGATGAAGCGAATCAAAGCCAATATCCCATTTACGCCTGCGGCCATTATATGAGAACGGGAAAAGATCGTGTCCAGGTTGCGGCAGTGTGTGAGCCTGTTTGTATTAGTGGTGTCACCATTAAAAATGGGGATGTCATTATCGCGGATATTGATGGGGTAGTGGTTATTGGTCGTCATCATGTAGAGAAAGTTATTGATCGTGCATTACAGATGCAAGCGATTGAAAAAAATATTCTTCAGGATGCACTTTCCGGTATGCGTATTTCAGACGCACGTAAAAAACACCATTACCACTTACTGCAACGAAATCCCAATAAACCTTAATTAAGGGTTGATTCATAATGAATGACAATACGAGTGAAATACTAACAGCGCTGGGTTCGGCGACCATTTATGAGGCGCAGGGTGCTATCGGAGCCTTGGATGCAGGTATTAAGCCATTAGCACGCGGTATGAAAATGGCCGGACCGGCATTCACTGTGGACATGCGACCGGGTGATAATCTGATGATTCACTATGCGCTGTTACAGGCCAAAAAAGGCGACGTACTGATTATTAACTGCCACGGTTTTATTGAGGCGGGAGTATGGGGAGATGTATTAACGACACAGGCACAGTTTATCGGTCTGGCTGGTTTGGTCGTTAATGGCGCAGTACGAGACAGCGATGCCATTATTGACGCCGGTTTTCCTGTCTTCTCACGAGGTATATCTATTAAAGGCACCGGTAAGCACCAGCCTGGAAAAGTGAATGAAGCCATAGTGATAGGGGACTGCATTATTCATCCTGGTGATATGGTTGTTGGCGATTCAGATGGTCTGGTTGTTATTGATAAAGACTGTGTTGCTGACGTTATTCATCTGGCGAAAGCCAGAGAGGAAAAAGAAAATAATTATAAAGAAAAAATAAGTAATGGAGCGACCACTGCAGAGTTGATGGGACTGAGTTCCATATTTCATGATTTAAATTTAGTATGAGGTAATTTATGAGTCTTAGTGTTGAACAGGTTAATGCGAGGAACAAACCAACCCACCACCGGTGGTGGGTTGCGGCACTGTTCTTTCTCATTTATACCGTTGCTGCAGCAGACCGGGCGAATTTAGGCGTAGCGCTACCGTTTATTCGTAAAGAATTTACCATGACGAATGCGCAAGCTGGTGCGTTAGTGAGCCTTTTCCTGATCGCGTATGCGTTCATCCAGTTACCTTCGGCCTGGTTGATAGCCCGCTTCGGCGTCAGAAAGGTGTTCACCACCTCGATGGTTCTCACCTCGATAGCGACTGCAATGACGGGGTTGGTCGGCTCGATTTTGCAACTGAAATTATGCCGTGTACTGTTGGGGATTGCTGAAGGCCCATTGCCAATAGGTGTTACATCAACAATTAATAACTGGTTTCCTTCTCGTGAAAAAGGCATCGCGTCTGGGATTTTTCTCTCATCGATCAAACTAGGTCCGGTGATTACGCCAATCCTTGGTTCGATGATCATCACGCACTGGGGCTGGAAGGAAATATTTCTGTTCTTTGCGCTACCAGGATTATTGTTACCCGTACTGTGGTTTTGTTTTGTGAAAGATAAACCTGCTGAGTCAGGCTTCGTTAATCAGCAGGAACTGGACCTGATTAATGAGAAGCAGCGTGGTAATGCTGCGGCTGTGAATAATGAAACCTATAAAAGAATACCTTACCTCGATACCTTCATTCGTGTCAGAAATATCAAAGAAATAACAACGGAGAAAGCGATTTATTCATCCTGGAATGTGCTGGGGTGTAGTTTCGGCTATTGCTGCCAATTGGGGATCTCCAGTTTGCTGTTGGCCTGGATCCCGACTTATCTGCTGACAGAAAAAAATCTGTCGGTGATGGGAATGGGGTTTGTGGCTGCCGCGCCTTGGGTAGGGGCTGTGCTGGGCAACCTGCTAGGTGGAGTGCTTTCGGATAAGGTGTTGGGCAAACGCAGAAAACCCGGTATGTTGATATCCGCGTTGTCAACATCACTGATGATGCTTTGCCTGGTCGCTGTACCGGCCAGCCCGGTGATATGTGCAGTGCTGCTTTTTATGACGGGATTACTGTTGAGCATCGGTTTTTCCGCTTATATGGTCTACCCCATGTCTTTTATCGCCAAAGATAAGTTTCCGGTAGCGAATGCGCTGGTAAATATGGGCGGTCAATTGGGCGGCGCTGCCACACCGTTTATTGGCGGGCTTATTCTTGATTTCTATGGTTGGAACAGTGTGTTCCTGTTTATGTCGGCGATATCCATCTTCACATTCCTGGTTGTACTGACTATTGACGAACCCATGAAGGTGGCATAACCACGATCTCTGGCAGTTTTTTTCGATGCTCTTCCTGTCTTATTTTTTCAATGCTAACCCGCGTTGACTTTTAAAATAAGAGAGCTAATCGGGAATGGTGTCATGTTGTTAGTCACCAGTGCAATTCCATAGCCGGTTATGACATTAACCGGCTATTTTTTTCATGGTTTCAATAAAGGAGTGAATGTTCGGGTTTTTGTTCTTGGGGTGGTAAATAGCATAAATATAACTCGATATTTTAAAGTCTTCGATGGGAAGGAAAATAATATCCTGTCTATTATTGGGTATGGTGGTTTTCCCCACCAGTGTTACCCCCAGCCCTGCACCGACTAATGCCAGTGCGGTATGAATTTCGATTGCTCGGTGTGAGATGGCCGGTACACAGTGGTGTTTCTTGAACATGTCAAAGATGCGAACCGAAAAACCACTCTTTTGGTCGCTCGGGAAAATGATAAACGGTGAATTGCAGAAGTCTCTCAACGTAATAAATTTCTTTCTTGAAAGATAGTGATTTTTCGGGATAGCTGCGACCAGTGGGTCAACCATAATAAGTTCATGGCATAATTCGCTGCTGACGAAGTTATCATTATCCATTTCACGAGTGATGCCGATATCAATAGCCTGATTGCCGAGCATCTCAGGTTGGTATTCCGAGAGTACTTCCTTGAGGTGAAGATTGATATGACCGTAACTGTCTGCGAAGTGTTTAATCGTTTCTGGCAGCAGGTTAAACATGACTGAGCGAACAAAACCGAGTGTGAGTGACGTTGATTCGCTATTCATGTATTGATAAGCATCGGTTTCTAGTTTTTCAAAGTTAAATATCAGTTCCTGAGCCCGCTGATATAAAAATTCCCCGAGTCGGGTTAATGTCATGGGTCTTGAGCTGCGGTTAAATAACTCTCCATTTAGCTCTTTTTCCAATGCGGATATCTGCATACTTATCGCGGTAGGGGCGAGAAAAAGTTGTTTTGCGGCCTGGCTGGCGCTGCCGGTTTCGACCACCTTGCAGAAATACTGAAGCTGCTTAATATTCATGCTTGCTCTCCGGCTGACTCTGGCATGTTTTATCGTCATCTCAGTATATCAATACTGGGGTTATAGCGGCACTATTACTGTAATTTTCAGGAGATAGAATACTGCATCTGTAATGTCATATTGGTTTGGATAGTCCTGTTCTTGAAATAACGGGCGATGCTGTTACAGCAATTGACTATTCAGCAAAGGCCATAGACGCCGTGAATACAATCAAATATTAATGTGGTTTTAAATCGAAATGTCATTGCACCCGTGTCTGGTTTTGTTGAATAAATCTGACGTTTATACCCAAAATAATTCGAGTTGCAGGACAAAACGTATTGTGTTGTTGAACAACGCGAAGCGTTGGCCTTTAGAGCAAGGCTCATTTGAGCCTTGTAACGCGGCAAGTGAACGACAAATTCGTTGGGGACGAATTTGACCAGCCAACGGCCGGCCTCCGGTGAGAGACAGGATGTCTCTCATTTAATCCCGATGGCAAAGCAAAAGCATAACCTCACTAACTGGCCTGCATACAACAAGACGCTCAGGTAATACGATTCGCTGGCGGTATAGCTTGATGAGCCTGCTTGCGCTTTATGGCGTTGATCACGATATTTGAACGTTGTGGCTGACCGCTTGCCGGAGCGCTCCATCAAAATGAGCTGCCGAAACCATCGTAGTGGCCTCGGCAGAGAAAATAAACGCGGCTTTGCTGTTGTTATTGGTAAGTGATGACTTATCAATACGCGGGGACTTGAGGATGATACGGATCCAGCGTGGGCAACACGACTGGAGAACCGTAGCATTCGCATCATCAAAGCCTGAGGTTGAACATGACGTTAGAGTTTCAGTACCTTTAATTCATACTCCTGTGGGTCGGCAATATTGATCAATTTACCGACCTGAGATAAATCCCCTTTAGAAACCACACTACTAATATTGGTATCTGGAAAGCGCAGATTTTTCACCAAATGCACTACTGTAGGTCGGCCTTTGTTATCAATGTCGAGGATCCAGCCAAGGAATCCTGCTGAGAATTTGGCCAGACTGCCGATGGGATAAGGGCCATAAATCTGGATATATCTTACGAGCTGTGATTTGTCGTAGGCGTCAAGTGCATCGTGAATTTTACGATATGCCTCTAATGGTGTTCGCGGAGAAACGCCGTTACGCGCATGACGTAATCTGTTAACGGCTTTGATCACGGAAACCAATCTGATGAGAGGCGAGAGTTGGGTTCCCTGTTTACCCGCCGGATAGCCGCTACCGTCAAGACGTTCATTGGCATTCTCTATCACTTCACGGCAAACTGGGCTCATTTCCCAGCCGAGTTCACTCAATTTTTGGCACAGTTCAGCAACATGGCCGCGCAGTATTGTTTTCTGGGCCGGGTTCATGTTGACCTTCAAAGAAGGAAGATGCGCATTGATGAGCAGGGGTTTGCCCATCGTATGCAGCAGCGCACCCAGTACGGCTTCGCGTATTTGTGGATCGTGTTGATCGTGAAGCAACAGCATATCAGCCAACGTGCCGGAGACTTGTACTGCATGTCGAACCCAGTCGGCTTCGTCACGCAGGAACGATAAAGCATATAAGAGTGCCTTACGATCCTTCTTGACCAGATATAACAAGGTATCAACACAGTCGTAAAAAATATCCAGCGGTAACTGGTTACGCGTTTTTACATACATTAGCCCAATTTGGATATGGTGAGCGACTTCTAATACACCGCGCTCCGCAGGGGTTTGGCGTGTGCGCTTCTCGCGCTCCTGATGTTCCCGTAACAGAATACTTTTCTCCCTGGCACTTGGTGTGAACAGTGAGGATGGATAGATCATACTGCCAGTAATACCGGTACGAAAGGCGGCTTCTCTTTCAACTTCATTGGTACACTGGAACAGTGCTTCAGATTGCGATGAAGATAAATTAATGAATTGGACACCAATAACGGCATAGCCGTTATTGCCAAAGGGGCGCATATGGCGAATTTTTCCTTCAGCAAAGAGTGTGGTTCCATTTGGAAACTCTATAGTTATCCCTGGGATTTCATGGTTGACTTCCACCGAGATACTCTCGACAAGATCAATCTCTACTAAACAGCCACCCCTTGAGAGATTACGTAATTTTCCCGCTATCGTAAGTACATGACGATAGATTTCAATATGAACACGAGCTTGCATTCCGAGAATAAAAGGTATGCGAATCCCTCCCCGATTTTCATGAATGAATACTGAATCGGGAAGTTGACACTCCAACCGGTATAACAGACTGTCAACTTTAAATAATTTGGTTGGTATATTGGTCAAACTATAAGTTTCTCTCTCGTTGTTTTCTACTCCCTTTAGTGCTTCAAGATCAAAGTTCAAACCACCCTCATCAAGGTAGTGTTCAATATCAGCGCCACTGTATTCAACCTCTAATATCATGCTACTGGTATCCAGGCTGAGCTCTCTGACATCGGCTTTTAGAGGATACGGCATACTTTTGGCATAAATTGACATTGCATGAGGATGTTGAATTAGCGAGCGAATGACATTATTCGGCGGGGGGGCGTAATGCTCCGTCATACGATATCCCTCTTTGTATAGGTAGACCCTGGTGTTTTAGTCGGTTTTTTGTTTTTACTGAATTACAAGAAAATTATTGATGAATGGAAACCATAATGTTCAAAAAAAGTCATGATTCATTTATTAAAGGTAAACATCAATGCTGCATATAAGAAAATAAATTCAGCATTTCCTTCATCCTAACAAGGTTTATACATGCTTACAATGGCTGTACCTTTACGCGAAAGTGGTATGATCTCAGATGAAAATCATGAAAAATCATAATATTCCGATAAAAATAAGTTTTTTATATTGATTTAATCAAAAGCTACATAATTTATCACTTTTTGTATATAGTTTTAAACGATCGTTAATTTGTTCATGATAGTCTTTACCTATTGGATTGGTGTTATTGATCATTTAAAACAATTTTCAAATACTTAGCCTAAATGTATAAAATTTATGAGGGGATATTTTAAGCGCCAAATTCGCTTGGAGAAGGAGCAAAACAGCAAGATGAACACGACGATGCTATATGTGAATGGGCGGCGGATTTGGCTAAAAGCAGAGTATCAACCCATCATCCACTTACCTGAAAATAGAATATTCAGATATGAGACACTTGCTCGATTTTACCGTTCAAATGGCGAATTGCTTCCTACACAACAGATGATAGAAGAGATTGAATCCTGTGGGCTGATTAATGAAGTTACAGATTTCATCTTTGATGTTGTTTGCCGAGTAATAAGGTTTAAGAAAACATTATTGATATCTTTTAATTTTTCTCCTTACATATTTAACAATATTGAGTACCTGGATAAGTTGCATGAAATATGCGTGAATTATGGTGTTAATCCACGGAGTATCGAAATTGAATTCAGTGAAAAAATCACACTGAAGCAGTTTATAGAGGGAGAGGCATTTTTAAGAAAGGCCAAAGAGTATGGATTTATGATCTCGCTAGACGATTTTGGTGCTGGGTGCTTGAAGATAGACAATCTTGCTTTGTTTAATTTCGATACAATTAAGATTGATCGCTCCATTGTGGATGGAATTGGTACGGATTTCACTAAATTAGAAAAAATGCAAAATTTATTGCATAAATTAATTCCTTTGGGTGCCAATATCATCTATGAGGGTGTTGAAAAGGCTGCTGATTTAAATAAGTTAAAACGCTATTTACCCATTTTTATTCAAGGATACATTTTCTATCGTCCTTTGACATTTCAGCAGCTAAAACTGCTTGAGAATTTTTAGATTTTTCGATAGCTGGTCGAGCTTAGCTTTTACTTAAACAGATTAGCATGGTGAACGTATCAAGCCGTTTGATGACTCGGCTACTTCTCAGCCCTGCTGCATTCCGCGCTGGCGAAATTAACCAATATGTTTACGGTGAGGGGATGACGTGTCGCTACCGCTATCTTTTTCCCACCATTGACCTTTTTAGCCAATCTTTCCAATAATGGCGTTCGTTGACTCGGGGTGCCGCTTTTCTGTCATGGAAAACGGCTGAGATATACCCGTATTACCTGATCTGGATTATGCCAGCGTAGGGAAGTCACGGTATCTCACCGGTGCCGCCTTCTTTCACGCCGGTTGGGAGGTTTATGAACGCTCGACCTGTACTTTTCCCTGCCGCGTCCGTCGCGGATTCCCTTGATGCTTTCCGTTTGCACGCACCGCTGGTGCACTGCCTCACCAATGAGGTGGTGCAGGGGTTTACTGCGAATGTGTTGCTGGCGCTGGGTGCTTCGCCCGCGATGGTGGTGGACGCGAGTGAGGCCGTACAGTTTGGCGCGCTGGCGGACGGGTTACTCATCAATCTGGGCACGCTGGAAGCCGACCGCGCACAAGCGATGCGCGCGGCGGTCGCGAGTGCCATCGAGGTTGGTACACCCTGGGTGCTAGACCCGGTCGCGGTAGGTGGCCTGCGTTTTCGCACCGAGTTTGCTTTTGAATTGTTGGCGATGAAACCGACAGCGATCCGTGGCAACGCTTCCGAGATCATGGCGCTGGCTGGCGAACGGTCGGCCGGGCGCGGGGTGGACAGCGGTAACGATGTGCTGGCGGCACTGCCTTCAGCCATTGCGTTGGCGCGCCGCTGGGCCACCTGTGTGGCGGTAACCGGCGAAGTGGATTACGTGACCGACGGCGATCGGGTACTGGCTATCCCCGGTGGCGACCCGCTGATGACGCGGGTGGTCGGCACCGGGTGTGCGCTGTCGGCGGCGGTGGCTGGTTTCTGCGCTTTGGAGGGGGACCGGCTCAGTCATGTTGCCGCCGCCTGTGCGGTGATGTCGCGTTGCGGGCAGCAGGCTGCGGCGCAGGCACGTGGGCCGGGGAGTTTCATCCCCGCGTTTCTGGATGCGCTCTATACCCTAAATCGGGAGGCGCTGGCATGAAACGCATCAACGCGCTGACTATCGCGGGCACCGATCCGAGCGGCGGTGCCGGTATTCAGGCTGACCTGAAAACATTCTCGGCATTGGGCGCTTACGGCACCAGTGTGATTACTGCCTTGGTGGCACAGAATACGCGAGGCGTACAGTCGGTCTACCGCATTGAACCGGCGTTTGTCGCAGCCCAACTGGACTCGGTACTGAGCGATGTCCGTATCGATAGCGCTAAAATTGGCATGTTGGCGCAGACGGATATTGTGGAAGCGGTGGCGGACCGGCTGCAACGCTACCCGGTGCCGTATGTGGTGCTGGATACGGTGATGCTGGCGAAAAGTGGCGATCCGTTGCTGGCACCGGAAGCGGTGGCAGCGGTACGTCAGCTACTGTTGCCGCGGGTGTCGCTGATAACCCCCAATTTGCCCGAGGCGGCGGCGCTGTTACAGTGTGAACCTGCCAACGATGAACGGGGTATGCGCAGGCAAGGGGATGCGCTGCTGGCGATGGGGTGCCAGGCGGTGCTGATGAAAGGGGGTCATCTGAGCGACAGTGAAAGCCCAGACTGGCTGTTTATGCCGGATGCGGAGCCGGTGCGGCTGAGCGCGCCGCGCGTCAACACCCGGCATACCCACGGCACCGGCTGCACGCTGTCGGCAGCGCTGGCGGCGTTGCGCCCGCGTTATGACAACTGGCCGGATACCCTGGCCGCCGCGCGGGCGTATCTGCAAGGCGCGCTGGAGCAGGCGGATTCGCTGGAAGTCGGCCACGGCATCGGCCCGGTACACCATTTTCACCGCTGGTGGTAAATGCCCCCTCTCGACACCAGCTATACCCAACAGGACAAGGCTCATTTGAGCCTTGTCACGCCGCCAGCACACCTGCAACGTGAAATATGACCGGTATATAAGAAAATCAGATAAATAGTAAAAAATATTGCATAGACAGCCTGTTCATGACCCGGTAATTTTGTGATCTGGATCAGGTTATTGCCTGCGGGCCGGGCTATCGAATGCCGGATTTGGGGTGATGTTTTTTCTGAGCGATCGTTCTCTCTGAATGGTCGTTTTTCTCTGAATGAGATTGTTGAGGAGATACTCATGGCGGGTTCAGCGCGAGCGGTCCTGATTGCCAAAGGGTTGCAGACCATACTCAATTTTGGCCTGTTGGTGCTGGCGGTGATTCTGGTCGTCTTTCTGGGTAAGGAAACCTGGCATCTGGCTACGGTACTGCTGGTCAGCAATGAGAAAGAGTCGTCTTACATGCTGATCGAAAGCCTGGTGATTTATTTTCTCTACTTCGAATTTCTGGCGCTGATCGTGAAGTATTTCCTGTCCGGTTATCACTTCCCGCTGCGTTATTTCATCTACATCGGCATTACTGCCATCGTGCGGTTGATCATCGTCGACCATAAAAACCCGGCGGACACCTTCACCTACGCCGGGGCGATTCTGATACTGGTGATCACGCTCTATCTGGTTAACAGCCCGCGCCTGAAGCGGGAGTAGCCAGAAAAGAAAAAGCCAGCTCAAGGGAGATTGAGCTGGCCAAGGAGGTGGTTCCTAGTAGCTTAACTACGCTTATTTTTCGTTTTGTATTTTCTCAGCGCTGCAATAGTAACCAGTTAGCCAGACCATTGATGTGATCAGATTCTAAAAAATGTCACAATTGGCACCATACTGTCACTTTTTTGTTATTTTGCGTGCGGATTGCGGGTGCTCGTACCCGGCAGATTACGCAGCAACAACGCAAACTCCAGCGCGATGTCGTCCGGCACCGGCAGATACACCGTATGACCATCGCCTGGTGCAACATCGATCGGCTGACCTTTCTTGTTAAGCAGGGTGTCGATAGTGAACTGGACGTTGCCGCCCGGCGTCATCATTTCCACGCTGTCGCCGCGGGAGAACTTGTTCTTGACCGCCACTTCCGCCAGCCCATCGCGTCGCTCGCCGGTAAACTCCCCGACAAACTGCTGCTGGTCTGATACCGAGTAACCGTAGTCGTAATTCTGGTAATCCTCGTGGACGTGACGACGCAGGAAGCCTTCGGTGTAACCGCGGTGCGCCAGCCCTTCCAGCGTTTGCAACAGCGTTGGGTCGAACGGTTTGCCCGCGGCGGCATCGTCAATGGCGCGGCGATACACCTGCGCGGTGCGGGCGCAGTAGTAGAACGATTTGGTGCGCCCTTCGATTTTCAGTGAGGCGACCTGCATGTTGGTCAGGCGTTCCACGTGCTGAATGGCGCGCAAGTCGCGCGAGTTCATGATGTAGGTGCCGTGTTCGTCTTCAAACGCGCTCATGTATTCGCCCGGACGCTGCTTCTCTTCCAGCATGAATACCTTGTCGGTGGGCGCGCCGATACCCAGCGTTGGCTCCACCGTAACGGCGTCGAGCTGTGTGACGGCAATCGGCTCGTGGATATGCACGATGTTGCCTACCGTGTCTTCTTTGCCTTCCTGCACGTTGTATTCCCAGCGGCAGGCGTTGGTGCAGGTGCCCTGATTCGGGTCGCGCTTATTGATATAACCGGACAGCAGGCAGCGGCCGGAATAAGCCATGCACAGCGCGCCGTGGACGAAGATTTCCAGTTCCATGTCTGGCACCTGGGTACGGATTTCCTCAATCTCTTCCAGCGACAGCTCGCGCGATAGGATCACTCGGCTCAACCCCATCTGCTGCCAGAATTTCACCGTCGCCCAGTTTACCGCGTTGGCCTGTACCGACAGGTGGATTGGCATCTGCGGGAAGTTTTCCCGCACCAGCATGATCAAGCCGGGGTCGGACATGATCAGCGCATCCGGGTTCATTTCGACAACCGGTTGCAGGTCGCGCAGGAAGGTTTTCAGTTTGGCGTTATGGGGCGCGATGTTAACCACCACGTAGAATTTTTTACCCAGCGCGTGGGCTTCGCTAATGGCTTGCGCCAGCGTTTGGTGGTTGAACTCGTTGTTGCGCACACGCAGGCTGTAGCGGGGCTGGCCGGCATAAATTGCATCAGCGCCATAGGCAAAGGCGTAACGCATATTCTTCAGCGTACCGGCCGGAGAGAGTAATTCCGGTTTGAACATGGTGTTTTCTCAAGTCTGATCACAGGTCAGGCTGTTCCCGGACGGGAACAGTAAAGGCGGCAGATTCTAACGCCAACGGCGGGAAAAATCAGTAGTCAGCTTACAAAAAGTAAGTCTATTGGCGTACAGGGCTGTAAACGGCCGGACAACCGCCCGGCCGTTACGGCGTCAGGCAGTACGAATACCGGCAGAGGGGCCGACCAGCTCGCGCTGGTGCGGGCGGTCAAAGTCCACCAGCGGCCCTTTCGCGATGATAGCGGTAGGGTTGAGCCAGCGAATGCTGTAATAACCGTTTTTGATGTGGTCCAGCTTGACCGTTTCTTTGACCCCCGGCCACTGATACAACTCGCGCAGGTAACCAGAGAGGTGCGGGTAATCCTCCAAACGGCGGATGTTGCATTTGAACGCGCCGTGGTAGGCGGCGTCAAAACGCACCAGCGTCACGAACAGCCGCCAGTCGGCCTCGGTCAGCGTGTCGCCTGCCAGATAGCGGTGGTGGGCCAGGTGGGCTTCTACCGTATCCAGTGAGGCAAACAGGTTGGTTACCGCCTGGTCGTAATGCGCCTGAGTTTTGGCGAAACCGGTTTTGTACACGCCGTTGTTGATGTTGTCGTAAATCAGGCTATTCCAGCGGTCGATTTCCGGTTGCAACGCTGTCGGGTAAAAGTCCAGCCGGTTACCGGTCAGATCATTGAAGGCGTGGTTGAGCAGGCGAATGATTTCTGATGACTCGTTATTCACGATGCGGCCTTCTTTGCGGTCCCACAGCACCGGCACCGAGACTTTGCCGGTGTAGTGCGCATCGCTGGCGGTGTAGAGCTGGTGAAGATGACGCACCGGCGCTACTTTGTCACCAGCATCCTGCGGGGTGCTGAATTCCCATCCCTGCTCGCCGATGCAGGGTTCCGCCACCGACAGCTGAATGACATCCTGCAACGCTTTCAGGTTCCGGTAGATAATCGTGCGGGATGCCCACGGGCAAAGGTACGAGACGAACAGTTGATACCGCCCGGCTTCCGGCACGAGAGCCGTTGCACGGAATAAGGTTTCCTGACGGTGAAACGCACCGCCTTTGATTTCTTCGGCCGCGACATCACCATCGACCCATTTACCATCCACTAATCCCGACATGCTTACCCTCATCATGATTATTATGTTCAATGATTATGCTAGCAGCCGGACACCAGGAGGAAATTGCAAATTTTTAACCGAGTCGAACAGTTTCTTTGACGGCTTGCTCGTATGTAACGGTAAATCCACCTACATTTCCTGGCTGGCGGCGGCTTCCCAGCGGTAACCAATGCCGTACACCGTGCGGATAAATGACGTTTCCTGGTCAAATACTTCCAGTTTGCGGCGCAGGTTCTTGATGTGGCTGTCGATGGTGCGGTCGGTCACTACCCGGTAGTCGTCGTACAGATGGTCGAGCAATTGTTCGCGCGAAAAGACCCGTCCTGGTTCGGCGGAGAGGGTTTTCAGCAGCCGAAATTCGGCGGGCGTCAACTCCAGATGGCGGCCAAGGTAGCTGGCCTGATAGCGGTTTTGGTCGATCAGCAGCGCGGGCAGCACATCACCCGGCAGCGGCTCATGTTGCCAGCGGCAGCGGCGCAGCAGGGTTTTCACTCTGGCGACCACTTCGCGCGGGCTATAGGGTTTGCAGATGTAATCGTCGGCACCGATTTCCAGCCCCAGCAGCCGGTCGATTTCATCGGAGCGGGCGGTAACCATGATGATCGGCACGTTGGAAAACCCACGGATGGCGCGGCAGAGCGTCAGGCCGTCACGGCCCGGCAGCATCAAATCCAGCAAAATGAGCTGGCAGTGATGTTCCCGCACCCAGGGTTCAACCTCGTCGCCCTGTGTTAGCCAATGGGTACGGTAACCCGCCGACTGCAGGTAATCCACCAGCAATTGGGCCAGTTTGGGCTCATCTTCAACGATCAGCACCGGCAGGTTTTCATCACCAGCCGCTGCAGGAGACGATGCTGTCATGTCGGTTACCTGTCTTATCAGGATAGGTGCAACGGAAGCTCGACGGTGATTTGCACGCCACCGAGCGCTGAATGTTCAGCATACAGGCGTCCATCGTGCGCCTCAACGATATTGGCGCAAATCGATAACCCCAGACCCGAACCGCCGCTGGCGCGGTTACGCGAGCTTTCCGCGCGGTAGAAACGTTCGAAGATCAGCGCCAGCTGTTCATCACTAATGCCGGGAGCACTGTCGCGCCAGTGAATAATCAGCCGTTGCTGGCGCAGTTCGGTTTCCACCTCCAGTTGGCCCTCGTTGTCCGTATAACGCAGGCTGTTTTCCATCAGGTTGTTGAACAGTTGGTTCAGGCGGTCCGGGTCGCCAAACACCACGGCCTCGGGGTGAAGGCGGGTAGTCAGTTGGATGCCTTTTTGCTGAAAACGCTCCCGGAATGCGGCCACGGACACCTGCAACAAGGCGCTGGCGTTGACAGCGGCCTTGCGATAAGCCAGCGCACCCAGGTCGGACAGCGACAGCTGATGCAGGTCATCTACCAGTTTGGTCAGCAACACGACCTCAGACTGTAACGAGCTGAACGCGGCGGCGTCCGGCCGACGCACGTCGTCCTGCAATGCTTCCAGTTCGCCGCGCAACACCGCCAATGGGGTACGTAGTTCGTGGGAAATATCTGCCATAAACGCACGGCGCGACTGCTCATTTTTCTCCAGCGCCGAGGCCAATTGGTTAAAATCTTGCGCCAGCCGGTCCAGTTCATCACGTTTCCCGGCGGTGACTCGGGTGCTGAAATCGCCACCGGCCAGTTGGTGGATGCCGTTGACCAGCCGCTTGACGGGGGCCAGCAGGCCGCGTGACATCATCCAGGTTACGACGGCGGCCAGCAAGGTGGTGAAGGCGACAATCAGCCAACTGGTGCGCTGTTGCTGGCGATCGAAATTGATATCGGCGCTGCGGGTCAACCCTTCTACCGGTGCGGCCACCAGCCAGCCGACGACGTGATTATTCACGGTCAGTGGCTGCCAACTGCTGCCAGCGGGCATCGAGATCGGTGGGCCGATCAGGCGACGGCGGTTTTCATCCATGATCCAAAATCGGGTTCGCCAGCCCTGCATCGCTTCGTCGTTGTTCTGCTCCATCGACCGCAGCATGGGAAAAATACCGCGTTCGTTATTGTGCAGAAAATCCCAGTTGCCGTACTGCTGGTATTGTTCTTCCAGCCAGCCGCGAATTTGCACCACCCGCTGCTCGTTACCGTGGCGAATATAGTCGATAAACCCTTTCTCGAAACTGAGCCGGACGCCAAAGTGCATGATAACCAGCACCAGCATACAGGTGGAGAAAATCGCCAGAAATAGCCGGGCGGTAATGCCAAATCTCATCATTCACCTCATGAAGAACGCGTCAGCGTCGACTGTTGAACGGTATCGGGCGGCACCCGGTTAAAAATCAGCGCTGGGAACGCCATCACCACTACCATACAGAGGTAGGTGTAAAGGAAAACGGTGTGGGTTTCCGGTGCGCCGCTCACCAGATGCTGATTGGCGAAAATACCCAGTAACAGACCGGCGATGGTCACCCCCATACTGGTGGATAACTGCATCGACATCGACAGCAGGCTGTTGCCACCGCTAGCCAGAGAGTCGGGTAGGTCTTTGAGCGTCAAGGTATTCATGGTGGAAAAGCGAATACCGTTTACCATGCCCACCAACAGCAGCACGACCGGCATCATCCAGTACCAGCTCATGAGTGCCACCAGCGCAAACAGCAGGGTGGCGAGCGCCAGCGTCAGGGTGGAGGCGATCAGTACTGCGCGGTAGCCGAACCGGTTAACGATAATCACTACCAGCCGCTTCATTCCCATGTTACCCAGAACCAGCGGAATCATCATCATACCGGCGTGAAACGGTGTGTACCCCAGCCCGATTTGCAGAAAGACCGGGGTCATGAATGGCAGCATACCGCTGCCGATGCGCGCCAGCCAACCGCCAAACAGCCCGATGGTAAAGCTGCGGGTATCGAACAGGCGCAGGTTGAACAGTGACTGCTCATTGCCTTTGGCGTGCAGCCAATACCCCAGCAGCGCCAGTAAGCCAGTCAGCACCAGTGCGCTTAGGGCGGGTGCCGACAAACCGAGGCTTTTTTGCCCATCCAGCGCCAGTGTCAGTGTGCCCATCGCGATGACCAGACAGACAAAACCGCGCAGGTCGAAACGGCGCGGCGGCATGGTGAAATTCGGCATCAGCCACCAGGTGGCGAGGGCACCAATCAGGCCTACCGGAATATTGATCAGGAAAATCCAGTGCCAACTGGCGTACTGCACCAGAAAGCCGCCGAGCGTCGGCCCCATTAGCGGGCCGATTTGTCCTGGCAGCGTGACGAAGGTCATCGCCGCCATGTACTGATCGCGCGGCACCAGCTTCATCACCGTTAGCCGACCGATCGGCACCATCATCGCGCCACCGATGCCCTGAAGCACGCGGGAAAGTAGCAATTCGTCCAGGGTACTGGAGCGGGCGCATAACAGCGAGCCGAAGCTGAACAGCACGATGGCGGAAAAGAAGACGTTCCGCACGCCTAACCGGTCCGCCAGCCAGCCGCTGGCGGGCAGCATCATCGCCACCGTCAGCACATAGGCGACGATCACGGAATGCATACGCAACGGGCTTTCATTGAGGCTGATAGCCATGGAGGGCAGGGCGGTGTTGACGATGGTGGTGTCCAGCGCTTGCATAAAAAAGCCGAAGGCCACAATCCACAATTGCCAGCGAACAGAGGCGGGCTGATTGTTCATGCGTGGTGCTACTCCTGGGAATATCCTGTCCCTTGCAGGTGCCGGGGCGAACCCCGGCGAGTTGTTACAGTTACGGCTGGTGCGGCATCAGACCGACGGTTCGGTATGCGCGGTGGTGTCAGTGCGTTTGCGGCGTCGCCATTGCAGGCTGTCAAAGAACAGGTACACCACCGGCGTGGTGTACAGCGTCAGTAACTGGCTCATCACCAACCCGCCGACGATGGTGATACCGAGCGGCTGACGCAACTCTGAACCGTCGCCGCTGCTCAATACCAGCGGCAGTGCACCGAACAGCGCCGCCATCGTGGTCATCATGATCGGGCGGAAACGCAGCATACAAGCGCGGAAAATGGCTTCGCGCGCCGACAGTCTCCCTTCACGCTGCGCCACCAGCGCAAAGTCCACCATCATGATGGCGTTTTTTTTCACGATACCGATCAACAGCAGAATGCCGATCAGCGCGATCAGGCTAAATGGCTTGCCAAACAACTCCAGCGCCAGCAGCGCACCAACACCGGCAGACGGCAGGGTCGAGAGAATAGTTAGCGGATGCGCGACATTCTCATACAGTATCCCCAGCACGATATAAACCGTCAGGATCGCCGCGATGATCAGCACCACCTGCGAATGCTGTGATTGCTGAAACGCCAGCGCGGTGCCAGCAAACTGGCCCCGCACCGTGGGCGGCACGCCCAGCGCGGTCATGGTACGTTCGATGGCGGTGGTGGCGTCCGACAGGCTGGCACCTTCTGGTAAGTTGAACGAGATCGTGGCGGCAGCCGACAGCCCCTGATGGTTCACCGCCAGTGGTGCGTTGGCCGGTTGCCAGCGGGTGAAGAACGACAGCGGGATTGGCTTGCCGTCGTTGTTGATCACAAACATCTTATCCAGTGAGCCTGGGTCCTGGGTGTAGGCTGAGTCCACTTCCATCACCACTTTGTACTGGTTCATCGGTTGGTAGATGGTGGAGATCTGGCGCTGTCCGAAGGCGTTGTTCAGCAGTGAGTTAACGCTGGAAACGTTGATACCGAGGCGCGCCATCGCGTCGCGGTCGTACACCATCATCAGCTCGGCACCTTTGTCCTGCTGATCGGAGCTGACGTCCGCCAGTTGTGGCAGCTTGCTCAGGGCATCGCGGATTTTCGGTTCCCAGGTTCTCAGCACCGACAGGTCATCCGACAGCAGTGAGAACTGGTAACCAGCATTGGCCTCACGCCCGCCGATGCGCACATCCTGTACCGCCATCAGGTACAGATTGGCACCCGGTTCTTTTGCCAGTTTGGCGCGTAGCCGGGTAATCACCTGTTGGGCGCTGACATCACGCTGGGCCAGTGGTTTCAGGCTGATGAACATCGAGCCGCTGTTGGTACGCATACCGCCGGTGAAGCCCGTAACGTTATCCACTGCCGGGTCTGCGCGCACGATGGTCATGAAATCCTGTAATTTACGCTTCATCGCCTGGAAGGAGATACTTTGGTCGGCCTGGATAAACCCCATCAACCGGCCAGTATCTTGCTCGGGGAAGAAGGTTTTAGGAATGCTGATGTATAACCAGACACTCAGGCTGATAGTACCCAGCAGCACCATCATTACCCAGCGCGAATGGTTCAGCACCCAGCGCAGGCTGCGGCCGTAACCTTGCTGTAGCCCAAGCAGCAGCCGGTTGAAGCCACGGGCACGCGGCTGGCTACGGGGTGCATGGGGGCGCAGCAGCCGGGCGCACATCATCGGTGTCAGGGTGACGGACACCAGCAATGAAATCAGGATTGCTACCGACAGCGTAATCGAGAACTCACGGAACAAACGCCCCGGCAGACCATCCATGAACAGCAGCGGAATAAACACCGCGATCAGCGACAGGCTCATCGACACCACGGTGAAACCGACCTCCCGTACCCCTTGCAATGAGGCTTGCAGCGGTTTCATACCCGCTTCGATATGGCGGGAAATGTTCTCCAGCACCACGATAGCGTCATCCACCACGAAACCGGTGGCGACGGTCAATGCCATCAGCGACAGGTTGTTCAGACTGAAACCGCACAGGTACATGGCGGAGAAGGTGCCAATCAGCGACACCGGCACCGCAATGGCGGGAATCAGCGTGGCGCGCCCGGAGCGCAGGAACAGAAACACCACCAGAATCACCAGCGACACAGCGATAGTCAGCGAGCGCTCTACATCGCGCAGCGAGGCGCGAATAGTGGGCGAACGATCCTGCGCGACATTCAGGGTGATTGACGCGGGCAGCAGGGCTTGCAGTTCCGGCATCGAAGCGCGGATGGCATCGACGGTGGAAATGATATTGGCGTCCGGTGCGCGGCGGATCATCACCAGCACGGCCGGTTTGGCGTTGGTCATCCCGGCGTTAAGCACATTTTGCACGGAGTCTTTTACTGTTGCCACGTCGCTCAGGCGCACCGGTGCACCATTGTTGTAGTGGACGATAAGCGAGCGATAGGCGTCGGCGGTTTTCAGTTCGTCGTTGGTCTGAATCTGGTAATGCGTGCTACCGCTGTCGACGCTGCCGAGCGGCTGACGCACGTTGGACTGGGCGATCGACTGGCGCACCGCGTCCAGTGACACTCCCTGATTGAACAGCGCCTGCGGGTTGAGCGCGACCCGTACTGCTGGCAATGAGCTGCCGCCGATGGTGACGTCGCCGACACCGTCAATCTGCGAGACGCGCTGGGCAATCTGGGTGGAGGCGTAGTCGTACAACTGGCCGGGACCGTAAGTGTCCGATGTCAGCGTCATGATCATGATCGGCGCATCGGACGGGTTCACTTTTCGGTAATAAGGGCGGCTTGGCATACTGCTCGGCAATAGGCTCTGAGCCGCGTTGATCGCTGCCTGTACGTCACGAGCCGCACCGTTGATATCGCGATCCAGCGTAAACTGCAGGATGATGCGGGTATTACCCAGCGAGCTCATCGACGTCATTTCATTCACACCGGCGATGCGGCCCAGTGAGCGCTCCAGCGGCGTCGCCACCGACGACGCCATGGTTTCCGGCGACGCGCCGGGCAAGGTGGCGGTGACCGAAATCACCGGATAATCCACCTGTGGCAGCGGTGACACCGGCAGCAACTGATAGCCAAGCAGGCCGCACAGCGCTATCGCCAGCGCCAGCAACGTGGTGGCGACCGGGCGATGGATAAACAGCGCGAAAAACTTCACTGTGCTTCCCCTTCCTGCGGCTGGCGGCGACGCAGGCGATGCGCCAGGCGGTCAAACAGCAGGTAAATCACCGGCGTGGTGAACAGCGTCAGCACCTGACTCATCACCAGACCGCCAACCATACAGATACCAAGCGGGCGGCGCAGCTCCGCGCCGACACCGGTGCTGAACATCAGCGGTACGGCACTGAGCAGCGCCGCCATCGTCGTCATCAGGATCGGGCGAAAACGCAGCAGACAGGCCTGATAGATGGCTTGATACGGCGTCATACCCTGTTCGCGTTCAGCGGCCAGCGCAAAGTCGATCATCATGATGGCATTCTTCTTCACGATACCGATCAGCAAAATGATGCCGATGATGGCGATGATGTTCAGATCGCTACCAGCGAACATCAGCGCCAGCAGTGCGCCGACCCCGGCGGTCGGCAGGGTGGACAGAATGGTGACCGGGTGGATAAAACTTTCATACAGCACACCCAGCACGATATACATCGCCACGACCGCAGCCACTACCAGCCAGATGGTGCTGGTCAGCGCTGACTGGAACGCCAGCGTGCTGCCCTGAAAGCGGGTAATGATGTCGCTGGGCAACTGCATCTGCTGCTGCGTTTGCTGAATGACCTTCACCGCATCCCCCAGCGCGTAGCCGGGTGCCACATTGAACGAAATGGTGGTAGAGGGGAACTGATCGATGTGGTTGACTGACAGCGGTCCCTGACGCTCTTCCACCGAGGCGATGCTACTGAGCGGCACCACGCCGCCGCTGCTGTTGATAAGCCTGATATCGTTCAGCGCTGCCAGTCCGTTGCTGCTGTCATGGTGCTGTTCCAGCACCACCCGGTATTGATTGGATTGGGTATAAATGGTGGAGATCAGTCGCTGGCCGAAGGCGTTGTACAGCGCGCTGTCCACCTGCGACATGGTGATGCCGAGGCGGCTGGCGCTGTCGCGGTTGACCTTGAGGTAGGCTACCGCGCCGCCGTCCTGCCAGTCGCTGCTGACATCCTGCAACTGCGGCAGTTTCTGTAGCTCGGCGGTTAGCTTCGGCACCCAGATGCTGAGTTCATCCAGTGACATGGTTTGCAGGGTGAACTGATACTGGGTGCGGCTGACCTGGGTATCGATGGTCAGGTCCTGCACCGGTTGCAGATAAAGCTGAACGCCGGGCAGAGCGGACGTTTGTTGTTGCAGTCGCTCAATTACGCCCTGAATACGGTCGCGGCGTTCATCCAGTGGCTTGAGATTGATCTGCAATCTGCCGCTGTTGAGCGATGGGTTGGTGCCGTCGACGCCGATAAATGACGAGACGCTTTCCACCGCCGGGTCCTTCATGATCAGTGCGGTGACCTGCTGCTGTTTGTCCACCATGCCAGAAAACGAGATGGTCTGCGACGCCTGGACCGTGCCCTGAATGATGCCGTTGTCCTGTATCGGAAAGAAACCTTTGGGGATCACGATATACAGCAAAATGGTCAGCACCAGCGTGCTCAGTGCAACGCCGAGGGTAATCCACGGGTGACTAAGCACCCGCGTCAGCCCGCGACCGTACCACGCTATAACCGTGTCAAAGAAGCGCTCGCTGGCGCGGGTAAAACGATTCTGGCGGCTCAGCGACTGGTGGCTGAGCAGGCGAGCACACATCATAGGCGTCAGCGTCAGCGACACCACGGCGGAGATCAGGATCGACACCGCGAGCGTAACGGCGAATTCGCGGAACAGACGGCCGATGATATCGCCCATGAACAGCAGCGGAATTAGCACTGCGATCAACGAAAAGGTCAGCGAGATAATGGTAAAGCCGATTTCCCCTGCGCCTTTCAGCGCCGCTTGTAGCGGTTTTTCACCTTTCTCGATATAGCGGGCGATGTTTTCGATCACCACGATGGCGTCATCCACCACAAAGCCGGTGGCGATGGTCAGCGCCATCAGCGTCAGGTTGTTGATCGAGAAGCCGAGAAAATACATGGCGGCGAAGGTGCCCACCAGCGACAGCGGCACCGCGATACTGGGGATCAGCGTCGCCACCGCGTTACGCAGAAACAGGTAAATCACCATGACCACCAGCGCGATAGCCAGAATCAGCTCGAACTGCACATCGTCTACCGATGCGCGGATGGTGGTGGTGCGGTCGGTGAGCAGAGCAACATCCACCGACTTGGGTAAACTGGCTTTCAGCGTTGGTAGCAGGCTACGGATATGGTCGGCGGTGGCGATCACATTGGCCCCCGGCTGACGCTGAATGTTGAGGACAATCGCCTGATTCTGATTGGCCCACGCCGCCAGGTGGGTGTTTTCCGCCGCTTGTTCTACCGTGGCGACATCTTGCAACCGCACTGGCGCGTTGTTTTTCCAGGTAATGATCAACTGGCGGTAGTCGTTGAGCGAACGCATCTGGTCGTTGGCGGATAGCGTGACCGCGCGTGCCGGGCCGTCAAAACTGCCTTTGGGCGTGTTGACGTTGGCAGCGGTGATGGCGGTGCGTACTGTTTCGCTGCTCAATCCGTAGGCGGCAAGTGCACCCGGATTCAGTTTGACCCGCACCGACGGCCGTTGTCCTCCGGCCAGGGTGACCAGCCCAACGCCTTCCACCTGGGATATTTTCTGTGCAATGCGTGTTTCGATCATATCCTGCACCTGCGTCAGCGGCAGGGCGGTGGAGGTGACCGCCAGCGTCATGATCGGCGGGTCTGCCGGGTTGACCTTGCTGTAGGTGGGTGGAAACGGTAGATCGGTAGGCAACAGATTAGTCGCGGCATTAATGGCTGCCTGTACATCCTGTTCTGCGACGTCCAGCGATAGTGATAATTGGAACTGTAACGTGATCACCGACGAGCCGCCGGAGCTTTGGCTCGACATCTGTTTGAGGCCGGACATGCTGCCAAACTGGTGTTCCAGCGGCGCGGTAACCGCCGAGGTCATGACGTCCGGGCTAGCACCGGGATACAGCGTAACCACCTGAATCGTCGGGTAATCCACCTCCGGTAGCGCGGAAACCGGCAAGGCACGATAGCCGACGATCCCGGCCAACAGGATGGCGATCATCAGCAGCGTGGTGGCGATTGGCCGGAGAATAAACAGGCGCGACGGCCCACCGCCGTCAAGCGGTGCGGCGTCCTGTAACGGCGTCGTCTCCTGCATCAGGATTTCTCCGCTTTATGCTGACGTTTTTCCGTGCCGGCGGTGGATTTGGTATCTACCGCCGCAGGCGCCAGCACTTCAACGCGCGCGCCTTCAGTCAGGCGATCGATCCCGTCGGTGACGACTCGCTCGCCAGCGTTCAACCCGGTCGAAACCACGGTTTGCTGGCCGTACTGAATACCGGTGGTGACGAGGTGTTTACTGACCTGATCCTGGTCATTCAGTACCCAGACAAAGTGCCCGTCGTTACCCATCTGGACCGCAGCTGACGGGGCTACCACCACATTTTGCAGGGTATCCACTTTCATCTTGATGTTGACGAATTGGTTAGGGAACAGCGCATCGTCGGTGTTATCGAAGCGGGCTTTCAGTTTGATAGTGCCGGTGGTGGTGTCGATCTGGTTATCCATGCTCAACAGCCGCCCCTGAGAGAGAATGTGCTGATTGGCACGATCCCAGGCTTCGACCAGTACCGGCTGACCGGATTTCTGTGCTTTCAGTACGGTGGCGATATCGCTTTCCGGTACGGTGAAAACGGCATCGATCGGGTGTGTTTGCGTCAACACCAGCAGATTATCGGTGCTGGTGATGTAGTTGCCGATATCAATCTGGCGCAGACCAACGCGGCCGCTAAACGGCGCGGTGATGCGGCTGTAATCCAACTGCAATTGCGCGCTGGCGACCGAGCCCTGATCCGATTTCACCGTCGCTTCATACTGGCGCACCAGTGATTCCTGGGTGTCCAGTTGTTGGCCGGAAACCAGACTGGTTTTGGACAGCTGCCGGTAGCGGGCTAAATCCTGACGGGCATTGACCAGCAGCGCCTGATCTTTGGCCAATTGCCCTTGCGCCTGCGTCAATGCGACGTCGAACGGGCGAGGGTCGATTTCTGCCAGCAAGTCACCTTCCTTGACCTGCTGGCCTTCCTGAAAGTGGATCGCCATCAATTGGCCGCTGACCCGACTATGCACCGTGACGGTATTGGCGGCGGTAACCGTACCCAGACCCGACAGATAATAAGGTACAGAGGACGAAGAGGAGAGCGCCGCCTGGACTGGCGGTGGCGCGCTGGAGCCGCCGCGACG
>NZ_JSYG01000023.1 GCF_000784735.1 Dickeya undicola
AACTGACCGTACTCTTCCGGCGTGGACAGGCCACCGCTCAGCTCGTCGCCGCACATGGTGCTGCCGTAGGCCGGTACTTTATCGCGGTAACCGCCCAGCAGTTTGTACACCGGCAGGTTCAGCACGCGCCCGGCCAGGTCCCACAGCGCCTGTTCGGCGATCGCCAGCGCCCGGTCGGTCAGTTGGTTGGCGCTGCCGCGCTGCCAGTGCACCAGATCCTGCCACAACCGCTCGCGATCAAACGGATCTTGCCCAATCAGCACCTTGCGGAAAAAGCTGTTCACCACATACGGACGGATCACTTCCGGCGGTGCAAACGCATAGCCTTTGTGGCCGCTGTCGGCGGTGATGGTCAACAGCGCCATACTGGCCTGATGCTCATCACCGGGATGAGAATGTCCTGCGCTGTCGGAAACGCGACGAGTGGGATAAGTGAAGACGGTGACGTCGATCGATTCAATTTTCACGTTGATTACCTGCCTGAATAGTTAACCCATTTACAAGATTTGCAGCAATAAACTGTGTGTATCGAAAAATGCATCAGAGATATGGCGTAAATCTGTATCAAGCAAAACGCAGATATATTTCTCTGTCGCGATATAGCAAAGAGATCAACATCACAAAAAAGAAACTGCGTATTAATTAAAGAAAAACCATGTTTTATTTAGATTATTATGGCTGTATTTCATTTAGTCATTAGGCAATGTTTTCCATATGATGAAGTTATGAAACAGAAAATTAGGCAAACGCCCATAACCTTGTGAGCATTATCACGAGAGGAAATCTATCCCTTAACCTTTGAAAGGTTAAAGACAAGCCAAAAACATGCGGGAGCAGAGTGAGTGAAATTAAATGCAAAAGTTTGATAATTAAGGAATGTTTCGTTAATCCCACGAACGCTATAGTGCGTCACTGTAGGCCTATATCGGTATCACTGACGCCATCGTAATACCAGCACAACAGTGCTGACTCAGGCACCAGGCCTGGTTAATTCATTGAGTTTTTTATCATCAAAGCAGCAGAATAATACGCAAGCACGGTGAACAACGCCCGTGTTGTCCCTTCATGGTTGGCGTTGCCATAGCATGGCACACCTATTATTAGCCGTATGAAAAATGTAAATAGGGCTCGAATTAGCCAGAGACTAAATATGACATTCGGGAATGCGGTATCCCCTATTAAATATAATGAGATATTGTCTTATTCATCATTGATGAGCAGTGATATACCCGTCATACTTCAAGTTGCAGGTGCGTTGGCTGGCCGCGTTAGCTTGTACGCACCGGTTTTTGGTTACATGATAAGCGCTCATCATCTTCCAGCAGGGGTAAACCGCAACTTCAGTCGGGTTGGACGATCACCGTAGGTGATTGTCGATGTCACCCATACCGCTGCCGACAGTCGGCTCTTCCAACAGGCGTTAAACAGGTGACGCCCCCCAACAGGCAGCCATGCAGTCAGGAATGGGAATAATACGCGCCTGTTTCGCCTGTCATATTTCAGCAAAGTAACCTATACAGGCCGCAAATAATTAGCCTTGCAACATTATGTCATCAGTATTGAAAGCGAATAAAAGAAGAATGTTTCCTGTTGCAGCGGCTGTAATGAGATATAAAAAAAGACACTTAACGCTAATAAATGTATTTAAATGTGGATTCTTTACTAGCCTGATCGTCGAATAGGATATCGAAACGTATCGATATAAAAACAACACAAAAAGAAGGAGAATAGTGTAATCGTCAAAATGATTAATAATAGTCAGCATGAAAACACAAAAATCAGATCAATGAATGAATTGATTCGGTGTGTGTTTAATTTTTAGACATCCCATTTTATGACACTACCGATGCCGTTCTCATGATGCCACATTTTATGACGCCATCGTTGTGGTGATGTCCCCATCATCCTGGTTAAGGATTAACAGCGACAATACCCGATCTTCCACATTCAGCTTGGAAAACGACAGCGTGCTGAGCGGCTTTTTGGCAAACCCGTCAGACAGCAGATCCCAGGCGACATGCGTGCTGAGCAGGTCATTGTTGGTCATAAAATCCTGGTATGCGAACCGCACATTAACCGGGAGCACTTCGTCAATAGAAGCGGGTGTTGTGGTGCCGGTACGTAAACCAAAATGTGCATTAAATGCGGAATTCGCGCAGAGTATCTTGCACTTGTCATCAATGACCGCAATTGCTCGTCTATCATTGTGAACAGGAGCGCTTAACATGCTCATGATTTCATTCTGCCCAAATATCAGACTCATATGTCCTCTGTTTCTTGCTATGTGAAATCTATCCCCCTGACGCAGCCTAAATCCAGGTAGCTTGAGGATAGTTTTAAAATTAACCAGATAAATTACCTGGTAAATGCAATATTTAAACCGTTGATATAATTAGAACTAAATCAGCCAAAACAAAGGATTTTATGAGCAAGAACTTAATTTCCTGCGTTATTATGCAGTCCAAACAATATAAATATTATGCTTTGGTAAAGTATATCCCACGTCTTCCAGCAGATCGAAAGTCGAAATTATCTATCACAATAATCAGCCTATTCATTGCCCACGAATCATTTACAATTAAAACAATTTCGTAACGAAATGGAGGCATTAAATGTCACCCTTTTAGGGATCGTTAGCACTATATCTGCTTCCGCCGAAAGTCGATCGTCCAAATAAGGCCGATCTTTTGCCTGTTTGATCATATCGTCCGATCGAAATCTTATTAATGATAGTTAATATCGATGAAATAGTCATTTTCGTTAACTATTCCCTTTACGAATTCAAAGAACGACACATAAGTGATAAAAATGTGAGCAAAGTCGCACAAAGTTGTGTGCTTTGGCTATTTCCTCCCCATGCCACCGCCAATCAGGGACTATCCTTAACAAAAAGCGCCTCAGCTCTTTCCTGTAATGCGTGATCCATAGCGCAAAAAAGAAACAAAGGTTAATGACTCACTGTTATTAACTTTTGATTGACATAATATTAACAACGTTTAAGGAGAAGCGCTATGAGCCAATATAATAAGCACCCTATACCCGCCGCCATTGCGGAAAACGCCTTAATCACCGCCGAACAATATAAGAAGATGTATCAGGAATCGGTTCAGGACCCTGATACTTTCTGGCGGGAACAAGGCAAGATCGTTGATTGGATCAAACCCTATCAACACGTCAAAAACACCTCTTTTGACCCAGGCCATGTCCGTATCCGCTGGTTTGAAGACGGTACATTAAATGTAGCGGCCAACTGCCTCGATCGCCATCTCGACACATTAGGTGATCAAACCGCGATCATCTGGGAAGGCGACGACGCCAGAGAAAGCAAAAAAGTCACTTACCGCGAGCTGTATCAGGCGGTTTGTCGTTTCGCCAACGTACTGAAATCAAAAGGTATCCGTAAAGGCGATGTTGTTGCTATTTATATGCCGATGGTGCCGGAAGCGGCTGTAGCGATGCTGGCCTGTGCCCGCGTCGGTGCGGTGCATTCGGTCATTTTCGGCGGATTCTCCCCAGAATCCATCGCCGGTCGCATCGTCGACTCCAACGCTAAACTGGTGGTCACCGCCGATGAAGGCATTCGTGCAGGGCGAACCATTCCGCTGAAAAAGAATATTGACGAAGCCCTGCGCAACCCAGCCGTCACCAGTGTTAATCATGTGATCGTCTTCCAGCGCACTGGCAATCCCGGCAATTGGCAGAACGATCGGGATCTGTGGTGGCACGAGTTGGTCGCTCAGGTGGATGATCATTGCCCGCCGGAAGAAATGAACGCCGAAGATCCGCTGTTTATCCTGTATACCTCCGGCTCCACAGGTAAACCTAAAGGGGTACTGCATACCACCGGCGGTTACCTGGTTTACGCGGCGACCACCTTTAAATACGTGTTCGATTATCACCCTGGCGACATTTATTGGTGTACCGCTGACGTTGGTTGGGTTACGGGTCACAGCTATCTGTTGTACGGCCCACTGGCCTGCGGCGCTATCACGCTAATGTTTGAAGGTGTTCCTAACTGGCCCACCGCCAGCCGCATGGGGCAAGTGGTGGACAAGCATCAGGTCAATATTCTGTATACCGCACCCACCGCTATTCGTGCGCTAATGGCTGACGGCGACAAAGCGATTGAAGGCACCTCGCGCCAGTCACTCAAAATCATGGGATCGGTGGGGGAACCCATCAACCCGGAAGCCTGGGAGTGGTACTTCAAGAAAATCGGTAACAGCCGCTGCCCTATCGTCGACACCTGGTGGCAGACGGAAACCGGAGGATTCATGATCACCCCGCTGCCGGGTGCCATTGAAGCCAAGCCGGGGTCAGCAACATTGCCGTTCTTTGGCGTGCAACCCGCCCTGGTAGACAATATCGGCAACCCACAGGACGGCGCTTGTGAAGGTAATCTGGTGATTACCGACTCCTGGCCAGGTCAGGCGCGCACCCTGTTTGGCGACCACGAGCGCTTTGAACAAACCTATTTCTCTACGTTTAAAGGCATGTATTTCAGCGGTGACGGCGCACGCCGTGACGAAGACGGCTATTACTGGATCACCGGCCGCGTGGACGACGTGCTGAACGTATCAGGTCACCGGCTGGGAACGGCGGAAATCGAATCGGCGCTGGTTTCACACCCGAAAATCGCTGAAGCCGCCGTGGTCGGTATTCCACACAGTCTTAAGGGACAGGCTATCTACGCCTATATCACCCTTAATCACGGGGAGGAACCTACCAGCGAGCTGTATACCGAAGTGCGCAACTGGGTACGCAAAGAGATCGGCCCCATCGCCACCCCGGATATCCTGCACTGGACCGATGCACTACCGAAAACCCGATCCGGCAAAATCATGCGTCGTATTCTGCGCAAGATTGCAGCCGGGGATACCAGCAACCTGGGGGATATCTCCACCCTCGCCGATCCTGGCGTGGTAGAGAAACTGCTGGAAGAAAAACAAGCCATGAATCACACACCATCGTAACTGTTAGCCGATAAAACAGCGCCACCACACCAGACTGCATGACGCCGTTTGGTGTGTAGTGGCACCTGAAAAACAGCCGTCCGTAAGGACGACGCGACTTATCTGACTGGAGATTTATGATGAATGATCTCATTTATCAACGGATTGAAGATAACCCGCTATTTAAAGAACTGGTCCAGAAACGGCAGCGTTTTGCCGCTTTTCTTTCGCTGATCATGCTGGTGTTGTACATCAGTTTCATTTTGTTGATCGCCTTTGCGCCGGGTTGGTTGGGAACACCAATCGCGCCCGGTGCTGGGACGACCCGCGGCATCCCGTTGGGTATTGGGCTCATCGTTATCTCCTTTGTGCTCACCGGTATTTATGTCTACCGCGCCAATGGCGAATTTGACCGTCTGACCAAAGAGCTGCTTAGCGAGGTACAAAAATGAAAAGCCGCATTTTTCTGCTGACTGCTTTACTGGGGCTACCGATATGGGCACAGGCGGCGGATACCGTTTCCGGTAACGTCCAGAAGCAACCACTGAATATTCAGGCCATCGTACTGTTCGTGCTGTTTGTGGCAGCAACGCTCTACATTACTTATTGGGCGTCCAAGCGTACCCGCTCACGCAGCGATTACTATACGGCGGGCGGCAACATTACCGGCTTTCAGAACGGGCTGGCGATCGCCGGGGATTATATGTCTGCGGCTTCGTTTCTCGGCATTTCAGCACTGGTGTACACGTCCGGCTTTGACGGTTTGATCTACTCGCTCGGCTTTCTGGTGGGCTGGCCGATCATCCTGTTCCTGATTGCGGAGCGGTTGCGCAATCTGGGGCGCTACACATTCGCCGACGTGGCTTCCTACCGATTGCAGCAAAAACCGATTCGTACCCTGTCTGCCTGCGGTTCACTGGTGGTGGTGGCACTGTATCTGATCGCCCAGATGGTCGGTGCCGGTAAGCTCATTCAGTTGCTGTTCGGGCTGAATTACCATGTCGCCGTGGTGCTGGTCGGTATTCTGATGGTGATGTACGTACTGTTTGGCGGTATGCTGGCGACCACCTGGGTACAAATCATCAAAGCGGTGCTGTTGCTGTGCGGTGCAACCTTCATGGCGATCATGGTGCTGAAAACGGTGAACTTCAGCTTCGATAGCCTGTTCACCGAAGCCACCAAGGTTCACGCGAAAGGTATCGCTATCATGAAACCCGGTGGACTGGTATCCGACCCGATTTCTGCACTGTCTCTCGGGTTAGGGTTGATGTTCGGCACCGCGGGTCTGCCGCATATTCTGATGCGTTTCTTCACCGTCAGCGACGCCAAAGAAGCACGAAAAAGTGTGTTCTTTGCCACCGGTTTCATGGGGTATTTCTACTTCCTGACCTTCATCATCGGCTTCGGCGCTATTCTGCTGGTGGGTGCCAACCCGGCATTTAAAGATGCTGCGGGTGCGCTGATTGGTGGCAATAACATGGCGGCGATACATCTGGCAAATGCGGTGGGCGGCAACTTCTTCCTCGGCTTTATCTCTGCCGTGGCCTTCGCCACCATTCTGGCGGTAGTCGCTGGATTAACGCTGGCCGGTGCTTCCGCGGTTTCTCACGATCTGTACTCCAATGTCATTAAAAAAGGACAGGCGACAGAACGTGAAGAACTTAGGGTATCGAAACTCACGGTGCTGGCATTGGGGGTCATCGCTATCCTGCTGGGCATTCTGTTTGAAAAACAGAACATCGCCTTCATGGTGGGGTTGGCATTCTCGATTGCGGCCAGCTGTAACTTCCCGATAATCCTGCTGTCGATGTACTGGTCTAAGCTGACCACCCGCGGTGCCATGATCGGCGGCTGGGCCGGGCTGTTGACGGCCGTCATCCTGATGATTCTGGGCCCCACGATTTGGGTGAAAATCCTCGGCAATGCCAGCCCGATTTACCCGTATGAATACCCGGCGTTGTTCTCGATGCTGGTGGCGTTTGTCGGTATCTGGTTTTTCTCGATTACCGACAATTCAGCCAACGCCGTCGAAGAACGTGGCAAATTCAAGGCACAGTTCATCCGTTCGCAAACTGGCCTTGGCATATCCAAAGGGTCATCTCACTAAACGCAACATGAATCACGACAACCGGGGAGCTTGCTCTCCGGTTTTTTTATACTTTCTCGCTGAGTACCGCTTCCAGCAAATCCAGTTCGCGCAACATTTTCTGTAGCGTTTCATTGCTGATGCGCTGTGTGGCGCGCAGATGATACAGTTCAGCGCGCTCCGCACTGACAGCAGCCAGACGGAAGCGCCGCTCCAGATTTTCCACCGCCATGTTGTTTTCCAGCTCGTCGGTGCCCGCCACGCGACGATGCAGCATACCGATGACGCGCGCGCTCACCTCCGCCAGCACCTGATCGTCCAGATTCTCCTCCCGGTCTGCCGCCAGTCGCTCCTGCATTTTTTTCAGGCTATCGATAGCTACCTGCGCCATCGTCACCCGCGCGATGCGTTCCTCTTTTTTCTGCACGCTGTGGTCAGTCAGCGTAATGCCCTTTAACAGCAGCGGTAACGCCAGCACACCACACAACAGTGAAAACAGGATCACACCGGTGGCAATAAACACCAGTTGATAGCGGGACGGGAACGGCTCGCCGCTACTCAGAAACAGTGGAATGGACAGCACACCCGCCAGCGTGATGGCCCCCCGCACACCGGCAAAGGTGCTGATCCAGATCTCACGCGAGGTGTAGTGAGCAAACAACATCGGGCGTTTGTTCTGTACATAACGGCTGTAGAGCTTCATCAACCACAGCCAGGCAAACCGCAGCAACATCAAGGCACCATAGATCAGCACGATATCGGCGAACAATATCCAGGTTTCGATGGTCGGATCCAGCTCCGCCTGCACAATCGACTCTTCAATCACACCGGGCAGTTGCAGCCCCAGCATCAGAAACACCATGCCGTTGAACACAAACTCCAGCATGTTCCACACGCCGTTGGCGCGCAGACGCATGTTGAGCGGTGCCTGCCGCAACAATTGAGTTCGGCTGATAGTCATCCCCGACGCCACCGCCGCCAGAATGCCTGAAACACCGAAGTGTTCAGCGATCAGGTAGGCCGCAAACGGTAACAACAGCAGTAATACGATTTGAGTGGCGGCATCGTCATCGTTCTGATGACCGAGTAACGACAGGGATTTACTGTACACCCAGGTAACGCCGATTCCGGCCAGCAGGCCCCCCAGCGCCACCTGCAAAAACGCCAGTGTCGCGCCGGAAACCGTGAACACCATGGTTCCCATGGCGATCGCCACCGCAAATTTGAGTGACACCAGTGCGGAGGCGTCGTTCATCAACGCTTCGCCTTGTAAAATTCCCATCAATTTTTTGGGTATTCGGTCTTCGCCGACAATACCGGACAGGGCCACCGCATCGGTGGGAGACAAAACGGCAGCCAGCGCAAAAGCGGCCACCAGCGGCATTTCCGGGATCATCCAGTGCAGCAGGTAACCAATACTCACCACGGTAATCACCACCAGCACCAGCGCCAGCCCCAGAATTTCACGCATATGATGCAGGAATTCGCGGGTCGAGGTTTTCCAACCGTCGGCAAACAGCAATGGCGGAATAAACAACACCATAAACAACTCAGGGTTGAAATCGACATGCAGGCCGAATTGCGGCCAGGCCAGCATAGCACCCAATGCTATCTGCATCAGCGGCAGCGGTATCTGGAAGGGTAGAATACGTATCACGACGCCTGAAAGCGAAACGATCAACGTCATAATCAGAATGGTGAAAAATATTTCCATGTGTTCCCTGGTTGCTTGCCGTTACATGAAAGGAGGCCGGGTAGCTGCCATCGGGCACCGACTACACCATCCGATGGATGATCTTTATGAATAGTAACAAGATATTGTGCGATGAACAGGAAGTGATGACAAAAAACCAGCACCTTTGGCACAGAGAAACAAAAAAGGGGAACGCTCGTTCCCCTTAAGTATGACGTGAAAAAATGTGGTTTAGAGCGCCCAGCCGCCAGCGTAAAACACCACCAGCGCTATCGCGATAATCACGGTGCCAAGGTTGAGTTTGCGCCATTCGCCAGAGAACAGGCGGCCCAGCACCAGTGAGCCAAAGCCCAGCATGATGCCGGTGACAATGTTACAGGTCAGCACGATGAATACCGCACACACCAGGCCGGACATGGCATCAACAAAGTCGTTGAAATCCAGTTTGGAGACGTTGCTCAGCATCAGCAAGCCGACATACATCAGCGCCGGTGCGGTTGCATAAGCGGGCACCAGATAAGACAGCGGCGACAGAAACAGAATCAGCAGAAATAGAACACCCACCACGGTCGCAGTCAGGCCAGTTTTGCCGCCTGCAGCCGTACCCGCTGCGGATTCAATATAGACCGCTGCCGGAGACGTTCCCACCAGACTGGCAAAAATGCTGCTAACGGAGTCGGCGGTCAACGCACGGCCACCATTAATAATCTGGCCGTCTTTGTCCAGCAGGTTGGCTTGACCGGCTACCGCACGAATGGTGCCGGTAGCGTCAAATACCGCCGTCATCACCAGCGCCAGCACGCTCGGCAGTACCACCGGTTGCAATGCGCCTTTGATATCAAGGTTGAAAATCAGCGACTGACCGTTGGCATCAGTCAAGCTCGGCAGAGCGAACAACCCCTGATATTTTACGTTCGGGTCGAAAATCAGACCGATAACAGAAATGGCAACGATCACCAGCAAGATACCACCCGGTACACGGCGTTTTTCAAGACCGATAGTCGCAGCCAGACCAATCAGCGACATCACCACCGGAAACGCGGTGAAATGCCCCAACGCCACCGGCAAGCCGTCGATAGGGTTCTTAATGACCAAACCGATACCGTTCGCGGCGATAATCAACAGGAACAGCCCGATACCAATGCCCGCTCCATGCGCCACGCCCATCGGCAGGTTACGCAGGATCCAGGAGCGGATGCCTGTCGCAGAAATCACGGTAAACAGCACACCCATCATAAAGATGGCACCCAGTGCGACCGGCACGCTGATATGTTGCCCCAGCACCAGACTAAAGGCGGTAAACGCAGTCAGCGAAATCGCACAACCGATCGCCATCGGCAAGTTGGCCCACAACCCCATCAGCAGTGAACCTACCCCGGCCACCAGACAGGTCGCCACAAACACCGCGGCGGGCGGGAAACCAGCTTTACCCAGCATACCTGGCACGACGATGACCGAATAAACCATCGCCAAAAAAGTAGTCAGGCCCGCCAGTACTTCCTGACGAACACTGCTGCCACGCTGCGTAATCTTGAAAAAGGCATCAAGCGCGCCTGCGGGACGAGCCGCATCGTCAGCCTGACGAGTGGTATTGGACATGGTGTATCCCCTGAAATGTCGTTTTATGGTTATCAACCGTTATGGTTAAAACGTATGGTTATCAAGCGCCGTGACCAGCACTTGCCCAGTATTCGGTGAAAGCGGTGCGACGTAACGCCCCTTGCCAGACGCCAGACAGACTGCCACTTTCCCACTCCAGCCTGCGACGCAAACGATTAACCGTTGCGTTACAAAGCGGCTGAATCCTGCCAGTTGTTGTTGAGGCGGCAGATTATCCTGCCTTCGGGACATCCATTTCAACTGCTATTCCCTGCATTCAGGCGGTGATTGCGCTGAAAATGGCGCAAACCGAACGCGGCATACTGTAGCCACGCGCATCAAGCCAATGACGTTCCGCCAATGTTCGAATAGCAACATCTTGAGTATGAAAGAAAATAAAACTGTGGTTCAGGAAGAGTAGACTACCCATTCATCTTTTTGTGATGTAGGTCACAAAAAAGTTGACCACTCCCTGAGCAGGGTGTATCTTTAAAACCGTGAACAACATCACAGAAATAATGAATCACACAGAGGAATACGACAATGAAACTGCTGCACAAAATTATCGCTATGTTTGAAAACTTCACCATCAACTTCGGTACTTTCAACCAATAATTCTTTTATACGTAGGGGGAACATCATGAGTATTGTCCGTCAAATCACTCAAATCCTAAAAGCGCTGGGCAAAACCTACCGCGGTGTTAATCCCTACGCGCTGTTTCGCTAATCATCAGTCATTCTCTCCTTCTTTTTGTGGCTGCCTTCGGGCAGCCACTTTTTTTGCGTCCAGTCCATCCGGACTTAGCGATACAGTGACGCCTCGCCGCATGGGCGGGTTTTGAAGCGACGGTGCAACCATAAGTACTGTTCTGGCGCACGCAGAATTTCCCGCTCAATCACCCGGTTCATGTAGTGCGCGGCCTGCTGCTGATCCTGATCGGGATAATCTTCCAGCTCGGGTTCAATCACCAGTTGATACCCTTGCCGGTTCGGCTTGCGAATCAACACCGTGGTGATCATCGCCGGTTTAGCCAGACGGTGGATCGTGAACGTGCCACAGGTCGTCGCCGCCTGTTCTACCGCAAAGAAAGGCGCAAACACGCTACCTTTCGGGCCGTAGTCCTGATCGGGAGCGAACCATACCGCTTCGCCGCTTTTCAACGCCTGCACCATACCGCGCAAATCCTTACGGTCGATCATCGCTTTATTAGAGCGTGAGCGCCCCCAGGTCTGTACCAGTTCCATCAACTTATTATTATGCCGCCGGTACATCGCCATCATGGGCTGGCACAGCCCCATGGCACGACCGCCCAATTCCAGCGACATAAAATGGATACCAATCACCATCACACCGCGCTGTTCGCGCCCAGCCTGCTGTAGGTTCTCCAAGCCGGAAACATCGAACCACGCCCTGACCCGCTTATCAGACCAGAACCAGGCCATGCCGGTTTCCATTAGCGCCATCCCCAGCGAGGCGAAATTCGCCTCCAGCATCGCTTCACGTTGTGATGATGGCATATCGGGGAAACAGAGTTCCAGATTGCGGCGGGCAATACTGACCCGACGTTTGAGAAAGTGGCGGGAGCTACGCCCCAGTCGACTGCCCAGCCGCATCAGCAGCGGATAAGGTAACTGTACCAACAGAAACAGCACGGCCAGGCCGAACCACAGCAGCCAGTAACGGGGGTGGAACAGTTCCTTGGAAAAGGTTTGTTGCGTCATGATGAACATCTTCTTGATTGTCATACCGGCCAGTTTTAACAAACCAACCATGCACGACATTGTCGTTATCCAGACAGCCCGGAGGAAAACACAGTTAATGTGAAAAAAGAGGAGAAACATGCGGCAAAGCACAGCCCGGCAAACACCGCACATCTCTGCCGCTAAAAAGCGCCTCAGATTACCCGAAATCTGCCGAAGAAAGGAGAGATTTGAGTGTAAAGATTGTGTGCAGCGGCATGGTGTACAGCGATATGGTGTACAACGTTAGTGTCGTTGCCGAACATCATCAGGTACGCGTCGCCAGAATAACGCTGGAGGCTTTGATCAAGGCGAGCACTGCCGAACCGGCCTGCAATCCCATCTCTTCCACACTTTCATTGGTGACACTGGCGGTCAGTTTCAGACCTTTGGCGGTGGTGATATGCACGGTGGCGTGTACCGCGCCTTTAACCACGTCATCAATCGTCCCGCTGAACTGATTACGAGCGGAGAAGTTCAGGCCGCAATCGGCCGAAGCCAAAATGACCCAAGGTGCCTTGATTAACGCTACCGCTGCTTTACCGGGTGCCAGCCCGAGCGACACAACGCTGCTGCGGGTAATCACGGTAGTCAGCGGTTCACCGCTTGCCAGCGTTAGCACCACTTCACTATTGACCGCACCTTCAGAAACTCGGGCTACAACCCCATCAAGTTGATTACGAGCAGAAACAGACATAAAACCTCCCTGGATGAATGGATCGATAATCACGCAAGCACTACAGGGTTAATCAAACGCTTTTTCCCGCCGCAGTACAAGCCATCAGCCACGGTTTTATTTTATGGAAACCATCGTCACCAAATCGTCACCAGTCTGCCATGCCCTTGCAGTATTCCCTGCGCAGCATATGCCTTCCGTTTTATGAAACCTGCTGACTGGCATTAAACCATCACCATGCGAAAACTATCACCATGCAAAAAAACTGGCTCCCTTGGGTGATTCTATCGCCTTCTTTGCTGTTCTTACTGTTGTTCACCTACTTTCCACTGCTGCGTTCTGTTTATGACAGCCTGTTCGATACCCGCATGTCGGGTGCAGATGCGCCGTTCGTCGGTTTAGGAAACGTGGTTCGCCTGCTGAATGATGCTGTTTTCTGGCGCGCGCTGATCAATAACCTGGTCTATATCCTGTTGACGGTGATCCCCGGCGTGGTGCTGGCATTGCTGCTGGCGGTAGCGCTGTGGGAAAACCATGCAGTCAACCGCTGGCTACGTACCGCCTTTTTTTTCCCGATGATCATCCCGATGGTCAGCGCCGCCGCACTGTGGCTGTTTATCTTCATGCCCGGCCTCGGCCTGTTGGATTACTATCTGGCCAAACTGTTCGGCCCGATGAACAACAACTATCTGGGCCGCAGCAACAGCGCACTGCTGGCCCTTGCGCTGATTGGCGTATGGAAATTCGCCGGCTACTACATGCTGTTCTTTCTGGCAGGTTTGCAGAGCATCCCGCCGTCCACACGTGAAGCCGCGATTATGGAAGGCGCCACGTCGACGCAGGTATTTTTCCGCGTCACGCTGCCGCTGCTGCGCCCCACACTGAGTTTTGTTATTACCACCGCGCTGATTTACTCCATCACCCAAATCGACCATGTGGCGGTGATGACCCACGGCGGGCCGGACAACGCCACCACCGTGTTGCTGTATTACATCCAGAACCTGGCCTGGGACACCCACGACCTCGGCAAAGCCTCGGCCGCCACCTTCCTGACGCTGGCAGGGCTGTTCGTTTTCTCACTGATTAACCTGAAAGTGCTTGAGAAAGGGGCGCATTATGAGCGTTGAAACCTCCCCCGCCGTGGCCTGCGCCACCCGAACGCCTTTGCCAACATGGCTGCGCTGGCGTCAATCACGCCGGGCGACCCTGAGCCTGCTGATGATCTGCGCCGCACTGTTGTGGATAAGCCCGTTTATCTGGATGCTCTCGTCGGCATTCAGCGCCACCACTTTTGGCGTCGGAATGGCGTCGTTGTTGCCGCGCTGGCCGCTGACACTGGACAACTTCCGCGACGCCTGGCAGAGCGCCGACTGGATAAGCCTATACGCCAACACCCTTTTCTTTACTTTCGGCACCTTTTTCGTCCAGTTGCTCACCATCACCACCGCCGGATACGTCTTCGCCTGCCACGAGTTTCGCGGCAAGCAGACGCTATTCCTGCTGTTTCTGGTGCAGTTGATGATCATGCCGGTGGTGATGATGGTGCCCAACATGATGACGCTGAAGGCGTTCGGCCTGCTCAATACCCTGACCGGCGTGATGATGCCCTATTTCACCTCAGCGTTTGGCGTATTTCTGATGCGCCAGGCGTTTCTGGCCATTCCCAAAGAGATTGAAGAAGCCGCGCTGATGGAAGGCTGCCGCTGGTGGCAGGTGCTATTCCGCGTGCTGCTGCCGATGTCCTGGCCCTCCATTCTGGCGTTCGCCACCGTCAGCATTACCTATCACTGGAACGAGTATCTGTGGCCGCTGATGATGCTCAACGACCCGGACAAACAGGTGCTGACCGTTGGGTTAGTGTCGTTCGCCATGGGTGCCGAATCCGGCGGTCAGTGGGGAATGATCAGCGCCGGGACACTGATGGTGTGCCTGCCGCTGATGCTGGCGTTTATCGTTTTCCAAAAACAGTTCCTGAGAAGTTTTGGTTTCTCAGGGATAAAATAAGGAGTTTTTCATGCTGTTAGCGCAAATTTCCGACACCCATTTCCGAAGCCCAGGGCAAAAACTTTACGATTTCATCGACATCAACGCCGGTAATGCCGACGTGGTATCGCAGCTTAACGCCTTGACTGAACGCCCGGACGCGGTGGTGATTAGCGGTGATATCGTCAACTGCGGTCGCCCGTCGGAATACCAGGTAGCCCGCCAGATTTTGGGCAATCTGGCTTATCCGCTGTACATCATCCCCGGCAACCACGATGACAAAACTCATTTTCTGGAGTATCTGCAACCGTTGTGCCCACAGCTGGGTAACGACCCACAGAATATGCGCTACGCCATTGACGATTTCGCCACCCGGCTGCTGTTTATCGACTCCAGTCGCGCCGGGACATCTAAAGGCTGGCTGACGGAAGAGACGCTGAGCTGGTTGGAGGCGCAGTTAATGCGTGATGACAAACCCACCACCGTGTTCATGCACCACCCGCCGCTCGCCCTCGGTTCCGCCCAGATGGACCGCATCGCCTGCGAGAACGGCCACCGCCTGCTGGAGTTGGTAGAGCGTTTCCCTTTACTGGTGCGTATTTTCTGCGGGCACAACCACTGCCTGATCATGACCCAGTACCGTCAGGCGATCATCGCCACCGTGCCGGGTACGGTCCATCAGGTGCCCTACTACCACGAAGACACCCGCCCTTACTACGACATGTCGCCACCGGCCTGCCTGATGCACCGCCAGGTAGACCAGCAATGGGTTAGCTATCTGCACCCGCTGTCGCATTACGCCGGTCCGTGGCTGTACAACGAAAGCATAAGTTGTCCGGTGGATGAACGTTGATGGCTACGTTACGACTGCACAACGTCAGCAAACGATTTGACGACAAACCAGCGCTACGCTCGCTGTCGCTGGAGATTGCCAACGGCGAATTTCTGGTACTGGTGGGGCCATCCGGTTGCGGCAAAAGCACACTGCTACGTCTGCTGGCCGGGCTGGAAACGGTGAGCGACGGCGAGATTTGGCTGGATGGTGACGACATCACCGCCCACTCGCCGCGCGAGCGCAACTTCGCGATGATCTTTCAGAACTACGCGCTGTTTCCACACCTAACAGTGAAAGAAAACATTACCTTCGGTATGCAGATTCGCCATGAACCGAAAGCAAGCTGGCAACCCCGGCTGGAGAAAGTGGCGCACTTGCTGCAACTGGACCAACTGCTGGACCGCAAACCGGGCAAGCTGTCTGGCGGCCAACGCCAGCGGGTGGCGATGGCGCGCGCCATCGTCCGCAACCCCAGGCTGTTTTTGATGGATGAACCGCTGTCCAATCTGGACGCC
>NZ_JSYG01000024.1 GCF_000784735.1 Dickeya undicola
GTATATACCCAAAATAATTCGAGTTGCAGGACAAAACGTATTGCGTTTTGAACAACGCGAAGCGTTGGCCCTTCAGGGCAAGGCTCATGTGAGCCTTGTAACGCGGCAAGTGAGTGAATCCCGATGAGCTTACTCAGGTAAGTGATTCGGGTGAATGACAAATTGGCGTAAGCCGATTTGAACGCTGCTTGCAGCGGCCCCGAAGGGGCGAGGCCCATGAAATGGGCCGAGTAACGTAGCCAACACACCTGCAACTCGAATTATTTAGGGTATAAACGTAGATGCGTGGCGCTATATTACCGGGATTGAACCTGATGATAATCACGCACAACAGAATAGCGTTATGAATAAGGCTCATGAATGAGGGATGACTGAACAGTTTCAGGCATTCTGGATAAGGTGTTGCCATCACCCCGACCTGATGCCACTCATACCGCGCACCGGTCGGGATTTTCGTCAGGAAATAAATTTCACGCCTTGCTTTAATACGATGTCACATGCCTTGGCTTTGACTTTTTCCGCCAGCGGCGTACTGCCCAATGTACTCAGGTTTACCTGTTTTCCCTCTCCGGTATTCAGCAGGCCGCTCAACCCTTGCATATAATCGGTCTGCTTCTGCTGTTCCTGTTGAGAACTCAGGCCCAGTTTACTCAGCAATTGGTTTTTGACATTGTCGGTATTGGTTGCCGAAACCAGCTTCTGTTTCAGGCAATATTGCAGGATACCCGCCGCATTGTTCATGCTACCCGCGCTCAGCGACTGAGTTTCGCCATTAAGCAAGCCGGTCAGCCCACTCAGGTTGCCAGACGAAGCACCGTTCTGGCTTAACTGGCTGGCCGCGCTGGAAAGGGAGTCCTGCCAGCCTGCCGCCTGAGCGTAACTCGTTGCCGTCATCAGGGCGGCCACACCTACGATGTTCACTGCACGTTTGATTAATGTCATAACACGCTTACTCTTTTAGGGTCGAAAACTACGACGCAGTATACCGTCACCGCCGTCAGGCACCATCCGATAAAACCGAAAATCACCTGAGCCGAAGGGCGATTCTGTTTTACCGCTACCGTTTAGTTTCGATCAAATGGAACATAATATTCCACTTCAAAGTAATCTTTATCTATCCCGCCTTGTGAATCTTTCCTACAGCGGATGATTTCCAGATCGCAGCCGTTCATCCGGGTATAAGACCGACCGGGTAAAATATGATGGTAAATCGTTTTCAGAAACGATGTATATCCCTCCACATCCCCGGAAAACAGAAAGCGCAAATAGCGTTCCGTTTCGGCCGATGTCGCTGTGGAATAATGACCAGCGTCAACGTGATGATACGGTTCGGCAGCGCTAATATGATATTCCATTCTCACATGGCGATTAACCCGGTTCGCGTCGGGAATAAAGGTTGAAAAAGAATAAATAACCCCTTCCTGACCATCATATCGACGGAGGGTCTGCTCCCATAATTTTATTTTTTGTGGAATACCGCTTGCCGAAATAAAGTCATCAATACTTTGGGTATGCTCAAAAAAGCAGGTATTAGCCGGTCTGGCGGGCAAATCCACCACTTCGGGAATCGGCAGCCAATCCACGCTCGCGTCTAATGACGGTTGCAGGCCGGAGAAATTCCACCGTACGTCTTTACGATAATGTCCAGGCGACATCCCAAAATGTTTTTTAAAGGTACGGGTAAATGACTGCTGGGAATCAAAACAGTAACGTAACGCCACGTCCTGAATGGTTTGATTGGTCAGCTTTAACTCGACCGCTGCTCTGCTCAACCGTCGGCTGCGAATATACGACCCCAGCGAAACACCGGTTTCCTTCTTGAAGATACGCTGCAAATGCCATTTGCTGTAGCCCGACTTCGCGGTGACGTCATTGATCATCAGCGGGCTTTCGAGATGGTTCTCTATCCAGCCAATTAGATCGACGGTAAATCTCATCATGGACGGCATCGTTGATAACATCATGGCTGAACCCCCTGGCTGACATCAGAAACATTGAAATACGCGCCGATCACACACTGGCATCGGCATCACTTCACTCATCGACCGCATCGCGGGCTAATGCCCGGCAGCAGCCGGTCCTGTTTTGGTAAACGGCGGCCTGGCGAACCAGATGATCACCACCAGCCCCATAAACCCCCAACCCAGTAGATGGAAATAATCAATGGTGGATGCCATCCACGCCTGCTGTTGCACGGTTCTGTCCAACTGTGCCAACGTGGTCTGACTGATACCGCCCATTCGATTGAGGTAATCCACCGCCGCCGGGTTGTAGACGGAGACGCTTTCGCTCAGCACCGCATGGTGATAAATCTCGCGATGCGACCAGATCCAGGTGGTGAGCGACGACGCAAAACTGCCGCCCAACACACGCAGAAAGGTCGCCAGTCCGGAACCTTCCGCCACATCCTTGCCGTGCAGACTCGACAGTAAAATGGAGGTCAGCGGCACAAAGAAAAACGCCACGCCAATCCCCATAAACAGCTGTACGCCAGCCACCGTAATAAAGTCGACGTCGATGGTGAACTGGGCGCGCATCAGGCACGACAACCCCATAATCACAAACGACAACGTAGCGAGCAGGCGCAAATCGACCCGGTTGCCATAGCGGCCGATAATCGGTGTGAGTAACATCGGCAACATCCCCATCGGCGCGGCCGCCAGCCCTGCCCAGGTCGAGGTGTATCCCATCCAGGTTTGCAGCCACTGGGGCAAAATCACATTGATGGCGAAAAACGCGGCGTAGCCGAACATCAGCGACAGTGTGCCGATAGTGAAATTCCGATCGGCAAACAACCGCAGGTTGACCAGAGGCTCACGTTCCCCCAGTTCCCAAATCACAAAAGACACCAGCGCGATGACGGAAATCACTGACATCGTGACGATATCCGAGGAGGCAAACCAGTCCAGGTCGTTGCCTTTATCCAGCACCACCTGCAACAGGCCGACACCGAGAACCAGCAGGCCGATGCCGACGTAATCGACACGGGCGCGCACCGTCGAGTCCTGCCAGTCGCGCAGTTGCACCATCACGACCCCAGCAGCAAACAGACCAATCGGTACGTTGATATAAAAAATCCACGGCCAGGCATAATTGTCGGTGATCCAGCCGCCGGTAATCGGCCCGACAATCGGCCCCACCACGGTCACCATCGCCAGTAACGCCAGCGCCATGTTGCGGCGCGATGGTGGGAAAATCATCAGCAGCAACGTCTGACACATGGGGTACATCGGACCGGCGAAAAAGCCCTGCAAGGCCCGGAACACGATCAGTTCCGTCATGCTGCGCGAGAAGCCGCACAGAAAAGAGGCCAGGCTGAACAACAACACCGAAACGATAAACAACCGCCGCTGACCGACGATGCGCGACAGCCAACCCGTCAGTGGCAGAGCGATGGCGTTGCACACGGCGAACGACGTAATTACCCACGTGCTCTGATCCGAACTGACGCCGAGGTTACCGGCTATCGTCGGCAACGACACGTTAGCGATGGTGGAATCCAGTACCTGCATGAAGGTCGCCAGCGAGATCGCCAGCGTTGCCAGACCCGGATTCGGCGGTGTAAAGGCGGCTTTATCGTTCATCACCGGCACCTTAGCCACGCGAGTTCGTCAACGACGGGCTGTTGTCGTGAAGAATTTTCGCCACCAGCTTATCGGCCTGCTGAAGTGGTTCGTCGTACACATCGGTGCGATAGCGTGGTGCGCGGTGTGGTGCCTCCGGCAGCAGTTCGCCCTGAGTGCTGTGCAGATCCACACGAGCCAGCATCGACAAGCCGATACGCAACGGCCGCTGCTTCAATCCTTCCGGGTCCAGCGCGATACGCACCGGCAGACGCTGGACGATCTTAATCCAGTTGCCGCTGGCGTTCTGCGCCGGTAGCAGGGAGAACGCGCTGCCGGTGCCGATACCCAGGCTTTCGATGGTGCCGTGATATACCGTTTTGTCACCATAGATATCCGCCGTCAGGGTCACCGGCTGCCCCAGCCGCATTTGCAGCATCTGGCTTTCCTTGAAATTGGCATCCACCCAGACCTGATCAAGCGGCACGATTGTCATCAGGGTCGCACCGGCGCTGACGCGCATTCCAACCTGCACCGCACGCTTGGCGACATAGCCGCTGACCGGTGCGACGATGGCGCTACGCGCCCAGTCCAGATACTTACTGCGCAAATCCGCCACCGCGTTTTTAATGTCAGGATGGTCGTCCAGCACGGTGTTATCCACCATCGCCTGATTGGTACGCAGGGCTTGTTCCGCCGCATCCAGCGCGGTACGGGCGCTGTTGACCGCATCCTGATAATGCGCCAGATCCTCAGCAGAAATCGCCCCTTTCGCCACCAGCCCTTTGCGGCGGTTATAGTCGCCAATCGCCTGTTGCAACGCTACCTGTCTGGACGCGACCTGCGCCTGATAGTTATCAACGGTGCTATACAGGCCGCGCACCTGGCGCACGGCGCTAGCCAGTTGCGCTTCCGATTGCTGCAACGCGATGAGGGTATCGCTTGGGCTGAGTTGCACCAGCAACTGCCCTTTTTCCACATAATCGCCGTCGTCCACACTGATCTGGGTGACGGTGCCGCCGACCTGCGGCGTCAGCGTAATCAGGTTACCGCTCACATAGGCGTTATCGGTCGTTTCGTAAAAGCGCAGGTAAAGCTGGTAATAGGCAGCACCGCCTGCCGCAGCCAGCAGTAACACCAGCAGCAGGATGGCAAATTGACGTTTACGGCGGCCGTTGCGCGGCACCGGTGGCGTGGAGGTGGTATCCATGTAAGTCGTGACCTTTATTATTTTGGATAGGTTAAATGGGGGGCATAACGCGCTATCACGTCATCCGGCAACATTTTGGTCAGCAGTTGCATCAGTTGCTCTACATCCTGATGCGTCAGGCGTTCAGTGGTTTGCGCCAGCACAACGTGCATCCCTTCCTGCTCGAAATGCTGGCAGATCGCCTGCCCTTTTTCGGTCAGCGCCAGAATTACCTGACGTTTGTCACAGGGATGAGGCTGCCGCAAAATCAGTTCCCGCTTCACCATCCGCTCAATCATGCGGCTGAGCGCGCCGCCATCCATCATTACGTTCTTGCTCAAATCCACCGGGCTGGTGAAGCCTTTATAGATACTGATCAAGACCTTGAATTGAGACGCGGTGATGTCGCTGTCAGCAAAATAGTCATTCAGCAGGTTATCTTTGAACTGGTTTGCCAGGTGGATCAGCAAGCCAATCGGATAAAGCGTTTTATAACTGGTGTTGTTCATGACACATAAACCTGACTAGGCATTAATTGAAAAAGAAATTAATGCCTAGTCAACAAAATGTCAATATCAATTCTCATTCACACCATTAACCTGACAAAACACAGCACCCACGAGGTATATCGAAACCCGTGATAGCGGGCGATGATGCGCTGGCGTAGAGAAGTTGAATCGATGTGGGTGCCCCCGCCATCCTGTGTTAGCGGAATGTCATGACGGCTTGCAGCAGCGATTGTGAGTATGGATGGGAAACCGTGGATAAATCGTTAACGGCGCAGGCTTCCACGATTTCGCCCTCGCGGAAAAAAATCACGTTATTGCACAGGTACGCCGCCGCCTGAATATCATGCGTAATAAACAGGCAGGAAAGGTTAAACCGCTTTTTCAGGTCGATGAGCAGATCCAGAATCTGCACTTGTGAGGACACATCCAGCGCGCTGATGGCTTCATCCAGAATCAACAGTTGTGGATGTGTCGCCACCGCCCGGCAAATACAGACGCGCTGGATCTGGCCGCCCGACAGTTCATGGACATAACGCCCGCTGAATGCCGACGATAACCCGGCCAGTGCCAATAATTCGATTATCCGCTGATCCCGCTCGGCCCGGCGGAGGGTTTTCTGCAGCATCAGCGGTTCGGACAACGCCTGATACACCGTCATTAGCGGGTTAATCGACGACGTATAATCCTGAAACACGGCACTCATGCGGTGCCTTCTGTTTTCGGGGCAAAAAACCGGTTCACCCGCCAATAATATCTCCCCCCGGTCGGGCCGCTCCAGCCCGCTAATCAGCCGGGCCAGCGTACTTTTTCCGCCGCCGCTTTCGCCGATAATGCCGAGACAATCGCCGTGCTCAAGCGAGAATGAGACGTTCTTTATCACCGTGCGTTGTCTTTTCGAGAAAAACGACCCGCGGTTTTCCCAATAGTGTTTTTCAACCTGCCGAACCTCAAGCAACATGCGTCATTTCCCCATGACCTGATGGAACGCCGCACTTAAGCGTCTGCGGGTATCAATCAGGCTGCGCGTATAATCCTGTTCGGGGTGGGTGAATACCCGTTCGGTTTCCCCCTGCTCAACGATCCGGCCGTCTTTCATCACCACCACATACTGCGCCAGCGCCCTGACCAGCGCCAGGTCATGAGAGGCGAACAGCATGGTGCTATGGCTGTTTTTTTGCAGGTGGATAAACTGCTGCACGATGTGATACTGGGTCATGCTGTCAAGCGAGCTGGTCGGTTCATCCGCAATAATCAACGCCGGTTGCGATGCCAGCGCGATGGCGATCATCACGCGTTGCAGCATCCCGCCGGACAGCTGATGGGGGTATTTAGCCAGCAATTCGGTCGCATCACGCAGCCCGACGTTTTCCAGCATCGCTTTCGCTCGGGCCCGGCGCTGGGCGCGCGTTAACGCGGTATGCTGCTTCAGGGTTTCATCAAGATGGTTGCCTACCGTATACAGCGGATCAAACGCGCTGACGGCATCCTGCATGATCAGCGCTATCTGTTTGCCGCGAATGGTCAGCCACGTTTTGGACGAGAGCTGTTGCAAATCGCAACCGCGGAAAACCGTTTCGCCACTGACGCGCAGCCAGGGCGGCAATAAGCCGAGTACGCTTCGGCATAACAGGCTTTTTCCGCCCCCACTCTCCCCCACGACCGCCGTACAGCAGCGTTCATGCAACGTTAGGGTAATATCGTTGAGTAAGACGCGGTTTTTTCGCGTATCGGCAACCGAAAGCCGGTTTATCTCCAGCACTACCGGCGGCGTCATTGTGACTGACTCTTCATCGCGTCTTCGCGGCTGACATGCCCGGCGGGGTCGAGCGCGTCACGCAAAAAATCGCCGACCACATGGCAGGCGGCAACCACCACAGCAATGGCGATGCCTGCGGGCAACATTTGTGTCGGGTGGGTCAGCATGACGTTTTTCGCCTCGCTGAGCATATTGCCCCACTCCGGCAGCGGCGGCTGAGCACCCAGCCCGAGAAAAGAGAGCGCGGAGATCATCAGTATCACGCTACCAATATCCGCAGAAGCCAAAATAACCAGGTCGGCGGCGGCGGCCGGTAATAAGTGCCTGCGCATGACATAGGCGGAAGGGGCGGCAATAACACGCACGTAATTGACATAGTTTTTACTGCCGTGCCGTAGCGTCATCCCTCTGACCATCCGCGCATACCAGGCCCACTTCGCCAGCACCACCGCCAGAAGGATATTTTGCATCCCCGGCCCGATAATCCCCACAATGGCGAAAATCATCACCTCACCGGGGAAAGAGAGCATGGCGTCGCACGCACGCATTAAGAATCCGTCGATTCTGCCTTTACAGTAACCGGCGATCAGGCCGATGATGGCCCCGGCCAGCACGGTCAGCATCATGGCTGCCAGGCTATAAAACACCGTGGTTCTCACGCCAAAGACCAGACGTGAAAACACACAGCGGCCCAGATTATCCGTGCCGAGCGGATAGAGCAGGCTGGCACCCTGATACTTATGCCTGACCGACGTCAACGCCGGATCATGCGGAGCGATGTACGGCGCGAAGACACCGAAAATCAACACCGTCAGCAGCAACAGACCACACAGCAAAGCCAGTCGATCCTGCGTTATTTTTTTTCCGCGCTTCCACGCCATGATCAGCGTTCTCCCCTGATGCGCGGGTCAAGCCTGACCTGCAACACGTCGGTCAAAAAGTTAAACCCCAGGAACAGCAACGCCATCAGCAACATGTAGGCTTGAATCATCGGATAGTCACGATTGAAGATAGCGGAAAGACACAAGCGGCCGACGCCGGGCCAGGCAAAGATGTTTTCGATCACCACCGTACCGGCAATGAGTTTGGGAATGCTCATGCCTATCGCCACCAACGCGGCGTGCAGCGAGTTCACCAGCACGTGCTTAACGATAATCAGCGGCGCAGGCAGCCCTCTTGCTCTGGCGTACCACACGTAGTTTTGCTGCAAATTGCCGATCATACTGCCCCTGATCAGGCGGATATAGGTGCCGATGTACCCCAGCATCAACGTGCATGACGGCAAAATGACCGACCGTTCTTCCTGCATACCACCGACGGGAAACAGGTCCATGTGAACCGCCAGTCCCCACAGCAACAGCAAACCAATCCAGTAATTGGGGATGGCGACCGTCAGAAAAACCACGCAGCGAACCACGTTATCGAACATTGTGTTTTCGGTTACCGCGCAGGTGATACCCAACGTCAGCGACAACGTGACGATCATCAGCAGCGACACCGCGGCCAGATACAGCGTGGCGGGCAGCGCCTGCATAAACTCATGCCACACCGGCTGCCGGGTGATGAACGACGTGCCGAAATCAAGGTGCAACACCCGCCAAAGCCATAATAAATAACGCTGGAGAAAAGGCCGATCCAGCCCTAACTCATGACGCATCAGTTGCACCGCCGCGTCGGTCGGCACGATCTCGTTCACACGCAAGGCCACTTCAGCCGGGTCGGAAGGTGCCAGGTTCAGCAGCGAAAAAGCCAGAAACGACATCACCACGGCCAGCGGCACCGTCATCATTAGTCGCTTGATGAAATAAGCACGCATCCGCTTCCTTCTCCTCCGCCGGTCCCCGCCCTTCAGAAAAACATTTTCTCAAAGGGAATCTCATACTGTGATGCGTTAAACGACACCCCTTTCAGCCGGGGCGAATAGATGGCTTTGGTTCTTGAATAGGTCAGCGGGATATACACCGCCTCATCGGTCAGCAAGGTGAATAATTGTGCATAGCGTTCCTGACGCTGTTTTTCATTTGGCGTCAGCAATATTTCGCCAATCAGGTTATCGATGTCCGGCTTGTGGGGTAATCCCTTCTGCGCCTGATAATCCGCATGGGCGGGAATGCGGAACGACGAAATATACGATGCCGGGTCGTAAGGCGTTCCCCATGACAACGAATATTGCAGGTCAAAATCGCCCGATTTCTGGCGGTCCAGAAAAGCCTGCTTTTCCTCCCCCAGAATAGTCAGCTGTACGCCGACGCGCTTCAGGTCATCCTGAATCAGCTCGGCAATCTCCCTTTCCGCCGCGTTATTGCGGTTATAAGACAGCATCAGCGCCAGCGGCTTACCCTGCTTTTCCCGCACCGTTTTTCCCGCCGCCAGATGCCAGCCAGCCGCTTCCAGCAATATTGCGGTTTGCTGCGGATCAAACCGATACACCGGCAAATCGATATCACAATAAGGCACACGGCGGGACAGCAGAGTATCGGCAACGCTCTCGCTATTGCCCATAATTCCGCTGGCGATCGCCGCTTTATCGATCGCGTACTGCAACGCCTGACGCACCGCTTTATCCCCGCTAATGGGACGACCGCTATTCAGCACCAGCGCGCGGGAGGCGACCGGCTGGCTCATCAACGTCTGGTATTTTCCCGAAGCCTGAAGCGCAGCGAAGCTGTCCATATCCAGCATATCGCCGTCGGCACCGAAAATGAGCTGGACTGTTTCTTTTTGCAACGCCATCAGCATGGACTGCCGATCAGGTATCACCTGCCACACAACGCTATCAAGGCGCGGCCGGGTTCCCCAGTAACCGGCGTTGGCGACAAACCGCGCGTATTGATTGGGTTTATGCTCCGCCAGCACCCAGGGGCCGGTTCCCACATAACCGGTTATTCCGTCTTTGGTTTTACCGTCAATAAATGCTCGGGGCGACACAAAACGGAACGGTCTGGTCAGACCCAGTTCGATTAGCGTTGGGTAATAAGGATGTTTAAGTGTGATCTCAACGCGGTAACGGTCCAGCACGGTGACCTTATCGATCTGCTGTACCAGTTCAAGCCAGGCATGGCGCTGATAATTGTCCAGCACCGCCTCAATGTTCTGTTTGACGACATCAGCCGTCAACAGCTCACCATCGGTAAACCGAACACCGTGACGTAGAGTGAAAATATAGTGTTTGCCATCGGGAGATATTGTCCAGCTTTCCGCCAGCCAGGGTTTCACCCCTTCGGAGGTATTAATGACCAGCGATTCAAACACCATATTCTGGGCGGCCATTTCGCCCGCATAACCATGCGGATTAATGTCACGAATATCTTTGGTGCTGGCATACACCAATGAATGTTCCGCTGCACCCGCGCACACCGAAAACAGACACAATATTACTGCCAGCAGCGTGATTCGCCGTATCCTAAACATCACCCTCACTCTGAAAATAAATAAGAAACGCCAACGTGCCTGCATCTTGAATTACGACGGGCATAGCCGTTTTATTTTTCCGCAACAACCATAAACATCGGTGTCGACGCGTAATTGATTTTCTCTTCGTCATCCCATAGGTTTTCAGCAATATTTTCATCAATGAAAACCTGATTAAACCCACACGACAGCAAAGCATGACGATCCCACGCCGGGCGTATTTCCCGGCTCAACGGTAGCGTTCTGGCAATATTCTCCATCGCTATCGTATTGGTATTAGCATAGTGGTCATTCATCTTCAGGCGGCGAGCATTTTGTCGATCACGCAAATAGCCGTCACGCGCGTCGGCATTAAAAAGATGCGCATACCAGTTGGCATCGAAATTAATCAACCGGCCACCGGGCGCTAATACCCGCAACCACTCCTGATAGGCGGCCAGCGGCTGTTTCAGATTCCAGGTCACATTGCGCGTCACCAACAGGTCGAAATGATTATCAGGAAACGGCAGCGTATGGACATCCGCCGTCGCTAATGTGATGTCAACGCCATAATAATCGGCATTATTTTTAGCCTGCGCCAGCATGGCGGGCGTTGCATCCACCGCGGTAACGCGATGACCCGCCATCGCCAATGTGACAGCGAAAAAACCCGGCCCGGTGCCAACGTCCAGTATCGTTAATAGCGGTTTTTTCGGGGCGTGATGTAAAATAACGTTCTGCCATAACAGGCGTTTGCCGCCGGTTAATTCCGCGACATTAACATCATTATATCCTTCCGCTCGTTTGCTCCAGTAATGCTTTACTGCATTGAGTAAACCATCACACGTAATATCATCCGTTAATAGTGTCACAACAGTCAGCCCTATTATTACGACAAGTGAATCTCACCCAGAAAAAGTCTGTGATTGCGTTCCGCTGTTATTCAATATTCAATGACGCCCTACGCGGGGAACACGTTTTATACCCTAAATAATTCGAGTTGCAGGAAGGCGGCAACCGAGTGAATTCCCAGGAGCTTACATAAGTAAGTGACTGGGGTGAGCGAGGGCAGCCAACGCACCTGCGACTTGAAGTATGACGGGTATATGCGCAGAGATAGTACACCCTGAAAGAAATACATACCCGCCCCGCGTATGAACTTTTATAAAAACATCACACTTCATTGAGGTAGATCATGAAAGCCAAGACGCGCCGACACCGGTTCACTCCGCTGTCGACGCAACGAATGGCGAGGGTCTAGCGCCTATCTCAATAGGCGCTTATTCGGTGAGCGCGTCTGGCGGAATATTCATATGGCGCAGCACGTCACCCATAATATGGCCAAAGACCGGGCCCGCGACCGACCCGCCGAAATGCTTGCCCGCATCGGGATGATTGATCATCACCACCAGCGCTACCCGCGGCTGACTGGCGGGTGCCACCCCTGCGGTATAGTTGACGTAACCGCCGTCGTATTTACCGTCTGGCCCCATTTTCTCGGCCGTACCGGTTTTAATCGCCAGACGATAGCCAGGAACGGCGGCCGTTACCCCGCTGCCGCCGGGCAGGGCATCGCTCTCCATCATATGCACCACCGTCCGCGCCACATCCTCATCGATGACACGAGTGCCGAGCACTGGCGGCGTCACTTTGGTGATGGAAACCGGGCGGAAGACGCCGAATGACCCAATCGTGGCGTACTCGCGCGCAATCTGCAACGGCGTGACACGCAGCCCGTAGCCGAATGAAAAGGTCGCGCGTTCAATGTCGGACCACCGCTCACGATGCAGCGGGAAATAGCCGCTGGTTTCCCCCTCGATCCCCAGTCCACTGGCAACACCAAGCCCAAAGCGGTGATAGAGATCGACCAGTACGCTTGCGGGCATCGCCAGTGCGATATGCGATACCCCGATATCGCTGGATTTTTGCAAAATACCGGTGATGGTCAGTCGGCTCCAGTGCCCGACGTCTTTGATCAGGTGTCCGTTCACCGGATAAGGCGTGGTGTCGATAACCGAATCCGGCCGGATCAGATGACGTTGCAGCCCCGCCATCACCACCAGCGGTTTGACGGTCGACCCCGGCTCGAAGCTGTCCGATATCGCCACATTCCTCATGTTCTTCTGTGGCTCGCCTTCGTAATTATTAGGGTTGTAGGACGGGTAGCTAGCCATACCGAGGATCTCCCCGGTGTTGACGTCAATCAACACCGCAGCCCCGGAATCGGCCTTATTCAGTTGCACACCGTCACGCAGGTGTGAATAAAGGACAAACTGCAAATAGCTGTCGATGCTCAGCGTCAGCGTCGGTGCCTGCTGCGCCGGGTCGTCGGCCATCAGGCTGACCACGTTGCCGTAACGATCTTTGCGGTAAACCCGCAGTCCCGGTTTGCCCAGCAACAGCTTGTTGAAACTGCGTTCAATGCCGTCCAACCCCTGCCCATCCAGCCCGACGATGCCGATAAGGTTGGACACCGCATCGCTCATCGGGTAGTAGCGGCTGGAGTCCGCCGGGGTCGAGATGCCACTGATATGCAATTGGCGCACGTAGTCAGCTATCCCCGCCTCAACCTGGCGTCCGATATAGAGAAAGTGACGGTGCGCATTCTCCTGAATCTTGTCTTTAATATCGCTAAGCGGCAGCGATAACGCGGTAGATAACGCACTCCACTGCGCAGCGGCCAATGTCGGGTCGCTCTCCAGCACATGGATAGGATCAGCCACCACATCATTGGAAGCCACGCTGACCGCCAATGGATGACCGTTGCGATCGGTGATGCTGCCGCGCAACGGTTGCGTGACCAGTTCACGCAAAGAGCGCTGATTGGCTTCTTTCTCCAGTTGCAGGCTTGCCACTACCTGCAAATACCCGACGCGGGCCATCAACAGCACCAGGCAGACACTGATACCAACACACAATAAAACAAAACGACCCTGAAAATAGGTCACACCCACACGGGTAGAATGGCTTTTGAGCATAAACCGCGCCCGCTAAAATCAGGCAGAGCCTCGCGGTGCGATCATCACGAACGATTGTCACACTGCACCCACAGACTCTGCCTTAAGTAAAAATATCGATTGATCCTGTGGTCGCACTATAAATGACATCGCTTAACGATACAGAAGCAGGAAACATCCCTACGTAATTCATTAATCATTGAAATGAAAGATACAGATGAAAACACACACTGCCGAAAAAGCATACGCCGCATCAGCGACAAGCCCTTTATACCCAAAATAATTCGAGTTGCAGGACAAAACGTTTTGCGTTTTGAACGCTGCTGACAGCGGCCCCGCAGGGGCGAGGCCCATGAAACGGGCCGAGTAACGCAGCCAACGCCCCTGCAACGTGAAGTATGACGGGTATACATCACTGTTTCTCGGTTGCTCGACTTGCGATGTTACATCGCTACATACCGCGCAATAACAACTGCTTTACTTATTAATCTCCACGATTAAATAGTCAGTATCTATCACAATATTCATGTAATTCGATTTCATCTCTGACCCGACGCTGACTAAGATAGATAGTGAGTTTCAACCGAAGGACACGAAGAACCTATCCCAATAGGTGAAATTCAAATTATTGCGTTAGACACTGACGCAGCACCCAATGCCAGCATTACGAGCAATTTCCTGTCCACAGCTCACTACCCGGCAGTGTGTTTAGCCGGGTTGATGGGGACACATGAGCATGAGGTAGAGAACGCATGACAACTGAAAGCAAATGCCCATTCCATCACCAGAGTACGCCGGTTACCGCCAGCGGTAGCGGCACCGACAACCGGGACTGGTGGCCGAATCAACTGAATCTGAAAATTCTGCACCAGCACTCTTCCCTGTCCGACCCGCTGGATAAGGGCTTCAACTATGCCGACGCGTTTAACAGCCTCGACCTTGATGCGGTTAAAAAAGACCTTCATGCCCTGATGACCGACTCGCAGGACTGGTGGCCCGCGGACTTCGGCCACTACGGTCCGTTGTTTATTCGTATGGCCTGGCACAGCGCTGGCACCTACCGCACCGGCGACGGCCGTGGCGGTGCGGGAGCCGGTCAGCAGCGTTTCGCGCCGCTCAACAGCTGGCCCGATAACGTCAACCTCGACAAAGCACGCCGCCTGCTGTGGCCAATTAAGCAAAAATACGGCCAGAAAATTTCGTGGGCCGACCTGATGATCCTCACCGGTAACGTGGCGCTGGAATCGATGGGATTCAAAACCTTCGGTTTTGCCGGTGGGCGTCCGGATGTGTGGGAACCGGAAGAAGATGTGTACTGGGGTTCCGAAAACACCTGGCTGGGCGGCGACAAACGCTATTCTGGCGAGCGCGACCTGGAAAACCCGCTGGCTGCGGTGCAAATGGGCCTGATTTACGTCAACCCGGAAGGCCCGAACGGCAACCCTGACCCGGTTGCTGCGGCTAAAGACATCCGCGAAACCTTCAGCCGCATGGCAATGAACGATGAAGAAACCGTCGCGTTGATCGCAGGCGGCCATACCTTCGGCAAGACCCACGGCGCGGGCGATGCGGCGCAGGTCGGCCCGGAACCGGAAGCCGCCGGTATTGAAGAGCAAGGTCTGGGCTGGAAGAGCACATTTGGCAGCGGCCACGGCGGCGACACCATTTCCAGCGGTCTGGAAGTGACCTGGACGCAGACGCCGACCCAATGGAGCAACTACTTCTTCCAGAACCTGTTCGGCTACGAGTGGGAACTGACCAAAAGCCCGGCCGGTGCCCATCAGTGGCAACCGAAAGGCGGTGCGGGCGCAGGCGAAGTGCCGGACGCGCATGACCCGTCCAAACGCCATGTGCCGACCATGCTGACGACTGACCTGTCGCTGCGTTTCGACCCCGATTATGAAAAGATTTCTCGTCGATTCTACGAGAATCCAGACCAGTTTGCCGACGCGTTCGCCCGCGCCTGGTTCAAACTGACACACCGCGACATGGGGCCGCGTGCGCGCTACCTCGGTTCAGACGTTCCAGCCGAAGAGTTGATCTGGCAAGACCCGATCCCGGCGGTAAATCACGCGCTGGTCAGCGAGCAGGATATCGCCACCCTGAAAGCGAAAATCCAGGCTTCTGGTCTGAGCGTTTCCCAGTTGGTGTCAACGGCCTGGGCATCGGCGTCTACCTTCCGTGGTTCCGACAAACGCGGCGGTGCCAACGGTGCACGTATTCGTCTCGCGCCGCAGAAAGATTGGGCGGTTAACCAGCCGGATCAGTTGGCGAAGGTACTGGGCACGCTGGAAAACATCCAGAACGCGTTCAACCACGCCCAGTCTGGCAACAAGCAAGTGTCACTGGCTGACCTGATTGTGCTGGCGGGTGCCGTCGGGGTGGAACAGGCTGCAAAAGCCGCCGGTCACGCGGTTACCGTGCCCTTCACGCCAGGGCGGATGGATGCCTCGCAGGAACAAACCGACGTCGAGTCTTTCGCGGTGCTGGAACCGATTGCCGATGGCTTCCGCAACTACCTGAAAGGCCATTACAGCGTAGCGGCCGAAGCGTTGCTGGTGGATAAAGCACAATTGCTGACGCTGAGTGCGCCGGAAATGACGGTGCTGGTAGGCGGGTTGCGCGTACTGGGTGCCAATGTCGGCCAGGCCTCGCATGGCGTATTCACCACACAGCCTGGCGCGCTGACCAACGACTTCTTCGTGAACCTGCTGGACATGGGCACGACGTGGAAAGCAGCGGCAGGCGCGGAAGGCGTGTTTGAAGGGCGTGATCGCGTGAGCGGCGACCTGAAGTGGACCGGCACCCGTGTCGACCTGATCTTCGGTTCCCACTCGCAACTGCGTGCGCTGGCCGAAGTTTACGGCAGCACCGACGCGCAGGCGAAGTTTGTACATGACTTCGTTGCCGCCTGGACCAAAGTGATGAACCTCGACCGTTTCGATCTGGCGTAATCCTCGCCCACCCCGGCGTGTTTCACGCCGGGGTATTTCCAATGCAACTTCAGTCAACATCCTTCCCGTTAACCTTTATCCTGTCAGGCTGTATCGCATAATTACTTTTGTACAATCCAGCAGATATTGAACCAGAAGAAAGTTTTTACATGGATCGTTACGATTTACCAGGTAATACATCCCGGCGCTAAACAGCTTCTCATATTACTGCTCAACGTCGTGGTTTTTATAGATGATGTAGTTATCAACCACCAACGTAGGAGACTCGGCCCGTCCCCGAATGCAGAGCGCCAGCCAGATAATGTCTGGTTCTGTCCCGGCGTGGCGATACGCTTCTGCTACCCTTTGGGCATCCAGTCGGTACCGATTTTCGGGTTCAGGTCGATATCGACTTCATCCTGATAAAACACAGGGTTCGCCGCCACTCCCTGAGCCATAGCCTGCTCAATAGCAAGCCGCTTTTCATCATAATGCAGGTCTTGGGGATATTTGGCGACGCTATTTAGAATACAGGGTTATATCCCCCTGAAGAGATCAAAAAGGTCTGGGTCTGTGACTTAACCTGGCACCGATATTGGGAGGAGATAAGAAATCAGAAATTTCTTATTATGGTTGGGTCAGATTCGGGGTTTTTCGAAATCGCAGAGTGCAAGGTATTTATTTACTCACAGAAACAAGTTGGGTCGTTAACCAATGGCTTAGTTTTTCTCATCATGATTATTGATAAATACAAGTGTGGATATGGAAATTATTGGCACTGGTTAATTTGTGATTCCCCCATTATTAATGATGTATCAGCATCATTTTTTGCCAAAAAAAAACAGAAATGAATTTTGTTTCCGCCTGGTTAATATCAAGAAAACATAATCAAAAAACACATTTAAACTCCTCCGTTAAAATAAAATTACAAACACCCATTATAAATACTTCTTTTATTAATTTTTTAATTTAAGTTATTTGATTTACTTAATTTTTTCAAGATACACACCCAGCTTACCCCATATCAGGCAGATAAAAAACAAATGATAAAATGCAGTTTTAACTTGAGATAATTGTTGCGACCCAGCTCTCGCGCAGAATATTAAAAAATATAAGACCATATGTACCAAAATGAATCAACTCATTAAAATATATTAAATAAGTCATTACTCATAAATTAATTACACAGGTTTATTTTAAGGTTATTGGAATAGTAAAAACAATATCGAGCAGTTATTGTCATTTTATTGCAATATGAAGGAATTATAAAAGGAGACGCAATATCAATATGAAATGGAGTTATCAACAATGCTTCCTGAATATATATTTGTTAATTCAGTTCCTCCGGTCGAGGATTTTTGTCGACTCAGGTATATAGCAGGACTTAAAGAACGTCCTCTGTCTGTTGCTAAAATTGCACTCTCTCGGAGTTGTTACGGAGTGTATGTTATCAACAAAGCACAGATCGTTATTGGGATGGGGCGTATTGTCGGGGACGGAGCGCTTAATTTTGAGATTGTTGACGTAGCTGTTGATCCGGCATACCAGCGACAGGGTATTGGAAGAGAAATAATGTTTAGGCTGAAATCATGGCTGGAAGATCAGGCTAAATATTCATTTGTTTCATTAATAGCAACGGTTCCAGAATTTTATAAGGAATTTGGGTTCAGGGGTATTCCCTCTCCGTGTGAAGGGATGTTTCTTGTATGGTAGCTATCCGGGTAGACACCTAAGCAGAGGTTTTTATGTTGCAGATTTTTGAGTCATTAAGATACATGTGATGTCACTCCATTATGACCTCAAATCTGACCACTAACTTTTTCCGATGCAGAAGGAAAACCGAAAATGCATCGGGGCAATTTTTCACGCGATTACGCTAAATAAAACACAGAAATGCCGATGTCGAAAGGCATCGCTTTTCTGTGTTTGGCTCCTTTAACTGGCTCACCTTCATTAGGAACTGTCTGATAATGCGGGTATGCTTACAGTATTACTGCCCTGTTTCCTCAGCCCCTATATACGCGCTAAATATTCATAAAATATTCACAGTAAGTAAAAAATAAATATACCGCCGAATCTGTTTATCCATCGAGTGATAAAAAATATCCGCAGCGATTATTAAATACAAATATAGAACACAAAATAAAAAATTTTAATCAATTTATTTTTAATATAAAAAATTAAATCCCCGCACAGAAAACGCATCTCTTTTTCACGAGTATACTTTGGTATACATGACCTATACTTTTTAATCGTGGACGCTCTGTCTCGATTGTTTTATTTTCCTGCCATGCATTAAAGAATAACGCCGCACCATCGTCGTATTGCTCAGAGCACACTGACAATGCCGGTATCCGAGCCTATCCCAGTAGGCGTTATTGGCATAGCCAGTTTGGACTCGGACAGCGCGGAGAACCCGCAGCGTACACGGAGTACGTGAGGAGTTCGAGCACTGCCCAGGGCCAAAATGGCAAGTGAAATAGCCCTAATGGGATAGGTAATGCCAGTCAGTTAAGCCACTGACTGGCATTTTTTATACGCTTTTCCGTATTTACGCGGTCTTTCCTTCACCACTCGCGGGAAGGCCCTTTCTCTCCTTCCCGCGAGTTTCACCAACTGCGCCAGACTCTCCAGATCTCGCATCAGCTCCGGGATACGGCCCGGTGACGCTCCCTGCAACGTCATCAGCATTCTCATCACCAGACCGCTCGACTCGCTGAAGCTCAGCTGATTCGGCCAGTAGCCCTTCAACTGTCCTGCCATCTTTATCATCTGATAACGTACCAGGTTATACGCCAGCAGAACGCCCCATAACTCCTGTGATCCTACCCACGTAATGTGGACACAGCCCTAAGCGAGGTTCTGGTTTTCAAATTGTTCCGGACTGATACCGCCACAGCCACTGTGACGGCGCCACCAATTGTAATCACACTCGATATAATTAAATACCGTCGTCCGCATTATTTCCCGACTGATAAAGCGTTCACCATGGATGCATTAGACTTTCAGTGAGTGGAAGAAGCTTTCCGCACAGGCATTATCATAGCAGCAACCTTTTGCACTCATGCTCCCATGCAGATGATGCCGTTTCAGCAGGCTCTGGTAGTCCGCGGAGCAGGACTGCCCGCCACGGTCAGTGTGAACGATAACGTTTTTCGGTCGTTTACGCCGCCACAGTACCATCTGTAGCGCATCACAGGCCAGCTGTGCCGTCATCCTCGATGACATCGACCAGCCAATAACAGCACGCGACCATAGGTCAATGACGATGGCCAGATACAGCCAGCCTTCATCTGTACGTAAATACGTGATATCTCCCACCCATTTTTGATTTGGACCGCTGGCGATGAAATCTTGCTTCAGCAGATTTTCAGACACAGGCAACCCGTGCTCCCGGTAGCTGACAGGACTGAACTTCCGGGCCGCTTTTGCCCGCAGCCCCTGACGGCGCAGGCTGGCAGCAATGGTTTTCACATTATATTCCGGTAGCTCATCAGCCAGTCGCGGGGCACCGTACCGCTGTTTGGCGTTATTGAATGCCTTACTGACGGCATCATCACAGACACGTCGGAACCGGTGACGCGAGCTGACCTGATGGCGGCGACAACGCCAGGCATACCAACCGCTGCGGGCGACCCGAAGCACCCGGCACATGGCTTTGATGCTGAACTCTGCCTGATGTTTTTCGATAAAGACAACCTTCATTTCAGGCGCTTCGCAAAGTATGTCGCGGCCTTTTGGAGAATGGCCAGCTCCTCGGCCTGTTCAGCCAGCTGGCGTTTGAGGCGGGCATTTTCGGCCGCCAGTTCATTCTCGCGCTCTGAGGAGGTCATCTGTTGCTGTTGTTTACTGCGCCAGTTGTAGAGCTGGGATTCATAAAGGCTGAGCTCGCGGGCAGCGGCAGCGACACCGATGTGTTCAGCGAGTTTCAGAGCTTCATCGCGGAATTCGGGTGTGTACTGTTTACGGGCCGTTTTGCTGGTTGATGCTGGTTTTGTCATGAGTAATCACCTCTGGTTGAGAGTTTACTCACTTAGTCGCGTGTCCACTAATGGTGGGGAGGATCACCTGCTCCACCAGCTCCGGCTTTTTGCTTCTCAGCGTCAGTCTGCTCAACTGCATCGTCTGTTTTATCTCCCGGTAACCCAGCTCGATTTCCCAGCGATGGCTGTACAGGTCGGCCATCTCCCCGCCGGGATAACGCATCGCATCCGTCATCGACGTCAGCAGATAAAACACTTTTCCTTTTCGCGTGACCGTCAGCAACCGCGCCGTCATGCTATCGCCCAGCTCCGGCCATTTTTTCCGTGCCTGCAGGCTGGTTTTCAACGTGACCAGATGGTCGCCCTTGCCCAGCTTTCTGACCACGTCGTACTGCGCGCCCTTTTTCAGGGGGATCATCCAGTGCCGATGCTCTCCCGCCTGATGCCAGGCGTTCAGCAGACCCAGCGAGTAATAGCCTTTATCGAACAGCGTCAGCGTGTTGTCGCCGGTCTGTGCTATCAGGTGTTCTGCCAGCGTGTATTCACTCTCTTTCATCGTGCCGAAAGCCGCCGCGGTTAACAGATGGCTGGTCAGCTCCATCTGACAGACCATTTTGACCTGCGGGTAGAGCCCGGGTTGCCCGGCATAGGTCTGGCGCGGGCATAGAATGTCCGTCAGTCGATAAATATCGTCCTGATTTGATAATAAGCGCCACGGCCAGGCGCGCGATAATTCCCCTCGTTATCCCTCCACTTTTATTTGTGGCAACCCTTATCCGTGGCAAATGCGTTCATGAATACCTTTATGACCCGCTTCTGGCATCAGGCCAGGGCATTTTTACTGATTTATGCCTGTTTATACCTCGGTATCGGCCTGTCTGCCCTGCTGCCTATCACTTTGCCGGGCAGCATCATCGGTATGCTGATCCTGTTTCTGTTGTTGTCATTGCAGATTATTCCGGCGCAGTGGGTCAAACCGGGGTGCCATGTGTTGATCCGCTACATGGCGCTGCTGTTCGTGCCGATTGGCGTCGGCGTGATGCAGTATTTCGACTTGCTGCGCGCCCAGTTTGCGCCGGTCATCATTTCCTGTGCGGTCAGTACGCTGGTGGTGCTGATCACCGTGAGCAGTTGCTCGCATCTTATTCACGGGCGTAAATCGGCCCACCATCCAACCGACGAGAAGAAAGGAGCCGACCATGTGGCCTGATATCCTGTGGTCGTTGCCACTGACGTTGCTGGTGTTTTTTCTGGCACGCCGCCTGGCTATACGCCTGAATACGCCGCTGTTAAACCCGTTGCTGGTTTCTATGGTGGTACTGATTGCGTTTCTGCTGCTCAGTCACATCCCCTATGTGCGTTATTTTCAGGGCAGCTCGGCGCTCAACAGTCTTCTGCAACCGGCGGTGGTAGCACTGGCGTTCCCGCTGTACGAGCAACTGCATCAGATCCGGATGCGCTGGAAGTCGATCATTACCGTTTGCTTTCTCGGCAGTGTCGTGGCGATGGTCACCGGCACCTGGATTGCGCTGCGGTTAGGGGCAACGCCCGCGATTGCCGCGTCGATCCTGCCAAAATCAGTCACCACGCCGATCGCCATGGCGGTGGGCGGCAGCATTGGCGGCATTCCGGCTGTCAGTGCGGTGTGTGTGATCTTTGTCGGTATCCTCGGCGCGGTGTTCGGGCATACGCTGCTAAACGTCATGCGGATTCACACCAAAGCATCACGCGGGCTGGCGATGGGCACCGCCTCGCACGCGCTCGGCACCGCCCGCTGCGCAGAGCTGGATTATGAAGAAGGCGCGTTCAGTTCGCTGGCGCTGGTGATCTGCGGCATTATCACCTCGCTCATGGCACCGTTGTTGTTCCCGATGATGATGGCGTTGGCACACTAGATTCGGCTGTAGACAAACAGCCAATTGTCTTACGAACGATGAATTTTGTACGATAAGTGAATGGTTTCGTGCGTGATAAATGATGGTGTATCTCTGCCATTCTACCGCACGCACGACAAGGAGAGGTTCAAAACGCCACCTCTCCTTGACCACTGGCTTGAGGGCTAAACTGTGCCGCTTCGCGGTCCCTTCGGCGTTCGCCTTCGCTGTTCGGGCCGCCCGTGACGCGCTCCCGACGCGACACGAGCTTTCGCGGCATCCATGCCGCTCACCCGGCGAAGTCGTCCACCTCAGCACAGTTTTAACGCCGGAACCCCCTTTGTCTTGTACTTATCGGGGTCGCCAGCAGTCTGACCGCAGGCAAAAAATGGTATTAATAACGCGTCGGTGGTACGCCGAACATTTGACGGAAGGCGAAGGTAAACGAGGCGGTGCTGGCATACCCCAGATCCAGCGCCACCTGCGTCACGCTACGGTTGTTCTTTAGCATCACCACCGACTCCAGCAGCCGCATCCGTTTTTTCCACTCGCTGAACGCCACCCCGGTTTCCTTTTTAAAGCGACGTGAAAAGGTGCGTACCGACATGCCGGTACGCGCGGCCCATTCCTCAATACCATGCAGCGCATCCGGTGTCTGCTGAATAGCACGGCATACCCGCATCAAGGTGGTGGAAGCGGGCCACGACAGCGAAAAGCCAGCATCCGGCAACTGTCGCAACAGCGTGGTCAGCACCCGGACCAGTTGGGCGTCATCGCCATCGTAATCGTACTGCTCCGGCACATGCCCGGTGGCGTAGTGGATAAACTCACGGATGAAATCGCTCACCAGCACCACCTTACTGCCGCTGTGGTCGATAGCCACGTAATCCGGCTCGATATACAGGCTTTCCAGCAGGACATCGCTGGTCGCCAGAATGCGATGCGGTACATGCGCCGGGATCCACACGCCGTACAACACCGGCACAATCAGTGTTTTGCCTTCAATCTCCACCCGCATTCCGCCTTCCCGTGCATAGAGAAATTCGACAAACGGGTGTTGATGCTGCGCCACTTCCGTCTCCTTCGCCAGCGGGTAGGTGCGAAAGTAGACCGGGCGCGGCAGCGTCAGCAACACCGGCGCAGGTTGCCCAGCCACTGGCAGACGAGGGGAAGAAACAAACGAACGCGACATGACAGGCTGGCCTCTATTCGATGCAGTTTGTCTCGATAGGGTAGCGCAGGTCAGCCTGGCTTACCCGATAATTTGGATGCCATACCTGTACTCACTTTTACCACTGCTGGCGGCGTCTGATTCTGCTGCGACCGGCGTTTTACAGCCGAAGCCTGTGATCGTTTTACTTTAACCGATGCGTAGTTAACCCATAAGACTGGAAGCTAAAACAACATGAATGTGAATTTCTTTGTCACCTGCATAGGCGATGCGCTCAAATCGCGTATGGCCCGTGACAGCGTGCTACTGCTGGAACAGCTCGGCTGTCGCGTTCACTTTCCCGAGCGGCAAGGCTGCTGCGGGCAGCCTGCCATCAACAGCGGGTATATCCGCGACGCGCTGCCGGGCATGAAAACGCTGATCGCCACACTGGAAGCGAACGATGACCCGATTATTTCGCCCGCCGGGTCCTGCACCAACGCCATCCGCCATTATGCCGACTGGCTGGCTGAAGAGCCGGAGTGGGCCCGCCGCGCCGAACGGGTCGCCAGCCGGATGGTTGACCTCACCTCATTTATCGTCAACCAACTCGGGGTGACCGATGTCGGTGCCCGTCTGCCGGGCAAGGCGGTCTATCACCCCTCCTGTAGCCTATTTCGCAAACTGGGTGTGCGCGAAGAACCGCTCACCTTGCTACGTCAGGTACGCGACCTGGAACTGCTGCCGCTTCATGGTCAGGAAACCTGCTGCGGCTTTGGTGGCACCTTTTCCGTCAAAATGGCGGAGATCTCCGGTGAAATGGTGAAAGAAAAGGTGGCGCACATCATGGAAGCCAAACCGGATTACCTGATCGGTGCCGATGTCAGTTGCCTTATCAACATCGGTGGACGGCTACAGCGTGAAGGGCACGCCGTTCAGGTATTGCATATCGCCGAAGTGCTGATGAGCCGTTAAGGAGACGCCATGTACCTCAAAACCAGCAACCTGCCTTTTCGTGAGCGTATCCGTCAACAGATCGACGACCCGATCATGCGCCAGGCGGTCGTCAATGCGCAGGAACGCATCGGTGCCAACCGCCAGAAAATGGTCGATGAATTGGGCCAGTGGGATGTCTGGCGCACGCGGGCAGCACAGATTCGCGCCCACGTGCTCGATAATCTCGATGCCTACCTGTATCAGTTGTCGGAACAGGTGACCGCCAACGGCGGCAAGGTGTTTTTCGCCGCCACGCGTGAAGACGCCACCCGCTATATCCTACAGGTGGCACAAGCCAGACAGGCTCGCAAAGTGGTGAAATCCAAGTCCATGGTGACCGAAGAGATCGGCATGAATGCCGTGCTACAAGGTGCTGGCATAGACGTGGTGGAAACCGATTTGGGCGAGTACATCCTGCAACTGGACGAAGACGCGCCCTCCCACGTGGTGGTGCCCGCCATCCACAAGGATCGCCATCAAATCCAACGTGTGCTGCAACAGCGGCTGGGTTACGACGGCCCGGAAACGCCGGAAGCGATGACACGCTTTATTCGCCAGAAAATCCGCGAAGACTTCCTCAGCGCCGAGGTCGGGGTTACCGGCTGCAACTTTGCAGTTGCAGAAACTGGCACCGTCAGTCTGGTGAGCAACGAAGGCAACGCCCGGCTATGCACCACCCTTCCCCGCACTCATATCGCCGTCATGGGGATGGAACGCATTGTGCCCACCTTTGACGAGCTGGACGTGATCCTCACCATGCTGGCACGTAGCGCGGTCGGTGCCCGGCTCACCGGCTACAATACCTGGCTGACCGGCCCCAAAGGCCGCGGCGACGTTGACGGCCCGGATGAATTCCATCTGGTGATCGTCGACAACGGCCGCTCACAGGTACTGGGCTCACCGTTCCACGACATTCTGCGTTGCATCCGTTGCGGTGCCTGCATCAATACCTGTCCCGCCTACCGCCATATCGGTGGCCACGGCTACGGCTCTATCTACCCCGGTCCGGTCGGCGCGGTGCTGTCGCCCTTGCTGGGCGGCTATGAGGATTTCAAACACCTGCCTTACGCCTGCTCGCTGTGCACCGCCTGCGACGACGTGTGCCCGGTACGTATTCCTCTGTCCTCGCTGATTCTGCAACACCGGCGCGTACTGGCGGAACAGGGCATGACACCCGCCGCCGAACGTCACACCGTGCAGTTGTTCAACTACGCCAACCGCCATCCGGGGATGTGGAAAGTCGGCATGATCGCGGGCGCACACGCCGCGCGCTGGCTTATTCGCAACGGCAAGATGCCGTTTAACATTGGTGCCATCAGCGAGTGGACCGCCGCCCGCGACCTGCCGAACGCCGACGGCCAAAGCTTCCGCAGTTGGTTCAAACAGCATCAGCGCCAGACCAAGGAGAAACGTTAATGGAAAACCGCGACGCCTTTCTATCTACCCTGGCCCGTCGGCTCGGCCGCGAGCCACGCCACACGCCACCGCCCCTGCCCCCGCTGGACAACGACCCGGCCCGCACCCGCCTGACCGAGCTGACACCACAGCAACGCTGTGATGCCTTTATCGACTACGCCAGCAACGTGATGCAGGTGCACTGTGAAGTCACCTCACCAGCCGAAGTGGCGCAGGCCGCCATCCGGCTGTGCCAGCGTTATGGCGGTGCGCCGGTGCTGGTCAGCGGCGATGCGCGACTGGTGGAGCTGGGTGTCACCGACCACCTGCGGCAGTTGTACCAGGCCCCTTGTTGGGACCCAACCGGCGGCGAGGAAAATGTACGACTGGCGACTCAGGCCCGCATCGGGGTGGTGTACGCCGAGTACGGGCTGACCGAATCCGGCGGCGTAGTGTTATTCTCCACACCGCAACAAGGGCGCGCCATCAGCCTGCTGCCGGAGTCCACGCTGTTTATTGTACGCAAAAGCTGCCTGCTGCCACGCGTGGCGCAACTGGCGCAGCACCTGCGCCAGCGGGTTCAACAGGGCGAACCGCTGCCGTCGTGCATCAACCTGATCGCCGGGCCTAGCTCTACTGCCGATATCGAGCTGATTAAAGTGGTGGGGGTACACGGGCCGCTGAATGCCGCGTACCTGATTATTGAGGATTGCTGATAGCCGTACCGCCTGCCTGATCGTGAAGGCATACCAGGTTGGCGGAATGAGCCGCAAGTTGATGCCCCCTCTGACGAGGGGGCTAGGGTTGACTTACTCCAGTCCCAACAGCGCGTTAAGACGGTCGATCCGCTCACGCCACTGCGCCTGCAACGCCGGTTTCTGGTGTTTTGCCTTACGCGCCAGATCCTCGGCCAGCCGGTTTTCCAGCTCAACCAGTTGTGCCAGCAGCACGTCTGCTTCATCGACCTGATCCGGTTCTGCCACCAACGGCTGCACCGGATGTACCGCCGCGTCGCCATCGGGTTGCGCCCCCAGACGCTGATAGACCTGATCCAGGTCGTGCCACTCGCTCAACTCACCCTGCTCAACCAGCCAGAAGCGGTTGCAACTCTGGCTAATCAGCGCCCGGTCGTGCGTCACCAGCAACACGCCGCCGCCAAAGGTTTGCAACGTGTCGGCCAACGCTTCTTTGCCTTCCATGTCCAGATGGTTGGTCGGTTCGTCCAGCATCAGCAATCCGTAGCGCGCCAGCGACAGCCCGACAAACAACAGCCTGGCACGCTCGCCGCCACTCAGGGTGGCGACCGTCTGCTGATGGCGCGACCACGGGAAACCGGCGCTAATCAGCGCCATCTTGCGGTCCTGCGCCAGCGGAGCGAACGGCGTCAGTGCATCAAACAACGTATCGTCGTCACGCAGTTGATGCAGCGTCTGGTCGTAATACCCCAGCCGAACGCGCGGGTGCAGGCGAATTGCCTCGTCCGTCGTCGGCTGCTGGTACTGCTGCCACAGCAGACGCAGCAACGATGACTTGCCACAGCCGTTGCGGCCGATAATCGCCACCCGGTCGCCGCTTTTCACCCGCTGCAACGGCAGGGTGAATAACGGCGGGCAGGTCGGTGCCGGACATACCGACAGCGCCGACATCTCCAGCAATCGATCAGCCGCCAGCGCTTCACCGTGCAGCGCCAGCCGCCACTGACTGCCTGCGGTCAGCTCGGTTTGCTCGTCCTTCAGCCGTTCAATGTGCTTTTCCATCTGCTTGGCTTTACGCGCCAGATCTTCGTTATCGTAGACCTTGCCCCAAATAGCCAACCGTTTGGCGCTGGCGGTAACGCGGTCGATTTCCTTTTGTTCCGCTTTGTGGCGCAACGCATCACTGTGGTCACGCGCCACCAGCGCAGCACGGGCAGCGCTACAGGGCAGTGCAAAGTAATGCAGCTGCCGGTCGCGCAGGATATAACTGCCGTTGGTGACGTTATCCAGCAGTTGGCTGTCGTGGGAAACCAGCACAAAGCTGCCGCTCCAATGTTGCAGGAACTGCTCCAGCCACAATAGCGTCGGTAAGTCCAGATGGTTGCTCGGCTCGTCCAGCAATAGCAGGTCCGGCGAGGTGATCAATGCCCGCGCCAGCAGCAGTCGGGTATGCTGCCCACCACTCAACGTGCCGGAAGAAAGCAGCCAGTCCCGTTCGCTGAATCCCATCTCCGCCAGCAACGCCTCCGCCCGCCAGCGCTCGCTGGCACGTTCAGGCTCAGGTAAGCGAGCCAGCACCGCTTCCAGCATCGTCAACGAATGCAGCGCCGGTGGCAGATGTTGCTCAACACGCGCCAGCAGGCAGTGATGGGCTTGCGTCACGCTACCGCGAGTTGGCGTCAACGTGCCGTCCAGCAGTTTTAGCAGCGTGCTTTTGCCGCAGCCGTTATGGCCAATAAGACCGAGACGGTCACCTTGGTTCAGGGTAAAAGAAACGTTGTCCAGCAGAAGGCCGAAGGGTGTATCCACGCTCAGGGCGTGTACTGTCAGTAAAGTGCTCATTGCTTACTCAAGAGTTATAGGCATAAAAATGCCTCGTCAACACATCGCTGACGATAACCCGGTAAGCCCGAGGGAAGGAGAAATGCGGTTTGCTTCGCTCAAGCCACCGTTATCGCAGCACGATATCGATAACGCTTGAGCAGCGGCGATCGCCAAAAGGATGTGAAGTGTTAAACATTTCACAGCGCAGCATGAGGGTCCTCCTTATTGTTATCCGTAGGTGAGTCGATGACCGGATTGTAGCGGCAACGGGCGGGCTTCGCCACCCGTCAGACGCCGTTTCCGGCGCGTTATTTCGTTACCAGCATCACCAACGCCACGCCCACCAGCACCAGACAGAACGCCAGCCGTAACACTGCCACCGGCAATTTATGCGCCAGCGCCACCCCCCACGACACGCTCAGAATGCCGCCTACCGCCAGCGGGATGCCGGTCGCCCAATCGACATTACCAGCCTGGGTGTAAGACACCAGAGCCGCCAGCGCGCCGGGCACTACCAGCGCCAGCGCGATGCCTTGCGCCTGGGTTTGGGTGAATCCGAACAGTGTCACTAACGCGGGCACCACCACCAGCCCACCGCCAACGGTAAAAATGCCGGACATAAAACCGCTCGCCACACCGAGCACCGGCAGATAGCGGTGAGACAGTACCGAGGTCGGCGTGCGGCTGCGCTGGCTGTTGATCCACTGCCAGATGTAATACGTCGCCAACACCAGCAGGAAAATGGCGAACGCCTTTTGCAAATTATCAACCTGAATGGCCGAGGCGATATGCGCGGCGAGATAAGCCGACACCGTAGCGAAAGCGCACAACATCAGCGTCATACGGGTGTCGATCTTATTGCGCTGCCGATAGCGCAGAAAACCGATCAGCACGTTCGGGGTAATCATGATCAGCGCTGTTCCCTGCGCCAGGTGCTGGTTCATGCCAAACAGCATCCCCAGCACCGGAATGGCGATCAGCCCGCCGCCAATTCCCAGCATCCCGCCGCACACCCCAAGCCCCATCCCCAGAATCAAACACAACACCACATGAGTCATCAGCAAACTGGTCATAAATAACCACTACATCCTGTTACATCGTTTTTAGAAATCATGAATTGAATAAAACGCGTCTTCTATGATCAAACCACGTCATGACGGAGATATTCCGCAATTTCGATCAGATTCAGGTCAGGGTCGCGTAGATAAACCGTTCGAATAGGATGACATCCTAGGCGCAGACGGCCCTTTTGATAATTCCTCAATCGTCAATCACCCTTTCCTGACAGGAAAGGGTCGCCGACAATGTGCCCTCTCCCGGCGTGGAAAAGATCACGTACCGGGAAGACCAGTTAGTGGTGCTGGTGTCGCCCCACCATCCGCTGGCTGAATACCAGGACGTCACCTTTGCCGACACCTTGCCGTTCGATTTCGTCGGCCTTAACAACAGCAGTTCGCTGCTGAAACTGTTGCAGGACACCGCCGAAGAACACGGGAAAATGCTGCGTCTACGCATTCAGGTCAGCAGTTTTGACGGTGTATGCCGTATGATCGAAGCCGGGCTGGGCATCAGCATCCTGCCCGAGGGCGCAATTCGTCCGGAAATTCTCGGGGCGGGGCTGCGTGCCATCCGCCTGACCGATGGCTGGTCCACCCGTAAGCTGTGGCTGGGCATTAAATCCGGGGCGATATTACAGCCTGAAGCCGCCAATTTGCTGGCACACCTGCGCCAGCCGGTGTGAATCATGTCTGCGGTCAGTCGGCGTACTGAATCTCGGGGCGATCACCTCCACCATGCTGGAAATCACCTCCAGATTGCTGGACGCGTTGCGTCAACAGCAACCATTTTTGTGCGTGAAATCGACAGTGTGAAAGCCGACACGCCATTACCGACAGACCGCGCCTGATGACCCGCCACCCCTCGGGTCGACGGGTATTTTCACGTCAGGAACAAGCCGTCAGCAACCAACAATCGCGCGCTAACGGGCCAACACCCGCCGGGTCGACGCCGGGTTATTGATGAGCTTTTCTGCCGGTCGAACCGGCCGACGAACCAGTTCGCCGCCGCAGTTAGGGCAATGACCGTGCAGTTTTTCCTCGGCGCAATCAGCGCAGAAGGTGCATTCAAACGAACAAATCCGCGCCAGTAAGGAATCCGGCGGCAGATCAACGTCACAGCATTCACAATTAGGCCGCAATTCCAGCATGGTGACACTCCTGTTTTACGCTCTCAACCCGGCTTATCATGCGGCCTGACTTATGCCTTCAGCAACCCGCTCGCCAGCCAATCGTCGGCATGTTTCACCCCCGGCAACACGAAGAAGTAACCACCGCCGATCGGTTTGATGTACTCCTCCAGCGGTTCGCCGTTGAGCCGTTTTTGCACCGTCAGAAAGCCTTTTTCCAGGTCGGCCTGATAGCAAACGAACAGCAGCCCCATATCCAACTGGCCGGAATTGGACACCCCCAGCGAGTAGCTGTAGCCACGGCGCAACATCAGATTGGCCTGGGTTTCCCGCGTGCGCGGGTTCGCCAGACGAATATGCGCATCCAGTGGAATCACTTTACCTTCCGGGTCCTGACTGTAGTCCGGCTCATCATGTTCATGAGCCATGCCCAGCGGCGCACCGCTGTGTTTTTCCCGGCCGAAAATGGTCTGCTGCTCCCTGAGCGGCGTGCGGTCCCAGAATTCGACATGAAAACGGATGATACGCGCCGCCTGATAGCTGCCGCCCACCGTCCATGCCGGTTCGCCGGATGGCGCGCCAACCCACAGGATTTGGTCCATCAGCGTATGATCGCCGGTATTGGGGTTCGCGGTGCCGTCTTTGAAACCTAGCAGGTTGACAGGGGTTTCCTGACCTTTGCTGCGCGCCGCGTGTGCGGAAATAAACCCTTCCCGCTTCCAGCGCACGCTGAGCAAGTCTGGCGTCTGCTTGATGATATCGCGCAGCGCGTGTAACACCGTTTCGTTGGTGTTAGCGCAGATCTGCAACAGCAGGTCACCATGACACAGGCTGGCGTCCAGCGCGTCGTTGGGAAAGCGCGTCATGCGCTGCAATTTCAGTGGTTTGAGCGCCTGTAAACCAAACCGCTCGTCAAACAGTGACGCGCCGACCGAGACGGTGATGGTGAGATTATCCGGATAGATTTCCGGCCCCATGATGCCGGAATCCAACGGCGGCAGACGCGGGTCGACATCCGGCACGTTGCCGCCCTGCGTCAGAAACGCGATACGCTGGGTCAGCAACTGGAACAGCCGGGTCAGATCCGATTTGCTGGTTGCCAGCACATCGAACGCGACCAGCAACATCGCGGCCTGTTGCGGCGTGACGATACCGGCCTGATGCGGACCGTAGAACGGCTGTTTTTCCCAGCGTTCATCCTGCGGTGCCTGCGGTTTGTCCTCCGCCTGCGCCAGCCGATCGGCACCAAGCGCCAGTACGCCGCCCATCATCCCCAACCCCTGCAACAGTCGGCGGCGTGAGGGCGATGCGATGTCCGGCTGTACCGGACATGTGGAAGGCTGGGAAGAATGCGGCCCGTCCTGCGGGCCCGTGGTATGGCTCATGATAGCTCGCCTCAATCCAGACCGAGCACGCCGCGCAATTGCGCCAGGTCTTCCGCCAGCGTGGTGATCGGCCCTTTCAGCGCGGTGCGGTCGGCATCGCTCAGCTTCTCGTAGGATTCAAACCCGTCTTTGGTTTTATACTTCGCCAGCACGCCGTCGACCGTTTTGAAGTTGGCGTCTACCTTGGTCAGCAACGGTTTATTGGCTTTCTCCAGCAGTGGACGCAGCAGGTTAACAATCTTCTGTGCACCGTCAACGTTGGCCTGGAAGTCCCACAAATCGGTACGGCTGTAGCGATCTTCCTCGCCGCTGATCTTGGTCGCCGCCACTTCTTCAATCAGCCCAGCCGCGCCGCCCACCACTTTATTCGGCGGGAAGGTCAGGCTGGCGATGCGTTTTTGCAGTTCCTGCGTATCGGCGTACAGCTGATCCGCGTAGTGCTCCATGCCTTTGGTGCTGTGATCAGCAAACAAGGCTTTCTCCAGCCGGTGGAAGCCGGTGAATTTCGGGTCGTCCGCTTTCTTCTCGTAGTCGTCTTCACGGGCGTCGATGCTGCCGTCCAAATCGGAGAACAGCTCAGCGATCGGCTCGATACGCTCGTAATGCTGGCGGGTCGGCGCATACAATTTGCGGGCGTCGTCCAGCTTGCCCGCCTTGATGGCAGCGGTGAACAGTTTGGTCTGCTGGACCAGACCTTCCACCTCTTTGGTCACGTAAACCTTGTATTCGGCGATCGGCCCCACCAGGTCCAGTACGTTGGTTTTCGCCACGGCCTCGCCGCTGGCGGTCACCACCAGCTTACCTTTGGGATTACTGAGCAGGCCACAGGTCATGTCGTATTCACCCGGCTCCAGATTGGCGGTCATTTTCTGGGTGAAGCCCGGCGCGATGTTTTCACGCTCTTCCACCACCATCACCCCTTTGAGGATTTCCCACTCCAGGTTCTTCTGGCTGGCGTTGGTGACCACAAACTGCGTTTTACCTGCTGCTACCGTGACCTGCATCGGTTCGCACTGTTTGTCGTTAACCGTGATCTTTACCTGCGGAATGTCAGCGGCCAGAGCACTGAATGCCGGTAAAGCCAGCAACGCGGCGCACAGCGCCGTATGGCGAAAGAATGGTGTAGACATAGACCTATCCCTTTTTACATTGATTATTAATGATGATGTTTACGCGACGCCGAAGCCGCGATCGGCTCCATGCGTTGCGGCAGGAAAAAGAATGCCAGCGCCGGGATCAGATACAGGAAATAGACCACCACTTCGCTGACGGTCGGGGTTTCCTGGTAGCCGAACATACCTTCCAGCAGCGTGCCGAATAGCGAATGGGTCGACAACGTAGCGCTAAAATCGAAGGCGATTTGCTGAAATTGATTCCACAATCCCGCTTCGTGAAACGCGCGGATCGCCCCGGCAGCCAGACCGGCGGCGACAAACAGAATGAACAGGCTGCTCCATTTGAAGAACCGGGCCAGATGCAGTTTCACCCCACCCCAGTAGATCATCATTCCGACCACGACGGCGCACAGCAGCCCCAGCACGGCACCGATCGGCGCATAGATGCCGACATCCTGCTGGAACGCAGCCAGCAAAAAGAACACCGACTCCAGCCCCTCGCGCGCCACGGCGAAGAACACCATCGCCACCAGCGCCCAGCCCTGACGCTTGCTGGCGTTGAGCGCCTGGTCAATAGCGCCTTCCAGATGAAGACGTACCGAACGCGACACTTTGCGCATCCAGAACACCATGTAAGTCAGGATCACTACCGCCACCACCGCCACAATGCCTTCGAACAGCTCCTGCTGTTTCTGCGGAAATTCGCCGGTGGTGGTGTTGATGAATACGCCAAGCGCCAGACACAACGCCAGCGCCAGCACCACGCCTGCCCAGACCGCGCCCAGCCACTGCGCGCGTTGGGTACGCTTCAGGTAGCTGGCGATCAGACTGACGATCAGCGCCGCCTCCAGCCCTTCACGGAACATGATAAGTAACGGTACAAACATGGGTGGAAACTCCTCAAACAGACCGAGCGACGCCCCTCACCGTCCAACTGCGTCACATAGGGATGTAAATCAGACAAAGAATGATAATGATTATTATTAATAGAGAAATGTAAGGATAGGTAAAGCACTTTTTTCTAATCAAATATTTCAACGCCACAGCCTGATACCGTAGCGCACGACGCACTCAACGTGCGAAGCCTGTCTCGGTAGGAGCCGCCTACAGTCGCACGCAGCGGTCACGGCCTTTTTTCTTCGCCAGATACAGCGCCTGATCGGCCCCTTCCTTCAGGCGCTGAATGTCGCAGGGGTTATCGCTGGAGTGCGAATACACCCCCACGCTCACCGTCACCACCTGACAGGGCAACAGCGAAGCCTGATGCGGCACCGCACACTGGCGCACATTCTCCACGGCTTGCTCGCCGTACTCCGCCGCTTGTTCGCCACTCATGCCCGGCAAAATAATGGCGAACTCCTCGCCACCGTAGCGGGCGGCTAGTGCGCCATCAGGCAACGGTAACTCGCTCAGCACGCCGCCAAGCTGGGTAAGGCAGCGGTCACCCAGCACATGACCGTAGGTATCGTTGTAGGGTTTGAAAAAATCCACATCCAGCATCATCAACGACAAGGTTCCGCCCTCTTCACGGGCTCGGGTCAGTGACTGCTCCAGATAAAGATCAAAACGCCGACGGTTAGCCAGCCTGGTGAGTGGATCCACCATCGCCAGTTTTTGCAGCACTTTATTCTTGTCACTTTCTTCCTGATGCAATCGGCTGATCGCCTCTTTATTTTTCACCGTTAGCCGAATCTGCTTCAGCACGAAGCCGCCGAGAACAAACATGGCGAACAGCACCATCACGTTGAGTATCATGGCCGAAATATTTTCCGCCAACCAACGTACCTGTAGTGCGCCCCGGTCCAGACTGGCCGCCACCACTAACGGATAACGCTGTAGTTTCACATAACCAACAATACGCACTCGGTTATCCAGCGTGGTGCGCCAGGTTCCACTGCCACTACCTTGGTCCAGTCGGGACTTTTCAAACAAGCCGCCGTCAGCGAAATTACTATTAATATATTGCTCACGATTGGGATAAAGATAAATTGCATGGCCGTTCGCATTCATTAATGACAGTACGCCATCATAATCCAGGCTAAAATAACTGTAGAAATTACCGAAATAATTATGATCGATTGTAGCCAGGAATACGCCTTTGAACTCACCATTTGGCCCATTGATTCGCTTCGCTACCGGAATAATACGTTTACGGGTGATCGTACTGACAATCACCTTACTGATAAACAATGATGAGGTATTATTTTCCCTAAGCCAGGTAAAATATTCCCGTCGGCCAACATTATAAATATAGAGTGGCCCTTTTCCGGTGGAGGAAATCAGATTTCCCTTTTCGTCAAACAGATAGAACCCCACCAATTGTGGCAGCACCGCCCGATGGGTATCCAGAACGCTTTTCACTCGCGTCGAGTCCAGCATACCAGTTTGTGACAACTCCTGTAGCATGTCATCAATCGCCACTTCAATCGGCACAAACGTATCTTCCGCCTGACGTGACATCGCGACGGACAGGTTAGTGACGTTTTTCTCCGCCTCCGCCAGCCTACGCTGATAGGAGTCCAAAAAGTTCCAAATGCTGGTGGTGACAAAAATCAGGCTACAGACGACCAGAAAAGCCATCATGGTAATACCGGGGGAAGAATAGAAAGATAACGATCGCAGGAAACGCAGAGCACGAGACAGGAAATTATTATTTAACATATGCGTTCTCAGTAAGAGCCTCCCCATCCCCACCTCGCTACATCAGGCAAAGCGTATGAGTTATAGCGTATGAACAATGTCATATGAACAATGGCGTATGAACAATGGCGTATGAACAATGGCGTATGAACAATGGCGTATGAACAATGGCGTATGCTATCACGTCGCCATATTGCGCCATAATACCTTCGCCCTACTTTAGTGCAATGCCAGCATTCAGGATGAAATGAATAACCGCACGCGCCCGTTGTTCGGGCCTTTTATTAACGGAATAACTCATCTTAATGGTGAATAATTTAACATCCCTTATTATCGACTGACCAATAATGAACAACCGCACCAAAATAACGCACACGCCGCACTAAAATAATCATTATTCTTTTTATTACACCTGTTTTTTATAAAAATCGGCCCATCTTTATTTTTTCACCAACTGACGATATTTAATTCTTAAAAATTAAACAACAGCAGCCATCAAATTAACATAATGGAACAAAAGTAGAATATATCACTTATTTTTTGTCATTATTGACAATATAACACCGCTTGATAATATCGAGAAAACTTGTCGAGATTAATGAATCGAATATCAACATCGACTCATAACAGATTGACGAAATTATTAATCCATTGATTTTAAATACCGTCTCAGCTTACCAATTGGTGAGATGGCAGCCTTTTATCCTGAGTTTATACCCAAAATAATTCGAGTTGCAGGGCAACACGTTTTTCGTTTTGAACAACGCAAAGCGTTGGCCCTTTAGGGCAAGGCTCATTTAAGCCTTATAACACGGCAGCCGAGTGACAAACTCGTCGGGAACGAATTTGACCAGCCAACGGCTGGCCTCTGGTGAGAGACAGGATGTCTCTCATTTCATCCCCAGTCACTTACATAAGTAAGTGACTGGGGTGAGTAACGCAGCCAACACACCCGCAACGTGAAGTATGACGGGCATATTATTTTAATGACGGAGTTTGCGATGAATATTAAAAAACCTTATTTGTTGTTCCTTGGCGATGCTCACGACCAATTGGCCGCTAAAGTGGCGATCGGCATTAAACAGTGGCATCCGGAATATTGCGTTGGTCAATATCGCATGGCGGGATGCCAGGCAGATTGCGGGCTGCCGGATATGGATATCGCTACTGCGCGGGCAGCGGGCGCGCAGACGCTGGTGATCGGCGTGGCGAATCGCGGCGGCATCATTTCCGATGCCTGGGTCGCCGTGCTGCGTCAGGCGCTGGAGTGCGGCATGGATCTGGCTGCTGGTTTGCACAACAAACTGGAGGATGTGCCAGAGATTAGCGAGCTGGCGGTGCGACTGGGGCGCTCGCTGTTCGACGTGCGTCACCCGACACAGAGCTTCCCGGTGGCCTGCGGGCGCAAACGCAGCGGCAAACGTTTGTTGCCGGTCGGCACCGACTGCTCCTGCGGCAAAATGTACACCGCGCTGGCGATTGAAAAAGCGCTGCTGGAACGTGGTGGCAATGCCACTTTCCGCGCTACCGGCCAGACAGGCATTCTGATTTCCGGTGCAGGCGTCAGTATTGATGCGGTGGTGTCCGATTTCATCGCGGGTGCGGTGGAAACCCTCGCACCCGATAACCATGCCGACCACTGGGACGTGATCGAAGGTCAGGGGTCGCTGTTCCATCCCTCTTTTGCCGGGGTGACCACCGGTATCATCCACGGTGCCCAGCCGGACGCACTGGTGTTATGCCACGAACCGACCCGCACCCACATGCGCGGCGTGGACTATCCGCTTCCAGACTTGCAAGCCTGCATCGACCTCAATCTGGCGATGGCTCGCCTGACCAACCCGAACGCTCGCTTTGTTGGCGTCTCCATCAACAGTGCGCACCTGAGTGAAGCCGACGCGCTGGCCTACATGGATAAACTGGAACACCAGTTGGGTCTGCCGGTAGTCGACCCATTCCGTCAGGGCGTAGGCCGCATCATCGATAACCTGTAAGGACAGCATCATGGCGGAACTGATCGTCACTCATGAACGCTGGGCGTTAAAAGAAACCTTCACCGTTTCACGCGGTAGCAAAACCCACGCCGATGTCATCAAGGTGACGGTATGCGACGGGCGCTACGAAGGCCACGGTGAAAGTGTGCCCTACGCTCGCTACGGCGAAAGCATCAGCGGCGTGGAAGCTCAGTTGCTGGCACTGCGGAATGAGGTGCGCAGCGGCCTTGACCGGAAAACATTGCAGACACGGCTGCCGCCCGGTGCGGCGCGTAATGCGCTGGACTGCGCATTGTGGGATCTCGACAGCCAGCGGCAGGCCAGGCCCGTGTGGCAACTGGCCGGACTGCCACGACCGGAACCGACGACCAGTGCGTTTACGCTGTCGCTGGATACCCCGGAACGCATGGCGCAGGCGGCGCACCGCAACGCGCACCGTCCGCTGCTGAAGCTGAAACTGGCAGACGAACACGACATCGAACGGGTTGCCGCGGTGCGCCGTTGGGCACCGCAAGCGCAGTTGATCGTCGATGCCAACGAAGGCTGGAGCGCCGATCTGTACCTGAAGCTGGTGCCGGAACTGCAACGTCTTGGTGTCAGCATGATTGAACAGCCGCTGCCCGCCCACGACGACGCCGCACTGACCACGCTGCCGCGGCCGATTTTGCTGTGTGCCGATGAATCCTGCCATGACCGTCAGTCGCTACCAGGCCTGGCAGCGCGCTACGACATGGTGAACATCAAGCTGGATAAAACTGGCGGGCTGACCGAAGCGCTGCTGCTGCGTCAGGCGGCTCAGGCGCAGGGGCTGAAGATTATGGTGGGCTGTATGGTCAGCACCTCGCTGTCGATGGCACCGGCCACGCTGGTGGCGCAGGGCGCGGAAATCGTCGATCTCGACGGGCCACTGCTGCTGGCGGACGACCGGGTTGGCGGGCTGGAATGGCGCGGTAGCCAACTGTACTTATCTGAAGAAGGGTTGTGGGGCCACCCCCGCCCTTGTTTAACGGGAGTGGTATAATGTCACGTACTGTTTATGTTAACGGGCACTATCTGCCTGAGGAACACGCGACGGTTTCGGTGTTCGATCGCGGATTTCTGTTTGCCGATGCGGTGTATGAAGTCACCGCGGTGGTCAACGGTCGGCTGGCGGAATACGACGGCCACATGGCGCGGCTGGCACGATCCTGCCGCGAGCTGAACCTGCGTCTGCCGCTTAGCCAGGCGGCTTTGCGGGAGATTCATCTGGCGCTTATCGAGCAAAACCGGCTGGAAGAAGGCGGTATCTATCTGCAACTGAGCCGAGGCAGCACCGGCGACCGTGATTTTGCCTTCCCCACCGACGCTGAGCCGACGCTGGTGCTGTTTACCCAGTCCCGCCCGGTTCTCCACCATCCCAACGCGGAGAAAGGCATTCGCGTCATCACCTGCCCGGACCTGCGCTGGCACCGGCGTGACATCAAAACCGTCAGCCTGCTGATGGCCTGCATGGCGAAAGAGTGGGCACACGCCAAAGGCGCGGATGACGCCTGGCTGGTGGAGAATGGCCTGATTACCGAGGGCAGTTCCAGCAACTGCTTTATCGTCGATGCCGACAACCGCCTGATTACCCGCCCGCTCAGCAACGACATCCTGCACGGCATTACCCGCAAAGCGCTGCTGCAACTGGCCGCCGACCATCATCTGACGGTGGAAGAGCGGGCATTCACGCCGCAGGAAGCGCTCGCCGCCAAAGAAGCCTTTATCAGCTCCGCCACCACCTTTGTCTGGCCGGTGGTGGAGATCGACGGTGTCACGATTGGCGATGGTCGCCCCGGCCCACTGGCGCGCCAGCTGCGGGACATCTACATCGCCATGATTCGCGAGCAGACCGCCGGGTAACATCGCCATCATCCGCTTAATCATCAATGAGCGGATGATGACTTCTCTCATGACGTAGACGTCACACTATTCCTTTTTTTGACACTGCGGAAGGTTGTTAACCTTGACGGAATCGCATTGCCAACGGGTCTTTCCATCAGTAATCGTATAGCCATCGATATCCGGCTTAATATTCACTTCACGCGGGTTTAGCCCAGACAGTTGCATCGGCTCGACGTCCAAAAACCAAACATGCTCACCGTCGGTCGCCAATTTTTCATTATTCGGCAGCATACGAATCTCCGCCACTTTCACCCCGGCCGGAAGCCCCTGATACAACCGTCCGAAGATATAGAAACCGTTTTTGTCCAGCGCAGCGTTGAACGACAGGCAACGGAAACTGGCGGCATCAGCGTCAGTTTGCAGTTCGCCACGGTAGTACTGTTTACCGTCGATGTTCGCCCAGCCAAAGCAGTCACCCGCGCGCGGTGCCGACTTTTGATAGGGAACCACGCTGGTTTCATTCTCCACAAAATAGTAGTTCTGCTTGTCGAACGCCTGATTCATCGCCAGCGTCCGGAAACTGGCCACATCCACCCCGTTAAGGATTTCGCCATCCGGTAGCCAGATGTGATTGCGATCGCGGAAAAACGGAAAATCCAGCGCCTGGAAACTGTCGGCGTCGATATCCTGTTGGATACGCTCGCAACCGACATAGGTGCCGACATTGGTAATCAAAAACCGCTCGCCAAGCAGTCTGGCGCTATCCGGCTTGAAACCCTCCGGCAGAGATTGCTGGTTGCAGTAGTAGTGCTTGCCAGAAACCGCCAGCACCATGCGCCCTTCCTTGCTCAGCACGCGAAAGTCTGTCGGTTTGGCGTCCTTCAACACCTGCGGGTCCGCATAGGTCGATGCCCGGTACACCACCTTACCCTGCTCAACCTGATAGGGGGGCTTCACTTCCGCCTGAACTGACAACGCTGCCATACCCAGCAACAGAGCGAGATATCCGTTCCGTTTCATACGCTTTCCTTTTGTTTTACTCTCGATAGTTTTATCCAGTGAATCACTGTGTATCCGTTTCCTTACCCGCCGACCAATGCATCGCCAGTTTCTGCCCAGCCTTGATTTCATCTGGCTGCATGGTGGCTTCCAGATCATTACGGGCGGCGATGGCCTCCGCCATCCCTTCGGTCGCGGCCAGCGAATACCAGGCGTAGGAATGGATACGATTGCGGGATGCGCCCAGCCCATCCTGCCGCATCATCCCCATGCGATACTGCGCCATACGGTTACCATCATGCGCGGCGAGGCGGTACTGTTTCATCGCTTCCACATAGTCCGCCTTGCCACCCTGCCCCAGCCGCAACATCTCACCGTAGGCCAGTCGGGACTGGGTATCGCCGGTCGCCGCTGCCGCGGCAAACACCTCGCGGGCCCGTTCCAGCTCGCCGCGTTTCAGCAGCCAATCGCCCAATTCACGCTGGGCCGGTACATAGCCAGCCGACGACGCCAGCACCAGATACTGTTCTCGTTTGGCCTTATCGGTTTGTATCTGGCTCAGTTTGTAGTCCGCCTCGCCATTGCCCTTGCCAGATGCCCGCTCCAGCCAGTAATTGGCCTGCTTGTCATTCTGCGACACCCCTTTATCGCCACGGCGGTATGCCTGCGCCAGCCACAACTGTGCCGAAGCATCACCACCGGCTGCGGCTTTTTGATACCAGTCCAACGCATCTTTACCGCTGGCGTGCTGGGCCATCCACAACTGCGCCTGGGTTTGTCCCTTGTCCGCCGCCCGGAAATACCAGCGCTCTGCCAGGTCGGTCCGCTTCGCCACGCCTTTTCCTTGCTCATAACGCTGAGCAAGCTGATACTGCGCGTCCCGATCGCCCAGATCCGCTGCTTTTTCTATCCACTCGGTCGCCTCTTTTTCGGCACCGGGATGCGCGGTATACCACTGCGCCACTACCAGTTGCGCCGGGGCATACTGGTTGTCGGCCGCACGCTCAAAGGCGTCCAGACAGGCCGCCACCAGTTTACCCTGATGCTGCGCCTGACAATCGATACCCAGCCGGTAACCCGCCTCGCCGCTACCCAGCCGCGAGGCTTTCTGCCACCACTCGCGTGCCAGCGGCGTATTTTTCGGTTCACCGAGTCCTGCCTGATACCAATCGCCCACTTGTAACGCTGCGGTGGCGCGGATTTCACCCGTACCGGGCAGCAGTGTCAGGCCCGCGGCCTTTTGCATCCACTGCATGGCTTCGCTGTAGTGTGAACGGGAAGCCAGCTGTTTCGCCAGCCGGTATTGTGCTTCTCCGTTGCCACGCTCTGCCGATTTACGCAAATCCGCGTCGGACAGCGACGACACCGGTGCCTGGCAGCCAGCCAGCAGACACACGGACAGCGCCGTCAATAATTGTATTTTTCTCATCATGTTACCGTCGTTACCCCTGGTGACATCCGGCGACACCGCCGGGCAGCGCCATCCCGCCCGGTGTGGCGGCCTTAACTGCCGTTATCGCCTTGCTGCAACCGATACAGCCGGATATTGAAAGCACGCAATTCATCTTCCATGCCGCGCAATTCCGCCGGGGTCAGCGACTGACGGGCGGCCTTGCGAGTTTCCAGCGCCCGCAACCGCATTCCAAAGGGAACGTCTGAGGATAAATCTTTCTGAATATCATACAGTTGTGATTTCAGATACGAAATGGTCACCGTGCGTCGCTGTTTCTCCAAATCCAGCAACTGTTGCAGCGTCTCGCCCACCCCAGCACGTGCCTGCTCGTAACCGCTGACGCGCGGCGGCTTGTCACCCTGCTGACGGTCGAGGGCTATCTGCCACTGGCGGTCCATCTCCTTGACGGCCAGCGAGTCTGGATACAGTTGTTGCATGACGCCTTTCAGCCCTTCGCCATACTGGTACAGATAGAACGGCGAAGCGTTCTTGACCTGCTCCAGCTGTGCCTGATAGCGATTGATCAGGTCGCCTTCCATGCCTTGCAGCTTCTGTTCACCCAGCGCGATACGCACCCGGCGGATGTCACTGTGGTCCGGTGCGGACGGCAGCGCATAAGCCGGTTGCTGTAGGAGCGCCAGCGCCTCGGTTTTTTGGTCCTGCCAGTATTGCCAGCCGCTCACCGCCGCCACCGGCAGCCCGCAGGTCAGTACGCCGCAAACGAACCAGAACCAGCCCGGTTTTTGTTTGCGATGTGCTTCAATCTTCAATACCGTTGGTTTCATCTGCCCTTTCTCCCGCCCGACCAGAATACTGCCTGACGGCAGCGCGGGTTGTGCCGCTGCCGCCGCCGAAGCCATTCCGCCCGGTTCCATATCGGACTGGAAGAACACCATCGGCGGGATCTGCATATCCTGCTGTTTTTTCAGCGACTGATCGTCAGAGACGATCACAATTTCGGTTTCGTCGAACAGGTGGGTGTACCCTTCGATAAAGTGCAGCAGGTTTTCCACCCGCGGAATGCGGCTCAGGCCGGAATTGTGCAGCTTTTCGCTCATCAGTTGCAGGGCGCGCTCGCAGCGGTACACCAGCCGTTTGTGTTCGTGGCTGATGGCGTACTGGCGGATCACCTCGCTGATGCGGGCGATAAACCAGTCCAGAATTTCGATGCGCGCCCGTTCCTGATGTACCGGCGGCCAGAAGTTTTCCCACTGGGTGACGATCAGGTTGGCGAGAAATTCACAGCTCTCGGTAAAACCGTTCAACCCGGCCAGCCGTGAACGTGCCAGGGTGAAATAGATGGCGGTTTGCAGGTCGACACCCTGCTTTTCAAAAATCGCGGTCGCCATATCGTGCACCCGCATCCAGTCAACTTCCGGGCGGGATGCATGGCTTAGCTTGTTGATTTCCGCGCGTAACGCCTCGTACTCGGGCAGCATCCGTGGATCTCGGCCCACTTTCAGGGCCTGTTGTGCATCTTGCATATCACATCATCCGGCTACGGACGCATTCGCACCACGAATGCGTCCTCTGGGTTAATAGAGAGAATCCGGCAGTTTGAACTGGCTGAACAGGCCACCGGCAAACGGGTTATGGCTGGCATCGGTATAAACCCGATAGGTCATGCCGCCTTGTTCCAGCGAGAAACGCACGTCGAAGGTGTTGTCGTTCACCTGCGTCAGCTGGCCGTTAGTCAACAGGCGGAACATCGCCCACGGACCGGTGAAGCTCAGACTGCGTGGCGAACGCTCGCGGTCATCCGGCACCAGCGTCAACTTGCTTTCAGCACCGTCACGCATACTGTTCGGCCACACCAGCGGTGTTTTGGTCCGGCGTCCGTGGCTGTACTCCAGCAACTGTCCGTCAAGGTTCAGCACGCTACGGCGTTTGTTAGCGGTCAGTTCCACCGGCTCCACTACAAAGTGGATTTCCAGGCTACCCTGCGCATTGAACAGCGTCTGGCGGATACGGGTCGCGCGATCAAGCTGTTTCACCAAATCGGTTTGCATTGCCGACGCGCCTTCCCCTTCCAGCATCCCGCCTTCCATGATCGACTTGAGGTTGGTCTGGTAGAAGCTGTCCAGCGTACCGCCAGCCGCGAAGAAACGTTCCATCTCGGACAACGGCACATCCTTGTCGGAAGACGGATTGAACGGATAACGATCCGCCAGTTTCTCGTTGAACGGCGTCACCACCTTGTCCAGCCACTCCTGATTGAGCGACGACATCGCCAGCCCGGTCACCAGACTGGCGCTTTCTCCTGCCAGTTGGCCGACCCAACGGTCCAGCGGTGCTGGCAGGCTACGAGCGTATTGCTGCAACGCGAACACCGGATCGGCAAACTTGTTGCCCTGACGCGCCTGCACTGCTTTCAGCGCCGCCTGCCCCGGATCAGTGGCGTTCACGATCTGATCCAGATAGTGGTAGAGATCGGTCAGCTTCTGGTTAACCTCCTGCACCAGCGGCCCCTGCTCGCCCCGTCCGCTCAGCGCGGCGTTGATGGTCATGAACGGGCGACCGATGCGGGTATTGATGCCTTGCGCGGTGTCGTTCTCGTCATCCGCCAGTTTGCGAATGCGGGTGTTGTCGCTCACCGTGGTCAGCACGCGCTGGAACGGTTGGTCGTTACCGGTAATATCAGTCAGTATATTCAACGCCTGTTCCGGGCTTTCCAACGGCTGTACATCGATATTCGCCAGCGCTTTCTGCCACTGGTTGATGTAATCGGTGATGTAACGGTCGTTCACCTGACGCAGGATCTCTTTGCGGTCGGCCTCGCTCAGGTGAGCACGCTCACGCTGGCCCAGCACCCAGGCATCCAGCGCGGTCAGGTCCAGCAGCGTCTTGTCCTGCTTGAGGTAGAAATCGTTGAAACCGGGATAGGTTAACAGTCGCGGCACCATACCGGCCTTGTCGTTGCGCAGGGTGAATACCGAATCAAACGTCGGCCCCACTTCGTCGCGCAGAGCCAGATCCGGCGGCAGCACCTGCGTCGCCTTCATCACCAGACTTTGATAGACGCGCTGGTACATCGGCAACTTGCTCAGCTCGCGCTGGGCGCTGGCAATCGGGTCCACAAACGGCGCAAACGTGGAGATCGCCACCGTATCCTTCTGCTCGCGCGACTGGTGCCAGTCGGTATGCTCCAGCGCGTAATCCAGATGTTGCATCAACTGTTCCTGCACCTTGCCCTGGCCCGGAAACGCTTTCTGCCAGCGCAGCGCCATGAACTGCTCCACCAGCGTCTTGTTGCGCCCGGAGGCATCGTCCAGCATCCGCATCACCCGCAGAATAGTCAGTTTCTGCTCGCTACCCGCCGGTGCCTGATTCAGGTCTTCCAGCAGCCCTTGCATCACGGCGGGCAGGAAGCGCTGGTTGAGCATTTGCAGGTAGGAACCTTCCACGTAAGGGCCGATCTTATCACCCTGATACAAGCCGAGATCCGCCAGCATCGGCGTGCGCTCGTGGTAGTTGCCGAACGACAGGGTCGCGTCGCGGATCAGGTTCAACCGCGGCAGTTGCTGGTAACCGTACCCCGCCTGCCCTTCCAGCTCGTTGGTGCCGATGAACGCCTGCGCCTTGGTCAGCACGTTACGCCCGGCCTCTTCGTTCACCCGGAAGAAATGGTGCCAACTGCCGATCATCGCCAGCCCGAACAGCACCATGCAGGTAATGCCGATGCTCATGCGGCGGCGGCGATACAGGCTGTGCAGCCGGTTTTCCCCCGCCAGGCTGGCTTCCGGGAAAATCACTTCTGGAAACAGCTTCTGAACAAAGAAGGTATTGGACTCGCCGCGCATGGCAGCGTTGATCGGCTCCGGCAACTGATAACGCCGGGAAGCAGACTGGGCAAAGGCGTCAAACGGCACCCCTTGCTGGTATACCGAGCTGGCGTACACACCACGCACCAGAAACGCGCGATCATCACCGGTCGCCAGCGTTTCGTTCAGCACTTCCGTCACGTAATCCTTCAACCCGGCCAACTGGCGCACAAAGGTGAACAGCGCATTGCGCACGCTGCGGTCCGACTGCGTGAGCAGCATTTCCGGCAGATTATTATTGAGGTTGGTGATCCAGTCGTCCCAGAAGCGCTCCAGCTCTTCCAGCCAGCCTTTGCCGTGGCTGGCCTGCGGGGTGAACGTCACCCCCAGCACCGCCTGACGCGCCTCCCGGTTCAGCGAGCGGTACACCACGTCAAAACCACGCAGCATATCCAGACGGGTCAACGCCACATACAACGGCAAACGGGTGTTGATGTTAACCGCAATTTCCTGCAAGCGAGCGCGCATCACCTGCGCGTATGCCTTACGTTCCGACACGCTGGCCTGCGACAGCCAGGAGAGATCGACCGTCAGCACCAGCCCGTTCAGCGGTTGGCGACGACGGTTGAGGCTCAACCACTGCAATAGATGCTGCCACAGTCGGGCATGACGCCCGGCCGACGGCTCCGCCCCAACGTCCGGCTGGGCCAGCAACTGGCCGCTCGGGTCCCAGATCACCGCCGACTCGCCGACCCAACTGCTGACCTGCTGGCCGCCCGCGACTTCGCGCAGTTCCGCATCCAGTTTCGGGTTCAGCTTGTTAGCCGGGTTAGCGCGATGAATCAGGCTGCTTTTGCCGCTGCCGGACAGGCCGATCGCCAGATACCAGGGCATCGCGTACAGGGCTTTTTTGCCTAACTGAGTCTGAAACGCCTGCAACCAGCGGTCCAGAAAGGTTTGCTGGCTGTCGACATACACCTGGAGCGGGTCCTGCTCGATAGTCTGCTGTTCACGCTGTATCGCGCGCACTTGCTGGACCCGACGCCACACGCGCCAGGCGCTGTAGGCAAAGCCCAGCCACAGCCACAGCAGCGTGAACACCACGCGGCCCCACACGCTTTGCAGCGGGCGCATGTCGCCGAGGGTCAGACGCGGCCCCAGCCACCAGGCCAGTACCAGCGCCACCACCCATACCACCACCCCCAGCAGCAGCCAGGACGGTTTCAGTTTCGGCAGCTGTTGCCGCAGAAAGGTAATGATTATTTTCAACATAAGTGACCATTCAACTCCGAATGTCTTATTTCCTGCGGGACGCGCCCAGCCGTTCCAGTCGGCTGACCATTCCCGGTTCCCACTGCATCAGGCCCAGTCGCTCGCTTTCCTGCCACAGGTGCTGATAATGTTGTGCCGCCAGCGCTTTCATGCCTTCTTCCGCCAGCAAATCCGCCAGCACCAGTTCAGCGCAAAAACGCTCGCGCGGTTCTTTCAGGCGACGAATACGTTCATCCAACAGTGACAGCGCCGCCCCCAGCCCTTGCTCGGCGCAACAGGCCGCCGCCTCGGCGGCCAGGTCGTCCTGCCGCTGAATGCCGCCACCACCGCGCCCTGGCTGCGCGGATTGCAGCCACTGGACGCATTTGGCGGACAGAAACGGTGACCCGTCGCTGAACGACAGCTCGCGTAACTCCGGCAACCGGGCGAGAAACGCCGACAACTCATCGGCGATGGCGCTGGCGACCGCACCATGTCCCAGCCGGGTTGCCACCGTCGCCGACAGCATGTGGCCGTCAAACCAGTACGGTGCCAGCGTCAGGCTCTGTTCAATCTTGTTCCACAACGCCAGGTCCGCCTGTGGCAGCGCGCTCTGGTACTCATCCACCCGGTCAGGCGACACCGGTGCCAGTTGGGTTTTATTACCGCGAGCCGCCATCGGCGGTGTAGCGATCCCAGCCCAGACCGCGTTGCGGCGCAGGCGGTATCCCACCGGCGCTTCCGGCTGTCTCTCCACCAGCAGCGCCGCTACATTAAGCTGCGTCTGCTTCCAGTTGCGGTCATCCGAACTGTTGATTTCCACCGTAGCAACCGCGCTGGCCGTTCCAGCAGCATGACCATGAGCGCCACCCGCGACAGCGCTGCCCCCGGTCGCTCCAGCTGTTCCATCGGATGTCGGCACAGCCGCCGCCTGATTGGCTTTTTCCTGTGCCTGATGACGTTGGCGAGCACGGTGAAGCGCCGCCACCAGTTCGTCGGTCAGGTCGGCTTTATCCGCCGCCAGCGCACTCCAGCGCGCCGCCAGTTGTTCCGCCAGCTGATGCAACTGACTGAGTTCCGCCCCGGAGGCGCTTTCCGCCATGCGGGGCAGCACGCCCTCAAACCGGCGGATAATCTGCACCATCAGCTTCTGCTTTTGTACCGGGCTGGCGGGAAAGGCCAGCGTCCAGTACGCCTCCAGCCAGCTATCAAGCAACATGATCGCGGTAGCGAACGGCGTCGCTTTCGCCGGGTGCTGCAAACAGCGCAGCAGTTGCACCAGCACGCGCATGTCTTTGGTACGGCTTTCCAGCAGCGTCAGGCACTGACCGGCGACCGCATTGAGATCCACCTGGCTGTGCGCCAGCGATCCCAACTTAACCAGTTCGGTTTCTACCTGCTCCCATAACGGGTCATCCCCCGCCACCGCCGCGCGCAGCGCCTCGTCGGGCAGGGTCGTCAATAGCCGCTTACACCAGGGGTGTGAATGCATACTCATCACTCCTACCAGCGGCACTGCTGACGCAGCGGTGCCAGCGCCTCGCCCAGCCCGGTGAGATCGATACGCAGCACATGATCCTGAGAGCCATTCAGCACCAGCTCCCGATGGCCGACCCAGCGCTTGAGCGCGTCAATGGCAGGCAGGCCACGGCCAAATTCCAGTAACGTGCCGCGATTGCGCACAAACCAGTTGTCCGGCGCGCTGGCACCGTCAAGTTGCGAGGTGACGTTATCACCCAGCCACGGCTGGCTGAGCGTCAGGCGCAAATGGGTAATGCTGCTGGCGCAGCTGATCACCAGTGTGTTTCCATCCGCCAGCGTCCGCGTCAGGGTCAGGTCGCCGTTGACCGCCTCGCGATTAAGGTGAAACGCGTTCTCCCCCGTCGTACCATTATTCGTCGCAGGCGGCACAGCGCCCGCACGTTCCGTCTCGCGTCCGAGTGCGTCATAACAAGCCAGACGCACCTGTGGCGACGTCTCATTGCGGCACTGTTCCCACAGTGATTGCCAGGCGGGATCAGGCGAGCCGACTGCCGCCATCAGCAGCGGCACCATCGTCAGCATCATCAATTCACCTCCAGTTTCTGGCACTTGTGATCCAGGGTACGTTTAGGAATATTCAAACTTTCTGCGACCAGCAGCCGGTTGCCCTGAAACTGCTGCATACGCGCCGCAATCACCGCGGCTTCATACTGCTGGGTAGCGATACGCAAATCCTGGATATGGTGGAAAGCATCACTATCGGCGGCGTTTTCGCCACAGACCCGCTCACGCAACTCTGGCGGTAATGATTCCAGGCGAATAGGCTGCCCTTGCGGCGTATGCGCACAGGCCACCTCCAGCAGGTTCTTCAGTTCACGCACATTGCCGGGAAAGTCGTAACCCACCAGCTGTTTAAGAAATGCACGGTGCAACGGCCCCAGATCCTTCTGCTGCTGGCGGGCGAACTGCCCGATAAAGTGTTCACACAGCAAGCTGATGTCGTCTGGGCGATCGCGTAGCGGTGCCACCTGCACCAGACACTGACAAAGACGGTGATAGAGGTCCTGACGGAACTGCCCTTCGTCCACCTGTTGCTCTAGCGGTTGATGCGTGGCGGCGATCAGCCGAAAGTCGGAATGTCGCTCCTGCCCCGCACCCAGCGGCCGGAAGCTGTGCGTTTCCAATACCCGCAACAGTTTGGCCTGCATCAGCGGCGGCATATCACCGACTTCATCCAGAAATAGCGTGCCGCCGTTGGCTTGCGCCACCAGCCCGACCTTGCTGCTTTGCGCGCCGGAAAACGCACCTTTCTCATAGCCGAACAGTTCACTTTCAATCAGGTTTTCCGGTATCGCGGCACAATTGATGGCGATGAACGGCCGCTCGGCGCGATCGGAACACTGGTGCAACAGCCGGGCCACCACTTCTTTGCCGACGCCGGTTTCGCCGTGAATCAGCACCGACAACCGATGGCTGGCCGCCTGACAAATCTGCTGATGCAGTTCCCGCGCGGCGATGGACTGACCAATCAACCCAGCGGCGACCCGTTTCTGCCGCTCACGTCGCAGCGCGCCTTCATCTTTAATCTGCCGTAATGAATCTCGCAGCGCGGTCTGCTCGCGCTGGCTGCGGCCTAAATCGCGGATCAGCGCCAACTGACGGCAGAATACCTGCGCCAGTTGTGCGCAATCGCCCTGTTTTCCCAGCGTCTGTAGCCGTTCTGGTGTATCCAACAGCGCCAGCACCGCCAGCGGTTTACCGTTGTCCGCCTGCAACGGCATGGCATACAGCCCACACGCGGTGCCTGCGTCGATCAGCAACTGACGAAAACCGCTATGTTCGATACGCGCACCGCCGTACAACGACGCCCAACTGCGTGTTTGATTCTTGAGTAACACATAGGCCAGCGGGTGACTGAAATCATCCACACCGAGCGTCAGCGACAGCGGCGTGTGATGTACCCAGCCGTTGCAGATCAACTGACGCCCGCTGACATCCACCATCCCCAGCAGCGCACCCTGCGGCTGCCATGCGGCGCGCAGGGTACTCATCAGCCAGTCACACAGACCGGCTTCATCTCGGTGGCGCGTCAGCGAGAGCACCAGATCGAGGGCTGATTGCATACTCAGCCCTCCACCTCGGAGCGGAACTGGTTGTCTTCTACCCGGAAATGGATGCGGCTGACCGGCTGCCCCGCCGACAGGCGTTGCAGCAATTGCAACGACACCGGCGGCAGCAGCGCGCCGTCGATCACCGACTCCAGCATACGTGCGCCGTTTTCACTGCGGTTCGCCAGACGCAGGATCTCTTCAGGCACCGCATCGTCGATCACCACCTCGGCACCAAAGCGTTGCTGTAGCAACGTCACCAGACGGTGCAGTTTGCCCTGCACAATCGCCACCAGCGTGTCATGACCCAGTGGCAGGTAAGGAATCACTTCCATTCGCGCCAGCAACGCCGGTTTGAAGAATGCCGCCAGTTCCGGATAGAGAGCATCCAGCAGTTCGCCGGGTCGTTCGGCAACATTGACGTGCTCGGCAACATTGACAATCGTCTGGAACCCCAGGTTGGAAGTCAGGAAGAACACCACATTGCGGCAGTCGATCACCCTACCTTCTCCGTCTGCCAGTTCGCCTTTATCAAACGCCTGATAGAACAGGTTGAGCACGTCCGGATGGGCTTTTTCCACTTCATCCAGCAGCACCACCGAATAGGGTTTCTGGCGAATGGCCTCGGTCAGCACCCCGCCTTCGCCAAAGCCGACGTACCCCGGCGGCGAGCCGATCAGGCGAGAAACCGTGTGCTTTTCCTGGTACTCGGACATGTTGATGGTGGTGAGATAGTTACGGCCGCCGAACATCAGATCGGCAATCTGCACCACGGTTTCGGTCTTACCCACGCCGCTCGGCCCCACCAGCAAAAACGCGCCCAGCGGTCGACCGGGACGACGCAGGTCAGCACGCGCGGTCAGCAGGTGCTTGTGCAACTGGGCGATCGCCAGTTGTTGCCCTTTGATGCTGTCGCCGAGGTAATCCGGCAGACGGGTAACCACGTCCAGCTCGCCCTGAGAAATCCGGTTCAACGGCACCCCGGTCCACTCGGCGATCACCGAGGCAATCTGGGTTTTATCCACATGCGGGGACACCAGCACCGCCGGTTGTTGCAATTCGGCCAATGCACGCTCGTTGTCGGCCAGTTCCGCGACGGCGGCGGCGGCATCGAAATCTTCCGGCGCGTCATCGGCCAGCAGCGCGGTACGCAGGGTGACTATCTGCTGTACCAGCGTTTTCTGCCGCTGCCAGTCGGCTTCCAGTTGCGCCAGTGTCGCCGCATCCGCTTCGCGGGCAGTACGCAGCGTCGCCAGCCGTTCCGCCGTATCGCCCAGACCGATGCGGCCCTGACGCTCCAGTTGGGCAATTTCCATCGCCTGCTGGTGTAACCGGGTCTGCAACTGGCTGACTGCACGCGGCGGCGTGGTCAGGTTGATGGCGACGCGCGCGCAGGCAGTATCCAGTACGTCGATAGCCTTGTCTGGCAACTGACGCCCGGAGATATAACGTGCAGACAGATTAGCCGCCGCCTGCAAGGCTTCTTCGTCGATCAATACGCCGTGCGATTGTTCGTAAATGCTGCGTAGCCCGCGCAAAATCACCGTGGCTTCGTCGACGTTCGGCTCGCCCACTTTCACCAGTTGGAAGCGACGCGACAGCGCGGCGTCTTTTTCCACGTATTTCTTGTATTCGCTCCAGGTGGTGGCGGCGATGGTACGCAGCTCGCCGCGCGCCAATGCCGGTTTAAGCAGGTTGGACACATCCAGCCCCCCCGCCTGATTACCGGCACCAATCAACGTGTGCGCTTCGTCGATAAACAGGACAACCGGTTTCGGTGCCTCTTTCACTTCCTGCATCACACCTTTAAAGCGCTTCTCGAACTCACCTTTCACCGACGCACCGGCCTGCATCGCGCCCAAATCCAGCGTCAGCAGTTCCACATCACGCAGCCGTTCCGGCACCAGACCGGCGACAATGCGCAGCGCCAGTCCTTCAATCAGTGCGCTTTTACCCACCCCGGCCTCACCGACCACGATCGGGTTATTTTTACGACGGCGGGACAGAATATCGATCATCAGGTCGATTTCATGATCGCGGCACAATACCGGGTCCAGCTGGCCCTGACGGGCGGACTCAGTGACATTCTGGGTATAGCGGGACAGCTGAGTGGTGGCGGCGGCCGCCTGCTCCGGCGTCGCGCCAGCGGCAGACATCACCTCGGTTTCCGCGGAATCTTTCACCCACTCGTCAAACTGCTGGCGCAGCAGCTCGCGGTTAATCTGCGCCAACTGGCGGGTCACCGCCGCCGACAGATAACGTGTCGGCGTCATCAACAGCACCAACAGCAGCACGCCGCTGCGCAGATGGGCGTGTTGAAGTTCCGCCGAGGCCAGCAGCCAGCTGTCCTGTAGCCATTCCACCAGCAACGGCGAAAACGACGGGTAGCCTGCCTCAAACCCTTTGTCTGCGGCATTAGGTTGCAGCAACGCCGCCAGCTCGTCGGCATCCATCCCGGCGCGTTTCAGGATCTGACGCACATCGCACAACGGCGTCTCCAGCATTTTCAGCAGCAGGTGTTCAATGCGGATCTCCGCGCCCTGATGCTGAATGCATAGCGCCGCCGCTTCTTCCATCATGTGGCGGCACAGCGGGTTGAGTCGCTCAACCAGGATCGGCAGTTCGATTCGAATCACGAGAATACGCTCCTGTTATTGTAATAATTCTCCCAGCTGACGCAGTACGTCCTGGGTCTGGTTGGTTAGCTGGTAGTGATAGAGGCCAAACGCCGCAGCCATCACCACGCACAGGCCGATAAACAGCGTGCGCAGCGAAATCTGTTTACGCAGTTGGTAACGGGAAGACTGCTGCCCCAGATTGAGGTGAAACACCGTCGGCGGATTTTCCGGCTCCGGACGCAGGGTGTCGTGCAAACGGCGCACCACCCGATCCAGCTCTTCGCGACCTTGCGTCATCACCCGGTAGCGGCCTTCGAAACCGAGGCACAGACACAGGTAGATGAACTCCAGAATGTCGCGGTAGCGCGTCGGGTCATCCAGCAGCTTCTCCAGCAACACGAACACCTTCTCGCCACCCCAGGTTTCATTGTGGAAACGGGTCAGCAGCGAATGGGCGGACCATACGCTCTGGCCGCCCCATTCCCGCCCCATCACCGCTTCGTCGATGAAGGTGCACAGAATGTAGCGAAAAGACAAAATCACGCCGTTTTCGTAACCGTGGGAGTGCAGTTCCTGCTCGATGGCCTGAATCTCGGACTGCACGCGCTGGTATAGCTCCGCCACACCGTCGTATTCAGACAGCTGGCGTACCCGCTCCACCATGCCCAGCAAGGGGGTAACGGCGTCGATCATCGGGTTGATGCTCTGCCCGCGCAGGCGAAACCAGTAATCGGAATCCATATCCAGTTGCCGGGCGTTGTCATACAGCAGGTCGCCCAGTTGCTCGCTTTTGATGATGTCGGTACTCACGGGTTCCTCCTGTTAACTACTGGCCGCGGATGGCCCACAGTTGCATATCCAGTTCCGGGAATTCGCCAGCGATGTGGAACGCCAGCGTGTTGCTGGTGACCAGCGATTTCCAGGCCGAGCTTTGCCTGTCCAGCTGGAAGTAGCTGTAACCGGCGTGGTACGGCAACTGACGCGGTGCCACCGGCAGCGGCAGCAACGGTACGCCAGGCAGTTGCAGGCTGATGAGTTCGCGGATTTTGTCGCTGGAGGCGATCTTGGTTTGCTGCAACAGTTGCTTGCGCAAATGCTCCTGCGGCATACGAGCGCGCACCGCCAGCACAAATTCGGCGCTGCTCATCAGCTCGGCGTCGCCCACCAGCGCCACCCGCACGCCGTAAGGCTGCGCCTTCATCTGGATCGACACCGCACGCGGCGACAGTACGGTGCTCAGCGCCTGGCGCAGCGCCATCATCAGCGGTTCAAAGCTGGATTGCTGATGCTCGTGACGATAAGCGGGAAACTCCGGCGGCAGGCGCGACTCGTCGGTAAAGGTCATCAGTTCGCCGCACAGTTGTACCAGCGCTTCGTGCAGCCGTTCCGGGTGCAGCGTGCCGAGGCGCGCCAGATGCGAGAGCTGCGGCTGAGCGCGGTTGAGCAATTGCAGCATCATGAATTCCGCCACGTCCGCCACCCCTTGCTGACCCGGCGCGGCGATGCGCTGCGACAGACTGCGGGCGCGTTCCGCCACCAGACCGGCGGACTCGCCCAAAAAGCGTTTCAGGCTCGGAATGGCGGTCACGCTGATGCTGCACGGCATGAAATTAGGGTCGAGCACCAGACCACCGTCTGGCCGCTTATCGAGAATATTGGCAATCGCCAGCGAGGCGTAGGCGCTGCGGTCATCGCGCTCCAGCATCAATCTCAGGCTAACCTTGCCCACTTCCACCGACACCACATCGCCGCCTTCGCTGTGCAAATCGCGCACATCATGGCGGTGCGACTGCAACCGGGTGGCGACACCGGCACCGGATTGTCCGACTTCGCTGACGCCGTTCACCGCCAGCGGCAACGCCAGATAGACTTTCTGGTTAGCCAGCGCCACATCGGTGACCTCCAGCGGTTGCGGCAACGCGTCATCCCCCGGAATGTTGAATACCGTGCCGTCCGGCATCACGCCGGTGGCATTCACCAACGCGATGCGCCCAAAGTTGAGGTATTCTTCGTTAATCGCCAGTGATTGCAGGCCGTAGAAATAATCGCTGAGCGCGCTAAGACGGGCATGTAGTGCGTAGTCCGTGTGTCTTTGCTGTTGCTGGAAATGCTGCGGCTTGATGAACAGCCCTTCCCGCCAAATAATCCGATTTCGGCTCGACATAGTTATTCTTCTTCTTGATCTTTCTTGATTTCGACTTCTTCACGGCGCAGATGCACCAGAAGCTGATAAGTGCGGCCGGTGTTTTTCAGCTTGATAACCTTGCGCCACTCAGCACTGTCCGGGTCGGCGTACTTGGCGATCACCCCGATGTAATGCACTTTCTCATCCAGCTTGACCGGCGGCAGGTATTTGAACTGCCCCGGCAGCAGCGTGTAGTCCTGATGGCTGATGTAATTCTTAGCCAAGGCTTTTTCGATATCAGTGGTCACCTGATCGTAATCGGTAGCCAGCAGACGGGAGTCTTCCGCCAGCATCACCAGTTGAAACTCGATTGGCGCGGCATCACCGCTCTCGCTGGGGTTAACGTCTGGCTCCGCCACCAGGCTGAAACCCACGGTGGACGGCTGGTTATCATTGTTGCCAATCTGAATATCCGGATTGGCCGCCACCTTCGCCATTTTGCCAAGCGTGGTGCAACCGGAAAGCAATAGCATCAAAACGCATAACCACCCGGTTCGGCGCATGAAGGCTCGTAGCATTATTTCTGCTCCTGTTGCTGGCGCACTGCGCGGTCATAAGCCTGCGCATACACCTGATGGAACAGTTTCTGGAACCCTTGCTGACGCGGTGAGGTCAGCTCGCGGTAGTAGTGCTGATACATCTGCCATGCCCAGCCGTCGTCCAGCGCTTGTCGTTCGCCGCTACGGCGATAATGTTCGAACCGCCCCAACAGCGCCGCTGGCGAAAACGCCTGCAAAATGCTTTCCAGCGCCACGGCGATCGCCTGCTGGTTAGCCCGGTGATGCGCCTGCATATTGCTGAGCACTTCACTGATCGCCGCCGGGGCAGACAGATGCACCGGGCTTTTATCGTCAGCAAACAGCAGCGATAAGGTGTCGGTGTAATCCAGCCCCAGCCGCAGCGGGTTGTCTTCGATCGGCCGCAAATGCGTATCCGCCAGTGCGGCCTGGTCGGCCTGCAACGTCAACAACCCTTCCACCATCGCCTTCAGGCTGCGGCCCATCTCTTCGAGCATCTCGTGCAGTTGCTGCGCATCACCGGTATTGAGCGATACACCCAGCCCACGCAACAGTGGTGCCAGCGTTACAGCATCAGTCGGCCCACCCAGATTCGCCCCAGCGTGGGGGTTATCAATGGTCGGTAATTCCACAAATTTCTGATCCATGGTGTCCTCAACGGCAGAAAAAGAAGAAAGCGAGGTCGGCAGTTCGTCGCCGTGCTCACCCTCCGTTGCCAGCGGCGAGCGGCTTTGTTCCTGCTGCAACGCCCACAACGGGTCGTTAAATCGGTCCGCCGTCGCCTCGTCGGCGGGCGTATTGCGTCGTTCTTCCCCCAGCCACCCTTCCAGTACGTCACCGGGGCGTTGCCCCAGGACCTGATCGATGTCTTGCTCGTGCGCCGGATCATCGAGATAGACCCCCAGCCGAAACGGACCGATCACCAGTTCGTCGCCCTGCGCCAGATACACCCGACGATCACGGCCGATAGGCGATAACGCGCCGTTAATGAAGGTCTGGCCGCTCAGGTCGCACACACAGAATTGGCCGTCCTGCAGTTCGATGCGCGCATGTTCCGGCAAGACCGCCCCGAGCCGGTCACGCAGTTGCCACTGATCCTTTTCCGATGCGCCCAGCGTGCCGCCGCGGTGATCAAACCGGTGCTGCACCTGCGAATTGATATCCAGCTGTTCGCTGTTGAGCACAACCAGAGTGAGTGGGTTGTTGTCGTTCACAATTACTCCTGCACACAAATCGTCACATACGGGTCGGCCGGTGGCTGCCCAAGAAAGCTGCTCCATCCCAGACGACTGCTCTGGTCATCACCCAGCCGCAAGCCTCTGGCCTCTCCGTCGGCAAAACCGAGGCGCAGGTCCCAGGCCAGTTGATCACGCAAGATGAAGGAAACAAAACGCACCAGCGGCTGAAAATGCTCGCCGTTGGGTAGAAAACTGAGAAAACGACTGAAACTGAGGTTATCCACCTTGAGTAGAAATTTACCGGCGCAGTCGTTTACCTTGTCACCAATGACAAAATCTCCGCCCAGCACGCTGTTGGCGCGCCCTAACCGGTTTTGTTGATCTTCAAAAATCGGCACTTTGCGGTGTTGCCAGGCGATGACTTCGACGTCTTCCAGGTCAAAGCAGTGGATAACCAGGCCCGCCACCACCTCCGGCGAGCGGCTGGGGCTGGCTAGCAGACCGGCGTAAGACAGCATCTTGGCCCGGTTGACCGGTAAGCTGTCACGCACGGCATCATTACCCAACCCCACCAGCGCGAACATCAGCCGGGAAAAACCGTCCTCGCCATCATTTTGGAAACGCACGTGATAGCGGTATTTACGCCAGGCACGGTGCAATAACGTCAGCAATCGATGATGGAAAAAATCGAGAAACACGCCCAGCTTTTGCTCGCCCTGAGCGTATTCCCACGCCAGCTCTTCAAGGTAATACCCCGGCATCGGCGACTGGCTGCCGTGCAGACCGAGAAACGCCACTTCCAGCTCTTGCCGACCGTCAGTATCTTCCCCTACCCGCAGTACATCGCTGGGGTGAAAGCCAATCGACGCGGTGGAACGAAAGCGAATGCGTTCCAGCTCCGGCCGGAAGTCGAGCGCCTGCTCCAGATCAACGCCCTCCATCTGGTTCAGTAATTCCACCAGTTGGAAAAAGTTGAAGTGGCGCGCGTCCTGGCGAAACATCGCCTGACCGTGCATTACATCATCGAGTGCTGACCTATCTGCACCGGCCATCGGTAGCGCTCCTTGTTATCGATGTTGACCACTTCCAGCAAGTGGAAGGCGTTAACACTGGCGTACAGCGAGAAAAAGTGCGCCAGTACAGTGCTGAACAGGTAGAGTTCACCTTCACTGGAAAACGCCGATTGCCGCACCGACAAGACCGACTTAAGCCCGCGTACCGGCATTCCCTGCACCAGCCGGTCCACCGGCGTGGTTTCAATCGTCTCGATCCCCGCCAGCCGTTTGCGTGACGCCTGCTCCGCCTGCTTGTCATGCAACGCGGGGAAATCGTAAGTACGCAGAATCTGCACCAGCGCATCACGCCGCAGCAGCGACACATAGTTCAGCGACAGGTTGGAGATCAGCGTCCAGTGCAGGCTGCCATCCAGCGCCGGACGCAGCGGGCGGCTCGGCCGAATCAGGTTGCGGAAAGTGGCGAACGACGGTGAACTGCCGGTCGGCACGCAGATGGCCCCCACCGGCAACTGCGCCGCACGCGAACGGTTGGTGCAGGTCAGGGTGACCGAAATGGACTCATCAAGATCGATCACCTCTTTCTCGTCGCCACGCACAAACGACAGCAGGTGATCAAAGCCGTCACCGCTGACCGCTTCACGCACCCGGATGCGGTAATACAGCGCCAGCCGCCCTTTGGCCCGCTCGATTTGATGCTGGAAACTTTCAAAAGGCTGATAGAGCCGTGGAATACCGCGCGAACGCCCGCTGTTGCCCTCCACCCAGCCTTCCACCTTGTCGATGGAGAAAATTTCGAAACTGTCGGCGTGGCGATAACTGGCCTTGAGCGGGTAGTCGGTCTGGCGACCATCCAGATTGATAGGTTCGCTGTCATGGCGGAACAGATTGATGGCTGGCACGCAGTTGAGCATGAACGAGTCCGGGCGGATTTTCAGTTCCGCCGGTAATGGCCGGTCAAAGCAGAAGTGCAGTTTAAAATCCGTCACCATCAGCGGCTGATTAGGCCAACTGGCACCGGACAACTGGAAGAACAGAAAACTTTCCGGAAAGCAGAAATACTCCTGCAAAATACGGTAGCCGGAGTAAACATTACCGGGGTATGGCAGCATGGCGTCTTCACGCTCAAAACCGACGGTTTTCAGCACATTCGCTTCCTGTCGAAAGCGTTTACCGTCAATTTCCAGCTCAATGTGCGACAGCTGGCTGGCAATCCAGAAATAGAGTTCGTAAGCGGTGTAGCGGTCGCCCCCCAGGAAGAAACGCAGTTTATCCAGCTGCAAATCCCCCAACGCGAGTGGCCCGTGCAGGCCGATATCCAGCGTGATGGCGGACATGTCGTTGCCGCTTTGCGCGTTGATCTGGCGGATATCCGCCGGATAGATCCAGGCATCGTGACAAGTCTGGAAATGGCAGACCACATCATCAATCGGCAGGCTGTCCAGTTCGCAGCCGCGCGCCACAAACGCCGGTTGCGCGATAGCACCGGGCAGCACCGAGAACTGCATGATGGTCATGCTAGGCACCGGACGTAAATAGTTCGGCCACAACATACCCAGCAGGCCGTGTGTCAGTTCCGGAAATTCATCCTCGATCTTCGCCCGCAGGCTGCCGGTCAGAAAGGCAAAACCTTCCAGCAACCGCTCGACATCCGGATCCGTGGTCTGTTCTGACAAAAATCGGGTAAGTTCAGGGTGTGCATTGGCGAATTCACGCCCTTGCAGGCGTAAATAGGCGAGTTCATCCCTGAAGAAATGTTCCAGTGACATAATCACATCATTCTGTAATGGCGGTGGCTGTCCATATGAATATTGAAGGAGGTGACCTGCTCCAGGTCTTCCAGCCGCACATGTGCGGTGACCTGAAACGACATCTCCAGCGGATTGGACAGATAGTCCGATGCACTGACGTCCACATGGACAATGCGCGGTTCAAAGCGGCAGATACACTGTCGGATCGCTTCACGGATTTTGCCCCGGATATCCGCGCCGCCCTGCGTGGCATCATTAAAATCAATGACACCAAGCTCGGGTGCGCTGCGACAACTACCGGGACGCGTATTCAGTACTTGATCGAGCTGGCGTTTCACCGACTCGATCAAGTCTTCCAACTCCGTTTCGGGAGAAGAGCGGCGCTCCTCTCCCCGGATACGATCAAACAGGCTGGCCGCAGATCCCCGCTCCCAGGCAGAGAGCGACGGCATCAGTCGTTATTCCTTATCCAGACGCCCAACCAGGGACAGTTCGAAATTTGCCCCCATGTACTTGAAGTGCGGGCGCACAGCCATGGTCACCTGATACCAACCCGGTTCGCCTTCCACATCAAGTACTTTGATCTGAGCGGCGCGCAGCGGACGACGGCTACGTACATCTGCCGGTGGGTTTTCCTGATCGGCAACGTACTGCTTGATCCAGTTGTTCAGCTCACGCTCCAGATCCTGACGCTCTTTCCAGGAACCGATCTGCTCGCGCTGCAATACTTTGATGTAGTGCGCCAGACGGTTGATGATGAACATGTACGGCAGCTGAGTACCCAGTTTGTAGTTGGTTTCCGCCTCTTTACCTTCTTTGGTATTGGCGAATACCTTGGGTTTCTGCACCGAGTTCGCGGAGAAGAACGCGGCGTTGTCGCTGTCTTTACGCATGGTCAGGGTGATGAAGCCTTCTTCGGCCATTTCGTATTCGCGGCGGTCGGTGATCAACACCTCGGTCGGAATCTTGGCCTGCAACTGACCCATCGCTTCATACACATGCACCGGCAGATCGGTAATGGCACCACCGCTCTGCGGGCCGATGATGTTCGGGCACCAGCGGTATTTAGCGAAACTATCGGTGATGGCGGTCCCCATCAGGTACGCGGTGTTACCCCACAGATAGTGTTCGTGGTTGGCGCTGATGTCTTCCTTGTAATTAAACCCTTTGATGGGGTTTTCTACCGGGTCATAAGGCAGACGGGCCAGGAAACGCGGTGCCGTCAGCCCCAGATAGCGGGCATCTTCTGACTCGCGCATCGAACGCCATTTGGTGTAAGTCGGGCCTTCAAATACCGACTTCAGATCTTTGATGGACGGCAGATCGGTGAAGCTGTCCACGCCGAAGAAGGTCGGCGCAACGGAGGAGATGAACGGCGCGTGCGCCATCGCACCCACCGCGCTGACATACTGCATCAGCTTGATGTCCGGCGAACTCTGGGTCAGCGCGTAATCGCCAATCACCCCACCGATCGGCTGGCCGCCAAACTGGCCGTAACCGCTGGAATACACGTGTTTGTAGAAGCCTGACTGAGTAATTTCCGGTGCGAACTCAAAATCTTCCAGCAGCTCGTTTTTAGTCGCGTGCAGCAGCAGGATTTTGATGTTTTCGCGGAAATCAGTGCGATCGATCAGCAGTTTCAGCGAACGCCAGGAGGACTCCAGCTCTTGCAGTTCCTGAGCGTGCAGAATCACGTCGATCTGCTTGCTGAGTTTTTTGTCCAGCTCAACGATCATGCTGTCGACCAACGCCTTATTGACCGGCTCGGCCGCGTTACCGCTGTCCAGAATATTGGCTACCAGTGCGGCGATCCCCTGCTTGGCGACGTTATAACCTTCGTCCACCGGGGTGATGCGCGCCTGCGCCATGATTTCTTCAAGCAGCGACGATGAACCACCGGCCGCGCCTGTCTGGGCCTGTTCTTCAACCATTGACATGTTTGTTTCCCTTCTCGTCAGTAACCATCAATTATTCGGCGGGTTTCACCAGATCCAGCTCTTTGAGCAGCTGCTCTCTGGCTTCGTCGCTGGACAACAGATCCTGCAGGCGATTACGGAAAGCGGGAATATTCCCCAACGGCCCTTTCAGCGCGACCAAGGCTTCACGCAGTTCCAGCAGTTTGCGCAGTTCCGGCACTTGCTGGGCAATACGATCAGGGGAGAAATCATTCAGCGAAGCAATGCTGAGTTTGACGGGGAGATCATCCTGGCTGTCTTCTTCCAGACGGTTAGACACGCTGAAATTCAGTTCCAGGTTGGCTTCTTTCATCACCGAGGTGAAGTTATTCTTGTCGATAGACACCGTTTGACGTTCTTCGATCGGCGTCTCTTCTGTGCGTCCTTTCATATTTCCCACCACCATCAGCGTAAGCGGCAATTCAATTTCCGCCTGCTGACCACCCGTGGCCGGGACATATTTGATATTAATACGTTCCTTTGGTGCGACAGATGCACCGTCAGTTCCTTTTGCCATATGTCAATACCAACGTGAGGGCACCCTGGCCCGAAAAAATAAGGTCGAATCCTACTGAAAACCCGCCAGAATCCATGACAGACCGGGCTGTTCAGCGAACAAATAAGCTATACCCGTCATACTTCGAGTTGCAGGTGCGTTGGCTGCCCTCACTCACCCCAGTCACTTACTGATGTAAGCTCCTGGGGATTCACTCGGTTGCCGCCTTCCTGCAACTCGAATTATTTAGGGTATATATCCGTCATACTTCGAGTTGCAGGTGCGTTGGCTGCCCTCATTCACCCCAGTCACTTACTGATGTAAGTACTCTGGGATTCACTCGGTTGCCGCCTTACTGCAACTCGAATTATTTCGGATATGTTTGTTTTTCGACCGACGATATGCACGAATATAGAACCCGCCGCCTCGGCGCATTCACTCAACGCATTCTTAAACCGTATGGAATCAGTAAGCCAATAAAAAACGACAGAACTGTATTCAAAATGTGTAGATATATTTCTGCTTCGTTAGCCAATCATACACATAACGCTGACGCATGGTCAACGCTAATATACTTTTGATGACCTCAAGCTCCAAAAACACAAAAAACACATAAAAAACAAAAATATAAGTCAATCAGACACAATGAAAACATGTGATATTAGCGATAAAGTAGTGACATAAACCTGCATTACAATTTTCCAAAAAAAGGCTATTTTTGGCCCGTCTAATTTAGTTAGATATTAAAATAATTATCATGCTAATCTTTAATGATGAATAAAATGGTTATTTATATGGAATATTCACATGACGAAAAAATGATTATTTCCATGCCAATCCATAGAGAAAAAGAAACATTTAATCACCACTTCTGTCATAAAAAGAAAATAAAACACCGCAATTATCGCACCATTAAAAGACACATAGCATGATAGAACTATCCTGAATTTCCAGAAGAAAAACCGTTTTCCTCGGCCTGATATCAGCACAATAGAGGACAGTTTTCTCTATTTATTGAACCGAATTGCAATTTGAATCAAGACAAAATAAAAACCACATTTATAGGAAATAGAGTTTCCATTAATGTCAATAATTCCAGCACCTCACCTATTCCCTCAGTTATTCGAATTGCAGACCAACACACAGGCGTATTGAACAACGCACCTGCAACTCGCAGTATGACGGGCATAGACGGGAAACACTTACCCAATCGGTAACCGTTTTTCCACCAATGCGACCCACATGGCCGCACCGGGTGGAATCAACGCATCATTGAAGTCATAACAGGCATTATGCAACGGGCGGGATGGTGTATCGCCATCAGCGCCTAACCAGAAATAAGCGCCGGGACAGTGTTCCAACATGCAGGCGAAATCTTCCGATGCCATGGAGGGGGCTATTTCCCAATGCACCTGGCCTGCGCCAAACGTTGCCTCAGCAACGTCTCGCACCGTTTGCGCCGCTCGGGCATCATTTTGGGTAACCGGATAGCCAGGGTAATAGGCAATAGACCCTGTAACACCGAATGCTTCGGGGATTTGCGCCACAAACTGTGCAATCAACGCCTTCACCTGCTCGCGTATTGACGGTTGCAGACAGCGCAGCGTACCGCGCAGCACCACTTTTTCAGGAATAACGTTGATAGCCTCGCCACCGTTAATCTGCGTGATACTGATCACCGCAGATGACTGGGGTGACAGGCGTCGTGAAGGGATAGTTTGTAACGACAGTACCAGTTGAGAGGCGGCCATAATCGGGTCGGCACCGTTTTCCGGCATGGCGGCGTGACAGCTTTTGCCGATCAGCACGATTTCAAACGAGTCCAGAGAAGCCATCATCGCCCCACTGCTTAGCCCGACATGCCCGGCTGGCAGCCCCGGCCAGTTATGCAACGCATAGATGTCATCCATAGGGAAACGGGAAAATAACCCCTCTTCCACCATACGGCGCGCGCCCCCCAGATTCTCTTCCGCCGGTTGAAACACTACCCGCACCGTACCGCTGAAGCGCCGGGTTTCACTGAGATGGCAGGCAGCGGCCAGTAACATAGCGGTATGCCCGTCATGCCCACAGGCGTGCATGACACCAGCATGTCGGGATTGATAAGCCAGACCACTCAGTTCAGTCACCGGCAGTGCATCCATATCAGCCCGCAACCCAATAACCGGACCGGGGCCGTTCTCCAGCGTTCCGACAACACCCGTCTCCGCCAGGCCGGTATGAACCTGAAAACCAAAGTCAGCAAGCAACGTCGCCACCATCTCGGCGGTCTGGCGCTCGTGATAGCCCAATTCCGGGTTAGCATGTAATTTGCGCCGCCATTCAATAGCCCGCGCAACCAGCGCCGGAGAAATTCCCATACATCCCTCCTTATTCATTCACACCAGTCACCTGCTTTAGCAGCCTATTCTCCCATCTGAAGCTTCTGTTCAGGGAATAATCTACTCTACCCCAGCCATCCATACCGGCAAAGATTATCTACCGAGTCATCATGATGCTTTGGGTATAAGGCACGGACGTTCTCGCCATAAGGGAAATATTACGATGCGTGGAGATGGCCGGGGAAAAAAGCGAAAACTCTGGAGGGACGACAAGGGAGGTTACCGTGGTTTGTCAGGTTCACCCCACGTGTTCATGGTTTATGGCTCAGTGACGGTAAACCGAAAGAATTAATAACTGCTTGCTGATATTGAGTGGGTCATGCGTCACTCCATCGGCCACTCACAACCATCGTCAAAAATCACCACGAGTGCGTTAGTCACCGAACTGAATAGCAGCGACACCGAAGGGGCTGATTGTGGAAGAAGCTGATTGGGTCAGTGACAACGGCGAACTGACGCTGGCAGGCGACTGGCTCACCCAAAGTGGCTTACTCACCCCGCCGTTCAGCATTGAAGCCTCACCCGGCCGGATCATGATCCGGGCTGAATCGGGTGCTATGCTGGCGTAATAACGCTGACAGTTAAATAGAAAAAAGCCGGAAGGATCGTTGGATCGCTTCCGGCTTTTTTTATATTATTCTCAACGCGTTATTTATTTTACTTTTTAACTCTTTCAGGTCACGTGCCGATTCAGAATATATTAGATTTTCCCAATCATAGTCTTTAATTAAAACCACGTAGAACTTTCCATTAATTTCAAAAGAAGGTCGCCACCCAACATCTAATATATATCCTTTCGGGAATTCAACTTGAAGCATATCCTCTTTTAAATCATCGATATAAACCCTTAGCGGCTCTCCGTCCTTAATAGGAAAATCATCAAATGTCACATTGCCACCTTTAATTGAAAAATCTATATCAATCATTTGATTAGCCTTTGATATTCTCTCTGTGAAATCGGATGTCCATGAATCGTCCCGCCACTTTCGTCAACTCTTATTCACTGACTAGGTTTACCTTCGCTTGCACCAATTTAACCCCTAACTAATCATATCGAATGAACCTACATTCGAAAGGTTCATTACCGATTGAATTACTGTAATCAAGAGAAATTTTCTCCTTAAGATCGCATGATATCAATCGAATTTCATCACTAGTTACTTCATCAAAATCAAAATTTTCTGAGATTTTAAACCCTGACTTTAATACAATAGCCCCGCAATACTTCCAATCTTCATCAAGCAATAAATAATAATCACACAGCCTCAGATTACCATTCAAATATCCAATTGACTCAAAATAAGAAAGAAAAGCCCGTTCATCTTCAATCAAAATATTTTTTTCATTAACATGAAAAACAATCTCATCTGTTTCTTTCAATGAAAGAAAAGTGAAGTCATCCTCATCAGGAAAAAGCAAGCTCAGTTTCTCTTTTAACTTATCAAAGATCACTTTACCATGAGCCTTTCGATATAAAAGCTCTCTTTTATAAGAATCTATTTTTTCCCGCTGCATATTTTCTCCGATTCATAATAAGCCTTCCCTTTACCATTGCGAAGTTGAGGTCTGCCATATTTACTCATTCTCGGTTTTCCATAGTCGTCCATTTTAACTTCGCCAGCCTCCCAATGGGGTTGATCTATATGGCTAGAGTCCATTGTTTGTTGTTGTACTGAGGCTTGTCCCTTTCCTCCTCCTGGCATAGTAGTTTCATATCGATATTCCCAACCAGAGGCATTCTTAGACTGGCTTATTGGCTGTTGGCTTGTTGGTATTTTTGCCTGGCGCATCGCTTCACGGCGAGCAGCACGCGATGTTGCAAAGGGATTAAGTTCACTACCTAACGGTGGTGTTTTCACCAAACCCAGCGGGTCAATCCACTCCATCGGGTTATGCACATACCCCTGCGGCCTCAGCCCTCCCGCTAAACCTATCGGGTCCGCCGACAGGTACTGCGCTGTCTCAGGGTCAAAATAACGGTGACGGTTGTAATATAGCCCCGTCTCCGCGTCCCACACCTGCCCCTGATAACGCAGCTCGCAGTATACCTCCTCGTTGGCCGCGTCACCCAGCCAGCGCCGCAGCGGGATGGGGCGACGGTCTTCACGGTGCGCGCCCCACAGCCCCTGCTCGCCACGCCAGTGTACCTCGCCCGCCTCGCTGCACAGCTCACGCGCCGTCCCCGTCAGGTCCGTCACGATGTAGTGCAGCCGGGTTTCCCCCTCCTGCGCCTCCACCTGCGCCAGCGGCCGGAAACTCCCCGGCTCGTACACCCACTGCACCGCCCGTGCCACGCTGCCGTCCACCCGGTACTGCGTCTGACCCGACAGCTGGTCACCGTCCCACCGGTACGCCACCCGCGCTACCGCCTGCGCCGACGGCACCTGGCCCTCGCGCACCTTGCTGATTCGGCGGCCGAATGCATCGTAACCATACCGCCATCGCGCACCGTCCGGCAAACTCACCCCCACCAGACGGTCCTGCGCGTCCCACGTAAAGTGCGTCTCCTTCGCCCTGAACCCCGGCCGCACTTCCCGTTTCACCGACAGCCGACCGCACCCGTCGTACTGATACGTCTGACCGCCGCGCTGTGTCACCCGGC
>NZ_JSYG01000025.1 GCF_000784735.1 Dickeya undicola
GAATTACGTACACCCTCCCGTTAGGGGCTTTTTATTGTCTACAATCTAACACGATTAACACAAATGATCTCATGAATTATTTCTTTCTCTATGACTCTCATTTCATATTGAGCTTTAAATGTTGCGTAGATCTCTTCCGCTCTTTCTTGATTGCTATCTATGTAGTTAACAAGAGAGTTTAGTTCACGAAGAACAGCTTCTTTATTGTTTAATCGCTGTAAAAGATTACTCGTCAGGCATTTGTATACAGAACTGAACATCGTCATAACGTTGTCTATGTTGCGATTAGAACGAGTGTATAGCTGTCTTGGGTAGAAATACTTTAAATGATATCCTACGAAAAGGATGTATAGCTGGTACGAGAAACTTTTATCTTGCGACTGGTACCGTTTTGATATGTATTTATCTACAATGACAACAAGCTGTTCTTCCAGTGTCACCACTGAATTATAATTGGTTTTGTTCATAAGTTGCATCCTTGCAAAATTTGATTTTGTCTTCCTGACAATACATATATAATTATCACACATTTAAAAAAAATCAATAGACAAAACCTATTAATATTAAAATTATTTTTTGTTTTGGGAAAAAATTTGATCTTCTCTAAGACCTTTGCTGTATGCGACCATCTGAAGGTCTCTAACCATAACAAGAAGTCTATTATTCTCATTTAGTAATCTCGCATTTTCATATTCTAATTTATTGATTTTATTCGAAGCATAGGCAAGACTTTGAGGACTTTTAATATGCTTAACAGTTTCACCTTTACTTTTCTTTTTCTGCTGATATGCATAAGCTATTACTGCATGTCTTGAAAGAGCTTGTCGTGATGGTTTTTTCCCAAAATGCTCTTCAAGCGAGCCACAAATGCTAATCCAAGTTATATCCCCTTCCCAACTGTTTATTCTATTAAGAATAAACTCAATATCTTTACTACTAAACTTTTTGCTCATGTTCGTCACCTTTATTGTAATATCTAATGATATGGTTTATGATTTGATCGATTTCTTTAATTTCCTTAACAAGGATTTTCACCCGTTGATTATCATGCTGGCTTTTATATAATTCATAATTATTGCGCAATGATTCTAAATTCTCTTTGATCTTCGCAATTAGTTCCAATCTAACTCCTTCTCCTAAATCAGATAACATTTCTTCGGAAAATAAGACCTTCCTCTCGATATTTCTCAATTCTTCCCAACTTCTGTTGTCATAAACACTATTTTGTTCCACACTTCGTCTTCCTGACCAAAATGCTATTTCCACCTCAGATAACATAGCCCTTTGAGCAAGCGTATTCAAAAGATGCCTTGGCTGATGGCTTCTAAACACTTCTTTCATACCATCTGGTTGTAACGATTTATGCCTTTGAAAAAAATTTAAAGCACTATCTTTCCCTGCACCTGATCTTTTCTTGAAGTCTGCAAAAAATAATTTTTTAGTTGCAGGTGCAACATGAAATAAGTCACTTCCCTTTTTCATATGCAATTGATCTTTAGCTAACAGTAAGAGTTTATTGCTGAGTTTGGTGGGAATAAAAAAATCATTCCAATGATCTGTTTTTTCCTCATGATTTAAAACTTCGTTCCAAAATTCTTTTGCACTAATTCTCCCCTCTTCGACCTTTACCAAGACATTTTGTGTCCTGATATTAAAGGAGTCTTTGTTTTTTATATTCAAGATATCGCACAGCTTTTTATAAAAATCATTTGCCTCTGGTTCTGTTCCTAACCGGTTGTAAAATTCTAATTCACCATTTTCGCGGATAGCAGCGATAGCCCTTGCTGTATGAGATAAATTTTTTAACCTTTGGATAGCTAATCTGGCTATTGGTTTCATATTACTTGGAATCCACTTAATACTATCACCATACCCTTTTGCACAGAAATAGCGAATGCCATAAGTAGCTTTCCCCTCAGAATCAGTCCCTTCAACTTCACAATCTACTTCAAGGTTTATGATCTCAGATATTCGTGTAGGGGCACAAAGAAGTAAAGCTATAATAGAGGTGGTAAATATATCTCGTTCACTTTTATCTTTAGAACGAAATACTCTACCTATAAAATCAATCACATCGTCTTCGGGTAACTTCTTTTTAACATTATTCTGTTCTGAAATATCCCTTGCTGATTTATTTGAAATCCCTCTCAACCTGGTGTTAAACCTGCTGAGTCTTGGGTTTATTATGTTTTTGGTTGCTAAGACTTCTAAAATTTCTTTCAGGGTTTTTTCTATTGCACATGCACGATTGATTGAGTAATGTTTTTCAGCCTGATCTACAATATTGAATATAATTTCAGAATTTAAGTTAACGATATGCAGATCAACCTTTAATTCCATATATGAATATTCCATAAGCTTGATTGTTGTCAGATAAATCAGTGATTTATGCACATTAGGGAAACATTCTCTATATATAAGGACTTTCGCTAACTGTTGAAAGTGCTCCCCCATATTTATATCATTTATTTTATAACTAAACTTTTTGAAAGCCACTCCTTTCCCCCATGATAGGCTACTCCAGTTTATTATATTGTCTCTTTCTGCTTGAACTCTTACTTCATTTGCGAAAAAATCATAATTTTTAAAATACATGGTATTTACTCCTCTTCAGTGTTAAGAACCTTTATTATTGTATTGATCTTACTCTCTACATTTGCGAATAAAGCAACCAATAGATCTACTTCTGATTGTTTTGAATGATTGGATATTAATTGATTAGTTAGTTTTTTTATATTAATCAAATCCTCAATCATTTTGAATGTGATACCCTCACTATCCATTAGAAATGAAGAAGCATAGGGGCTTATTGATTCATTAATTGCTTGTTCTATTCTGAACGAAAACTCCTCGTTATTTTTCGCATAAGATAGTACGGATTTCAAATTTGTATGATCCAGAACTTTAGCTAAAGTACTTAACCCATATCCTCTTTGAGCAAGTCTTGTTGCCAGAGTAATCCTTAACTGTCGGGAGTTTATTGTAGAATTTTTATTACCACTAACTCTACGGTGAACAGATTGCAATCGACTTGTAATTGTCTTTGAACTCATATGCAAGTTTACAAAGTTATTTTCATAAAATTCGTTAATCTTATAACCAGAATTAAAAAAGCTTGGATCAATAAATAATGGGAGATTATCTAATTCTTCTTTGATTAATTTATCCTGAGCTTCATTTTGTGCAAAAGCTTTAACTATGGCTTTAAGCTCGGATAATGAACAAAATAAATTATCACTAATTTTCAATTCAGTGAAATCAGTTCGAAACTTCCTACCTTGTTTTAATCTCGGAATATTTAAATAATTACCTTCATTTTTAATATAAAGGTCTTTTCTCTTAAGTTGTGCTATCTGCATTGGTCTTCGACCAGTATAAATTAGTAGCATTACCAAAAGATAATCATTCATGGTTATGTTGCCTTCATTATATTCTTTTGTAATACTAAATATTAAGTGCTTCATTTCATTATCAGGCAGTGGCCTTAAGCATTTTTGCCTTTCATTATAGGCCGTAGTTGTCCTGGGTTTTGCGACTTTCCATTTTGAGATTAAATCTATAACCTCTTGTTTTAAGACTTCATTGTGTAACTCATGAAATTTTATTAGAAAGTATTTCATACTTTCTACATGCGTATAGTTTATTTTTAAGAATGTATTGTAGAACCGTTTCAACAAACCACACTCAAACTCTTTCAACTCACCATTATTAAATACAATTAATTTCTTAATGGCAAAGTAGAACTTTCTCGTATAAGCAGAGCTAAAATGTACAGCGGTATATGCAAGAGTTTCTTTTACAAGTGATAATAAAGATAAGTTAATTGTATTTTCTAAATATAACAAATTCAACTTTATGTCTTTACTAAGAACCCAAATATTATTCTTTACATTGAATTCAAATCCGCTATCTTTTACTTTTAATACCGAGAGCTTTTCTAAAATCGATTTCTCCATTCACTCCTCCTTTATTATTATTTATTTTTTCTTCTTTCAGTAAATCTGCTTCCTTGAAAGCCCTGGAAGCCTCTTCGCTTATAAATCTATTATTATAAATCAGAACTGATTTTGAGTTTACTTTCCAACCCATTCTAATGCACCGGATTCTATCTAACTCGTTTAATTTATATGGGTCTGTTACACCTATATACTTTAAGCTGTATATATAGTTCCATGTATGTCGTAAACAATGTCCAGTGAAGTGTCTGAAAGAGCTTCCTTCATGTTCAATTTCTTTTATTTTTCTCATAATTTTATTATATGCACTTATGGTTAATGGTAATCCCTCTGTAACTCCGGATTTATGAGTTACTAATAGATAATCATGATTCTTACATTTAGCATGATATGATCTCTCACCTTCAATATATGAACTTATCTGCATACATAACCTTTCACTGATATTAATCTCTCTCTCAACCGTTTTTACGAGTGGTTGAAATACTCTGGGATCTTCTGGGTCATTTATTCTTTTGGATATTTTCAGATATCTTTGCTTTCTTTTAAAATCTGATATCTTTAAGTTTAAAAGCTCCCCTCCTCGCATTCCTGTTTCATAAAGTATTAATATAGCAAGTTGATTTCTTTTCCGACAATTCCTCTCAAATGGATTGTATTCGCTTTCAGGACTGACACATTCCAGTAGAGCTTCTACAGTTTCTTTTTCTAAAGATTTGAAATTATCGCTCATATAAGAATATGAAGTTATCTTAGGTTTATGCTTTTGAAAGTTGGATTTAATGAATTTTAGCAATGAATTTGTTTCATACACAGAACCTCTATAAAACGAATCATAAATCCATGATATATAGTCGCTAATAACTGTAAGTCGATAATGTAGATTTTCTTCATTAACCTTTTTGTATGTCACCATATCAATTATTTTACGTTTCTTCCTTTTCACTCTAAGAAACTCTGATAATGAATATAACTCTGTATAGTTTAAAAAAGTCTTGTTACTTACTCTATCGAGTATACTTATATTTTCCTTAATCAAGTATTTTTCAAAAAGGATCAAAACATAGGCGTTTCTCAATATAGTATTGAACGACTTATTTTTCTGTCGCCCAAGCAAACCAAGATATATATTTTGATAGTATAGCGGCAGGCCAGAGTTTGAATTTAATATCATACAAAATCTTTCTCCCCCTTTCGTCATTATCTTTTTAACTAAATATTCACTCTTCATTGTTACCCCATAATTTAATTTTTATTTATAGGTAACATATTTTTTTAGCAAGTTACAAATTTATTTTCCATTATTTTCAACAGCCTTATTAATTGTGGCTCCAATAACGAATCGGCCATATATTCACCTTAAGGTGAATATATAGTCCCCTATATTTACCTTAGTTAGTAACTTGTTGATTTAAAATAAATAATCGAAAAGTGTAATTTGTTTTGTAATGTACAAATAAGAAATTAGTAAATATTGAAATGTACGTTGTACGAAAACTTAACCAACTGTGTTAAAGGCAACTATATGATGATAAAATTACTCATCAAACGATCTATATTATATGAGTAATGTTTCATGGGCCGAAAAAATTCTGCATTTTTGAAGATAATAGGAGTTACAGGTTCTTTATGCGGGATCATTGCGACAGCATTCGCAATCTATGCGCATTACAACCCGACCTCCCCTTCTACTCAGAGATATGACAGTATTGTAGGAAGCTGGCTATCTGATTACTCTTACACCGTAAAAGGTAATACCGTTAGGGTTAATGGAAAAACGACCTTCTTCTCTAATGGAAAATACAACTTTCATGGCAGTATCTCTATTGACTCTTATGCTCCAGATGACCATATATTCATAGACTATCTTTCTGACGGTGCTGGTGATTGGCAACTATATGATAATGAGTTAATTACATCATTAAATAGCTTAAAAACAAAACCCATGAAGCTGGTTTTAAATAACAGGGGTCTTGATCCACTGAAAATAGAAGTGATAAGCAATAAAAAGTTACCAACTATTGAGGAGAATATGGCTGATGGGAAAAACCAATCCTATAAAATAATAAAATCTTCAAAAAGCCAGTTAACATTAGAAGTTATTAACGAAATTGGAAGCAATTTTAAATTTAATATGCAAAAAGCAAAATAAAAAATGATGGCGATCTGAAATCGCCATCATCTATTCAACCTGGATAGCTCTCAGCCTCGATACCACAATAAGTTATCATATCTGTTATTAATGGTATTTCATTACAACTCTGTCTGAAAGGCCTGCCATAATTATTGTTTCTTATTTTACAACGAGTCATTAATACTTCTTCAATGGCTCTTGAAAATGCCACAAAGACAGTTTTTTGATTTTCTATTTGCTCTTCTTCATTACCAAAATAAGCACCGGGTTCAAGACCCACAACGATGACCTTCCTGAACTCTAACCCTTTACTTTTATGGATGGTCATAAGAGGTATCGTTTTATTACCAAGTAACAAATCAATAGCATCTGATGTCTTATCTCTTACATCTAACTGTTCGAGGTGCCGAGAAAGAGATTCCACACTATATTCCAAACTATTTCCACTCATATACTGCGGAAAGTAAGACTTTATTTCATCTATCCCAAATATACTTAATAACGAATATAAATAATCAACAATCTCTCCTTTTATAACCCGATGGGATTTAATAAATTGACTAAGTGTTCTTTCCAACCGTGTAACATCACCTCTTTTACTTACTCCTTTTATGTTACACAGAAGGTCCATTATTGAGCCCCAATTTTCTATGGACTTCCTATTGCAGACAAACATTAGCATTTGTAAAATTAACTGTACTACAGCTTCATTTAATAAATCCTGATACTCATTCTCAATACGACATTGGATTTCTGAATTTTTCAATGCTGAAATGATATCGTCTGTATATTGTTTAGCCGGATTTCTTAGCAGTATGCATATATCTCTTTCATTTACCCCTTCAGCAATCCATTGCTGGATACATAATGCTATATATCCCCCTTCAATACTACTTTCGTCAAATTCTAGTAACTTAGCTGAACCTTCATTTTCAATCAACATCATATCAGGCTTTATATCAGCATGATTCATGAAAGCTTCCATCATGCGTTGATAATTTATGAGGTTTTTTAATGATCTTCTATTGCTAACTAACTCATTAGGTTGTTCAATTCCAAAGTCTTTTTTAAACACATCAAAAGCATTGTGCATTGCACCTGCCCAACCCATTATTCTTTGTTTTGTATCACCTACTGCTGTTATTTTTATTTTCTTACCCAAGAAAATGCTCTTAAAAATCTCATATTGCCTATATGTTGTGTCCTGAAATTCATCGATAAAAGCATAGTCATATGTTGAATTTATAGCATTAGATAAATATTGATTCCTACTAATAATATAATTAGCAAGAAAATTTATCATCTTGAATGAAAGCCTTGATTTTGGTTTTAATAAGTGTAACCACACAAACCGTCTTATCCTGCCATCAACAGTATGTTCTAATGCTTTATCATAAGGAGTTACTATATAATTCTCTTCAAAATTATAAGGTTGTAATTTATTTAATTCTTCAGATGTTAATCCTTCAAAGCCTACGGCCTCTCTTTTAATTTCTTCAACTAAATCTTTATTATTCGGAAAGATTATTTCATAGTCATCTGATGGACGATAAGCTTCTGGAATAGTGCTTTTAAACCGATCAACGATACTTTTACAAAATGCATCAAATGTGGTTGATTCAAATTTATGTCTATATTTTGAATCAAGCCGTGAGTTTACTCTATCTTGGAGATTTTTTGCCGCATCTTTTTTGAAGGATAATGCGATAATTTTTTTCTTACTGCATTTTCCTGTCTCAATCAAATAACAGGCTTTCTGAGCTAATAATTCTGTCTTACCAGCACCAGGTCCAGCAAGAACGAGGTTATGTTCTGTGCTATTTCGAATTACCTTCATAGCCTCGTCTTCAACTTCTTGGATATCCTTTAAAACCCAATCTGCATCTTTAATAGTCGGCATTAAAGTAATCCTCTAACAGTTTCGATAAGCTCATCAAGAACTTCAGGACTATTATCTCTTAACCTATCGTCTTCCATTTTGGATAGAACATAATTATGCGATAATGGCTTACCTCTTCCTAAAAATAAGTAGCGATACCAAAAATATTTTTCAAAGTCATCGAACTTCTTAATATCAATGTCTTTTTCTTCTTTTTTCAAAACTGAAGCTATTGCTGCTTCAACTTTCTTGTTATATTCAGGATCATCATCCTTTGGCAATCTTGGGCCTCCATTTTCTGGAACAAATGTCTTATAATCCTCAAAGAATTTATAAAGCATTATCCAATCTAAATCATAGGGATAGGAAAAATAAACATTATAATCCTTCAGGCACTCTATCCATCCCGATTCATTATCTGGATTCTCATCCCACGTATGCATTTCTTCAAGATCTTCATCGCTTAAAATTCCTGAAGTGACCCTCAATAATTCATTTTTATCCGCACCAATAGAAATTAATTGTTTGACTGCATATTTAATTCTTCCCCAACCACCACCACCTCTCCTAAAATCATAATCGAGAAGAGTAACATGTGGAATTGAAAGCTCATTGAGTAATTTCCAAAAATGATTTACATATCGCCCACCTAAAGGAGCAAATGTTATCAATGAAGTATCAAGCTCTATCCCATTTACTTGTGCTATTTTAGGTATTACAATTTCTTCACTATCCCCTTCACCAAGTATGACAACTTTTGCAAAATAAATTTCTGGATATGCTTTTACGGCCTCCTTAACATATGTGAAGGTATCAACATTTTCTGCATCGCCTTCACCTTTGCTTGGTAATAATATTTCCTTGACTACTGTATTTTTATTATCATTAAGACGAAAATATCTTATATTCTCCGGTTCTACCCGATTAAGTAAAGATGGTGCATGTGTTGTCAAAACAACTTGTGCTCGATCATTTTCTGATATCTCTTCACACAGCTTAACTATTCTTCCTAAGTATTGTGGTGAAAGGTGGTTTTCGGGTTCTTCTATTAATATTATCGTTAAATTTGGAGGATCTAATGCTTCTACTGATATCGATAATTGTTTGCCGTCAGAACTTATTATCTCATCTTCAATATCAAATGCAGATTTAACTAAAGATAAATAAAATAATGATTTCATACCATCACTCAATCTTTCAGTTGGTAATGGTTGAGTATCTGGACTTGGTAAAAATACAGTATCGATATGTTTTAATACATCTTCAATACCATTCACTACTGGCTTAATTTGAAGTTCTTCGAAGTAACCACCAGTGAAAAGGGATTTCCAATTTCTGCCTAATGAAGATGTTATTGTCTGGACTCCAACTTCTTCTTGGAACTGATTTCCGATTGAAACAGCAACCTCATCAACTGTTGCCCCCATTTGTTCAGACCATTCGACTGCATTTATCAAACGGTGCATGATGGTTCCGGCTGTTTGCTTCAGTTGTTGGGCAGGATCTCGGTAAGCAGGGACATAGTGGACATGAATTTTGGATCTTTCATATGCCGTTATATTTTTTTCAGACTCCCCTATCTCCCATACCAGATCGCTTTCTATATCGCCCTCAGCAAGATTAGTCTTTGTCCATTTTGCTTTTAATTTTGCTATACAGAATGGGATCTCTCCTGCTGCACTTGAAATTAAATGCTTAAAGAAATCAGCAACCGAATCGTCCTCACCATCTTTTAGGTCTGCAAATTCGAATTTTACACGAACTGATAGCTCTCTTTCATCTTGAGTATCGATTTCATCTCCAGGAGGAACATAAAAATCATCAACTTGAATAATTCTATCGGAGCTTTTGACACCAAACATCCTTGTCAATGCGAGGAGAACAGCCGTTTTACCTGTTCCATTCCCTCCAATTAAGCTGGTGAATGAATTTATATTTATAGTTTGCCCTACATTATCAAAGCTCTTAAAACCTTTGATCTCCATTTGTGTAATTTTCATTATCACCTCAATTGCTGTTTTAAAAAATTATAATCACTAATTATTTCTGCGTTTGTAATGATTTCTTGTGAGCACAGCTTAAAACATTCTAAAAATATATTTTTATTATCGTTATGTTCCCAATGTTTTTTCAAAGCCTCTTCAATTGAAATCCAAATAATTTGAAAATCGTTATTAGATATTTGGCTTGTTAAAACTTTTTCTTCCACACAAAGTATATGCCCTAAGATGACATCATCGTATATGTCAGTATCTGAATATCTAACTCCTAACCTTTTTATTTTCATTTTTTGGATGATTTTATTTTTAACAATAAAAGGATGTTCTTCTATAAAATCGGTCAATGATGTAAAAGCCAAGCCACGAACCTGAGCACCATGCATTGAACTACTTACTTTATGGATATCTCTCCAAACTCGCAGATCACCTAATACATAGAGAACCCGCTGATTTCTCGCTTTCGTATCTTCTGCTTGGTATTGGATATAAGGTGGCCCTCCCCCATTTTGTCTATATCGGGCAAGGGTTTTGATGCTTATGCCAAGAAAGACAGAAGCAAGCTCACTATTTACAGTGGCAGAATCAGGCATTTGACCAAATAGTTTCCATACCTCTGAATACTCCCGCAAAACTTCCACCACACTCATCTTCACTCCCTCGTTTCAGGTAATGGAGGATACTTAGCCGAAGCAAGTAACACATTGTATAATTTAGGAGCAGTCATAAGCATATGCAACTCAATCCTTTGTAATGCTTCAAAAATCCGTTCTTGATCAGGTTCTGCATACCTTTCTGTTGGATCTGTTGTATTTCTGTGATTGAGCAGTCTCTTAACGACGGCATATGAAACAAGTTCTTCAGCAACCCTACCAAATGTCCTTCGTAGATCATGCATACCAAGCTTCAGGATTCCCGCCTCTTGGCAGATATATTCCCTTAGACTTTTGCTATCGGAATAGTGACCAACTTTACTTCGAGAAGAACGGGCCGGGAAAACCCACTTCTGTTTTTCCTTCCGGGTTACCGTATCGTTTACTATGTCTCTTCTATCTTCCAAAATTCTTTTGACAGCATCACAAATCGGAAGCTCGTGATCGTTTCGATTCTTAGTGTCGTAAAAACGGATAGTTCTGTTACTCAGGTCAACATAGCTTGTCGTTTTAGCTTCTTCCTTTGTAAGAGACTCTCGCCAACACAGAGAAGCTGTTTCTTCCTTACGAGCACCTAAGAGAACGGTAAGTAGCAGATAATCGCACCCAAGCCGGTTGAAGCTTCTCTTGTTGTACAATGCTGTTAAAAATCGTCCAAGAGTATCTTTTGGCGAAAGCGGATTTCTGACACCTTTTGCTTTGTAGCTATCTTCCAGTTCTGATCGAGTCCTAAATTTTTTCTGCACTTTTAGAATTGAAAATGGATTGTATGACAGTGATGGTTGTCTTTGTTGAGTCTGTGCATTACTTGCTTCGATCTCGATTGCATGTCTGACAGCTACATTTGCCCACCTGAATGTTTGCTCAGATGCTGTCCTTGCTCTACTTGCGATTTCATCAAACTTACGAAGAATTTCATTGCCTGTTAAATCCTTCACTCGAAGCCCTGACCATTCAGAAAGCCTGTTTTCTGCTTTGTTCAGGACATTAAGTGTGTTGGGTTTAGCTGGTTTAGACCTGCCAAGAAGGTGTTGACGATATTGAGCAAACACTTCACTGATAGTGAGTTCAGAAGCATCAGACTCCCGCTTCACTGCATTCGGATTCCTTTTCGTCAACTTCATCGTTTCAACGAATTTGCGAGCAGTCTCGCGTGCCTGATCAATGCTGGCGAAATCCGAGACATTACCAATGGTAGATCTAATAACCTGTTTTGGTGCCTTGCCACCTGTTGCAGGTCGATTGTCTGCTGATGATACTCGTCTTTGAATGATATAGGTCTTTTTCGTTGCACTGATTTTGACACCGAAACCGACTGGTGAATCACGATGGCTGTCAGTGATAAGATAAGGTTTTCTGTCTATGTTGGGTAAGTACACTACTCGCCCATCTTGATCGAGACTTGGTTTGACGTCGATAGATAACTTATTGATTATAATCGACTGATTGAGTGTCATTTTCATCGATGTATACCAGCAGTTCAAGTATGTATACGAGATAGTAGCTAGAATACTTCTGGTATACAAATTTAACGATTCACATGGGTTTTTAAGGGTTTCACATGGGGTCACCTGAGTACCTAAAAGACTTAAAAAACGAGTAAAATCAATATGAATGAGTCTATTGACAAGGATCTATCAGACCACACGCCGATGATGCAGCAGTACCTGAAGCTGAAAGCCCAGCACCCCGATATTCTGCTGTTTTACCGCATGGGCGACTTCTATGAGCTGTTTTATGGCGACGCCAAACGCGCCTCGCAGTTGCTGGATATTTCGCTGACCAAGCGCGGCGCTTCTGCGGGGGAACCCATCCCGATGGCTGGCGTACCTCACCATGCGGTGGAAAACTATCTGGCCAAACTGGTGCAGTTGGGCGAATCGGTGGCTATCTGCGAACAAATTGGCGACCCGGCCACCAGCAAAGGTCCGGTGGAGCGCAAAGTGGTGCGCATCGTCACCCCCGGCACCATCAGCGATGAAGCGCTCTTACAGGAAAAACAGGACAACCTGCTCGCCGCCGTCTGGCAGGAAGGCCGGGGATTCGGCTACGCCACGCTGGATATCAGCTCCGGTCGTTTCCGGCTGGTGGAGCCGGTTGACCGGGAAACCATGGCGGCAGAGCTCCAACGCACCAATCCGGCGGAATTGCTCTATCCGGAAACCTTTGAAGCGATGTCCCTGATTGAACATCGCCACGGGCTGCGCCGCCGCCCGTTGTGGGAGTTTGAACTGGACACCGCCCGCCAGCAGTTGAACCTGCAATTTGGCACCCGCGACCTGACCGGTTTCGGCGTAGAACAGGCACACCTGGGGCTGCGCGCTGCGGGTTGTCTGTTGCAATACGCCAAAGATACCCAGCGAACCTCGCTGCCGCATATCCGCGGCATCACCGTAGAGCGCCAGCAGGACGGCATCATAATGGATGCGGCGACGCGCCGTAATCTGGAGCTGACGCAGAACCTGTCCGGCAGCGGTGAAAATACCCTGGCCTCGGTGCTGGACCGTACCGTTACCCCGATGGGTAGCCGGATGCTGAAACGTTGGCTGCACGCGCCGGTTCGTGACGTTCAGGCGCTGCTGCGGCGTCAACAGGCCATAGGTACACTGCGAGATGTCGCGGCCGAACTGCAACCGTTCTTGCGTCAGGTGGGCGATCTGGAGCGTATTCTGGCACGTCTGGCGCTGCGTTCGGCACGTCCGCGCGATCTGGCCAGAATGCGTCATGCCTTTCAACAGTTGCCGGACATTCACGCACTGCTGGAAACGGTCAGCGCTGACGCGGTGCAACAACTGCGCGAGCACGTCGGGCATTTTGATGAGTTGCGCGACCTGCTGGAACAGGCAGTAGTAGAAGCGCCGCCGGTGCTGGTGCGTGATGGTGGCGTCATCGCCAGCGGCTACAACGCCGAACTGGATGAGTGGCGTATGCTGGCCGATGGTGCCAGCGATTATCTGGAAAAACTGGAAATCCGCGAACGCGACCGGCTTGGTATCGACACGCTGAAGGTCGGTTTCAACGGCGTGCACGGTTACTACATTCAGGTCAGCCGTGGACAGAGCCATCTGGTGCCGATGAACTATGTGCGCCGCCAGACGCTAAAAAATGCCGAGCGCTACATCATCCCCGAACTGAAAGAATACGAAGACAAGGTACTGACCTCAAAAGGCAAGGCGCTGGCGCTGGAAAAAGCCCTGTACGACGAACTGTTCGACCTGCTGCTGCCACACCTGGCAGAACTCCAGCAAAGCGCAGGCGCACTGGCGGAACTGGATGTTCTGACCAATCTGGCCGAACGCGCCGACACGCTGAACTACGTGTGCCCCACCCTCAGCGATAAACCGGGGATCAGGATTACCGGCGGCCGCCATCCGGTGGTGGAACAGGTGCTGAGCGAGCCCTTTATCGCCAACCCGTTGTCGCTGTCGCCTCAGCGTCGATTGCTGATCATCACCGGCCCTAACATGGGCGGGAAAAGCACCTATATGCGACAGGCGGCGCTGATTGTGCTGATGGCGCACATCGGCAGCTATGTCCCGGCCGAACAGGCGGTGATTGGCCCGGTCGACCGCATATTCACCCGCGTCGGTGCCGCCGATGACCTGGCCTCCGGCCGTTCAACCTTTATGGTGGAAATGACGGAAACCGCCAATATTTTGCATAACGCCACCGAACACAGTCTGGTGTTGATGGATGAAATCGGGCGCGGTACATCCACTTACGATGGTCTGTCGCTGGCCTGGGCCTGCGCCGAAGCACTGGCGAACAAAATCAAAGCGATGACTCTGTTCGCCACTCACTATTTCGAGCTCACCAACCTGCCGGAAAAAATGGAAGGTGCTATCAATATCCATCTCGACGCGTTGGAGCATGGCGACACCATCGCCTTTATGCACAGTGTGCAGGAAGGCGCGGCCAGCAAGAGCTACGGGCTTGCCGTCGCAGCACTGGCTGGTGTGCCGAGAGAGGTCATCAAGCGAGCAAGGCAAAAGCTGAAAGAACTGGAGTCACTGGCAGGTCATGCTTCGGCCAGCCACGTCGATGGCTCGCAACTCGCATTGCTCACGCAGGAAGATCCATCACCGGCGCTGGAGGCGCTGGACGCGATCGACCCCGACACGCTGACACCACGCCAGGCGCTGGACTGGTTGTATAAGCTGAAAGGAATGCGGTAAAGATGTTGAGCGGAGAACAACGACTTTCGGGTTCTCCGCTCACGCTGTCTTGGCTTAACCAAGGCTACAGGCTGGGTTACAAGACCACAGGATAGGTTGTTACGCGGGAGTATGAATAATAGCTCACGTGCACGGCAGCAATTCCCGGTTCCATCGCAACGGAAAACACATGCCCATCCGGTTGCTTCGTCATATAACGCTCAACCGCAGCCGTTATCGCACGCATCTCGCGGCCAGGGAGCCGACTCAGACATACAGGCTCTACCGGTTTCGCCTGCTTATCCACGGCGAGTAACTGGTAACGCTGAGTAGCCGCCCCCAACGGCTGACCATCATCGCCCAAGGCTTCGAGGCCATTGTTCAACGGGCGGAAATAGCGCTTCTCACCATAGTTATCGGTCAGCACTAATCGTTCGGCAGTACGGCTCCAGCGCCCTGACTCCGCAACGGTAGTCTTGCCGTCAACCCCGGACGGGTAACTTTCCTGCATAACAAAACTGCCGTCCGTATTTAAAAACAGTGACGTATCCATCTCGCCGCACGTGCCACAAGGCAACTTACCGCGATAATATTGCGCCATCGGGCGTAATGGCTCTTCCTGAATCTGAGGGCGTGAATGGCACCCTATCAACCCCGATAATAAAAGAACAAGCACTACCCCTGTCGCCAGTTTTTTCATCCTTATTCTCCTGCTGTGTTGTGCTGGCATAGCGTCAGATCATCCCTAACCTTGAGCAATTTGCCAGCCACTGAACGACAATTCCAGATTATTCTGATCGTCAGACAGCCAGATAGTTCCTTCCTGCAACGTAGCCTGTAATGTCATGGAACGTTGTGCCAGAGCGGCCAGGCTCGCCAGTTGCTGATCATCAAGAAAATATACGGTCAGATTAGAGAGAGACGCCACCTTGTCGGCCATGCTTTGCCACCATACTCGGGCAGCGCGCTCGCCATAGGCATACAGCACCACCTCCGGTGACAGACTACAGGCTTTTTTCAGGCGTTTTTCATCAGGCAGGCCCAGTTCAATCCATAACATCAGTTGACCGTCGTCGCTATGTTGCCAGATCTCCGGCTCGTCATCCGCGCTCAATCCCTTGGTAAAGCGCAGTCTGTCATCGGCATGACAGATCCACGCCAGCAACCGCAGCATCATACGCTGGTCGGTTTCGGAAGGGTGCTGGGCCAGCGTCAGGCTGACATCCTGGAAAAACGCGCGATCCATATCGGCGATGTTGACGTTGGCTTTGTAAACCGTTGCTTTTAAGGCCATTCTCTACCCCTGATTACAGAGCCATTAGTCTACCCCAGTTGCGACGTACATCACAGCCACATGCGCGCTACGGTTGGTAACGGCAGAATTATGCTGTTGCATTATGCTGATAACCTGGCGGGGCCTATGCTATAGTCGAAAAGAAGATGAGAGTTTATCTTCGTAGAATTACATCGCAGTCACGATAACAATGAATGATGCATGAATCTCTACCGGGTTAAGCTCTAAGGGAGGATATTATGCAACAATACAGTGAATTAGTACGCCGTCTGTACGCGGAGATCGCCAGCGGCGATCTGGGGTTCATACCCGACGCGCTGGGTTGTGTATTGAAAACCCTGGATGGCATCGCGACGAACAGCGAATTACCATCCTCTGTCAGGGAACAGGCGGCCTATGCCGCCGCTAACTTATTGGTGAGCGATTATGTCAATGAGTAATGAATATCAACCCATCAATTGTGATGACTACGATAACCTGGAAGCCACCTGCCAGCAGCACTTGATGCTGACGGTTGAACTGCGTACCGGCGAGGTCGTGGTCGGTAAAGCCAGTGATATGATCTCTCGAAAAAATATCGAATATCTGGTGATTGAAGAGTCAGGGCAGAAACGCGAACTCCGCCTTGACCATATTCTCAGCTTCAGTCATCCCGAAATTGGTAAAGTGGTGGTCAGCGAGCCCTGACACACAACCCTCCTCATCTACAGCAACGGACAACGCAGGTTGTCCGTTTTTATTTCCGCTCACACCAGTCGATACACCACCCGTCCTCATCTGCCGTCGCCTGGCCTTCACGGGTCACAAATCGCCCGACCGCCGCAATCAACTGGTCGTTATAGAAAATCAGCGGCGTGCGCTCCCGCAGCCACGGTGGCACCCCTAATTCCTGCCACAACTTCTTGATAGGGCGACCATGCGCGCGTCCGACTATTTGCACATACCCCTGAAAACCGAAACGCACGGTGACCACGTCGTCATGACGCGGCTGCCGCATCCAGGTTCCCCGCGTCGATACCCGCAGTTGCCCGAGGTTATCCGGCAACGGTAAGGGCGCTGCCGCTGGCTGCCACGGCAGCACATATGCGGTTACCGGTGTCATCACCGGCAGCAGATACAGGTAGTGACGAAACCGCCTCACCTGCCACGAACCGAGTTGCAGGCAAGGGTTAGCATCGTCGCGGCTGGTCGCCACCTCTTGCCATAAGCGTGTGAGTTGTTCACGGGACGGCATACGCGCGCCCTGCTCCGCCAGCCAACGACGCAACAATGCAAACCGACGTGCGGCGCTCATTGGCGTCAACGCCTCTATACTTAATGCACCATCGGCATTGCGCAGCGCCGCCAGCGACTCAGCCAACAGCTCATCCAGCAACTGCTCCTGTTCCGCACACAGCGCGGCACTGCGCGCCACCGCCGACGGGAAGTGAGGCCAACGCCGTTTCAGCAACGGTAGTACCTGCCGACGCAGAAAGTTGCGGTCATAGCGCTCATCGGCGTTGCTGTCATCTTCAACCCAGGTAAGCTGGTACGCCTCAGCATAAGCCGTCAGTTGCTCGCGGGTCACCCCCAGCAGCGGGCGTTGCAGTGGAATGCCATTCGATTGTGCAGCCGCCGCCATCGATGCCAACCCGGCAGGGCCGCTACCACGTTTAAGCGCCAGCAGGAATGTCTCGCTCTGATCATCCTGATGTTGGGCCGTCAGCAGTATTTCCCCATCATGCAAATGCTGTTGCAACGCCTGATAACGGGCAGCCCGCGCAGCAGCTTCAATGCCGCCATCGCGAGCATCCACCTGAACCTGTAACACATCAAACGGCACCTGCCAGCGCTGGCATTGGGTGCGGCAATGTTCAGCCCACTCATCCGCGTAGGCGCTCAGTCCGTGATGTACATATACCGCCCGTAGCGACAATGTCTGTTGCGATGCCGTTAAAGACGCTAAACGGCGCTGGCGTAAACGCATCATCAGATGCAACAGCACACAGGAATCTAACCCGCCGCTGTAAGCCACCAGATAGTGCCCATCTGTCGCAATCTGCGCGTCGATCGCCGCCAGCAGTTCAGGGAAAATATCGGTATCAGCGTTCATACAACTCAAGCGGCAGTCCATCGGGATCGGCAAAGAAGGTAAAACGGCGGCCGGTATACTCGTCTGTCCGCACCGCTTCGCAGTCCACCCCCGCCTCGTTCAGCGCAATGACCGCCAGTTTGATATCATCAACCGCAAATGCCAGATGGCGCAGCCCGCAGGCTTCCGGTCGGCTGACGCGTGTCGGCGGCGAAGGGAATGAGAACAGTTCAATCAAATAAGCGCCGTTAAGCGCTAAATCACCTTTCCAGGAGTCACGATCCGCCCGGTAGACCTCCTGTAGCAACGTAAAACCAAGTACGTCGCAATAGAAGCGCTTACTGCGCTCATAATCCGAGGCAATAACCGCAATATGATGCACATCCAGCAATGTCAGCATAAGAGTGGTTCCCCTGAATAGCACGCCACCACGCTCGCGATGCCATGTCGTGGTTGAGGAGAAAATGCGGGAGAAGCAATAAGCCACCACAATGATAATGATGGCACATCACACAACACCGTTATCAGCATAACAAAAAGTCCGCGATCGTTCCCAATCGCGGACTTCTTTAATACACAACGAGATAAATCAGCAGTAGCCGTAATTCATCAAACGCTGGTAACGGCGATTCAGCAATTCCTGTTCGCTCAGCGTATCCAGTTCCTTCAAGTCAGACAGCAACTGTGATTTCAGCGATGCGGCCATTGCGGCCACATCACGGTGGGCAGAACCCAGCGGTTCCGGGATTACCGAGTCAATCAGTTTCAGCTCTTTCAGACGCGGTGCGGTAATCCCCATCGCTTCTGCCGCCAGCGGTGCCTTGTCGGCGCTTTTCCACAGAATCGAGGCACAGCCTTCCGGTGAAATAACGGAATAGGTGCTGTATTGCAGCATGTTCACCTTGTCGCCGACACCGATAGCCAACGCGCCGCCGGAGCCGCCTTCGCCAATCACCGTACAGACGATCGGTACGCGCAGGCTGGACATTTCACGCAGGTTGCGAGCGATCGCTTCAGACTGGCCGCGCTCTTCCGCCCCGACACCCGGATACGCACCCGGCGTATCAATAAAGGTGATAATCGGCAGTTTGAAACGTTCAGCCATCTCCATCAGGCGCAGTGCCTTGCGGTAACCTTCCGGTGCTGGCATCCCGAAATTACGACGAATTTTTTCTTTGGTTTCACGGCCTTTCTGATGACCAATAATCATCACCGGACGATCATCAAGACGAGCGATACCACCAACGATCGCCTTGTCATCGGCATAGGCGCGATCACCGGCCAGTTCGTCAAAATCGGAGAAAATATGCTGAACATAGTCCAGGGTGTAAGGACGCTGTGGATGGCGTGCCAGTTGGGCAATCTGCCAGGCACCCAGATCGGCGAAGATTTTGCGCGTCAGTTCTACGCTCTTTTCACGCAGACGCTTAACTTCTTCATCCAGATTAATATCCAATTTTTCATCTTGGCGGCTGACTGCGGTCAGGGAATCAATTTTTGCTTCCAACTCTGCAATCGGCTGCTCAAAATCAAGAAAATTCAGACTCATAGTATTCCTATTTTAGTCAAATTCCAGTTCTACCTGTTCATTACCAACCAGGGTACGTAAATCATTCAGCAACCCATCGGTGGGCGTGACACGCCATGCCGCACCGAAACGTAGCCGGGCACGCGCGTCCTGGCGCTGGTAGTAGAGATGCACCGGAATCGTCCCCGATCGATGGGGTTCCAACGACTGACGGAGACGGTTTAACAACTGGTCATCAATTTGCCTGTCAGTCAGCGAGATAGCAAGCCCGCGCGCGTATTTTTCCCGCGCTTCGCTGATATCCATAAGCTCTCTGACCATCATTTTAAGTCCGCCGCTGAAGTCATCAAAGCTGACCTGTCCGCTGGCAATCAAAATACGGTCCTGCTCCAGCAGGTGCTGATATTTTTCCAACGCTTCAGTAAACAGCATCACTTCCAGACGACCGGAGCGATCATCCAGCGTACAGACACCAATACGGTTGCCCCGTTTGGTCACCATCACCCGTGCGGCAAGCACCAACCCGACGGCTGTGGTCATTTTTCCCCGCTCCGTGGGATGCATGTCTTTTAAACGCACACCTCCCGCATAGCGTTCAATCTCCTTCAAATACTGGTTGATGGGATGCCCGGTCAGGTACAACCCCAGCGTTTCCCTTTCACCGTCCAGCACTACCTGTTCCGGCCACGGCGGCACCGTACTGTAGGATTGCTCCACCTGCTCAGGCGTTTCCGCCAGCACCCCGAACATATCCGCCTGACCGATGGCCTCCGCTTTCGCGTGCTGTTCTGCCGACTTCATGGCGTCCGCCAGCGAATTCATTAACGCAGCGCGGTGCGGCCCCAGCCGGTCAAACGCGCCGGACATGATCAATTTTTCCAGCACCCGCCGGTTCAGTTTTTTGATATCGGTCCGGGCGCAAAGATCAAATAAATCGCGGAAATAGCCGTCGTTATTACGCGCTTCAATGATGGCTTCGATCGGCCCTTCACCCACACCCTTGATGGCACCGATACCATAGACGATCTCGCCGTCATCATTGACGTGAAAATGGTACAGACCACTGTTGATATCCGGCGGCAGGATCTTCAACCCCATACGCCAGCATTCGTCCACCAGTCCAACGATTTTGTCGGTGTTGTCCATATCCGCGGTCATCACCGCCGCCATGAACTCCGCCGGATAATGAGCCTTCAGCCACAGCGTTTGGTAGGATACCAGCGCGTAAGCGGCCGAATGCGACTTGTTAAAGCCGTAACCCGCAAATTTCTCCACCAGGTCGAAGATTTTCATCGACAGTTCGCCGTCGACGCCCATCCTCTCCGCGCCCTCTTTAAATACCGAGCGCTGCTTCGCCATCTCTTCGGGCTTTTTCTTACCCATCGCACGGCGCAGCATATCCGCGCCGCCGAGAGTATACCCCGCCAGCACCTGGGCAATCTGCATCACCTGTTCCTGATACAGGATGATACCATAGGTCGGTTCCAGCACCGGCTTCAGCGTCTCATGCTGCCACTCGATATCCGGGTAGGAAATCGCTTCACGCCCGTGTTTACGGTCGATAAAGTTGTCCACCATGCCCGACTGCAACGGCCCCGGACGGAACAGGGCCACCAGTGCGATCATATCCTCAAAGCAGTCCGGCTTAAGGCGCTTGATCAGGTCTTTCATGCCGCGCGATTCAAGCTGGAATACCGCTGTGGTTTCCGAGCGTTGCAGCATGTCGAAGCTTTTCTTATCGTCCAGCGGGATGGCGGCGATATCCACAGGCTCCAACCCCTGCTTGCCACGCCGGGCGTTGATCATCTCCAGCGCCCAGTTGATGATGGTCAGCGTGCGCAAGCCAAGGAAGTCGAACTTCACCAGACCGGCGTATTCCACATCGCTTTTATCGAACTGGGTGACGGGATGGTTACCTTCCGGGTCGCAGTACAACGGCGCAAAATCGGTAATCTTGGTAGGCGAAATCACTACGCCCCCGGCGTGCTTACCGGCGTTGCGGGTTACCCCTTCCAGTTTGCGCGCCATGTCGATCAGCGCTTTGACTTCTTCGTCTGCCTCGTAAATTTCGCCCAGTTGCGGTTCAGCGGCGAAGGCTTTCTCCAGCGTCATGCCGGGGTCGGGTGGCACCAGTTTGGAAATGCGGTCGACAAAGCCATACGGGTGCCCCAGCACCCGGCCCACGTCGCGGATAACCGCTTTGGCCGCCATAGTACCGAAGGTGATGATTTGCGATACCGCATCGCGGCCGTACATGTCTGCCACGTGATCAATCACCAGATCACGTTTTTCCATGCAGAAGTCGACGTCAAAGTCAGGCATCGACACACGTTCCGGGTTAAGGAAGCGTTCGAACAACAGGTCAAACTCCAGTGGGTCCAGATCGGTGATTTTCAGCGCATACGCCACCAGTGAACCGGCACCAGAACCTCGTCCTGGCCCTACCGGCACATCGTTGTCCTTCGACCACTGGATAAATTCCATTACGATCAGGAAGTAGCCTGGGAAGCCCATCTGATTGATAACGCCGAGTTCGATTTCCAGGCGCTCGTCATACTCCGGGCGGCGCTGGGCGCGAACCTCTTCGTCTGGGAACAGGAATTCCAGTCGCTCTTCCAACCCTTTTCGGGAGCACATCACCAGATAGTCTTCGGTCGACATATCGCCGGTCGGGAACTGCGGCAGGAAATACTCGCCGAGCCGAATAGTGACATTACAGCGTTTAGCTATCTCTACGGTATTGATGAGCGCTTCGGGGATATCGGCAAACAGCTCGCACATTTCCTCCTCGGTACGCATATACTGCTGCGTACTGTAATGACGAGGACGTTTTGGGTCATCCAGCGTGAAGCCATCATGAATCGCCACGCGGATTTCATGGGCCTCGAAGTCATCCTGACTGATAAAGCAGACTTCGTTGGTAGCAACGACCGGCAAACCGTGCACGGTCGCCAGCTCTACCGCCGCATGAAGATAGCTTTCCTCGTCCGGCCGACCGGTTCGGATCAGCTCCAGATAAAACCGTTGTGGAAAATGCTGCTGATAAAAGGCGACGCTTTGTTCTACTAGCACCTGATTACCGCGCAGCAGAAACTTGCCGATATCGCCGTGACGCCCACCGGACAGCAGTAGCAATCCGGCCTGATGCTCCACCAACCACGCCCGATCAATCGTAGGCCCAGCAGCGCCGTACCCGCGCTGATAGGAACGAGAAATCAACAACGTCAGGTTCTGATAACCTTCGTTGTTCATCGCCAGAATGGTGAGGTGTGCCAGTTCATCGCCCAGCTCTTCACTCTGTAGATAAAAATCCGCACCGATGATTGGCTTGATACCGGCACCATGCGCGCCGCCATAAAATTTCACCAGTCCGCACAGATTCGTAAAATCGGTAATTGCCAGCGCTGGCATCCCCAGCGCCGCTGCTTTTTTTACCAACGGGCCAGTTTTCGCCAACCCATCGATCATGGAATAGTCACTGTGAACACGCAGGTGAACAAAACGTGGTTCGGCCATTTTCAGATCCCATAATCTCTTTAGTAACCGGTCAGACAATGCGCGTCAGGCCAGTTGTGCGTTTGCGTTATGCCAGGCCCAGAGCCCGTTTAACCGGAGCGAAACTGCGCCTGTGATGAGGGGTGGCGCCCAGCGTCGCCAGTTTTTCAAGATGATACGCCGTAGGATACCCTTTGTGCTGCGCAAATCCATACTCTGGAAACTGCTGGTCCAGCACGCTCATTTCACTGTCTCGCGTTACCTTGGCAAGAATCGACGCCGCACTGATTTCCGCCACCAGGCTGTCTCCTTTGACCACCGCCTGCGACGGCATCGGTAATGACGGGCAACGATTACCGTCGATCAACACAAAATCCGGCGTAATGGGTAATCCAGCAACCGCACGCTGCATCGCCAGCATGGTAGCGTGCAGAATATTGAGCGAGTCGATCTCCTCCGGCTCAGCACGGCCAAGACTCCAGGCCAACGCTTTATCACGGATTTCGTCGTACAGGGACAAACGACGTTTCTCACTCAATTTTTTGGAGTCAGCCAGGCCGACAATCGGCCGACTGGGGTCCAGAATCACCGCCGCTGTGACAACGGCCCCCACCAGCGGGCCTCGCCCTACTTCATCCACACCCGCGATACGATGCGCATCGGGGTAAATAAAAACCTCACTCATGACTGCCACAGCTCCAGTACCGCCTGCGCCGCCTGCTCGTCGGCGTCGCATCGAATCTGCTCATGCAGGTGCAAAAAGACCTGCTGCAATTGCTGCGCTGCATCACCGCCCGCCAGCCAGGGCAGTAGCGCCGCTGACAATTTGTCTGGCGTGCAGTCATCCTGCAACAATTCCTTGACCAGCTCGCGCCCGGCCAGCAAATTGGGCAACGACACCCACGGTGTTTTCACCAGTCGTTTCGCCAGCCAGAATGTGAAGGGTTTCATCCGATACCCCACCACCATCGGACTCTTCGCCAGCATACACTCCAGCGCCGCCGTACCGGACGCGAGCAGCGTCGCGTCGCTGGCGATCATCGCTTCACGCGCCTGTCCATCCAGCAAATGAACATCCATTTCTGGCGCAACCTCAGCTTTAATCTGTTCAAACTGCTCGCGGCGACGTTGGTTGACCAGCGGAACCACAACCTCCAGCTCAGGATAGGCCTGCCGCAGCAATTGCGCTGTTTTCAAAAAATCAGCGCTCAGCATTTCCACTTCAGCGCTTCGGCTACCAGGCAATAACGCCAGGCAGCGCGCATCCTCCGCTAACCCCAACTCTCGTCGTGCCGCGGCTTTGTCCGGATGCAACGGCATCGCATCCGCCATGGTATGGCCGATAAAACGACAAGGGACATTGAAACGATCGTAAAACGCTTTTTCGAACGGCAGAAACGCCAGCACCAGATTGGTAGCTTTAGCGATTTTAAACACACGATTCTGACGCCATGCCCACACCGATGGGCTGACATAGTGAATGGTTTTAATGCCATTCTGCTTCAGGCGCCCTTCCAGAGTAATGTTGAAATCAGGAGCGTCGATGCCGACAAACACATCTGGCTGCAACTCGCAAAAACGCTGCGTCAGGTCACGGCGGATTTTCAGTAAGCGCGGCAGGCGTCCTAGCACCTCAACCACACCCATCACCGCCAGCTCTTCCATCTCGTACCAGGCTTCACAACCTTCCGCCTGCATACGCGGTCCAGCCACGCCGACAAAACGAGCATTGGGTACGTGTGCTTTCAGCGCGCGGATTAAACCTGCGCCAAGAATATCGCCGGAGGTTTCTCCGGCGACCAGTCCAATAGTCAGGGGACGCGACGTCATAATTTAGCGAATAATGCCGCGTGTTGAGCGGGTAAAGAAATCAAGGTATGCCTGTACCGCCGGGTGCTCTGCCGCCAGCGCTTCAAGTTCACCTTTCACTTCATCCAGCGTTCTACCGCTGCGATAGATCAACTTATAAGCGTTGCGGATAGCATGAAGGGTTTCTTTTTCAAACCCACGGCGTTTCAGCCCTTCAATGTTGATGCCGAACGGCGTGGCATGGTTGCCTTGCGCGATCAGATATGGCGGGACATCCTGCGCCACACCGGAACAGCCGCCCACCATCACATGTGCACCAATTACGCAGAACTGATGTACCGCCGTCATACCGCCAATAATCGCAAAATCATCAACGGAGACATGGCCGCCCAGCGTAGCGTTGTTCGCCAGAATACAACGATTGCCAACAACACAGTCGTGAGCGATATGTGTATTGATCATCAGCAGGTTATCATCACCGACTTTAGTCAACCCACCGCCCTGCGCAGTGCCACGGTGAATGGTTACGCTTTCACGGATACGGTTACGGTCGCCCACTTCAACACGAGTCGGCTCGCCTGCGTATTTCAGGTCCTGATTGACTTCACCTATCGTTACAAACTGATAGATTTCGTTATCACAACCAATTTTGGTGATACCGTTAACGACGACATGAGACTTCAGTACCGTACCCGCGCCGATCTCAACCTGCGCACCGATATGGCAAAACGGCCCAATGTGAACACCAGCACCGATAACAGCACCGTCTTCAACAATGGAACTGGGGTGAATAAAGGCGGTTTGATCAATCACAAATCAGCCCTCCCGACGACGAGCGCACATCATTTCTGCTTCACAAGCAATTTCACCATCAACTTTGGCAACGCCTTTGAAGCGCGCAATACCGCGACGTTCCTTGAGGAACTCAACTTCCAAAATCATCTGATCGCCCGGTGCAACAGGACGTTTGAAACGTGCTTCGTCTACAGCGGCGAAATAATACAACTCGCCCGGTTCCAGTTTACCCAGGCTTTTAAACGCCAGAATACCGGTAGCCTGAGCCATCGCTTCCAGAATCAGCACGCCGGGAAAAATCGGTTTACCAGGGAAATGCCCCTGAAAGAACGGCTCGTTAAAAGAGACATTTTTTACCGCGCGCAGGAATCTTCCTTTCTCAAAATCCAGTACACGATCCACCAGCAAGAACGGATAGCGGTGCGGTAGTAGATCCAGAATCTCTTCAATATGCAGAGTATGCGTGTCTGTATTCAAAATACTCTTCCTGTCAATAAATACGATAGCATCAACAACACGGCCTGCACATTCCCCGACTCGGGAGGAACAACATGCAGGCCGCAAATAAAAATTGCGCACATGGCGCCAGTCTTGCGTCCGAAACGCGAGGCTGCGAATACGGGTGATTAACGGTCTTCGAGCTTACGCTCAACGGCTTTAAGCCGTTTGCTCATCTCGTCAATGTTCATCACCAACGCAGCGGTCTTACGCCAGACCTTATTCGGCTGCAATGGGATACCGGAAGAATAAACGCCCGGCTCAGTGATAGGCCGCATGACCATTCCCATCCCTGTGACTGTGACCTTGTCGCAAATCTCCATGTGACCATTGATCACGCTGGCACCGCCAATCATGCAATACCGGCCAATCTTCAGACTGCCCGCCATGATTACCCCACCAGCAACCGCGGTATTGTCCCCAATCACAACGTTGTGTGCAATCTGACATTGGTTATCAATGATGACACCGTTACCAATAATGGTATCGTCCAACGCACCACGATCGATGGTAGTACTGGCACCGATCTCGACACGATCGCCGATGATGACCGTTCCCAGCTGGGGAATTTTGATCCAGTTACCACGATCATTAGCGTAACCAAATCCATCAGAACCGATGACCGTACCAGATTGAATCAGGCACTGTTCACCCAACACGACGTTATGGTAAATCGTAACATTGGCCCACAACCGGGTTCCCGCACCGATACGAGCATTCTTGCCGATAAAGCAACCTGCTCCGATAATCGCGCCATTACCCAGTTCCACGCCGGATTCGATAACAGCATTCGCGCCTACCGAAACCCCATCTCCTAAACGCGCATCAGGGGCAATCACCGCGGAAGGTGAGATCCCCTGTGCAGGCGCCGGCGTTGTATCCATCAACTGCGCCATACGCGCATAGGCCAAATAAGGATTCTTTACTACCAGAGCTGCTTTATCACAAAACGGTAAATCAGCCTCTGTCAGCACCACGGCGGAAGCCTGGGTACTGTTCAGTTGCTCACGATAACGGCTATCGGATAAAAACGTAATCTGTCCTGCCTGCGCTGAATGCATAGAAGCAACAGCGGTGATGACGATATCGCCATCACCGTGTAATTGTGCATCCAACTGTTGAGCCAAGGCGTCCAGTCGAATTGAAAACATGAATTATTTAACCTGTTTCAGCACATCTGCAGTAATGTCTTTCGCGTTGTCAGCATAGGCAACTGCGTTAGCATCGATAACCACGTCATAACCCTGTTTGGTAGCAACGGCTTTAACCGCGTCTTGAATGCGGCTCAGGATTTTGTTGCGCTCTTCCATCTGACGACGACGGTTGTCCTGATCAAATGCTTGAGCTTTGCTGGAGAATTGTTCACGCTGAGCCATCACGTCACTTTCCATCTTGGAGCGTTCGCTGGCTTTCATGGTAGAACCATCACGCTGCAGCTTCTGCATTTTTTCCTGCAGAGCACGTTCCATGGACTGCAGTTCAGAAGCACGGCCTTTGAACTCGTTTTCCAGCTGTTTGCCTACGGCTTCACGCTGCGGCAACTGTTGGAAAATGCTGGAAACATTGACAATCGCAATCTTGTCGGCAGCCTGAGCGCCAGCAGATACAGCCAGCGTTAAACCTAACCCTGCGGCATACAACCACTTTTTCACTTTGAAACTCCTCACCCTAAGTATTTCTGCGCTGATCGCGCTTATCGTAATCGCGACATCGGCGGCCAAGGTACGCTCAAATCGCCGCCGGATGCCGGTACATCTTCCTTTCAACCTTACACACCGGGCAGTTCTTACCAGGTCTTACCGATGTTAAACTGGAACTGCTCGGAGCGATCCCCTTCGTATTTCTTGAACGGCTGGGCATACGAGAACACCAGCGGCCCCAACGGCGACATCCATTGCACGGCAAGACCTGAAGACATACGAATATTTCCCGGCGTACTGTAATCCGGCACGCCCGCTGCCAGCGTCTGGGCGGTGTTTTCCCAATGAGTATCCCACACTGTACCGGCATCGACGAAGAAAGATGTACGAATAGAGCTGGAATACTTGTCGCTAACGAACGGTGTCGGCACGATCAGTTCTGCGCTGGCGACAGCCATCGCATTCCCCCCCACCGCATCTCTCATTTTGGTGGAGTCAATGCTACAAGATGACACGCTCTCTGTAGTACATCCGGTATAGTAAGCCGCTTTCGGACCAATAGTATTGGAACGGAAACCACGCACCGAGCTGGAGCCGCCCGCAAAGAAGTTATCGTAGAACGGCACTTCCTTGCCACTCAGACCATCAGCATAACCGGCTTTGGTTCTCGCCATCAGCACCCAGTTATGACTTTCACTGATCGGGAAGTAACTCGCCGAATCGAAGGTCAGTTTATAGTATTCGTTGTCCGAACCCGGCACGGTCACCTTAGCATTCAGGTTGGCACGGTTGCCCGCTGTCGGGAAGTAACCACGGTCAAGGTTATTGTAGGTCCAGCCAGACGTCAGGAAGAAGTCGTTGGCGTCAAAACTGGCACTCGACGTGGTACTTGGATCCGGATCCACACCGGCTTTGTTCAGATAACGCCACATCGCTACCTGCGGTTTCATGTCCGACAGGGAGTTGTGTACATAATCAACACCAACGCGCAACGAGTTGTTCTCGTTAACCGGGAAGCCCAACGTCGTGCCCGCACCGTAACTTTGGTTGGTGTAGTCGGACAGGTCCGCATCCAGCGCTTTGAAGTTGTTGTAGAAAATACGGCCGCCGAGGCTAACACCATCTACTGTGAAGTACGGATCAGTCATCGACAGTTCGACATAAGTCTGATAGTCGTTGCGAGTACCGCTGATACCCACCGAGTTCCCCGTCCCCAGCCAGTTATCCTGCTGGACACCAGCCTGGAAGCTCACCCCACTCTCAGTACCGAAACCGACACCAAAGTTAAGGCTACCCGTGTTACGTTCCTTAACCTTGTACACCACGTCGACCTGATCCGGTGTTCCCGGTACACGCTGGGTTTCCGTATCCACGCTCTCGAAATAGCCGAGGCGGTTCAATCGCTCTTTACCCTGCTGCACCAGATCGTTGCCGAGCCAGCCGCCCTCCATCTGGCGCATTTCACGGCGCAGTACAGAGTCTTTAGATACATCGTTACCTTCAAAACGGATTCGACGAACGGTAAAGCGGTTACCGGCATCCACATTGATGTTAAGACGCACCGTTTTGTCGCTATCGCTGATTTCCGGTTGGGTTACCACACGAGGATAAGCATAACCATAGCGGCCCAGCAGCTTTTTGATGTCCTCTTCCATCCGGGTCACTTTGGTGCCGTTATACAACTCGCCCGGCTGAATACGGGTCAAGTCTTCAATTTCGGTAGCATGACCAACCAGATTACCACGCACCACCACGCCGGATAGCTTGTACTGATCGCCTTCGGTGATGTTGACGGTGATGTAGATACCTTTCTTGTCAGGCGTCAGGCTGACCTGGGTGGAATCAATATTGAAGCGTGCATAACCGCGGTCGAGATAAAAGCTGCGCAGGGTTTCCAGGTCGCCGGAAAGCTTCTGCTTCTCGTACTTGCGATCCCCAACCACGTTCCACCACGGTACTTCGTCACGCAACTGGAAGCGGGAAATCAATTCATCGGAGCTGAAGGACTTGTTGCCGACAATATTGATTTGCTGGATCTTGGCAGATACCCCTTCGGTAAACACCAATTTGAGGTCAACGCGGTTGCGGGGCAGCGGCGTCACTACGGCTTTCACCGTGGCGCTGTATTTACCTACGCTGTAGTAGAAATCTTCCAGCCCTTTCTCGATGTTGGACAAGGTGGTACGGTCCAGCGCTTCACCAACGCGAACACCGGAGGCCTCAAGATTCTCTTTGAGCATCTCCTCTTTCACCGCCTTGTTGCCGGAGAAGGTCAGGCTGGCAATCGTCGGACGCTCCTTGACCTGAATCAGCAGCGAGTCCCCGTCCCGCAGGACACGGACATCTTCGAAGTTTCCGGTCGCAAACAAAGCCCGAATGGTATTACCGATATCCTCGTCAGTGACGGAATCTCCCACCCGGACAGGCATACTGAGCAATGCCGCACCAACGGCAACTCGCTGCAGGCCCTCGAAATGAATATCTTTCACTACGAACCCGTCTGCACCGTATACGGTGGCGCTGCTAAACAGCAGCGACGCTATGAGCAACTTTTTCATCGCCATCGTTGTTATGCGTTTTTCCTAACCTGTTCCACACCTAAAGGCGGGAGAAATCATTGAAAAGTGCGAGTCCCATTAACATCATCAGCAACACCGTGCCAATGCGGTAGCTAACGTCCTGCACACGCTCGGAAACCGGTCCGCCCTTCAGCTTTTCAATCGCCAGAAAGAGCAGATGACCACCATCCAGTACTGGCAAAGGGAACAGATTGATAATCCCCAGGTTGACGCTGATCAGCGCCAAAAACATCAGGTAATACACCAATCCGTAGTCTGCCGACATGCCTGCTCCCTGCGCGATGGAGATCGGGCCGCTCAGATTATTCAGCTTCACGTCACCGGTAATCAGCTTACCCAGCATACTGACGGTCAGTTTCATCAGCAGCCAGGTTTTATTCCCAGCCTCATAGATGGCGCTGAACGGCCCATACTGGCGCACGGTCTTATACTCATCAGGCAAAGGGGTGACTTTCGGCACCACACCGGCAAACCCTTCCAGCCGGTTCTTCCCCACCGTCTTGCTATCAGGCGTCAGAGCAACGGACAGCGAGCCACCGCCTCTCTCCACCTCTAGCGTAATCGGCTTGCCTGGGTTATCACGCACGGCAATGACAAACTGCTGCCAACGAGCCAGCAGTTGACCATCGACTTTAACGATCCTGTCCCCGACTTGCAAACCTGCTTTTTCAGCCGCGGAATGCGGCTGAACCTGCGTCAGTACCGCTTCAACCTGCGGCCCTTTGGGCACAATTCCCAGCGATATCGCCGGATCCTGCCTTTCGGGATCGAAATGCCAGTCTTGCAATTCAAGCCGCTTGCTCTCAGTCTGTGCGACACCCAACGGCGCGGTTTCAATCACCACGTCAGGCTCGCCAATCTTGCCAATCAGGGCCAAACGCGCGCTATCCCAGTCAGGCGTTTCGATGCCATCAATCGACTTTAGTTCCATCCCTGGCGAAATTTGGGCCTGTGCAGCAATCGAACCGGGTAAAACCTCGCCGACCACCGGACGAACACCCGGTACGCCTATGATAAACACCAGCCAATAGGCGAACACGGCGAAAATGAAGTTAGCGATCGGTCCAGCACTGACAATGGCCGCCCGTTGCCAGACAGTCTTATGATTGAAAGCCTGATGTTGAAGACCCGCTGGCACCTCATCGACCCGGCCATCCAGCATTTTCACATAGCCGCCCAGCGGAATCAGCGCGACAACATACTCGGTTCCCTGACGATCACGACGGCGCCACAGCGCTTTGCCAAAACCGATGGAGAAACGCTCGACGCGAACACCACAGCGGCGGGCAACCCAGAAATGCCCAAATTCGTGCACAGTGATCAACACACCGAGTGCGACGATAAATGCGGCCAGGCTCCAGAGAATATTCAGCATAGACAGATTCTACCTGTGTTCCTAAACGGCCTTGAACAGCAACAGCATCAGGCAGGCAAATACCGGAATAGCTGCAGTCAGGCTGTCAATACGATCCAGTACCCCACCGTGGCCCGGAATCAGATGACTACTGTCCTTGATACCAGCCTCACGCTTGAACATGCTCTCAGTCAGATCGCCTAATACCGAAGCCAGCGTCGCCACTACAGAGCAAATCAGTAAGGTAAAGGTAGAAATAGACAAGGGCGCATAGTGACTAAACAGTAACGCAATCACCGCCGACGTTGCCAACCCACCGATAAATCCTTCCCAGGTTTTCCCCGGCGAAACCTTCGGTGCCAGTTTATGCCGTCCAAACAGTTTGCCGAACAGATAGGCACCGCTATCAGCCCCCCAAACCAGCACCATCACATACAGCAGCCACCAGGCTCCACTAAAAGGATTGGTTTCATATTCGAACTGGCGCAATGCCACCATGCCCCAAAAAAAAGGCACAATGGTCAACAGGCCGAAACACAGGCGCAATACGCGGGAATGACGCCATACCGCAGCGGAAGACGGATAAGACAGAACCATTAACAATGCCACGCTCCACCAGGCAAGGGAGAGCCATAGAGAAAGGCAGACCGGTACAAGCGTAACGGAATAATGATAATCAGGCAGGGTCAATAGCATCGCCGCCAGCACGAAGCCACAGGCAATGGAAAGCCAGATTCGCTGTGTGTAAGAAACCAGACCAGCCAGTTGACCCCACTCCCAGGCAGCCAGCATACAGACAGCCAGCGTAACCAGAGAGAAAACCAACGGCGGCAGGAAAAAAAGCGCCGCAATAACCAAAGGAATAAGAATCAGCGCAGTAATTAGGCGATACTTCAGCAAAAATACCCCCTACGATGCATTCGCATCGTCAGGCGTGGTTCCCCCAAAGCGACGCTCACGTTGAGCAAAGGCATGAATGGCACCTTCAAAGGTTTGTTCATCAAAATCCGGCCAGAGAACATCGGTAAAATAGAGTTCTGCATATGCAATCTGCCACAGCAGGAAATTGCTGATGCGATGTTCTCCACTGGTTCTTATTAGCAGATCAACCGGAGCCAGATCATTCAGGCACATGTAGCGACTCAGCGTCGACTCATCAATAGTGTCAGGACACAACGTCCCTTCCTGAACCTGTGCAGCGATTTTTCTGACCCCGTGGATAATATCCCAACGCCCACCATAATTCGCAGCAATATTCAGAGTAAGGCCAGTATTATTTTCCGTCACTGCCTCTGAACGGCGAATAAGCCCCTGTAATCGGCTACTGAAGCGACTGATATCACCGATAACTCTCAGACGGACATTATGCTTGTGCAGCTTCTTGACTTCGCTATTCAAAACACGCACAAACAGCTCCATCAGCGCAGCAACCTCTTGCTCCGGGCGATTCCAGTTTTCGCTGCTGAATGCGTATAACGTCAAGGCTTCAAGGTTCTGGCCAACGGCATAACTGATCGCGCGGCGTACTGACTTCACTCCTGCCTGATGACCGAAGATCCGCAGCTTTCCCCTCTGCTTAGCCCAGCGGCCATTGCCATCCATGATTATCGCTACATGGCGCGGACCGTTAGGTAACAACTTCTGACTACCTTGTTGATTTTCGGAGGGCATAGCGTGTATTGATTTCCTCGAGCAAGAAAATGATTATTCCAGTCGCGCCAAACCTGACAGCATAAAAAAAGCTGTGAACACACAGCTTTCCATCACCGTGGCTTTTATTGATAACCACCTGCATCAAGCGGCGCAGACTATACCATTTCAGGCGCATGTGAACAAACACACCAGCGTAAGGTTACTGATAACGCCGCAGTACATTTTCTGCGGCTTGTCTTGCCCAGGTATCGATAGACAACACATCATCAACGCTTTGCGGCTCAGGTAATGTCAACTGTTCCATCACGCTCTGATTGACTGCGGCGATGTCGGTAAAACGAATACCGGATTGTAAAAATGCCGCAACCGCAATTTCATTTGCCGCATTGAGAGCCGTCGTAGCAGCTTGCCCTTGGTTACATGCGTCTATCGCCAGACGCAGACAAGGATACCGCTGTAAATCCGGCGCAGAGAAGGTCAAAGCCCCTAACTGGCAGAAATCAAGCGCCGACGCGCCGGAAAAAACTCGATCGGGGTAGGCCATCGCATAGGCTATGGGAGTTCGCATATCGGGCGTTCCCAACTGCGCCATCACACTGCCATCGCGATAACGCACCATGGAATGGATGACTGATTGCGGATGGATAACCACTTCCATCTGTGCTTCCGAGGCGTTAAACAGCCAGCGCGCCTCGATATATTCCAGTCCCTTATTCATCATGGTGGCGGAGTCCACCGAAATTTTTCGCCCCATAGACCAATTTGGATGGGCGCACGCCTGATCTGGAGTGACGCAATCCAATGCGGCAAGCGGAATCTCGCGGAATGGCCCACCGGAACCGGTCAGCACAATTCGCTCAACCCCGTATTGCTTCAGGGAAGCATATCCCAGTTGTCGTTGGATTGGCTCAGGTAAACTCTGAAAAATGGCACTGTGTTCACTATCAACCGGCAACAGTTGCGCCCCGTTCTTAGAAACCTCGTCCATAAACAAACGGCCACAAGTCACCAGAGACTCTTTATTCGCCAACAGCACTTGCTTGCCAGCGCGAATCGCCGACAACGCCGGCAGCAAACCGGCGGCACCAACAATCGCCGCCATCACCTGATCGACCTCATCCAGCGCCGCCAGTTCGCAGGCTGCCTTCTCGCCTGACAGCACGGTTGTCTGGCTACCGGCTTCGCTTAAGCGGAGACGCAACTCACGAGCCGCGTCTTCGTCTGCCATCGAAGCATACGCTGGGCAAAACTCCAGGCACTGCTCCGTCATCAGGGAAACATTGCGTCCGGCAACCAGTGCCGCTATCGAAAATTTGTCTGGATTGGCCCTGACCACGGCCAGGGAACTGACGCCAATAGAACCGGTAGAACCGAGGATAGTCAGTTGCTTCATGAGTATGACCTGATAAAACTGGGTTTGATAACAGGCGTGGTGCCAGTCTGTAACGTCAGCACCGGCCTGTCGATGAGGCTGGTGTGAAAATGCGTGGCGTTACGCAAAACATCCCGCATCCAAAAGCTGAAAAACAAAACGCCGCAGGAGGCGCGGGCCTGACCCTGCACCTGCCGCGGCGCTGTACCTGACCGATGGATTAGAAATCCATCAGTTCTTTTTCTTTCTCGGCCAGAACGGCATCGATCTTTTTGATAAAGCTATCAGTGAGCTTCTGAACGTCATCTTGAGAACGGCGTTCATCATCTTCGCTAATGGTCTTATCTTTCAGTTGCGCTTTCAGCTTGTCATTAGCGTCACGGCGAACGTTACGTACCGCTACACGGCTCTGCTCGGCTTCACCGCGCACCACCTTGATCAGGTCTTTACGACGTTCTTCCGTCAGTGGTGGCAGCGGAACACGGATAACCGTACCGGCAGACATCGGGTTAAGACCCAGATCGGATGCCATGATGGCTTTTTCCACCGCCGGGCCCAACGTCCGGTCAAATACGGTGACTGCCAGCGTACGCGTGTCTTCCACTACGATGTTAGCTAACTGACGCAACGGGGTTGCGCTACCGTAATACTCAACATGAATGCCGTCCAGAAGACTGGGGGATGCGCGGCCAGTACGCACTTTGCTGATCTGGTTCTTGAAAGCTTCTACGCATTTATCCATGCGCGTTTCAGCGTCTTTTCTGATTTCATTAATCACGTTGTGAACCCTTGAAAACTGGTTGCCAGTCAGGTCACGCGCGACTTGCATGACCCAGCGAATCATTGATTACCAGCGGCAGGCTGGCGATGTATGGCGCAATCTTGTATACCCGTCATACTTCAAGTTGCAGGTGTGTTGGCTGCGTTCAAATCAGCTCCCGGCAGATTTGTCGCTCACCCGAATCACTTACCTGAATAAGCTCATCGGGATTCACTCACTTGCCGCCTTCCTGCAACTCGAATTATTTGGGTATATCACCAAAACAAGATATTACCTTAAATTAGACGTCAGCCGTTATTACTGATCAACGTCCCTTCTTTTTCGCCCATCACGACACGACGCAGTGCTCCCGGCTTATTCATATTGAACACCCGGATCGGCAGATTGTGGTCACGTGCCAGCGTAAAGGCCGCCAGGTCCATCACCTTAAGTTCACGCTCCAGCACTTCCTGATAGCTCAATGATTCATAGAGCGTCGCGTTAGGATCTTTAACCGGATCAGCCGAAAATACACCATCCACTTTGGTGGCTTTCAGCACGACATCAGCTTCGATTTCAATCCCGCGCAGGCACGCTGCGGAGTCGGTGGTGAAGAAGGGGTTACCTGTACCGGCGGAGAAAATTACCACGCGGTTGTTACGCAGCAGGCTGATGGCTTCAGCCCAGCTGTAATTATCGCACACGCCATTGAGCGGAATGGCTGACATCAGACGGGCGTTGACATAAGCACGATGCAGCGAATCACGCATCGCCAGACCGTTCATAACGGTAGCCAACATCCCCATATGATCACCCACCACACGGTTCATGCCTGCTTTGGCCAGACCAGCGCCGCGGAACAGGTTGCCGCCGCCGATCACCACACCGACCTGAATGCCCAACTCAACCAATTCCTTCACTTCCTGGGCCATACGATCGAGGATGCTCGCATCGATACCGAAACCTTCAGCTCCCTGCAGGGCTTCGCCACTCAGCTTCAGCAGGATACGTTGATATACGGGTTTTGCGTTGGTTGCCATGGTGTTCTTGTCCTAACAGGCTGTCATCGTACTGGGGGTTATTACTGCTACACCCGGCGCACCATCGGTAGGGGCCAGATGCCATGAAATTGCTTGTATCACGAATTACAGGTATCGCGAATAGTTTGGCTGGATAAAAAGGAACCGCCAAGTGGCGGCTCCATTTTTATTAAGACTGCTTGCTCATTGCTGCGACTTCAGCAGCAAAGTCAACTTCAGCTTTCTCGATGCCTTCACCCACTTCGTAGCGAATGAAGCTGCTCACGGAAGCACCGTGCTCTTTCAGCAACTGGCCAACGGTTTTGTTCGGGTCCATAACGAAGTTCTGGCCGGTCAGAGAGATCTCGCCGGTGAACTTACGCATACGGCCTTCAACCATTTTCTCAGCGATTTCGCGCGGCTTGCCAGACTGCATGGCGATGTCCAGCTGGATCTGATGCTCGCGGGCAACCACGTCAGCCGGAACGTCTTCAGCATGAACGTATTCCGGTTTGCTGGCGGCGATGTGCATGGCAACATGCTTGATCAGCTCTTCGTCAGCACCAGTAGCGGCAACCATAACGCCGATACGCGCACCGTGCATGTAAGAACCCAGCGCGTCGCCGGTCTGCACAGCGATACGACGGATGTTGATGTTTTCACCGATTTTCGCTACCAGCGCGGTACGCTGTTCTTCGAATTTCGCTTTCAGAACTTCAACATCAGTGATGCGCTCGTTCAGCGCAGCAGCGATAACTTCTTCGCCAAACGCTTTGAAGCCTGCGTCTTTTGCTACGAAGTCAGTTTCGCAGTTCAGTTCAACGATGACGCCATATTTGCCGTCAGCGGCAATTTTGGTCAGGATCACGCCTTCAGCAGCAACGCGACCTGCTTTTTTAGCAGCTTTAGCCTGGCCGGATTTACGCATGTTGTCGATTGCCAGCTCGATGTCGCCATTAGCTTCAACCAGAGCTTTTTTACATTCCATCATGCCTGCGCCGGTACGTTCGCGCAGTTCTTTTACCAGGGCAGCGGTAATTTCAGCCATTATCTTTTCCTCGGTTATCTCGTGGGGGAGATAAGTAAGAGATAAGTAAAAAGGGGGCCTGACAAGGCCCCCTAACCAACATATGTCAATACCTGGTTAATAAGGGCTCAACAGAGCTGGCCTTATTATTCAGCTTCGACGAAGCTCTCTTCTGCCTGTTCAGCCAGATCCTGAGAACGGCCTTCACGGACAGAGGCGGCAACAGCGCTCAGGTACAGGGTTACTGCACGGATGGCGTCGTCGTTACCAGGGATGATGTAGTCAACGCCATCCGGATCGGAGTTGGTATCAACGATGGCAAATACCGGGATACCCAGGTTGTTTGCTTCTTTGATAGCAATGTGTTCGTGATCGGCGTCGATAACGAACAGCGCGTCAGGCAGACCGCCCATGTCTTTGATACCGCCCAGGCTGTTTTCCAGCTTGTCCAGTTCACGGGTGCGCAGCAGCGCTTCTTTCTTGGTCAGCTTGTCGAACGTGCCGTCCTGAGCCTGAGTTTCCAGGTCTTTCAAACGTTTGATGGACTGACGAACGGTTTTCCAGTTAGTCAGCATACCGCCCAGCCAGCGATGGTTCACGAAGAACTGGTCGCAACCGGTAGCAGCTTCTTTTACCGCTTCGCTTGCTGCGCGTTTAGTACCGACAAACAGGATCTTGCCCTTACGGGAAGAAATTTTGCTCAGCTCAGCCAGGGCTTCGTTGAACATCGGTACAGTTTTCTCAAGGTTGATGATGTGAACTTTGTTGCGTGCACCGAAGATGAACGGTTTCATTTTCGGGTTCCAGTAACGAGTCTGGTGACCAAAGTGTACGCCAGCCTTGAGCATGTCGCGCATGGAAACAGTTGCCATGATTACCTCTGTAGATTAAGTATGGGGTTATGCCTCCACGTGTCCCATTGCGCCGACCTGAATGGAAAACCATTCTGGCACCCCGGCGAATGTGTCGACACGTGTGTGTTATACACATAGTGAGTTCAGTTTGAACCAGTCAGTATTCAGTTACCTGAACGCCAGCCGGATCACCGGCGCGCTTTATACCATAAACCGCCCCCGGACACCAACTTTTGTTGCATTCTACTGTAATGCCCCAAGCCCTGGATGACAGCCCCGTTACGGAATGATGATTTGGCAGTGTCAGGCTGGGCTGATACCATAAATCACTATTTACCGACCCTCTTTCGCCGGAAAAGGCGATACCAGTGGACTGAATTCTATGGCTATCTCAATCAAAACCTCTGAAGACATCGAAAAAATGCGTGTGGCCGGCCGCCTGGCGGCGGAAGTGCTGGAAATCATCGAACCGTATGTGGTTCCAGGCGTGAGCACCGGCGAACTGGACCGCATTTGCCACGACCACATCACCAACAAGCAAAATGCGATTTCCGCCTGCCTCGGTTATCACGGCTTTCCTAAGTCCGTCTGCATTTCTGTCAATGAAGTGGTGTGTCACGGTATTCCGAGCGATGACAAAACCCTCAAGGACGGCGATATCGTCAACATCGACGTCACGGTGATCAAAGACGATTTTCACGGCGATACCTCCAAAATGTTCATTGTTGGCAAGCCGACCATTCAGGGAGAACGCCTGTGCAAGGTGACGCAGGAAAGCTTGTATCTGGCGCTACGGATGATTAAACCGGGCATCCGGTTGCGCACGCTGGGCCGCGAAATCCAGAAATTCGTAGAAGCGCAGGATTTCTCCGTGGTGCGCGAGTACTGCGGTCATGGCATCGGCCGTGGTTTTCATGAAGAACCGCAGGTGCTGCATTATGACGCTGACGACGGCGGCGTGGTGTTGCAGCCGGGCATGGCGTTTACCGTGGAACCGATGGTCAACGCTGGCGATTACCGCATCCGCACCATGAAAGACGGGTGGACGGTAAAAACCAAGGATCGCAGCTTGTCGGCGCAATACGAGCATACTATTGTGGTGACTGAAAACGGCTGCGAAATAATGACGTTGCGTAAGGATGACACCATCCCCAACATCATCACGCATCAGGAATAATTGAGCATAAGCCGGCTGATGCCGGCTTTTTTTATGTTTATGGTGGCGCAACATGATCGACAAAGACCTTTCGCACGATACCCCCGGTTCCACCACCACGGTTCATCCGGCACCGGCTTCACCTCTGACGTTCACCGACGACATGCTGAAATGTCAGACGCTGAAAACCCATCTGGAACAGTTCCAGAGCTGGCTGGCAGAGGAATTCAAAGCGGGCGTTAGCGCGGAAGCGTTGATCGACGCCCGCACGCTGTTTATTGACCATCTGATGCAACGGCTATGGCGCTTTTACGGTTTTGAAAGTACAGCGCAAACCGCACTGGTGGCGGTCGGCGGCTACGGGCGCGGAGAATTGCATCCACTGTCAGACATTGACCTGCTGGTCCTGAGCCAGCACAAGCTGACGGACGTTCAGTCACAGGCGATCGGCACCTTTATCACGTTGCTGTGGGACCTGCGGCTGGAAGTCGGCCATAGCGTGCGCACACTCGACGAATGTCTGGAAGAAGGCCGGGCAGATATTTCCGTCGCCACCAACCTGATCGAATCCCGCATGATTTGCGGGGACGTTGCACTGTTCCTGACGCTACAAAAACACATTTTCAGCGACGCATTCTGGCCTTCGGAAACCTTCTTTCCCGCCAAGATCACCGAGCAGCGGGAACGCCACCAGCGCTACCACAGCACCAGTTACAATCTGGAGCCAGATATCAAGAGCAGCCCCGGTGGGCTACGGGATATCCACACCCTGCTGTGGGTCGCCCGTCGTCACTTTGGTGCCACGTCGCTCAACGAAATGGTCGGGTTCGGTTTTCTGACCGAAGCTGAACGCAACGAGTTGAACGAGTGCCAGAGTTTTCTGTGGCGCATTCGCTTCGCATTGCATTTGATCCTGCCCCGTTACGATAACCGCCTGTTGTTCGACCGCCAGCTCAACGTGGCGCAACTGCTGCAATATCAGGGCGAAGGCAATGCGCCGGTAGAGCACATGATGAAAGACTTCTACCGTATGACGCGTCGGGTAGGCGAACTGAATCAGATGCTGCTGCAACTGTTTGACGAAGCCATCCTGGCGCTGGATGCCAGCGAGAAACCCCGTCCGCTGGACGAGGAATTCCAGTTGCGCGGCCAGCTTATCGACCTGCGTGACGAAACCCTGTTCGAGCGCAAGCCCGAAGCCATCATCCGCATGTTCTACCTGATGGTCCGCAATCAGGAAATCAGCGGCATCTATTCAACAACCCTGCGGCACCTGCGCCATGCTCGTCGTCACCTGAACCAGCCGCTGTGTACGATTCCAGAAGCCCGCAACCTGTTCATGAATATTCTGCGCCACCCGCGCGCTGTCAGCCGGGCATTGCTGCCGATGCACACCCACAGTGTACTGTGGGCCTATATGCCGTTGTGGGGCAACATTGTCGGGCAGATGCAGTTTGACCTGTTCCACGCCTATACCGTGGATGAGCACACCATCCGGGTGCTGCTGAAACTGGAGAGTTTTACCGAAGAAGCCACTCGCGCGGCGCATCCACTATGCGTGGAGCTCTACCCGCGACTGCCGCAGCCAGAGCTGTTACTGCTAGCTGCCCTGTTCCATGACATCGCCAAAGGTCGTGGTGGCGACCACTCGGAACTGGGGGCCAAAGACGCGCTGGAGTTTGCCGCGCTGCATGGGTTGAACTCACGGGAAACCCAACTGGTATCCTGGCTGGTACGCTGCCATCTGCTGATGTCAGTTACGGCACAGCGGCGTGACATCCAGGACCCAACGGTCATCCAGCAATTCGCTGAACAGGTGCAAAGCGAAACCCGGTTGCGTTACCTGCTGAACCTGACCGTAGCGGATATCTGCGCCACTAATGAGACGCTGTGGAACAGCTGGAAACAGAGTCTGTTGCGCGAACTGTATTTCGCGACCGAGAAACAGTTACGTCGTGGTATGCAGAACTCGCCGGACCTGCGCGAACGGGTGCGTCATCATCGCTTACAGGCGCTGGCGCTGTTGCGTATGGACAATATCGACGAGGAGGCACTGCACCACATCTGGAGCCGCTGCCGCGCCGACTACTTCCTGCGTCACTCCCCGAATCAATTAGCCTGGCACGCGCGTCACCTGCTGGAGCATGACGTCAGTAAACCCATGGTGCTGATCAGCCACCAGGCCAGTCGTGGTGGCACCGAAATCTTTATCTGGAGCCCGGACCGTCCTTACCTGTTCGCCGCGGTCGCCGGTGAACTGGACAGACGTAACCTGAGCGTACACGACGCGCAAATCTTCACCAGCCGCGACGGTATGGCGATGGACACCTTTATCGTACTGGAACCGGACGGCAGCCCGCTGGCACCGGATCGTCACGACATGATCCGCCATGCCATCGAACAGGCGCTGACCCAACGGGATTATCAGCATCCGCGAGCACGTCGGCCCTCCTCCCGCCTGCGCCACTTTAGCGTGCCGACGGAAGTCGGTTTTCTACCGACGCATACCGACCGACGCAGTTACATGGAGTTAATCGCGCTCGATCAGCCCGGCCTGCTGGCGCGGGTGGGCGAAGTGTTCGCCGACCTGAATCTGTCGCTGCATGGTGCCCGTATTTCCACCATCGGCGAACGCGTAGAAGACCTGTTTATTCTGGCAGATAGCGAAAGACGGGCATTAAGCCCCGAATTACGGCTTAAGTTGCAACAACGGTTGACAGAAGCCCTCGACCCAAACGATAAAGTAGCTTCTTAAATGTTAAGCCTCGTCCCGCATAGCGGCACGCGGCCTGGTTTGATTAATCACGAAAGAGAAACAGGATGCAGCAATTACAGAACATCATCGAAACCGCATTTGAGCGTCGCGCAGACATTACCCCGGCCAATGTGGACACGGTAACGCGCGAAGCGGTGAATCAGGTTATCAGCCAACTGGACAGTGGTGCGCTGCGTGTGGCTGAGAAGATCAACGGCCAGTGGGTAACGCATCAGTGGCTGAAGAAAGCGGTGCTGCTCTCTTTCCGCATCAATGACAATCAGTTGATGGAAGGCACCGAGACTCGTTACTACGATAAAGTACCGATGAAATTCGCCGGTTACGATGAAGCGCGCTTCCAGCGTGAAGGTTTCCGCGTTGTCCCTCCTGCCAGTGTCCGTCAGGGCGCATTCATCGCCCGTAACACCGTACTGATGCCGTCTTACGTCAACATTGGTGCCTACGTTGACGAAGGCTCGATGGTAGACACCTGGGCCACTGTCGGCTCCTGCGCACAGATTGGCAAAAACGTGCACCTGTCCGGCGGTGTTGGCATCGGCGGTGTACTGGAGCCGCTGCAGGCTAACCCGACCATTATCGAAGATAACTGCTTCATCGGTGCTCGCTCTGAAGTCGTAGAAGGCGTGATCGTAGAAGAAGGTTCGGTAATTTCAATGGGCGTATTCATCGGCCAGAGCACCAAAATTTACGACCGTGAAACCGGCGAAGTGCATTACGGCCGAGTACCGGCGGGCTCAGTCGTGGTATCCGGCAACCTGCCGTCTAAAGACGGCAGCTACAGCCTCTACTGCGCGGTGATCGTGAAGAAAGTGGACGCAAAAACCCGCGGTAAAGTGGGAATTAATGAGCTATTGCGCACTATCGACTAATACCACTATCGACTAAACTGAATGGCGGGCTATGACCCGCCATTTTTTACGGCATCAAGCCGTCACGACCAACAATACTGGCCCGGTTTTTCAAGCCGACGTAAAACAAGAAAGGTGGCGTTATGTACGACAATCTGAAAAGTCTTGGGATTTCCAACCCGGAAGATATCGACCGCTATAGCCTCCGCCAGGAAGCCAGCAACGATATTCTGAAAATTTACTTTCGCAAGGATAAAGGGGAATTTTTCGCTAAAAGCGTCAAGTTCAAATATCCGCGCCAGCGCAAAACCATCGTCGCAGACAACGCCGGGCAGGGTTATAAAGAAATCAACGAGATCAGCCCCAATCTGCGTTACGTGGTGGACGAGCTTGATCAAATTTGCCAGCGCGATCAGGTTGAGGTGGATTTGAAGCGCAAGATTCTGTCCGATCTGCGTCATCTGGAAAGCGTGGTCACCAACAAGATCAGCGAAATCGAATCCGATCTGGAAAAACTGACGCAACGCTAAGCCGCGTCATCGATAAGGCTGCAACACAGCCTATTGCGCATAAGAAACGGGGCCTGGAGGCCCCGTTTTCACCAGCGGCTCCCGGCAATTACTTGTCCAGCAGCGCGCCCCAGGATTCCACCCACGGGCAGGAAATCACTTCAGGTTCCGGATGTTCGGTGGCATCAATTTCCAGCAACTCGCCCACGCGTTTCGCCCCCATCTCCTGCAATAACGCATCAAACTGATGACCGCCACCGCAGAAATTCTCGTAGCTGCTGTCACCCAATGCAATCAATCCGTAGTGCAAATCAGGCTGATAACCGACTTTTTCACGCAGCGCTTCGTACAACGGCACGATAGACTCCGGCAATTGCCCCTGACCGGTGGTGGAGGTGACCACCAGTACCGTCTGCTGGCTGTAAGCCAGCCAGTCATCGACCGACGCTTCTTCGAAAATCTTTACCTCATGCCCGTGCGACTTAAGAATGCTCTCCGCTTCCTCCGCCACCAGCAACGCGTTGCCGTACACCGTGCCAACAAAAATACCGACTTGCGCCATGACGCTGATTCTCCTGTTTTATGCTGACGTCAGGTCGTTATCCTGACCCGACACCAAAGGAAACTCAACCCTTTCAACCTCAGGGAGATTGCCTTGCCAGCCAAATTGCGTCATTACGCCCTGCCAGGGCTCGTCCCAGCGTGCTGAGATGACCAACGGCTCGTTGGTCACCGGGTGAGTCAGCGACAAACGGCTGGCGTGCAACATCAGGCGAGCGCAATCAAAATGCGCCGCCATACCGCGGTTCTGACGCAAGTCGCCGTGGGTAGTATCGCCAATAATAGGGTGACGCAAATGCGCCATATGTCGCCGCAACTGGTGCTTACGCCCGGTCTTGGGACTTAATTCCAGCAGACTGTAGCGCGAAGTGTCATAACGCCCAATCGCTACCGGCATCTCGGCACGCGCCAGTACCCGATAGTGGCTGACGGCAGGCTGCGGCGCTTTATTCGGGTCGGCGTATTTATCGGCGATGCGGTCCAGCTCTTCTGTCAGCGCATAATCAACCACACCGTCCTCCATCACATAGCCGCGAACCACTGCATGATAGGTTTTCTCCATCTGGTGCTGCTCGAACTGCTGCGCCAGTAACCGTGCCACCTCAGAGGACAGCGCCATCAACAGCACGCCAGAGGTAGGACGATCCAGACGGTGCACGGTAAACACGTGCTGACCAATCTGGTCGCGTACCGTTTGCATCACCACCACTTTTTCCTTGCGATCCAGCCAGCTGCGGTGCACCAGCCAACCAGCCGGTTTGTTCACCGCAATCAGATGCTCATCCTGATAGACAATCTCCAGCATCCTCATTCCTCAAACAATTCATCCAACGCCCGCAACTGCGTCAGCAATTCGCCAACATCATCCAAGCGCCCGTCGAACGCCATTTCGAAGTAAGGCAGGATGGCAAGCCGGGTCGGCAACGGCGCGCCGCTGTCCAGTAATGCGTGCATACGCGGTAAGAACACCCATTGCAGCCACTGCTCGGCCGCCATCGTATCAATGCAGAACGGTTCCTGGCTGGCAAATGCCGCCTCATCAGGTGCAGAAGTCGGCCATAACGGGCTTGTTCTCAGGGCATGTTCTATCGCAAACAGCGATTGTCGGATGCGAATCTCTACACTCATGGGCCGAAGTCTCATCAGGCTTGGTAACAGGGCGGCAAAGCATAGCATCGTTGTCTGATTCTGACATCCCACACCGCAATGCGCACACTGAGTGGCACAGCAAACGAAAAGAGGGAACCGATTTCTCGGTTCCCTCTTAGTTCGTTTGCAGCAGTCCCGCTACCTTGTTGCTTCCCTGCTCGTCCTTGAAAACTTGTCCTTGATTGGTCGTCCTAACCCACAATCCTTGCTGGCGATCCTTCTTTCATCCGTGACGCTCGTTCCATCATAATCATCCGTGATCGCATTCCTTTAGGCTCCTGCCCCACCGGCATTCCCAAGCCGGCTCTCATTCTCCTTCCTGGAGGTGTCCCTCATTTCATCCTGAAAAAAGAGTCTGGTTGTAACAGAAGTTAGCTTCCTGCCTTCCTGGCATGGTCGACATACCCTGTTACCGTGTTACTAAACTGAATAATAAGATGTATTAATTAAACCGAATCAGCAAGCCACCCAAACGCCCTAATAGGCGCATAAAAAGCACGGTTTATTGACGAACACCATTAATTCATTAATTAATAATGCAAAAATTAAACGGAAATCTTAGTTTAATATTAAAGATAAGAGATCGCTTACACGCAATGTAAGAGATCTCTCACACACCGAAAAGCGAAACGCGATTCAGCATTATGGAATCAATGGCAACAGCTTATGCAGGAAATCAACCAGATCCGATGACAACACGCGACGCTGGCGCGTACCGAACTCTTCCAGCACCACTTCGCCGCTCAGGTTGCACAAAGAGATTAGCGCCATTTCAGAATGCGTTGTCGCAAGAAATAATGTAGGTGACAATTTTAATCGTTTTTGTGTCAAAAGGTGACCAATCAGGTTCTCCTGCAGACGTATAAAATCGTCCTCACTCCAGACCTGAAGCAGCGTGCAGTCCAGATCGTCAAAGCGAGCCGTCATGTCACCCGCAAACTGGCTGGTGAAAAAGGTATGCGCATCCGGATGTAGTTGGATCTCCAGCGCCCGTTCAACACCATCCAGCCGAGCTGGCACAGCCGGTGCCTGCGGCAACCAGTGCACCCGACTATCCTGTGTGGTGACAATACAGGGTGACGCGACACCATACAGCTCGTCGCTGGCTGGCGGATGGCCGGTTTCCCGTTGCCATAACTCGACATAACGCTGGGTGAATGCATTCAGCGCCTGTGATACCTGCTGCTCCATCTTTCCTCTCAATCTGAGTCTGTCGGGTTTCACTCAATACACATTCTATCCCGACTATAACGCCTAACGTCGACAGAATACGCATCAAAGTGCGTAACGCCGCGCAACTTTATCGCTGGAAGGTCACCACGCCTTGGCAAAAGGCTATTCGACACGTTAAGGTGAGATAGCAAAGAAACGTATCACACAAACGCATCGCACCTGCGTGTTGGGCAAGCGTCTTGAACAACTGTCGTCGCACACTGCGTTTCAGGGAGTAGTATGATCACACATATCAGCCCGTTAGGGTCCATGGATTTACTGTCGCAGCTGGAAGTGGATATGCTGAAAAGCACAGCCAGCAGCGATCTTTACCGGCTATTCCGCAATTGTTCCCTCGCCGTCCTGAATTCCGGCAGTCAGACGGACAACAGCAAGGAGTTGCTCTCCCGCTACGAGGATTTCGATATCAATGTACTGCGCCGTGAGCGCGGCGTGAAACTGGAGCTGGTCAACCCGCCGGAAGAAGCATTTGTCGACGGGCAAATTATCCGCTCGTTGCAGGCCAACCTGTTCGCCGTGCTGCGCGACATCCTGTTTGTGAACGGCCAAATCGCCAGCGCTGGGCGTTATCAAAACCTGGATCTCGAAGACTCCACCCATATCACCAATCTTGTATTCTCCATCCTGCGTAATGCCAGAGCGCTGCATGTAGGCGAGGAGCCAAATCTGGTGGTGTGCTGGGGCGGTCATTCGATCAATGAAACCGAATACCTGTACGCCCGTAAAGTCGGCAGCCAGCTCGGTTTGCGAGAACTGAACATCTGTACCGGATGTGGGCCGGGCGCGATGGAAGCCCCGATGAAAGGTGCCGCCGTGGGCCACGCCCAACAACGTTATCGTGACGGACGTTTCATCGGCATGACCGAGCCATCCATCATCGCAGCCGAGCCACCCAATCCGCTGGTGAATGAGCTGATCATCATGCCGGATATTGAAAAACGTCTGGAAGCGTTCGTGCGCATTGGGCACGGCATCGTGATTTTCCCAGGCGGGGTCGGTACGGCGGAAGAGTTCCTCTATCTGTTGGGCATCATGATGGACCCAGCCAACAGCGAACAAGTGTTGCCAATTATCCTTACCGGCCCACAGGAAAGTGCTGACTATTTCCGGGTTCTTGACGAATTTATCGTTAATACGCTGGGTCGACAGGCACGCCGTTATTATTCCATCATCATCAATGATGCTGCCGAAGTGGCACGACAGATGAAGAAAACCATGCCACAGGTGAAAGAGCACCGCCGTCACACCGGCGATGCCTATAGCTTCAACTGGTCGCTGCGCATCGCACCGGACTTGCAACTGCCGTTCGAACCGACGCACGAAAACATGGCGAACCTCAACCTGCACCCTGATCAACCAGCTGAACAGCTGGCGTCCACGCTGCGCAAAGCGTTTTCCGGTATTGTGGCAGGTAACGTCAAAGAAGCAGGGATCCGGGCTATTGAGGAACACGGCCCGTATAAACTGCACGGCAATGCCGACATCATGAAGAGCATGGACAGACTGTTGCAGGACTTCGTTTCTCAGCAACGTATGAAGCTGCCTGGCAGCGCTTACGTCCCGTGCTATGAAATCTGTTCCTGACCACCGTTCGCCGTCGGCGTGTGTCGACGGCGACTCATATGACTACCGCTTATGGCCGTACATCTGCTTATTGTTGACGCGCTCAACCTGATCCGACGCATTCATGCGGTACAAGGTTCTCCTTGCCTAACTGCCTGCCAGCACGCGTTGGGCCAGTTGATTCAGCACAGTCAACCTACTCATGCCGTTGCCGTCTTTGATGACGAGCAGCGTGACCAGAGCTGGCGCCACCAGTTATTGCCGGAGTATAAGGCTGGCCGCACGCCCATGCCGGAAAGCTTGTCGCAGGAGTTGCCACAAATCAGGGATGCCTTCCTGGCCTCAGGTGTAGAGAGCTGGCACTCACCGGGTAATGAAGCTGACGATCTGGCTGCCACGTTGGCTTTTAAGGTCGCCGCGCAAGGGCACCAAGCCACCATTGTTTCGACCGACAAAGGATACTGTCAGTTACTGGCACCAACCATTCGCATCCGGGATTACTTTCAGAAGCGCTGGTTGGACGTGCCATTCATCCAGCAGGCGTTCGGCGTTCAACCCGAACAGTTGCCGGATTTCTGGGGACTGGCGGGGATCAGTAGCAGCAAAATTCCCGGCGTGAGCGGCATTGGGCCGAAAACCGCCGCTCAACTGTTGCAACAGGCAGGCTCACTGGAGGCGCTATACCAGCAGTTGGAGCAGATACCGGAGAAATGGCGCCGCAAGTTGGAATCTCAGCAGGACATGGCTTACCGCTGCCGCCAGGTCGCCACGCTCAGAACTGATCTGATACTCAATGGCAACCTGCAACAGCTCCGCCTGCCCACATCGGGTTAGGCGGCGTTAACCACCGATACGTACAGGCATCACGCCCGGACAGCAGCGGAAACTCAACGTTCGTCGCGTCGGCCGGGCGTTGCACCCCAGATACGCCGGGCATGAACGGTCACTTCTTCACGGTCGTGATAGAGGTGTTTGGCATGAATCTCAAAGTTGATGCCGTTCTCCTCCAGCCGCTGCGCCAGCACGGCCAGATTCTGGGTCACTTCTTCATAGCGCTTTTTCATCGGCAGCTTAAGGTTGAAGATCACTTCACGGCACCAGCCATTGACCAGCCAGTCAGCCATACGGTTGGTGACTTTAGCCGGTTTTTCCACCATATCGCACACCAGCCAGTAGATATTATTGCGCGGCGGTTCAAAGCGAAACCCGTCCGCCTGATGGTGGATGACCTGCCCGGTATCCATCAGGCTCGGTGCCATCATGCCGTTATCAACGGCGTGGACCATCATACTGCGTTTCACCAACTGATAGGTCCAGCCGCCGGGGCAAGCCCCCAGATCCACCGAGAACATACCACTAGCAAGACGTTCATCCCATTCGTCTGCTGGCACGAAAACATGGAATGCTTCTTCCAGCTTCAATGTCGAGCGGCTTGGGGCGTCCGCAGGGAATTTCAGCCGAGGGATCCCCATATAAAACGGCGAATTGTTATTGCTGTAGGAATAACCGACATAGCAGCAACCGGGGGCGATGAACAACACATGAATCACCGGGCGGCTGGCTTTCTCCTGCGCCAGCAGAATACGGTTTTCCCGCAATGCCGCGCGCAGTGGCACCGTGAACTTGCGGCAGAACTTCATCAGTTCCTTGCTTTCGTTGGTATCCGGCACTTCAACCCGCAACTCACCAGCACGTTCCAGCGCCCCGGTCAGCATCCCGACGATCGGCGTGATGCGATCCTCCGGCGGCAGATCACGCAGCAATTCGCCACAGACCATCATCTGACGCGCAAATATCAGCTCCTGGAACGGTAATTCCTTAATCAGCCGATCGGCGTCTTCGTGCTGGTAACACTCAAACACCACATATCCGCTGTTATCCTTGACCCGAACAAAGCCATAGACGTTATAACGCGCCGCCTTGTCGGTAATTTCTGCCGCGCACTCTTTCTCAAACCCAGGGCGGCAGTACAAAATCACTTTATTCATGCTACTCAGCCTTTTTCTTTAAGCGTAAGGCTCCAATTAACAGTAATAGCCAGCCCGTCAGAAAGCACACGCCCCCCAGCGGAGTGACAAATACCCATAGTTTGAGGTGCGACAACGCCAGACAGTATAAGCTGCCGCTAAACAGCAGCGTACCCAGCGCCAGAAATGCCGCACTCCAGTAAAACCAGATGTTCGCCCGTTGATGCATCATCACCGATAACACCAGAATCGCCAGCGTGTGAAACGCCTGATACTGGAGCCCGGTATGCAGCCAGGACATTTCCGCTTCACCCAGAGATTTACTCAACACATGCGCGCCAAACGCCCCCAACGCCACATATGCAAACCCGCTGACAGCGGCGAATATCAGCATGAAACGGCTGTTCATCGTTTGATCTATTCCATATATCAAGAAAAAGAAGCTGAACCCGGCGGATTCAGCGTGAACTGTTGTCGTAGCGGAAGCGGAACTTTTCCTGTTCGCTGGCCGCGCGAGCCAGAATCCATTGGCGAAAGGCGGCTATTTTACCCAGTTCCGCCTGACTGTCATGACAAACCAGATAAAACGCATTTTTGCTGACCAGCACGTCATTGAACGGACACACCAGCCTGCCCGCTTCAATTTCCGTCTGCGCCATCACATTGTTGGCCAGCGCGACCCCCTGACCATGAATGGCCGCCTGCAACACCATCGCACTATGACTGAAAATCGGCCCTTGCTGCACATTAATCTGAGTTATCCCCAACTGGCGGGTATAGGCCATCCAGTCACGTCGTGAGGCGTCATGCAACAGCGTATGCCATATCAGGTCGCCCGGTGTTTTCAATGGGTGCTCCCCAGCCAGTAATTGCGGTGCGCAAACCGGCAACAGATACTCCGCGTACAGTTTTTCCACCCGCAATCCCGGCCAGTTGCCGCGACCGTAGAAGATAGCCACATCCACATCATCCGACAATCGTTCCTCTTCCCGGTCCACCGCCTGGATTCGTACATCAATGCCCGGATATTCCGTATTGAAACTCGACAGACGCGGCACCAGCCAGTGGATGGCAAAGCTGGGCAGCAGGCTCACCGTCAGCGCGCCTTTGGCGCTACGAGCCTGTAACTTACGGGTCGCTTCATTAAGGGCTGAAAAGATTTCCTTAATGTCCAGAAAGTAACTCTGCCCCTCTTCCGTCAACAACAGGGAACGGTTACGGCGGCGGAACAATTTCAGACCGAGAAAATCTTCCAGCGATTTGATCTGATGGCTGACGGCAGCCTGAGTAACGAATAACTCTTCGGCCGCGCGGGTAAAACTGAGGTGGCGGGCAGCAGCATCAAAGACGCGCAAAGCATTGAGAGGCGGCAATCGTTTCGACATAAACCGGATTCTTCGTATGCGGCTTACCCCGGTAACGACTACCGCGATTTGCCATTAGTTTTTGTAATCCGATGCATTATAAATTGTCCGTTGAGGATGCACCAGCAAATACCTATAGTAGCGCCACTTCCCTGAGCCGGAACGAAAAGTGCTGAAGATTGACCGATGTGCTTTTGGCTTGTGGTTGTGATGTTGTGTTTGCTATTTGTTTACTGTCTGCATTTCAGACGTGGTAGCGATGCTACCTTTTCATTTCCTGTACATTTACCCTGTCTGTCTAAGTGATTTTTGCATAGCACCGCGTTTTGCGGTGCTTTTTTTTGCCTGTAATGAATTGACCGATCACTTCGCTTCCGTCATCGATCTCAGTGCATCACGATTAATCTGTTGGTGATGGCCGTAAGCATCGGTGTAACTGATGAGGCCAGTTTCTTCATCCACCTTCGGTTTGCCATCAGCAATGATGGTCTGCCCGTCAGAAGTTTGCAGCACATAATTGCTGGAACAGGCTGACAACGATAACGTCAGAGCCAGGGCGGCAAGAATTACAATTTTATTCTTCATACTTAACTCCTGGTATTTTTTAATGCCTTCACTAAGGCATTCGTCATTATTAAATTCCAAACCAAGCAAGGTTAAGGGTAGCAAGCTGAGCGAGGTTTTCGTTCAGGATCGTCCTAAACTTGTTTCAGTCGCAAAAATGGGACAGGATCTGCCGCTCAACAGAGGATCGACATGAAACCGTTTAATGCCCCGTATTTTCGCCAGCAATTTCCCGCACTTCGCCAACCCGGTGTCTATCTTGACAGCGCCGCCACAGCGCTGAAGCCCGACACGGTTATCACCACGGTTCAGCACTACTACGCCAGCGAAACGGGTAATGTGCACCGCAGCCAGCATCGCACCGCCCGACAGTTGTCGGAAACGTTCGAACAGGCGCGGGAAAAAGTAGCGGATTTCATTGGCGCAACGCAGGCACGCGGCATCGTCTGGACTAAAGGCACAACAGAAGCGATCAATCTGGTGGCGCAATGTTACGCCCGCCCACGGTTACAACCCGGCGATGAGATCCTGGTCAGCGAGGCTGAGCACCATGCTAATCTGATCCCATGGCTGATGGTGGCGCAACAAACGGGAGCGCGAGTGGTAAAGCTGCCGATTGGCGCGGATAGTCTGCCCGACCTTCCGCTGTTACCCTCATTGATCAACGCCCGCACCCGCCTGCTGGCTATCGGACAAATGTCGAATGTGACCGGCGGTATGCCGGACCTGAAACGAGCGATTACACTGGCACATCAGGTCGGTGCGGTGGTGATAGTGGATGGCGCACAAGGTATTGCACACACGGCAACCGATGTGACGGCGCTGGATATCGACTTTTACGCGTTCTCCGGCCATAAACTGTATGGCCCTACCGGTATTGGCGTGCTGTACGGCAAACCAGCGCTGCTGGAAACCATGCCGCCCTGGCAAGGCGGTGGAAAAATGATGACAACCGTGTCGTTTGACGGTTTTACGCCACAAGCCATTCCCCAGCGCTTCGAGGCTGGTACGCCGCACATTGCCGGGGTACTCGGTCTGGCTGCCGCCATTGATTGGTGGCAGCGACAAGACCGTTCAGCGGCGGATCGGCACAGTGTCGCGCTGGCGAGTGATGCAGAACAGCAACTGAGTGTGTTCCCCGGTTTTCGCAGCTTTCGCGCCCCTGGTTCCAGCCTGTTGTCATTCACCATCGACGGTGTACACCACCACGATCTGGTGACTCTGCTGGCGGAGGACGGCATTGCCCTGCGAGCCGGGCACCATTGCGCCCAACCGCTGATGCAGGCGCTGGGTGTGCCCGGTACGTTGCGAGCCTCATTTGCCCCTTATAACCAGCAGCTGGATGTGGACCATCTGGTCCAGGCTACCCAAAAAGCGCTTGAATTACTGATGGATTAATTGATGATGACCGACGCTACCCGCCATCCGTTTGGCACTGAAATTGATGAAGCAACGCTGACCGCGCGTTTTGACGCCTGTCGTTCCTGGGAAGAACGCTATCGTCAGTTGATCCTGCTGAGCAAATCCCTGCCGTCGCTGCCGGACGCACTTCGTCAGGAACATATCGAGTTGTCTGGTTGTGAGAACCGCGTCTGGCTGGGATATCAACAGCAACCGGACGGCACCCTGCATTTTTACGGTGACAGCGACGGCCGCATCGTGCGTGGGCTGTTGGCAATCCTATTGACGGCGGTGGAAGGCAAAACCGCGCCAATGCTACAACAGCTCGACCCGCTGGCTTTGTTTGACCGGTTGGGGCTGCGCGCCGAACTCAGCGCATCACGCGCTGGTGGGCTGAGCGCACTAGCCAGCCGCATCCACGATATTGCCCGTCACGAATCCTGATTCAACGCGGCAGCCTGCGCTTGCCGGGTATCACGCGCCATCATTTTTTTCAACGCATGGGAAACCGCCACAAAGCCAAAGGTGGCGGTCACCATGGTCGCCGCGCCAAAACCAGAGGCGCAATCCATACGTTTCACGCCGTCAGCCGTGCTGCGAGACGCACAAACCGAACCATCCGGTTGTGGGTACATCAGCGGCTCGCTGGAAAACACACAGTCGATGCCGAGCTTGCCCTTGCTGTTTTTAACGATATTAAAATCGTGCTTCAACCGCTCACGCAACTTGGCGGCCAGCGGATCCTGAATGGTTTTCGCCAGATCAGCGACCTCAATCCGCGTCGGGTCAATCTGCCCTCCCGCTCCGCCCGTGGTCACCACCGGCACTTTATTGCGGCGACACCAGGCCAGCAGCGCGGCTTTGGGGCGCACGCTATCGATAGCGTCAATCACATAGCTGAAATTGTTGTCCAGCAGTTCCGCCACATTATCGGCGCTGATGAAATCATCGACGCAGGTCACCCGGCATTCCGGGTTGATCGCCAGAATTCGCTCCGCCATCACCTCGGTTTTCAACTGCCCAGTGTGCTGACGCAGAGCATGAATCTGCCGGTTGGTGTTACTGACGCACACATCATCCATGTCAATCAGGGTAATCGCGCCGATACCGGTGCGAGCCAGCGCTTCAGCCGCCCAGGACCCAACCCCGCCAATGCCGATCACGCACACATGCGCACCGGCAAACAGCGACAACGCTCGCTGACCGTACAAACGCGCCGTACCGCCAAAACGTTGCAGATAACTCTCGGATTGCAGAGAACTATCGGATTGCAGAAAACTATCGGATTGCATAAAACCATCGGATAATTGCGTACTCATCGTCCACCTTCGCTCAATCACAAACGGCTGCGATGATACCCCAGTTAGAACCCTTTGCGCAGCGGATAACGGCAATCTATCTCACTCGTGACTTCTCTCCACAGGCGCGGCCTGTCTCCTGCCGCCATTATTTACCGTTTTGACAGGTGACGACGTCAGGTGAGCTGTGGCACTTTAACGGATAACGCTCATTAGGCGGCGTTCCGCCGGAGGAAACCATGCACCCTGAACTGATCCCCGCTACCGAATCGGATATCGAGTTCCTGCTGCAACTGCGCAGGCTAACCATGGGGAAATATCTGGCGGACATCGGCGCATCGACAGACAGCGACAGCCTGATGCAGCGTGTTCGCTACGAATTTGAACACGCTCATCTCGTGCGGGTGGAAGGGCAACCCGCCGGGCTGTTCAAATATCGCTTTATGCCGCAGGAACAGCACTGGTATCTGATGCAGATTCAGATCCACCCGGATTTTCAAAACCGCGGCCTCGGCAAGTTATTGATTGAAACCCTGCTCGCGCAGGCATCGGCGCGGGGTCAACCGGTGGTGTTGAGCGTGCTGAAAAATAATCCGGCGCGCCGCCTGTATCACCGGCTGGGGTTTCGGGTCACCGACCAAACCGACCGGGAATTCATCATGACCTGCCGCCCTCAGTCACAATAAAAACAGACAAGGACTCCCTGCATGAACATCGCCATATTGGATGACTATCAGGATACCGTCAGACAGCTGGGTTGCTTTTCGCTGTTGAACGGCCATCAGGTACAAATTCTGACGCAAACCTATGATACCGCTCAACTGGCGGCACAGTTGCAAGAGGTTGAAGCACTGGTGCTAATTCGTGAACGCACCCGTATTACTGATGAGTTGCTGGCCCAACTGCCGAACCTGAAGCTAATCAGCCAGACCGGCAAAGTAAGCCAACATATCCACGTCGACGCCTGTACCCGGTATGGCGTCGCGGTGGCCGAAGGCACCGGCTCGCCGGTGGCACCCGCCGAATTGTGCTGGAGTTTGATCATGGCGGCGTCGCGCCATCTGCCCGGTTATCGCGACCAGTTAGCTCAAGGCCACTGGCAACAGAACGGCACGTTGGGATTGGGAAGAACGCTGCATGGCCTGACGCTCGGCATCTGGGGATACGGCAAAATCGGCCAGCGTATCGCCCGGTACGGTGCGGCATTCGGCATGACGGTGTTGGTGTGGGGCAGCGAGACGTCACGTGAACTGGCACGCCAGCACGGCTTTACCACCGCCGACAGCAAAGCGGCATTTTTTGCCGATGCTGACGTCCTGTCGCTGCATCTGCGGCTGAACGACGCTACCCGCCATAGCGTAACGCAGTCGGACCTGGCATTGATGAAGCCAGGTTCGCTGTTCGTCAACACGAGCCGGGCCGAACTGGTGGAGCCGGGCGCGCTCTGGCGCGAGCTGTCCGCCCATCCCGACAAACAGGCCGCGCTGGACGTTTTCGACCACGAACCCGCAACACCGGAAAACGAACCGTTGCTGGCGCTAACTAATGTGCTGGCCACACCGCATATCGGCTATGTCGAGCGCAACAGCTACGAGCTTTATTTTAAAACCGCGTTTGAGAATGTGGCAGCATTTGCCGCTGGCAGCCCCGCCAACCTGGTCAACGACCCGGCGCTTTTTACCCCCAGCCGAAACACCGCAACAGGAGCCGGTTGATGCAACCTCCCGCGATCACGCTGCGTAAAGCCCGACGGAGCGATGCGCCAACGGCGTTTGACCTGCGTAACCGCGCCATTCTGCACGGCTGCCGCCATGACTATACACCAGAGCAGCTACAGCGCTGGACCAGCGGCCCCCTCAGTGAGGCTTTCGAGAATACCGTCACCCACCATTTTCACCTGGCGGAGAAAGGCGGTCAGATCGTAGCAACAGGGATGGTCAACCTCCACACCGGTATGATCGATGCGGTGTTTGTTGCCCCGGAGGCGATGGGGCAAGGGGTGGGCAAACGAATGATGCAACATCTGGAAACGCTGGCTCGCGCAGCAAGTCTGGCGGAAGTTCGGCTCGACGCCAGCCTGAACGCCGCGCCGTTTTACCGCTCGCTGGGCTTTTCCGGCGATGAAGTCAGCCTCTACCACTCACCACGGGGCTTCTCACTGCCCTGTATCCCGATGGTTAAAATTATTGGCTGACAGCCACCGCCATCAACATATGATGGCGGGACCAACTGATTTAATTGGCGTGACTAACCAGCCCGACAGCCCCGTTGCTGTTGCCAGCGCTGAGCAACGGCATGGCAGAAGAAGACTGCGCGTTTCTCAATACCCACACCCGACCGTAATGATTGTAGAACCCGGCGGCGTGCCCGGCATCAGGCCCAATCCCCTGATAGATATCGAAATGTTGTCCTTTTATCGCACCGCCGACATCCAGCGCGACCATTAAACGCATCTCATATTTGCCGGTAAACTTGCCCTGATTATCCAGCAGCGGCACTTCCGCCAGTAACGTGGTGCCGGCCGGGATCAGCGAACGGTCAGACGCCACAGACGCTTTAGCTACCAGCGGCACCGCGCTAGCGCCCTTCACCGGCATTGACGCCATCGATTTAAAGAACACGAAAGAGGGATTCTGCACCAGCAATTCCCGAACTTCTGCTTCGGTATGCCGGTCAGCCCATTGTCGAATGGCCTGCATCGACATATCTTCTTTGGGCACCTCACCACGATCAATCAACACTTTACCGATACTGCGGTAAGCATGACCATTTTTACCCGCATAACCGAAAAACGTCAGCGGGCTGCCATCACCGAAATCCACATAACCGCTGCCCTGCACTTCCATCATGAAGTTGTCCATCAGCGAGTTGGTCCAGGCGATAGCCAGTTCGTTGCTCAGCGCACCGGAATAAATGGCGGCACGATCCGGCAGACGGCCGTTCTTGCGAACACGAGGCATGGCGTACAAGGGGAAACGAAACTCGCCCTGGCGATAATGACGCGCCTGCACCACCGGGGTGTAGTAGCCGGTAAACTGCACGTTACCAAAGCTGTCAACACCTTCCATCTGCCAGGCACTGAGGCCGAACTGCGTCAGTTGCCGGGTATCGCCACCGGCCTGAATCCAATTCTGAACGGCTTGAAAGATATCACTGTTGCGAGAGTAGAGGCCGGGGGAAGAGGCCTGAATCTGGCTGACCTGCTGGGAAAAATCGACTGCGTTTATCGGTTTACCATTCGCGTTTGGTGCGTTGACCCATTCCATCGGCTGATCGAGACGGCCATCTTTATATTGCTGACCACGATCGCTGGGCCGAGTCTGACAACCGGCCAGTATGGCGATGACGACCCCGGTCAACACGTATTTCCCCCACCATCCTTTCATTTCCATGCTCTCTTCTTGCTTGAGTGTAAAACCACGCAGAACGATAACAAACAGGCAGAGAGAATAAAACGCATCACATCAAAACGACACCCAGCAGTCTAAAAAATCAACGTAACGCTGACATTTCCACCAACTGTCTGCAAAAGCGTAAACTATTTGCAAAAAGAGGTTGCATCAAAGCGAACGCGGAGTATAGTGCGCATCCACGGACGCGGGGTGGAGCAGCCTGGTAGCTCGTCGGGCTCATAACCCGAAGGTCGTCGGTTCAAATCCGGCCCCCGCAACCAATTGATGTACCAGCATCATATGAGAAGAAAGAAGACGGACGCGGGGTGGAGCAGCCTGGTAGCTCGTCGGGCTCATAACCCGAAGGTCGTCGGTTCAAATCCGGCCCCCGCAACCAATAATCAGACACCCGAATGGGTGTTTTTTTATGCCTGCGATTCAGGCATTCTTTCAGGCACAATACACCTTTCGGCGCTTAACGTGCCTGAGCCGCAAAATAGGCTTTAATCCCTTCCAGAATCGACTGTGCCACCTGCTGCTGAAAACGACTGGTGCGCAGCTTACGCTCCTCTTCCAGATTGCTGATAAATGCCGTTTCCACCAGCACCGACGGAATATCCGGTGCCTTCAATACCGCAAATCCGGCCTGATCGACGCTATTTTTATGCAGATGGTTGACCCTACCCAACCGGTGCAGAATTTCTTTGCCGAATTTCAGGCTGTCGTTGATAGTCACGGTTTGCACCATGTCAAACATGGTGCTGTCCAGATAGCGGTCGCCACTCAGGCTGACACCACCAATCAAATCCGACTCATTCTGGGTTTGTGCCAGATAACGCGCCGCTGAACTGGTCGCGCCTTTTTTTGACAACGCAAACACGGAGGAACCGCGGACAGCTCGGCTGGTGAACGCGTCGGCATGAATGGAGACAAACAGGTCAGCACGCTGTTTGCGCGCTTTAGCCACCCGGACTTTAAGTGGAATAAACACATCTTCATTGCGGGTCATGTAGACCTTCATGTTGCGCTCACGCTCGATGAGCGCTTTCAGACGCCGGGCAATTTGCAGCACCACGTCTTTTTCACGGGTCCGGTTTTTGCCGATGGCTCCCGGATCTTCACCACCGTGCCCAGGGTCAAGCATGATAACCAGCGGCCTTTCGCGCCCTGCCTTGCCGTCTTTGGGCTTTTCCGGCGGTAGCGTCCGTTCCAGGTCACCTTTATTATAATCTTCCAGCAACGCCAGTAGCGGGTCATCCGCATCGTCGTAACGGCCAGCGGCGGGATATAAATCCATCACCAGGCGGTTTCGAAAGCTGGCAACCGGTGCCAACGTAAACAATTTGGGGTTAACCTTCTGCCATAATTCCAACACCAGACGCACGGTATTTTTGTCGAACTGCCCGGCGCGCGCCGTCTTGATGAAAGGGTCTGGCCGTTCGAATTGCCGACCGGCATTTTTCAGCACACTATTCAACGAGGCGTTTTCAATATCCACCACCAGACGATCGGGGTTCTCCAGCATGAACTGGCGATACTTGAGCGGCTGACTGGACTCCAGCGTCACACGGCTATAGGCTGAAGAAGGCCACACCCGCACGGCAATCACCTGCGAAGTAGCAGCCAGCCCAATGCCACTGATACTCAGTAACCAGGTGGCAGCGGCGCCCTGTAATAAATGACGACGGGTCAGATGGTGCTTCGTATCAGACATGCAACTCCGGTAATGGCTAAAGAAATCAGACAGATTGATAAAAACGTCAAAAACTTTAACCAATACCTATCGGGCTGTCATGCAAAAATCATTTTTATGTTTTCTACTATGATAAGCAGACTTCTCTGAACTATCGGGCCAGACCGAAAAGTTATCGCTTGCCTTTTAGTTTATGAAGAATAAAAATACGAAAATATCGAATAAAAATTCAAAGAGGGCTCGCAGTGAAGGAACGTAGTACAGAACTGGTTCAAGGCTTCCGCCACTCAGTTCCTTACATCAATGCACATCGTGGCAAAACGTTTGTCATCATGCTCGGTGGCGAAGCTATTGAACATGAGAATTTCACCAAAATCGTCAATGATATCGGGCTGTTACACAGTCTTGGCATCAAGCTGGTGGTGGTTTATGGCGCACGCCCCCAAATCGATGCGAATCTCATGGCCCATCACTACGAGCCTCGTTACCACAAACATACCCGCGTAACAGACAGCACCACGCTGGAACTGGTAAAGCAGGCCGCAGGTATGCTGCAACTGGACATCACCGCCCGGCTGTCGATGAGCCTGTTGAACACGCCGCTACAAGGGGCGCACATTAATGTGGTTAGCGGCAACTTCATCATCGCCCAGCCGCTGGGCGTGGATGACGGCGTTGACTACTGCCACAGCGGGCGCATCCGTCGTATTGACGAAGAAGCGCTGCATCGCCAACTGGACAGCGGCGCGATCGTACTGTTGGGCCCAGTAGCCGTTTCCGTCACCGGTGAAAGCTTCAATCTGACCTCAGAAGAAGTCGCCACCCAGCTGGCTATCAAGCTCAAAGCCGAAAAGATGATCGGTTTCTGTGCTTCCCAGGGCGTGACCAATATCGAAGGCAGCATTGTGTCCGAACTGTTGCCAGACGAAGCCCAACAGCGCATTCAGTCACTGGAAGAAGCCGGTGACTATAACTCGGAGATTGTACGTTTCTTGCGTGGCGCGGTGAAAGCCTGCCGCAGCGGAGTACGCCGTAGCCATTTGATCAGCTATCAGGAAGATGGCGCACTGTTGCAGGAGTTGTTTTCCCGCGACGGCATCGGCACCCAGATCGTGATGGAAAGCGCCGAGCAAATCCGTCGGGCAACTATCAATGACATCGGCGGTATTCTGGAGCTGATTCGCCCGCTGGAACAGCAAGGCATTCTGGTGCGCCGCTCGCGCGAACAACTGGAAATGGAGATAGACAAATTCACCGTGGTGGTCCGCGATAATCTGACTATCGCCTGTGCCGCGCTCTATCCATTTACGGAAGAGAGCATCGGTGAAATGGCCTGCGTGGCGGTGCACCCGGAGTACCGCAACTCGTCGCGCGGTGATCAGTTACTGCACCATATCGCTGCGCAAGCGCGCCAACAAGGGCTCAAACGCCTGTTTGTGCTGACCACCCACAGTATCCATTGGTTCCAGGAACGCGGTTTCCAGCCTGCGGAAGTCGCCGTGTTGCCGAAACGCAAGCAGGAGCTTTACAACTACCAACGTCGCTCCAAGATTCTGGTCATCGACCTGTAGGGAAAATAACGCGTGGTTCACCACCACGCGTTATCCACGCTGTTTCTCTGCGTTTCCCTGTGCCAGCCATTTCACCTGGCACAGGTATCATACTTTCAGCAGTACTTACTGTTCAGTGCCTTACTGGGTTTCCGTCTGCTTTTGTTCCACCGTTTTCAACCTCAGCGTTCGTTGCAGTGCAGACGTTGATGCATAGGATTGCCATTCCGATGGCTGGGCATAGTCCACCTTCCCGCTCGCACTGCCGGAAATCTGCGATAGAATTGCCAGCCCTTGTGGATGCAGCGCCTGCTGGAAAAAGTCTGACAACTGCGCCGACGAAATGGACGCCAGTTGCCCGATCAACTGCTGGCGAGTGTCGAAGGCAAAATTCTCTCGCTCCAGATCGCCACGCAAGCGTGCCGCCTCTTCATCCAGCGTCTGAGGTGGCTGGCTGAGTGCATTGATCAACCCCTGTTTGTTCTGAGCAAAAACCTCTGCACTCATGGCGCTCAGTCGCTGCTGTGCCTTGCCAAAAAAGTCCTGATAACGTTGGTAGAGATAAGCAGGCTGCTTGCTGTTGCTTTGCAGCAGGAAACCGATCCCCCACTGGCGGTCGACCGAAACCGGGGTGGCGAATACGGCGTAGCCCAACTGTTCGTCAGTACGTAACTGATTAAAGAACCAGGGATGAATGATCTGCCCCAACAATTTGCTGTAAGCCGCACTCTGTACTTCGTCATAACCGGTCGGAATATATACCGCGGCCAGCGCCGAATCAGTGCTTGCTGCTGCGCTACGTTGCAGCATGGCTCGCTGTGGCTGGCTGATGCTGACGGATTGTCCGCGCCACCATTCGGTGCCGCCACAGCCAAGACGCTCACGCAGGCTGTGCGACAAGCTAACCACCTTGTCCTGTTCCAGATTGCCGACCACCAGCATTTCAGGCGCAGCCAAATGCAGTAAGGCCTTACGGTATTCCATCAACTCTTGCAGCGTAATGTCCTTCAGCAAGTTGCGTCGCTCGCTTCTCTCACTGTAAGGCACGTTCGACAACCCCTTAATCGGGAACATCGCCTGTTCATACGCTTTGGCCTTTTCGGCCGCATCCAGTTGTTCGGCATACCAGGATTTTGCCTGCTCCAGCTGTTCTTCCGTCGAGCTGAAGTTAGCGTATTGCTCCACCAGCGTCAGCAATAACTCCGGCAGATGTTGGGTATAGCCGCTGGCTGTCATGATCAGCCCATCATTGCTGCCGGTGGAGAAGCTGATGCCGCCCACCGATGCCTGATAACTGAGCGCATCCAGTGCTACGCCAGCCAGATAATCATTCAGAGCGAACAGCACCTGATGACGGGCGGAATCGTTCGCCATCCGGTTGCGCAGCATCAGCGTGATATCGGCTTTGGGTTCGCTGGCGAAATAGCGGCTGGGCATGTAAAACACGCGCAACCCCGGCTGGTCAACGACTTTTCTGGGGTGAGTAATGCCAGCATCTGCGGCAATCAGCGAAAAACTATCCGGGATATAAGGGTTGGTCACAGGTAAATTGAGCGCCAACGACTCAGCCGTCTGCTGCCACTGCACCATCCGCTCATTGGTAATTTTGTCTACCTGATAAGGCGCACCAACAAAATAAGCCTCTTTATTATGCGGCTGTTCCGGGCTTATTACCCAGATGCGTGCATTTTGCGGCGTCATGGCCGATAGCCGTGCTTTGATCGCGTCAGGATCGAACCGATCTGCCAGATAAGGCCCTTCAAGGGTATACTCCACCGGCAACCGCAACATGGTATCCACCAGCCACTCCACATAACTCATGTCACGGGTAAGCGAGGGATAGCGGAAATCAATAGCCAGTACCCGTGATATTTCATCGAAGTAACGCGGTTGGATCCCTTCTTTGCGCAGCTTTTCCAGATAGCTGAACACTCCCGCGATCACCTTGTCTTTCTGTACCAAACCTTTGTCGGTCAAATCAACGCTGATATTGAATACACCGCTGTCGCGCTCAGACATGGGATCAGAACTGGCGCGCACCGACTCAGCCAGCCCCTGCTTTTGCAACCAGTCAGAAAGCGTGTTCTGACTACGATTGCCGATCAGGTAGCTGATGTAGGTATCCGTCTTGCTACGAAACGCCAGGTTGTTGTTTTCGATCCGAAACTCAATTTTCAACTGTTTGCGAGGTTGTGCCGGGACATAATGGATGAATAACCCACGCTGTTCATCAGTCACTACAGGTGCAGTAATCGGTGGTACGTTGGCCTGACGATTGGCTATCCGTCCGAAGGTCGAGGCGGCGATGGCCGCCAGATCCGGTAACGGCAGTTTGCCGTAGATCACGCCTTTCATCAGGTTGGCGGAATAGTAACGCTGGTAGAAATTAACCAGTTCATCGTGCAGTTTACTACCGGGCTTATCACTGAGGGTTTCCAGGTTGCCCCCCGCGAAGCGGGAACCTGGATGCGCCGGGTTAATAGTTTCCGCCTCGACCTGAGCCATACGCAAACCATCGCGGGCACGCGCCATGGTCAACTCCGCATTGACCGCATGACGCTCACGATCAGCGTTGACCGGATCGAGCAGTGGCTCGGCAATCGCATCAGCCAGCCGGTCGACAGCAGGCTGCAACGCGTCGTTTTCCACTTCGAGATAGAAAGCGGTGCGATAAGACGCCGTACTGGCGTTGTGGCTACCGCCGTGCATTTTCAGAAATTCGGCCAGCCCATCCGCCTGTGGGTAACGCTTCGACCCCATCAGCAACATGTGTTCCAGATAGTGGGCCAGACCCGGCTGCTGTGGGGGATTATCCAGCGAACCGACCGGTATCGCCAACGCCGCCAACGAACGAGTGGCCTGCACATCGGATACCAGCAGAACCGTCATGCCATTATCAAGCCGTATCGCCTGATACTGACGAACGTCATTCTCACTCTTTCTTATCGTTTCGGGTAGCGGCTGCCAGCTATCCGCCGCCTGACTGATCGGAAACCAGAAACACAGCAACAACGCACTTAACCAAATACAAGATTTCCGCATCAACATCTCCACAAGCGTTATACAGACAGTTATTCCAGGCTAGCCGCTGTCACGTTGCACAACGGCGTCAGGGGTATCACAAAACCAACGGCTAAGTGCCGCACGATAGTGATAGGGCGTCACCACGGTCACCGTTACACGGCGACAGGCCGGTGGATGGCGTTGTTCTTCCCGGTTCACTCGCCATCCGGCGGGAACGCTCCGTGGCAATGATGAAACACTGTCGGCTCCTTCCGTTTCCAACTGCTGATGGGCCAGCCGCCACGCCTGACGCTGCTGCATCTGGTGCAACAACGATTGCTGAAGTACCTGATGATATTGCAAGAGGCCGACCAACGAAACCGCAAATAACAGCGTAGCAACCAGCGTTTCCGGCAGACTGAACCCGACGCTGGCATCACGGTTCGACCTTTCATTGCGCCGGGACACAGGCCAGCTCCTCCGCATTCGGACAAAAGTCCAACCACCCGCCAGCGATAGGCCGGATGCCACTGTCTGCCGCTGCGGCATCAGCGATAACCCGATGATAAAACGTCAATGGCTGCGGATTACCGGCTATCTGCCCTTCCCCTCGCAATAACCCGGAATGATCTTCGCCATTGATACGCAAGCAGGCGCGTAACTGTGACGATGGCTGAGCCTGACATTGCCATTCTTCGGTATTTTGCCAGCGCAACCCCATTCCCCAGTTCAATGACGACAGCCCCTGATTGAATGCCTGCCAGAAGCGCTGTTCATCAACACCTTGCTGTAACTGAATATCCAGTTGGCGCTGCAATCCGCCCACCATTAACAAGCCTGTCATCATCACCAACATCACTATCACCAGTATGCTGCCCTGCTGCCGCCTACCCCGCATGATTCCTCCCTGCCACCAGGCTGTCGACCTGTCTCCGTCGTGTCGGCCGCGCGCTCCAGTACCCTTCCAGCAATACCCGATAACGCGGTGTCGTGCCGGACGTCTCCTTCGTTACCTCAAAACGGGCGATGGTCACCTCACCGGGGTCCAGCAATTTCTCCCAGCGGTTGCCCTGACAACGGGGGCCGCCCGTTTGCACCTCTAGCGCGCCATCGCGTAAGCGATAGCTGAAAAACTCCGGCTCCAACTGCTCCTCCGTTTCCCAACGGCCATTGCGGTTGACGTCATACGCCACCGACAGGCAACTCACCTGTTTCGCGGCCCCCACCTCCAGTGTCAGTGCATTTCCCTGACAACGCCCGGCACAAAATCCGGCACGCCGTATGTCTTTTTCTATCCCGAACAGAGTCTGTCCTAGCAGTTGCTCCAGTCGGATCAGGCTGGCACTTTCCTGCGTCTGGGCCCGCAGCAATGGCAACCATTGCGCCACCGCCAGCATGATCAAGCTGCTCATCCCCATCGCCAGCATCACCTCCGGTAAGGTAAAACCGCCTGCGGCTTTCCCGACTAATCTGTTCAACATAGCGGGATCCCCTGTACTGATCGGGACTCGCTGCAAAGGCGCAAGCGTCCGCGTGCCGAGATAACCAGCCTTACGCGCCCGGCCGGGTTGCTCAGGGTGAGGTGCCCAGCCTGTGCGGCATTACGCAAGCCGTAAAATACCCATCGCTCGCTGGTGGCTTCGGCGATTGCCGCATCCCGCACCGCGCGAGTAAAAACGAAAGCACTTTCCGGCGGGCAGGAAGCCGGTTCGGCACCATACCCAATACACCAGTTATCCCCTACTGATTTGAACCACAGACTTTCGGTCTGGTTATGCCAGTAGGCGTTGGCCTGTATGCGCGTCATGAATGCCAGCAGGTGCCGGGCGTGCTGCTCCAGCAAAAGCGCCTGGCGATAAGCCAGCCAGCTATGCAAGCCGCCCCCGGTCAGCAAAGCCACAATGGTGACCACCACGATGAGTTCCAGCAGGGAAAACCCCTGTTGCCGTGCATTGTTTCGCCTGTTCATGACCGCCATTCTAAAGCGCGGTATCGGCGTGAATAGCGCCAGAGGATGGGGTTACGAGGCGCGTCGCAGGCAAGATGCGAGGCGGCGGCAACATGCAGAGAAACTGCGCGGCTGCTCGCAAATCAGGGGATAGGACAAAACAAACCGCCCAACGGCAAGATGTCCGGCTGAGCAACAGGAAACCGCAATTTCCTTATGTCAGCGGCATCCGCCGTTGGGCGGTGTCAGGTGATATCAGCGCAGGATAAGGTTCAGACAGCTACCGGTGCCTTGATGGCAGGGTGCGGGTCATACCCCTCTATCTCGAAGTCGTCAAACTGGTAATCAAACAGCGACGCCGGACGACGTTTGATCACCAGTCGCGGCAAAGGACGCGGCTCACGACTAAGTTGCAGATGCGTCTGCTCAAGGTGGTTGTTGTAGAGGTGGGTATCACCGCCAGTCCAGACAAAATCGCCCACTTCCAGGTCGCACTGCTGTGCCATCATATGCACCAGCAGTGCGTAGCTGGCGATGTTGAACGGCAGACCGAGGAAAATGTCGCAGGAACGCTGGTACAGCTGGCAGGAGAGTTTGCCGTTGGCGACATAAAACTGGAAAAAGGCGTGGCAGGGTGCCAGCGCCATTTTGTCCAGCTCGCCCACATTCCAGGCGGAAACAATGATGCGGCGGGAGTCCGGGTCCTGTTTCAGCTGTTTTAGCACTGTCTGTAACTGGTCGATCTGACGGCCGTCTGCCGCCCCCCAGGCGCGCCATTGCTTGCCGTAAACCGGCCCCAGGTCGCCATTTTCATCCGCCCATTCATCCCAAATGGTGACCTTGTTGTCATGCAGGTAGCCGACATTGGTATCGCCGTTCAGGAACCACAGCAGCTCATGAATGATGGAGCGCAGGTGGCAACGCTTGGTGGTCACCAGCGGAAACCCTTCCTGTAGATTGAAACGCATCTGATGGCCGAAAATCGATAACGTCCCCGTACCTGTGCGGTCATCCTTGGGAGTCCCTTCTTCAAGCACTTTTCTCATCAGTTCCAGATACTGTTTCATACCACCTCACCTACTTAATTTTTATCAACATTTACTGCCGGGCAGCAGCCTGGCGACGATACGCCCAGACCATCATCAGGACTCCAGCCAATACCATCGGCAACGACAGGATCTGCCCCATACTGATACCGCCGAACAGCCCCAGTTGCGCGTCCGGCTGGCGGAAGAACTCCACAATAATACGGAAACAACCGTAGCCGATCAGGAACAGACCGGAAACACTCCCCATCGGGCGTGCTTTGCGAATGAACACATTCAGAATGATAAACAGCACCACCCCTTCCAGCGCCAGTTCATACAACTGCGACGGATGACGCGGCAACACACCGTATTGATTGAAGATCGCCTGCCACTGCGGGTTACCGGCCGCCAGCGCCATGTCTTCGCCACGCGAGCCAGGAAATAGCATCGCCCACGGCGTATCAATGCTGACGCGGCCCCACAGTTCACCATTGATGAAGTTGCCCAGACGCCCGGCACCCAGACCAAAAGGAATCAGCGGAGCAATGAAATCAGATACCTGGAAGAAATGACGCTTGGTGCGGTGTGCAAACCACAGCATGACCGTGATGACACCCAGCAGGCCGCCGTGGAAAGACATACCGCCGTCCCACACGCGGAACAGATAGAGCGGATTATCCAGAAACGACGGGAGAGCATAGAACAGCACATAACCCAGACGACCACCGACAAATACGCCGAGGAACCCGAAGTAGAGTAGATTTTCTACCTCTTCCTTGCGCCATCCGCTACCTGGTTTGTTCGCCCGGCGAACCGCCAGCCACATGGCAAACACAAACCCGACCAAATACATCAATCCATACCAGTGCAGGGAAACCGGCCCTAACGAAAAAATTACCGGATCAAACTGGGGAAATACCAGATAGCTCGTCGTCATCGATCACCACATTATCGTTGCTTTGTCCCTGATTTCGGGGCTATTCAAGGGCCGAAAAGAAGGCTGGGCTTCCGTCGGCCGTCCGCGGTGCGCATGATAGCATAGCCAACGGAAACAGTTGGCGACGAGGGGATAAAAGAACTGTAAACATTTCCGGTACGAATCCGGTATAAAAATGAGGTGATGCCGCGCTCAGCGACCACCGCGAATCAGGCCGCCCAGCCCGCGCTCTTCAATGAAAATCGACGCCCACTGGCGCACTTCGCTGGCGGTTTGCGCCTTGAGCACCTTGTCCGTCAACTGGCGTGTCTCTTCTTCACCAATCCGACGCAGCAGGTATTTGATACGAGCAACGCTACGACCGTTCATGCTCAACGAACGGTATCCCAACCCGATCAGCAACAGCGCGCCCATCGGTTCACCGGCCATCTCGCCGCACACCGAAACCGGCAACGAATATTGCTGACAATGAGTGATGATCATGTTCAGTGCCTGCAACATCGACGGATGCAGGCTGTCGTACAGGGCACCGACATGCGGGTTATTACGATCCACCGCCAGCAGATACTGAGTCAGGTCATTGGTGCCGACGGAGACAAAATCGATGCGGGACGCCAGATGCGGCAATAAAAACAGCACCGACGGCACTTCGATCATAATACCGATGCGTGGCTGTGGCTGCGGAAAACCGAGCATCTCCGACACCTCCGCTGCAGCGCGTTCAATCAACCGTTTTGCCTCATCGATCTCATCCAGGCTGTTGACCATCGGCAGTAAAATACTTAGGTTGCCGATATGCGCATTAGCCCGCAGCATGGCGCGAACCTGAATCATGAATATTTCCGGCTGATCAAGCGTGACGCGAATGCCACGCCAGCCCAGACAAGGATTTTCTTCACTGATAGGCAGGTAAGGCAGTTGTTTATCCGCACCGATATCCAACGTGCGCAACATCACCGGACGGGACGGATAAAGCCGCAACATGCCTTCATATTGCGTCATCTGCTCCTCTTCCGAGGGAAAGCCGTTTTGCAGCATGAACGGAATTTCGGTGCGATACAGCCCCACACCGTCTACCTGATTAATGAAGTGCTTTTCATGTTCGGCGCTCAGACCGGCGTTAAGCATCACGTCCACCCGCTCACCGCTTTTCAGCACCGCCGGGCGCTCCATGTCATCTTCCGCCAGCCGGGTGAGTTCGTTTTCCTCGCTCAGCAGACGCTGATACTCCTGCACCAGCACCGGCTCAGGGTCCACCAGCAACTCGCCGCGATAGCCATCCAGAATCAGCAGACGCTGATGCAATAGCTCAGGCTGAATATCCGCGCCCATCAGCGTAGGAATACCCATCGCCCGCACCAAAATGGCGGCGTGGGAATTAGCGGCACCGTCATAGGCGACCACACCAGCCAGGCGCTCTTGCGGCACCTCCGCCAGCAGTGTGGCGGTCAGCTCGTCCGCCACCAGAATGAAACGCTCCGGCCACTGGCCGTTGCTCTGGGCGTTGTCATCAAGATGGAATAGCAGGCGCTGCCCCAACGCCCGTAGGTCGCTGGAACGATCGCGCAGGTAAGGGTCCTGCAGGCTGGCAAATTGCGCGGCGAACCGTTCGATCACCACTTTGACCGCCCATTCGGCCACGCTACCGGTATCCACCTCCTGAAACAGGTCGCGTTTGAGGCGTGCATCGTTAAGCAGGTGGGAATAGAAATCGAAGATCGCCGCGCTCTCTTTCTGCGCGCTGGCGCTAAAACGCTTACTGAAACGGCGGAACTCCGCCCCGGCCTCCTCCATCGCCATCAGCAACCGGGAGCGTTCACGGTCGCTATCCAAGCTGGAAGCCGGGAAGACCTGCTCCAGCGACGGCTGGCCGCGGTCCTGCCAGCCGGTGGCAATCGCCACACCGGAAGACGCTGCCATCGCCTTGATGCGCGTCTGCCGGTACTGCCCGAACAGCGCTTTCATTTGAGACAGGGAAAGAATGGCCGCCATCTGGGTGGCCAGCGTCACCATGAACGATTCTTCGTTTTTGTCGAACTGCCGGTGTTCGCGCTGCTGGACTACCAGCACGCCCAGCAATTGACGCCGGTGGATCACCGGCACGCCCAGAAACGAGCGGAAGTGTTGTTCACGTACCGCAGGAATGAATTTAAAACTGGGGTGGCTTTGGGCATCCGCCAGGTTGATAGGCTCCGCCCGCTCGCCAACCAGGCCGACAACTCCCTGCCCGAACGCCAAGGTAATAGTGCGGCCGCGCGGCTTTTTCAGCCCGCGCGTCGCCATCAGGTAATAGCATTGACGATCGTGATCGGCCAGATAGATAGAGCAGACTTCCGTATCCATCGCCAGACAGGTTTCATTCACCAGGATTTCCAACGCATCACTCAGCCGGGCCGCGGCTGCAACCTTCTCAATAATTTCCCGCAGTCGCGTGAGCATCATGATGTATCGGATTATCCTCGTTTTCGTCTGGTTCCTGATGACATTCGGTTAGCCGAATTCTCCTGTAGCTGCATCACGGCAATGACAAACTCCTTCATCACCTTTCGATAAACGTCACGTTTGAACGACACCACCTGGCGTACCGGATACCAGTAACTCACCCAGCGCCACCCATCGAATTCCGGGGTGCCACTGCTTTGCATGTTGATGTCTGATTCATTACACATTAACTGTAGCAGAAACCATTTTTGCTTTTGGCCGATACATACCGGTTTTGTATCCCAACGCACCAAACGTTTTGGCAATTTATAGCGTAACCAGCTTCGGGTGGAAGCCAGGATACGAACGTCCTTTTTCCGCAGCCCCACCTCTTCGAACAGTTCGCGGTACATCGCTTGTTCCGCGCTTTCTCCGGGGTTGATTCCCCCTTGAGGAAACTGCCAGGAGTGCTGACCATAGCGACGGGCCCACAACACCTGCCCCTGCCGATTACAAATTACAATACCAACATTCGGGCGGTAGCCATCATCGTCGATCACCGGACTACCTCGATAAACTAGAATGCAAAGATGACTCGATTGTTTCACACTCCTGACAGACGGTAAACTCCCGCTTTACATCCCTTTTATGGATGTGGCTTCCCGCATTCGCACCGGGCGTCAGCAACACAGAGCATTACCTCAACATAGCCGAACCATTCTGATAAAAAGCCGTTAACCCACAGATAAGATCAAAGTTATAAACATTCACCAGGCAATTCCGTTGGTTTATTCACTTTTTCTGTGGACATCTTTGTGAAGAACATCATGAAAAAGTGCGTAAAACTCATTTCAACCTTTATACCGCTGTGATCTACTCCACTAAATTGCCATTCCCTTTCAAGCAATTAAGCCGCCTTTCCCTGATTTCTCCACCGCCAGGCATTCCCCCATTTCAGTATGGTTTTCGAGATGGCGAAAGATCGCACTACGGTGGTTTTATCCACAGGCAACCATCGAAAACCAGCCAAAAAATCGGCAAAACCAGCAAAACCACGGTCAGTCAAGGCTGTAAATTGAAACAGTGATCCCGAGTTATCCCGGTTATCCCAAAAAACTGTGGATAACATAGTGTAAAATCCTGTTCATTGTCGGTGTCTTGTCATGAACAAAAACCGGCAGCCGGTTTTCCCCTGTGAATATAGGGAGAAAAACCATAAGAGAATCATGCTATTATTATTTTTCACCTGAATAGCTGAATGCCTGACGTTATCCTCCGTTATGGCTGTACTTTTTTTAATCACCCTTGTTATCAGTAACGGATAGACAATCCATGCAGACACCCACTCCCCATCGCAACGCACCGGACAGTGAACAGGCTCTGCTGCTGCGGGCACAGGCGTTGGCGGGTTATTCGCTGGCGGAACTGGCCCGAATCGCCCAACTGCCGCTGCCCGCCAACCTTAAACGTGACAAAGGGTGGATCGGGGTACTCCTGGAAGGCTTTTTAGGTGCCAGCGCCGGGAGTAAGCCGGAGCAGGACTTCCCTGACATCGGGATTGAATTGAAAACCATCCCGGTAGATGAACAAGGGCGGCCGCTGGAAACCACCTTTGTCTGTGTGGCACCGCTGACCGGCAACAGTGGTGTGATCTGGGAAAGCAGTCATGTACGACGCAAGCTAGCCAGAGTGCTGTGGATTCCGGTGGAAGGATCGCGCGCAATCCCACTGGGAGAACGCCGTATCGGCGCACCGTTGTTGTGGAGTCCCAGCCCGGAGGAAGAACGGCAATTACGTCAGGACTGGGAAGAACTGATGGATTTGATCGTACTGGGCAAAGTGGAAAGCATCACCGCCCGTCACGGTGAGGTGTTACAGTTGCGTCCCAAGGCTGCCAACAGCCGGGCGCTAACCGAAGCGATTGGTGAACACGGGCAGCCGATTCTGACGCTCCCCCGCGGCTTTTACCTGAAGAAAACCTTTACTACGCCGTTACTGGCCCGGCATTTTCTGCTGTAATGCCCTCCGGGCGGACACGGCCTAAACCTCTTGCCTGCACGGCATCAGGCCGGAGATAATTGTCATTTAGGTTTCGTTTAAGGAAGTAATGAGATAATGTTCGATTGGATCGCAGACCCCAACGCCTGGCTGGCGCTGGGGACACTCACCATACTGGAAATCGTACTTGGCATCGACAACATCATCTTTTTGTCGCTGGTCGTCGCCAAGCTTCCCAAACATCAGCAGAACAAAGCCCGCCGCCTTGGCCTGATGGGCGCAATGCTGATGCGCCTCGGCCTGTTGGCGTCCATTGCCTGGGTTATCAAGCTGACCAATCCGCTGTTTAGCGTGTTCGGGCAAGACGTGTCCGCTCGTGACCTGATTCTGTTCCTCGGTGGTTTGTTCCTGATCTGGAAATCCAGCAAGGAGATCCACGAAACCATTGAAGGCGGCGCGGAAGACCATACCTCGCAAGTGCATTCTTTCTTTGGTGCCATCGTGCAAATTATGCTGCTGGACATCATCTTCAGTCTGGACTCGGTAATTACCGCTGTTGGTTTGTCTGACCATCTGTTCATTATGATGGCCGCCGTAGTGATTGCCGTCGGCGTTATGATGTTCTCTGCCCGCACCATCGGCGAATTTGTCGATCGTCACCCGTCGGTAAAAATGCTGGCGTTGTCATTCCTGATTCTGGTGGGCTTCACGTTAATTCTGGAAAGTGTCGATATCCATGTGCCGAAAGGTTATATCTACTTCGCCATGTTCTTCTCCATGTCGGTAGAAGCACTGAACCTGATGCGTGGCAAGAAATCTGCCAAAAACCAGTAACACCTCCGCGGGAAAGGGCCTTCGTGCCGTTTCCCGCCCCATTCTTACGTATCTTTTTAATTTTTTTACCATAAATCCTAACCTCGTCCGGACAACGCTTTGCTAGACTGAAAAAACGTTCAGTTTTTTTGCTAAATAACAGGTAAATGCAGTATGCGATTTCGGATTAAAACCGCCGTTGCCCTGACTTTTGTCGTCCTGCTTTCCGGCTGCGCCAGCCACTATGTCATCGCTACGAAAGACGGTCAGATGCTGCTGACCAGAGGAAAACCAACGTTGGATTCGACCACTGGTCTACTCAGTTATACTGATGAAGAAGGCGTAGAACACCAGATCAACAACAACACTATTTCTCAGGTGATTGAGCGTTAGGCCGGTTATTTGCATCAGCCGGGCCAGATTCGGAGATTCTGTTTGGCCCCGCTATCCCCGTCGCCTTCCCTGTCTGGGGGAAAAACCATTTTTCCCCGCATTAATGCCTCGCCCTCCCGTACAACCGACCTTCCCGCACAAAGAGTCTTCCCCCCTCGTCACAGCTTGGTTATAGTCGAAAACGTGGTGCCATCGCACCCGCGTTACTCAGAAGAATAAAAAGGACACTGCAATGCTCTATCACCGTATTCCCCACAGCAGTTTGGAAGTCAGTACGCTGGGTCTGGGCACCATGACCTTTGGCGAACAGAACAGTGAAGCGGATGCCCACGCTCAGTTGGATCTCGCGGTTGCCGCTGGCATTAATCTGATTGATACCGCGGAAATGTACCCGGTTCCACCACGTCCTGAAACACAGGGGCTAACGGAAAGTTACATCGGTTCCTGGCTGAAAAGTCGCGGCGGGCGCGAAAAGCTGATCATCGCCAGCAAAGTCTCCGGACCGGCGCGCCTCAATGACAGTAGCATTCGTCCACAGCAGGCGTTAGATCGCAAAAACATCCGTGCCGCGCTGGATGACAGCCTCAAGCGGCTGAATACCGACTACATCGACCTGTACCAGTTGCACTGGCCACAGCGTCAAACCAACAGCTTCGGCAAGCTGAACTACCAGTACTCGCATGAAAAACCGGCCGTCACGCTGCTGGAAACGCTGGAAGCGCTAAACGAGCAGGTGCGCGCCGGTAAAATTCGTTATATCGGTGTGTCGAACGAAACCCCGTGGGGCGTGATGCGCTATCTGCAACTGGCTGAAAAACATGAGTTACCACGAATTGTCTCTATCCAGAATCCCTATAGCCTGCTAAACCGCAGTTTCGAGGTCGGTCTGGCGGAAATCAGTCAGCATGAAGGGGTCGAGCTGCTGGCTTACTCGCCGCTGGCGTTCGGCACACTGACGGGCAAATACCTGAACGGTGCCAAACCGGCGGGCGCGCGCAATACCTTGTTTAGCCGTTTTGTACGCTACTCTGCTCCTCATACCCAGCAAGCCATCGCTGAGTACGTGGCACTGGCACAAAAACACGGTCTGGATCCGGCGCAGATGGCGCTGGCGTTTGTGCGTCAACAGCCGTTTGTCGCCAGTACCCTGCTCGGTGCCACCACGCTGGAACAGCTAAAAACCAACCTGGGTAGCTTTGATCTGACGCTTGGCGAGGACGTACTGACGGAACTGGAAGCCATCCACCGCCGCTTTACCATTCCCGCGCCCTGACCTCACAACACGCCTTCCTTTCGGGAAGGCGTGTTGACCTCAACCAGCCATGCTGTCAAAACGCCATACTGAACAAGGCCTGCGCGCTGTCATCGTTAGCCTTGGTTGCGCGCAAGCCCTGATACCCCAGCGACAGATGGGTATTGCGGGAGAAATCCACCGCGACACCTGCTCGCATCAATCGGGTATTCTCCGCCAGTGGCAAACCCTCCGAAGTAAAGGCATCACCGCCGGAAACAAAACGCAGCCGGGCCTGATTGTCGTCATGGGTTAAGCGGTGCTGATAGCCGATATCCCCATACAGCGACACCGGTACGCGTGACAACGGCTGAACTTTCAGGCGTAGGCCGCCGGTTGCAAAGGCGGCACGGGTGGTGTCTTTCGCAAATGCCAGCGCCGCACTGTTTCCGCTCTCCTGCCCACCCTGATTTTGCAACCAGACCCAGGCCGTGTTGCCATACGGCTCCACGCTCACAGTATTCAACAATTCAAACCGGTGGCTGGCTTCGACAAACCCCTGTGCCAGATTAGCGCGATAATCGCCTGTCGCCTGTCCGTTCAGCCCGGAGACATTGATGTCGCGCTGACTGTCGAGGGTGAGATAGCTGTAGCTAAGCCCGGACCGCAGATCAAGCGCCAGCGCCCGACCAGATAAATAGATACCGGTGTGATACGCGGTCAAATCACCGCGTGATGCACGCTCATACATCATGACTCGCCCTTTTTCTGCACCAACGGCGAACCCCAGCACCCCCTGATCCCCCAGATGACCGCCATTACCAAGCAGCAGACCATAGCCATGGTATTTCATACCTGCCTGCGCACCGTCGCCATCCTGACGGCCGTCATACCCCCAGCTACTCACCCAGGGTTCAGCGCCTTTGCCCGCACCACTCATGGTGCTGTTCAGGGTATCGCGCACCGCACGGCTGTTTCGAATCAACGCATTGCGCGCCGTGGCATAAAATTCGCCGTTCAGATTATCAAAGGCGCGCCGGGCGCTGTCGGCATCCTGCTGGTTGGCAATGGCGCTCAACACCGCGGTGCCCGACTGGTTATCAATAGCGTTCGCGACCGATTTCTGATTAGCGCTTTGCGCCACATCACTGAAGCGCACGTTGTTACGCACCACATTGACGAAGGCGCTTTGTGTGCTGTAGGTGAGCACATCATCCAAAAACAACGCGCTATTGACCGGCTCCAGCTTGTCGAACGCGCCGGTTAGCGCCCCTCCCACCTGAACCAGGGTGAATCGATCACCTAAATGCCTGGCGGTTCCGCCAACCAGCTTCACGGTTCCTGCCAGTTGAGCATTATTGGTCACCACCAGTTGGTCGGCATTGCCCTGCTGGTCAATCTCAAATTCATAAATCGAACCGGAATCAAAACGTACATTGCCGACCGTCAACGTCCCGACCGAGTTGCCGGGCGACAGAGTGCCGCCATTCTGCACCACGACTGAGCCGCTGATGATGCCGTGCCCACCTAGCACAGCACCAGATTGCACCCAGGCATCCCCCGCCAGGCTGCCGGAGCCACCAGCGACCTTACCCACAATGAGCTTGCCACCTTCCACTACAGTCGGACCGGCGAAAGTATCATTGCCGGTTAGATACAGCGTACCAGTCCCTTGCTTACGCAGGCCGACGTCCAGCCCGGAAAGAACACTGCCGCTATCGGTGTTTTTCACCTGACCGATATCGTTGCTCCAGGTGCTGTCGATACCCTTGGTATCAATTGAATAGAGAGCAAAGTTCCCACCAAAAGTGCCACTGCTGAGATCGCTGCTCACCAGACGTTTGGCGTTCAGCAAACCGGGGCCTTGTACTGCTTTGAAAGCATTGACTACCCCTTGACCGAACAGCGCCTGATAGTCGCTCTGTGTCATCACCGTAATATTCTGATCGGCGGCGGCATCCAGAATGGCCGTCCGCACCTGATCATCCGTCATGCCGTTATACGGGCTTTTAATTTTCAGTGAACGGATTAGCGTGGTGAGTTCATCGTCAGTAAACGTAATACCGGTATGGGTGGAGTAAACGTTGACGGCAGTGCCGGTCAGCGACTGATTTTCGTCATATTGCTCGTTAGCCAGCACCACTGCTTTCGGCAAATTACTGCCGGTCAGCGGCGTCGCGGTAGACAGCAGCACATCGGCAATCTGCTTACCACTCATATAGGGAAATGCCTGACTGACCAACGCGCCGACACCGGCGACATAAGGTGAAGCAAACGAGGTGCCGTTAACCCGGAAATACGTATTGTTGGTGGATGGCGTAATAATGTTAACGCCTGGAGCCAGCAGGCTGTAGTCGGTCGCGCCCTGCGCCAGATTGCTGAAGGTGGCGATAAATGCCGCGCTGCTGGTAGGTTGGGATGGGTCATACGCCATCACGTTAATCCAGGTGTTGGCGATGTTGTCCTGAAGGCCGTTATTGTCCAGCACCGTAGGCAACGCGGAAAACAGTGTCGGCGTCAGGTGCCCTTCGTTCCCGGCCGACATCACCATCAGTTGCCCCTGACTGGCCAGCACGTCAGCCGCGCTGGTGTACGCCGACACCACCGTATTCAACAGCAGGTCCTGCATGGCGGCGGAATAAGAAGAAAGCTGGTTGGGGTAAAACAGAAAACCCCAACTGTTGCTGATGATTTTCACGTCCGGTCGGTTGGTCATATCGACCATGCCCTGAAACAGATCATTGATGGAATTATCCGTTCCCAGCGTTAACAGGTTTGAGTTATAGGCGATACCTTGTACGCCAACATCATTCTTTGCCGCACCAATGACCCCAGCCACCCAATACCCATGCGGGCTGGCGCTGCTGGGGTCGCTGATCCAGTGAGAACCGGCATCCACTTTGCCGTTGAATTCATCATTGCCAGACAGATCGCCGACGCGGTTAATAATCCCGACCGTTACCCCGGCACCGCTGTATCCCAGCGCGTAGGCGTCGGCAGCGTGGATAGAATCCAGCGCGGCACCGTTGCGCATATATTCGCGGGTACGAAAATCGTCAGCGGTTGCAGCCAGCGCAGGGTGTAATACGGAGCCAGCTAGTTGGGCCAGCAGCAGCACGGCGATCAACTGCCTGTTAAATCGCTTTTTATCTTGCGCGTTTCCACAGTGATAAAAATCCGTTTTTATACAATGAAAAAGCGCTGATTTTCTGACATAAGAAAACCCTAACGTATTAAACGTCATGCGCATATGACACATCCTGGCGATATTAAAGAATAATAAAATCTCAATAAACGGATCGCGTGATCCGATAATCAAGCATTACGGGTGAAATTATCTGCTGTGCGGGGAGCGCTGATTCATCTTCTATCCTTTGTCTTTTTCATTGCAGATGTATTGGTGGTATGAATCTCGCCCTGGCGAGCTATTGCCAATTACGTTCCTGCGATTCAAATCACTTAGGATATATATGATGAAACATCACTAAATAAAGAAATAAAACTGATGATTTCTGTTGAGAAAAATAATGCACACTTATCATCATATTATTGATAGAGATACTTTTTATCTGATAACAACCTGCCGCCATCGACCATCATCCCTTGTGAAATTTACTCATTCCATTGATTCAATAGCACACTCGTCATTTATACCGTCATACTTCAAGTTGCAGATGCGTTGGCTGCGTTACTCGGCCCATTTCATGGGCCTCGCCCCTTCGGGGCCGCTGCAAGCAGCGTTCAAAACGCAATACTTTTTGTCCTGCAACTCGAATTATTTAGGGTATACACATAACGAAAAGCTGTGCCTCTTAACGATATCTTTACACAACAAGAATGAACAAAACAAGCCCTTTAATTTACGTTTTTATGAATTACGCAAATTAAAAACCCCGCAGGAAATAAATAGAAAAATAAAGCAACAATCAGGAACACAGAGGAAAGATTATTTATAAAAAGGAATCAAGGGCAAATACAAAACAGTACTTACCCTATTTAAAGAAGGGTTATTTAATCGACTGCAATAACGTCTGGCGTTGATTTTCCAGCGAGGTTACCCGATTGCAGACGTCGCGGCCAAAACGCTGAAAATCCATTTCCTGATTGTTCCACTCGGTCTGGATCGCTTTCTGCAAGCCACCCAGATTACCCATCATCGCTTGTAGCGGATTGCCGCCACCGCTGCCCATCTGTTTAACGCCCATTTCATTCAGGCTGTCCTGCAAGACACCGCCCAGACTGCGTTCGACAATCTGCCGTCCATCCTGTTCAACCTGCTTAATCGCCTGATGATGAAAGGTCAGGCCATCGTTACGATGTTCGATAATCCGGTTCATCTGCTGCTTTAACTGTTCGTCCAGCGTGCCGAGACGGTTACGTACATTGCTGTCACTACCCAGCTGTTGCACAATCACCTTGTCCAACGCCTGACGCGCTTTCTCCAGATGTTGCCTGGCACCTTCGTCAATCCACGGCAGTTGCTGACGCAGTTCAGACTGGTACGCTTTGGCCTGTTGACGCTGCCCGGCATCGAGATTCAACGCGCTGCCGTTGCTCGACACATCGCCCTGCGGTGAAATCTGCCAATTGCCGCTGGCACCGACCACTTTCACATTCTGCGGGCTAATGATGATGTCGTCCTGAGGTTGAACATTGCACTGATAGGCCGCCTGCGCTTGCCAGGCCAGTAACATCATTGCACCCAAGGTCATTTTACGCAACATAAAGACTCCTGAAAAAACAGCGCCCGATGCCAGCCGGAACGACCGGCCGCCAGGACCGACAGCCGCCATCACCAGCAGAACCGCCAGTGATGACGAAGAATGCGCGGTTTAACCGAGGTTAGCGGGCAGATCCCACCAGATATCGAACAGATCGCTAACCGTCACGTCTGTCATCTGGTTCGCGTCCAGCCATTTGCGTACCAGCTCACGATGTTCATCGGTGCAATTACCCAGTTTTTGCAGGCACACCAGCCCTTCCCACTGTAGGTAACCGCTGCCTTCAAACGCCAGCCCATTCGGCTCGATCACTTCATCAACGAACCGGTCCAGCGAGCTATCGATCGTTTCCACGCTGGTCCCCTGCGGGAAACGCCAGCTTACCGAGAAGCCGAATTCCTGAAATTCATCGATGTGTAACTTTTTACGTAAACGACGACTCCGATTCTTAGCCATTATTGATTCCTCTCAAACATCAGATCCCAGACACCATGCCCCAGCCGCTGGCCGCGGGCCTCAAATTTGGTCAATGGCCGCGACGCTGGGCGCGGCACATAATCATTATGCTCCGACTGGTTGCGATAACCTGCGAGCGAACCCATCACTTCGAGCATATGTTGCGCATAAGGTTCCCAGTCGGTCGCCATATGAAACACGCCACCGACGGCCAGTTTGCTGCGCACCAGCTCAGCAAAAGGCACTTGCACAATGCGGCGTTTATTATGGCGCGCCTTGTGCCACGGGTCAGGGAAAAACAACTGCACCATGGCAAGCGAACCGTCGGGGATCATGCGTTCCAGCACTTCCACCGCGTCGTGGCACATCACCCGCAGGTTGTCGACGCCCGCTTCCTGCGCCGCGCCCAGACAAGCCCCCACACCAGGTACATGCACTTCTATACCGATAAAATTCTGTTCTGGATGCTGCTGCGCCATCGTAACCAGCGACGCCCCCATCCCAAAACCGATCTCCAACACCACTGGCGCATCGCGCCCGAATAGCTGAGCGAAATCCAGCGCCTCATTCTGATATTCCACGCCCATCACCGGCCAAAAATCATCCAGCGCCTGTTGCTGCCCTTTGGTCAGGCGGCCCTGGCGGCGCACGAAACTGCGGATTCTGCGCAGCGGGCGTCCGTCTTCATCAAATTCCGGAGAGATGACGTTATTGATCATAATGCTTTCTGTAAGTCTGATTGGGTTGGGAAAACGCGCATTATCCAAGGATACGGTTGTTTAGCAAGTAGCCGGAGGCGGAAAGTTCCGGTTTACAGTACATTCACTCTGTGCTGCAATCGCTGTCAAATTTTTACCAGCCGGATGACGACGCCTCTATGATGCAAGCGCAACAGTTCGCGCAACAGGTACTGGAGTGGTACGAGCGCTACGGCCGTAAAACCCTGCCCTGGCAACTCGAAAAAACGCCCTATAAAGTCTGGCTGTCGGAAGTGATGCTACAACAGACCCAGGTGACCACCGTCATTCCCTATTTCGAACGGTTCATGGCGCGTTTTCCCACGGTGGCTGAACTGGCAGCCGCGCCGCTGGATGAAGTGCTGCATCTGTGGACCGGGCTGGGTTATTACGCCCGTGCCCGCAACCTGCATAAAGCCGCGCAGACGATTGTCAGTCGCCACGGTGGGGTGTTTCCCACTCGCTTTGACGACATCACCGATCTGCCCGGCGTGGGTCGCTCCACCGCCGGGGCTATTCTCTCGCTGTCGCTCGGTCAGCACTACCCGATTCTGGACGGCAACGTCAAACGGGTGCTGGCACGTTGCTACGCTGTCGCTGGCTGGCCGGGGAAAAAAGAGGTCGAGAAACAGCTCTGGACGCTGAGCGAAACCGTCACCCCGGCACTCGGGGTCGAAAAGTTTAATCAGGCGATGATGGATCTGGGCGCGATGGTTTGTACCCGCAGCCGCCCGAAATGCGAACTGTGCCCACTGAGCAACGGCTGCGTCGCCTATGCCAATCACAGCTGGGCCGAATATCCCGGCAAAAAGCCCAAACAAACGCTGCCTGAGAAAACCGCCTGGTTCCTGCTGCTGCAAAATGCGCAGACGGTATGGCTGGAACAACGCCCGGCGGTTGGCTTGTGGGGCGGCCTGTATTGTTTCCCGCAGTTCGCCAGCGCGGATGACCTGACGCAATGGCTCGACCAGCGCGGCATCCAGCGGCGGGCATTGCGTCAGGGTATCGCTTTTCGCCATACCTTCAGCCATTTCCACCTGGATATTGTGCCGATGTGGCTGAGTCTTTCCGACCAGAGTTCCTGCATGGATGAAGGCACCGGTCTTTGGTATAACTTAGCGCAGCCGCCGTCGGTAGGGCTCGCCGCCCCGGTGGAACGGTTGCTACGCCAGTTGGCTCAGCCACAATCGGTCTTCGCTGAAGCCTGTGCACCTGATGAGGAATAAGCATGAGCAGAACCATTTTTTGTACCTTTTTACAACGCGACGCCGAAGGGCTCGACTTCCAGCTCTACCCCGGCGAGCTGGGCAAACGCATCTATAACGAAATCTCAAAGGAAGCCTGGGCACAATGGCAGACCAAGCAGACCATGCTTATCAACGAGAAAAAGCTCAACATGATGCATGTAGAGCATCGTAAGCTGCTGGAGCAAGAGATGGTGCAGTTCCTGTTTGAAGGCAAGGACGTGCATATCGACGGTTACACCCCACCGCAACATTAAATGACAGGGGCCGCCAGGCCCTGATGCGTCCCTGATCCCGTACGGCTTGATACAATGAAGAAACTGTTTGCTTTGCTGCTTGTGGCCCCGTTGTTGATCTCCTGCTCTAGCAAAAAAGGAGGTGAGAACAACGAGGCGTTTATCAAAGACACCAACGCCTTCGACATTTTGATGGGGCAATTCGCCAACAACATCGAAAACATCTGGGGATTGAACGAAGTTCTGATCGCGGGCCCCAAAGACTACGTCAAATACTCCGACCAATATATGACGCGTAGTCACGTCAACTTTGACGCGGGTACTATCACCATCGAAACCATTTCTTCTACCAATTATCAGGCCAGCCTGCGTCAGGCGATCATCACCACGTTACTCATGGGCGATAACGCCAGTAATACGGACCTCTACTCCGACGCCAACGATATCCAAATCAGCCGGGAGCCATTGCTGTACGGCCAGGTGTTAGATAACACCGGTCAGCCGATTCGCTGGGAAGGACGCGCGGGCAGCTTTGCCGACTATCTGATTCAGAACAAGCTACAACGCCGCACCTCGGGTATGCGCGTGATCTGGTCGGTTACCATTCAACTGGTGCCGAACCACCTGGATAAACGCGCACACAAATACCTGCCAATGGTGCGTCAGGCCTCCGAGCGCTACGGCATCGATGCCTCGCTGATTCTTGCCATCATGCAGACCGAATCCAGCTTCAACCCCTACGCGGTCAGCCGTTCCGACGCCCTGGGCTTGATGCAGGTGGTACAGCACAGTGCTGGCCGCGACGTATTCAAGATGAAAGGCAAATGGGGACAACCCAGCCGTAGCTATCTGTTCGACCCGGAGAACAACATCGATACCGGCACGGCTTATCTGTCGATGCTGAAAAATGTCTACCTGTCCGGCATTCAGGACCCAACCTCACAGCGCTACGCCATCATCACGGCTTATAACGGCGGCGCAGGCAGCGTACTGCGGGTGTTCTCCAGTGATAAAGACACCGCGTTCGGCATCATCAACAATATGTCGCCCGGCGAGGTCTACCAGACCCTGACGACGCGCCATCCGTCTGCGGAATCGCGGCATTATCTGTATAAGGTTAACTCCGCGCAGAAAAACTACCGTGGTTACAGCCGCTGACGGCATCGCCTTAGCCTCCCAAAGCGGTGCTCCTGTTCCGTACAGGGCACCGCTCGTCAGCCCCCAACCCGTATTTCTCTGTTAACCCGTCTTCCCTCGCCGCGGTAATTACATCAGCAATGATTAACAAATAATCGATGCAAACGATTGGTTACAGTCATAAGCAAACACTATCCCGACAGCATTTAATAGCCTTAAAGACTTAAAATAAATCAGCTGACAGATTAATCGGTTGATATAAACAGCAAACAAAGCACACAAACAAAACAAACCCACTGGATTAGCGCAGAGAATTTTTGCCTCTCAGGTCAGGACACGGTAGCATCGCTGACGTTTTTTGGCCCGGTTCCGGCGCGGCCTGAAAAACACTATCCACTCAATGAGCCAGGCTGTGACACAACAGCCAATTTCATTCTCCTGAATGACAGACAAGGGAATCAAACAGGCAATGAATCAACACAAAAATGAAACCGAACACCACGCCAAACGACGCTGGCTCGATTCACATGAAGCGGGTTACCACAAAAGCATGGGTAACCGCCAGGTACAGATGATCGCCATCGGCGGGTCGATTGGCACCGGTTTATTTCTGGGCGCAGGTGCGCGGTTGCAGATGGCAGGCCCGGCGCTGGCACTGGTTTATCTGGTATGCGGCATCTTCTCGTTCTTCATTCTGCGGGCGTTGGGCGAACTGATCGTACACCGCCCTTCCAGCGGCAGCTTTGTTTCCTACGCCCGCGAGTTTCTGGGCGAAAAAGCGTCTTATGTCGCCGGCTGGATGTACTTCCTCAACTGGGCGATGACCGGCATCGTTGATATCACGGCGGTCGCGCTCTACATGCACTACTGGGGCACGTTTGCCGACGTACCGCAATGGATGTTCGCGCTCGGCGCGCTGGCGATCGTCACCACCATGAACATGATTGGCGTGAAATGGTTCGCCGAGATGGAATTCTGGTTCGCACTGATCAAGGTCGCCGCGATTTCCCTGTTCCTGATTGTCGGCACCATTTTCCTTAGCACCGGCAAAACGCTGGACGGCAACATACCGGGGCTGCACCTGATTACCGATAACGGCGGCCTGTTCCCACACGGTCTGTTACCTGCACTGGTGCTCGTTCAGGGCGTGATTTTCGCCTTCGCCGGGGTGGAGCTTATCGGCACTGCCGCTGGTGAATGTAAAGATCCGGAAAAAACGCTGCCCAAAGCGGTCAACAGCGTTATCTGGCGTATCGGTCTGTTCTATGTCGGGTCGGTAATTCTGCTGGTGTGCCTGCTGCCGTGGAATGCCTATCAGGCGGGGCAAAGCCCGTTCGTCACCTTTTTCAGCAAGCTGGGCGTGCCTTATATCGGCACGATTATGAATATCGTGGTGCTGTCAGCGGCGCTCTCCAGCCTCAACTCCGGGCTGTATTCCACCGGCCGTATCCTGCGTTCACTGTCGCAGGGCGGTTCTGCACCGAAATTCCTCGGCAACATGAACGCCCAATCCGTACCTTACGCCGGGATTCTGGTCACCGTTGGTATCCACATTATCGGGGTGTTCCTGAACTACATCGTGCCATCGCAGGTGTTTGAAATCGTTCTGAATGTGGCTTCGCTCGGCATTATCACCTCCTGGGCATTCATCATCATCTGCCAGATGAAACTGCGCCAGGCGATTAATCAGGGTAAAGCCCGCCCGGTCGCCTTCCGTATGCCACTGGCACCCTTCTCTTCCTGGCTGACGCTGGCGTTTCTGCTCAGTGTGCTGGTGCTGATGGCGCTGGATTATCCGAACGGCACCTGGACTATCGCCACCATTCCGGTACTGGCTGTTCTGCTGATTGTCGGCTGGTATGGGCTGCGCAAACAGAAAGCAGAAGCCAATCGGCTAAAAGCAGAACACGAGAACGCCGCGGCCTGATGACCCATAGCGATAAAAAAACCGGGGGTTTATTTCCCCCGGTTTTTTCTTTGGTGGAGACAGCGCTAGTCAGTTAGCGAGCAATCACATTCGCACACAGACGTTTGCTGCCATCTTCCTGCGCGACGCTGTAAACGCCCTGCAATTCCGGTGCAAAACCCGGCATCAGGTTGATGCCTGCTTCTAGCGCCTGGAAATAATGCAGCACTGCCCCGCCCCAGACTTCTCCCGGCACCACACACAGCACGCCCGGTGGATAAGGCAACGCGCCTTCCGCTGCGATGCGCCCTTCCGCTTCGGCCAACGGCACCAGATCAACATCACCACGGATATACGCCGTGTGAGCATCTTGTGGTAGCACCACCGCCTGCGGGAACGATGCCTTGCGGAACATCTCTTTTTGCAGCCGCTTCACGTCATGGCTGACGTAAAAGTCATGCATTTCCTGACACAGACGACGCAAGGTATAACCGGCGTAGCGCTGCTCATATTTCTGATACAGGTTGGGCAAGACTTCGCTTAACGGTGCATCCTGCGCGATCAGTTGCTCGAACTGCACCAACGCCGCCACCAGGCGCTCCATCTTCACGCTGTCTTCCGCTGGGGTCAGCAGGAACAGAATCGAGTTAAGATCGCATTTTTCCGGAATGATGCCGTGTTCGCGCAGGTAATTGGCGAGGATGGTTGCCGGAATACCAAATTCGGTATAAGCGCCGGTCACCGCGTCAATCCCCGGCGTAGTCAGCAGCAGTTTGCACGGGTCGACAAAATACTGTTGCTGCGCATAGCCTTCGAAAGCGTGCCAATTGTCGCTCGGTTCAAAGTTGAAGAAGCGCACGTCCTGCGCCATTACATCGGTGTCATGGTCCTGCCAGGGGGTGCCAGCAACCGTCGGCGGCACGAACGGTTTGATCAGGGAACAACGTGTCAGCAATTGCTTGCGCGCTTCGATCCCCAGCCTGACACACTCCATCCACAACCGGCGGCCGCTCGGCCCTTCGTGCATTTTGGCGTTGACGTCCAGCGCGGCGAATAACGGATAAAACGGGCTGGTGGACGCGTGCAACATAAACGCATTGTTAAGGCGCTTGTGCGGGCAGAAACGCTTTTGCCCGCGAATGTGGTTGTCTTTCTTATGTATTTGCGACGTCTGCGAGAAACCGGCTTGCTGCTTATGCACAGACTGGGTAACAAAAATCCCTGGGTCGTTCTCGTTCAGGTCCAGCAACAGCGGCGAGCACTGTTCCATCATCGGGATAAACTGCTCGTATCCCACCCAGGCGGAGTCGAACAGGATGTAGTCACACAGATGACCGATGCTGTCCACCACCTGCCGGGCGTTATAGATAGTACCGTCGTAGGTGCCAAGCTGAATCACCGCCAGGCGGAACGGACGGGCTTCATCGGCACGCTCAGGCGCGACTTCACGCACCAGCTCACGCAGGTAACCATCGTTAAAACAGTGCGCATCCACCCCGCCGATAAAGCCGAACGGGTTGCGGGCCGTTTCCAGATAAACCGGCGTCGCACCGGCCTGAATCAACGCGCCATGATGATTGGATTTGTGGTTATTGCGGTCAAACAGCACCAGGTCGCCGCGCGTCAGCAACGCGTTAGTCACCACTTTGTTGGCCGCCGAGGTGCCATTCAGCACAAAGTAGGTTTTGTCGGCGTTAAATACAGTGGCGGCAAATTTCTGCGCTTTTTTGGCCGCCCCTTCATGGATCAACAAATCACCCAGTTTCACATCCGCGTTGCAGATATCAGACCGGAACATATTTTCGCCATAAAACTCGAAAAACTGACGCCCAGCCGGATGCTTACGGAAAAAAGCCCCGCCCTGATGCCCAGGGCAAGCAAAGGTGGTGTTACGCATCCCGACATACTTGGACAGCGTGTCAAAGAACGGCGGCAACAACCGCGCCTGATACTCCGCCGCCGCTTTTTCCAACTGGAGCGCGTGATCACCGCCTTTATCCAGGCTGAGCCACTCGCTGCCCGGCGGCAGCACATCCTGACTGGTATGCCACGATTCCCGCACAACGAATGCCGGAATACCAAAACCGGAGTGATGCATCACCGACAGGATGCCGCTGCGCGCCTCCTCAACCGATACCACCACGGCCGCGATGTCGGTAAAGTCGGTTTGACTGAGCGCCACAACCGGACGCAGGGTGATTAGACGGGAGGCAACCGCCGCATTAGCCGCAATTTTTAACTGTTTCATGTAACCAAACCCAAACGGTTAAGAATGAGTGCACGTGTCTGAAAGACACCTCGCAGGGGTATCACCACGCTTTAAGCGTAATGCACCCGATTAACTACTGCCCAAAACGATGAACAGAGTGCCAGCCAACCACGACAAACGTATGACCCGCGCCGATAGCGCAGGAAAACATCACATCATCTGGGACCAGCACCGTCCGATAGACATCAGTAAAATCAGAGACAGGCTCTATTTTTAATCATGCCTAACAGGGAGCGTCAGCACGCCTCACCGCATGGTGGCAAGGGATAATCGGGAAAACAGGGACGGGATTAACGCAGAGCGTTCAGGATGCGGCGACAGCAGCAGAGATCCGGCGCACGGCGTCTGTACCATGAGCATTGAATCCGACATATCCGCAACCCTCTAATAACCGCAGGTGAAAGGTAAGTTAAAAACCGCGCAATAGTGGCATTATTTTTCGCCGAATTCAAGAAAACGAATGTGACAGTATTTATCGGCGCAACACCGCGCGCCGTCTGGCTTGTCGCGTCATCGCAGGCACCTTTCGACACGCCGCAAACCGGCTGCAAATGGAGGTAACTGACTGAAAATAGACCAACCGCAGCGTTTATGACAGAAACTCGTTGACGCTCCCCGCGATATACGGTTTAATGCGCCCCGTTGCCCGGATAGCTCAGTCGGTAGAGCAGGGGATTGAAAATCCCCGTGTCCTTGGTTCGATTCCGAGTCCGGGCACCATTCTTAAGAGCCTGTTCGTTACGAGTATCCGCTCATAACGGGCAGCTAAATGGGCCCTACCTTGGATCTGTGTCCGTTGACAAGTACACACAGTGAAGAAGTTGAGACTCATAAACCGGTGCATATTCGAAGTATGCACCGGTTTCCTATTGCCCGCGAAATACTTACAACTTTTCCTTTTTCTGTCAAGCCAGTGTAAAGAACAAAGTTAATTCATCCTTATCATTAGTCAGCTAACAGCGCAATTCCCCCTCAAGCGCCGCCCGGATACTGTCGATATTCGACTCCACGTACTCCAACGTCGTAGTCAGACTGGAGTGCCCCAGCAGGTTTTTCACGATCTGCAGGTTCCTGTCCGGGCTTTTCATCATTTCCGTGGCCAGCGTATGACGGAAACGGTGAGGGCTGACTGTGGGGGATCACCAATGGCGGATTATCCGTTGTTGCCACACCCCATGAGGATGGTTTTCCTGCACGGTTTGAGCCCTCGAAAGTCACTGGCTGGACACTGATGCAGCGCCTTGATCGTCAGCTAGCACGGCTCCTTCTTGAGAAGAAAGGCGCTTATGGGTGGATCAGCGGCGCTGATTCAACATTCCGCAGCCGCTATGAGGTATATCATCGCCCGGCCGGAGTGATAACGTTACCAGACGGAACCGTCATCGCCGTTGAGACTGAACGCCATCTGAAAACCAAAGCCCGTTATCAGGCGATAATCACCCAGCATTTGATAACTCGTACTCAAAAACGTTGGATGTACGTCTTCTACATCGCGCCCGATCCACAGATAAAGCGAGCTATTGAACGGATGTTCACAATAGTGTGAAATACGCCATCGTCAGCCATCAGCGTATCCCGCTGGAAGCGAAGCACCGCCATGTTTTTCGGGTTTATACGTTTGAGGAGTTGAAGGGGTTGGAGTTAGGAAATTTCGCTTAGGTCAATATTGTTTGTTCTGGTCGGCATCTGGTAAATGGAGTCTCATCGATGTCAGATTCACCAAAATGCTGGCTAGTCTCCTCCATAATTATTATCAAGACGCCAAAGCGACTTATGGTCATCGTGTACATAGACTCGTATCACCTATCTGAGACAGGTGAATAAAATACTGTTTACCCGACTCTCCATCAATGGCGAAAATCACTGATGATGGCCACTGAACTATAGAGCATTACCGTTGAGGTCATTAGCGAGAGCAAAAATGTTATAAACCTTATATATTGGGATGTTGAAAGGCATTCCAAGTAAACAAATCGGACATTACGCATAGCGCCCTCTCAGGGAGGACATAATCGGTATGTCGGAAGGTCTCCATAGTAAATGGTTCGGTTTAGCGGTATACCCACTGTCAACACAGTGCGCTTACTGATTATCTCAATAAGCTCGGTGATAAAATTGAACGCTTGATAATATAACCTTACTTACCGGAATGCATTGTCCATCTAAGGAAATCGTAGGATTATATCTAGGAGATTTTAAATGAATGCTTTTGAAGAGTACTTATCAAAACTACCAAGCAAAAAAGGCCTGAGCGATGTCAAATATCTAATTCTAAAGAAATTATGGCATTCCGACGAAATTGGTTTTCCTAAACCTTGGATATCTTCTGCAGATTTGCTTGAGTTAACCCAGCAAAAATACTTTGACAGACGAGCCAGAGAATTGCGTGATCAGTTGGGTTGTGACGTTGAAAGTAAGCATATTGCCGAATTTTCAGGCCATGCTTGGAGACTTAAATCTGATGAAATTGCGCCTCCATTAGATAGAGAATATCTCACAGAATCACAACGGTCAGCTCTATTCTCCAGCTATGACTATAGCTGTGCAACTTGCGGGAAAAAAGTAGCTGCTGGATTAAGAGGTCTTCAAGCTGATCATAAAATTCCCTTATCACGCGGAGGAGGAAACGAGTTAGCAAATTGGCAACCCCTATGCCATAACTGCAATGTAGGGAAACGTAGAGCATGTTTTGAATGTGAACAAATGTGTCGTTCATGTTCATGGGCATACCCTGGAGATTTTGGAATACCAACTATTATCCATCTAAATGAGCAAACTCTGCGAAAAGCTGAAAAGTTGGCTGCTGATTCAGGGAATACACTTAATGGTATTATCGACTACGCAATACGCAAACTTTGAGCGTGGTCAAGTTTAATTAATGCTTTCCGCTCCCATCTCTGACGTGAATCTACAATCTCAAGAGCCTTGTAGATCTGTTTGCCTGTCGCTTCAGCAACAGGAGGCGGAAATGCATTACCTACTTGACGATATGCTGAGGTTTTCTTGCCAAAAAATGTCCACCAATCCGGAAAACCTTGAATTCTGGCGGCCATTCTTACAGTTAACCGAGGCATATTCTCATAACCAAATCGAACAACACCTGATCTCCCTATATACCCAATGAAGCCTTTTTCAGGTGCATTATCTGCAAGGGAGTGACCATTGACACCTAGTTCTTGCCAAGCTTTTTTTGCTCGGCTAGGACCAAGATCAGGTCCGCCATGTTTGTGGGAGCCACCAACAAGCGTTGGAGCAATCTTATTGGCCCCCTTTTTCCATTCATCGGCACCTTCCCAACCATAAACTGACATAAGGTCAAAAAGTGCTTCCCCAACGGTAGGAGGAATAATTTTTTCATCAGGCCATTGAAAGTATTCAGCATATTCGCCACGTAAAGCGACCAGTAAAACACGCGGGCGTAATTGGGGAACCCCATAATCAGATGCATTATGAAGTTTCCAAAAGGTTTTGTACCCCATCCTTTCAAATGCACAGTCGAGCTCATCCCTGTACAGCTTAAATTTAGGATCTAATAACCCAGAGACATTCTCAATCATCACGGCTTTGGGTCTAATCGTATCAACAATCTTTAAGGCTGCGGGAAACAAATCACGCTCATCGTCTTTACCCAACTGCTTTCCTGCCTTAGAAAATGGAGGGCAGGGAACACCACCAGCAACTAAGTCGATACCCATGTACTTATGTGCCTCATTTTCAGCAAAATGTTGAACACACCCTTCGATGATCCTGCCCCAACCTAGTGAGTGACTGGCATTATTATAGCGGAGCGTTTCACAGGCAGTCGGCTCAATTTCAATCAATACACGATGAGAAAAACCAGCATTGTGCAGACCTAATGCTTGCCCACCAGCTCCCGCACATATCTCAACTGAAGTATATTGTTGCATCTCACCAGCCCTGTGTTTATGAACAGTATTATTTCTACCGTATTGAGTCTGAGTATACAACCAAAGAAACAAATAACAACAAATATTAACTCTTAACAACTCTTGTAATTAAAAAGTTCTAGCATGCAGAATCTCAAGCAAGACTTGACTTGCAGAAACCCTACGTCCTTCAACTTGCGAACGACGAATTGCTTCGTCTGAAAGTTTTTTATGAAGCGACGCAGGAAGTGAATAGGATTTAGGAACAGATTTTTCGATTACGTATTCTTTAATCACTGGGTCTAAAGTAGCAATAATTTTAGAAGTCATCATAAGGCTCCAGATACAATGAACAACTGTTAACAACATTTATTTAAGATAACATACACACAATTCATTATGTTTTTTTATAAAAAATCAGAGCTACGTGCGAAAATTTTTTTGTCATTACTCCACGTTGAAGAGATCATGTGATAGAAAAAGGTTATCCTCGAGCCCTGATTTTGTGAACCACTACAGTGGGAAAGCGCTTCGGGATGCTATCCAGACATCGCCAACAGAATGGCTGATGAACAATGGGCTCAGAATATAGTGCACTATTCATCGATACAGAGCCTGACAATCGCGTTCGAACACTACAAAAAATCATCAGCATGGCATGAAGGTATATGAGGGTGTACGTAATTCTGTGTAATTGCCACCCTATTAAAGGTGAGCGCTCAGGCGATCACCAAACTCGATAATAAAGCGGCTCATCGCCAGCCGCCAGTTCTGGATCGGCATACTCCATTTTTTTGATGCCGACTCTATCGCCAGATAAATCACTTTCCGCACCGAGTCGTCCGTCGGGAACACGTTGCGTTTCTTTATCGCCTGGCGGATAACGCTGTTTGATCCTCCGGCCTACATTCTGGACGTTAATTATACAGATGACGTAACGCTAATGTCATTACGATTTATCGAATCACAGGGAATCGAACCGAAGGAACAAATCGGCTGCGTGAATAACGGTCGTTCAGGAACTCGGCGTGTGTGATGCGGTCGGCGCGGAAGAGGCGAAAATCTTGACGCAATTCACACCACCCGACAATAAAACACCAGGGCGCAACAAAGCCGAGCACAATCGACCAAGTGATACGCTTCGACACCACGCTGTATTGGTCCATGTACGTGATGCACGTTTTGCGTTGTTGTCGGTGCAATAACATCAGATGTAAAGCGCCGGATGGAGAGGAAGAGCATGAAGCTTTCAGATTTGGGAGACAGAATTTGCATTATGGGGCCGTCGAACAGCGGCAAATCTACGCTGGCTCATGCGATTTCGCGGAAACGTCATCTGGAGGTGATCCATCTGGACCAACTTTTTCATATCCCCAATTCAAACTGGCAAGAGCGCCCGCTGAATGAGTTTCTGTTATTGCATGAGCAGGCAATCAATAAGGAAAGCTGGGTCATCGATGGAAATTATAAAAGATGCCTGCCACAGCGTTTGGCGCGCGCCACGGGGCTGATTCTGCTGGATGTCTCTACGCTGTCGAGCTTGCTGCGCTACGTAAACCGGACGCTATTTCAATATAAGCGCTATGGTGGTCTGGAAGGGGGGCAAGACCGGCTTAACAGGAAAATGCTCTATCATATTGCGGCCGCCACGCCTAAAAATCGAAAATACTATGCCGAGCTCTTTGATTCGTTGACCATCCCCAAAATCAGACTGGCTTCGATTAAAGACATTAATAGACAGTTTGATGAATGGGAGCTCACGAGATAACTCCCCTTTTGTCAGAAGGGTGGACTCATAACAAGCTGGAAACAGCTAATGGAGCGTATTTCACCCGAACGTAAATCAGCGGCACTGGCTAAATTATTACCGCCCTGCGACATGACCACCACCGCCGTTGCACTGACGGAAGGGATATCGGAAGCTAAGCTACCCGCTATAACTGGCGAAATCAGGCTAACAGGAGGGGAAATCGGCATCTGGTACAGACAAAACTCCAGGCCACTGCCCGGCTGGCTGTTTTTATCGAAACCACGGCGCTCAGTGACGAGGTGTTTTTACATCAGGGCAGCGATGCTGCGTACTGCCCAGGTTCAAAATGGCAAATGCGAATAGAATAGCTCGAATGGGATAGACCTTTATTACACCTGCTGTTTTCCCTACTGTTTATGTTTAAGACGCACAATCAGCAACACGGTCAGCAACAGGTTAACCCCCGCCACGACCACAACAGCCAGCAATACGGAACGCGCCCCGGCGGCATCAAACAAATAGCCGCCAATCAACGGCGTCACCGCCTGGCCGATCAGTGAAGGACGGGCGATTTTCCCCATCACCACCGCAAACTCCTCCGGCTTTAGGATAGCCAACGGCAACGTACCACGAACGATGGAACGCAGCCCGTTACCCGCGCCGTAAACCACCACGGCCAGTAAGGCATGAGCCGGAAACAAACCAATGAACGCGACACCCGCCAGCACCAGGCTGACCGAAATCAGCAACGACCAGACCGGATGACTCAGACGAATAACCAGATCCATCACCCGCGCAGCAACCTGGCTGGGGCCGATCACCGCGCTGATGCCGATGGCAGCCGCCAGACTCAAGCCCTCGTCCTGAAGAATATCAATCAATTGCACAGAGATGACCGTCATGATCACCGCCGACAGCATAAAAATCGTCGACAATAACAGGTAGGTGTGGCTGTCGAACGTCAGCACGACGTTTTTTCTGGATTGCTTTGCTTCTCGATCCTGCCGCGGGGCGGGCAAGGTATAGCGATACACCGGCCACACCGTCGCCAACAGCACAATGGCCCAGACGATACAGGTCGGTCGCCATCCCCAATGCGCCACGCCAAAGGCCAGCAATGGCCACACGATGGTGGTGCAGAAACCGGAAATCAGCGTAATGGTGGTGATGGCGCTTTTAGCCTGCACACCATAGCTGTCGCCCAGCGTGGCGTACAGCGCGTCGTACAAACCAATCGCCATCGCCCCTCCTAGGATCACCCAGGCGACGATAAACGCGGGGAGCCCCGTGGAGCAGGCCATCAGCAGCAGCCCAAGTGCGGTCACCACGCCGCTCCATGCCAGCATACTGCGCCCGCCGTGACGGGCTATGTAGTCGCCGCACAGCGGCAGTAACAGACCGGAGATAAAAATGCCCAGCGATAGCGCGCCGTAGACCCACTGGCGGGACCAGCCGGTTTCTTCCATGATCGGCCTGCCCAGCACCGACAGCAGAAAGAACGAACCACCCCATACCAGAATCTGTACTATCCCGATCAGGAAAATAGCCATCGGCGTCGGGCGTACACCATTCGGCCGAATCGAAAACCAGGCACGGAAGCGGCTCATATCAGGCTCCCGTTACAGCAGTATGCGCGAAAAAAATTCATTATTGGTATCGTCACGCCCGGCAAAAACCGGGTTATCAGCAGTAAATAACCTTAGGTTAGGTTATTTAAGCAAGTCTGCCGGGCAATGCCAACGGAGTAAATTTCGCACCAAAACATGAAAAAAAGCGATACTTTCTAGCACACCCCGCACGGGGTCAATGTAACGGCGGTGCTTTCTCCCCCCGCATCGCGCTACACCTTACTGACCCGATAGCTTTCAATCATATCGGCGTAATATGCCTGCTCTTGCTGGATACGCTGGCGGATTTTATCGGGATTATCGTATACCGATCTCAGGTAGTACTTTTTCAGCATTTCCAGGTAGTCGTAACTCACAATGGTTCTTTGCATCGCATCGGCTAACGGGCGATAAACACTGTCCGGCATGGCGGCGGGAACGAACCAGCCGTACCAGCCATTAATATTCATGGAGGGAATACCCTGCTCGCGGCACGTCGGCACATCATCAAACCCTGGATGGCGTAAACGGTTGGTAACGGCAATGGCCCTCAGTTGACCACTTTTGTAGCGTTCAATCGCGTTACCAGAAATTAAAAACGCCGCCGCCAGATGCCCTTTGAGCAAATCATCCACGATCATTGACGTACCGGCATAGGACTGTGGCTGTAGTGCAATCCCTTTTTCACGCTTGAGCACTAACTGCGCCATGTACCCAGGGGAACCGAACTGTGCAAAACCGATATTGCTGTACTCCGGATTGCGTTCCACCCATCGAACATAGTCATCCAGACTCTTTACTCTGGCATCAACCGCCGGTCCCAACGTCAGCACCAGGGTATATTCCCCGGCTATCGCCAACGGTTTGAAATCGGCTAATGGGTTGTAGGGCAATCGTTTATAAATGGAAGGGAAAATGGTCATCTGCGGTGATTGCGCCATCAGCAATATACTGCCATCCGGCGGCGATTGTTTGGCCGACAACACCGCCTTAAGGCTATTATCGCCAGGCTCGTTGTACAACCGGTAACGCCGCTCACGATACTGCGACTCCAGCAATACAGAACTGTCGCTAATCAGCTTGCTCCCAATCCCCGTTTGACCATAGCCAAATATCACCACACCTTCTAGTGGTGCAGCCGCTGACAACTGCGGATACAAGGCCGGAAAGAGGAGCGAGGAGCAACCCGCCAGGAATGTTCGCCGTGTCATAGCCATAGGTTCGTCTCCCAATCGATTGACGGATGTTCCATCAGGGCAGCCTCACATCAGATCCGGCTGATGTGATAACTGTCAACCAGCTCGCGGTAGTACGCCTGCTCATCACGAATACGCTCCTGAATCTTGTTGAGGGGCGAGGAGGTCGGTTTCAGCGAATAGCGCTCCAGTACAGCGGCATACTGTTCATGCTGAATTTGCTGCTGTAACGCCTCAGCCAGCGGGGCATAAATACGGTCAGGCATTGACGCAGGTGCAAACCAGCCATACCAGCCATTAATCGCCATCTCCGGCACCCCTTGTTCCTTGCAGGTTGGAATATTTTCCCAGCCGGGATGACGTTCCGTGCTGGTAACGGCGACCGCGCGCAGGCGACCACTTCGAAACGCGCTGGACGCATTCCCTGAAATCACCAGCCCGGCGGAGAGGTAGCCGTTCAATAAGTCGTCGATCATCATGGAGGAACCGAAGTACGCCACTGGCTGAAGGGCCACTTCTTTTTGACGCGACAAAATCGCCTGCGCGATGTGGCCGGTCGAGCCGAACTGGGTAAAGCCGACATTGCGGTATTCCGGGTTTTTCTCCACCCAGCTCAAATAGTCATCCAGCGTTTTGACCTGGGGGTCCACCAGCTTGCCAACGGTCAGGAATAAGGTGTATTCCCCCATGATCGCCAATGGTTCGAAGTCTGTGAGCGCGTTATAGGGCAAGTTGCGGTAGATTACCGGCAGCAAGTTCATCTGCGGTGATTGTGCCTGAAGCAGTATTCGTCCATCCGGGTTGGCGTGTTTTACCGTTGAGACGGCGCGCAGGCTATTCTCACTAGGAATATTGACCAACTTGTAAAGGTTCTGCTGATAAGATTGCGCCAGCAACGACACGGTGTCTTCCGCCAGCGCGCTGCCGATCCCGGTTTTGCCATACCCGAAGATCAATTCACCGGATGGTGCGGTTTGCGCAGCCCCGGCCCCCAGCCAGGGTGCCACCATACAGGCGGAAGCGCCTGCCAGAAATGCACGTCGAGTCAATGTCATGTCACCCTCCCGCGTTACAGTGATTCCGCTTACCGGTTAAGTTCCGCAATAATCAAACGCCACAACCGTTTCCCCGACTGACTGGCAAGGCTCTCCGGAGCCAAGCGCAACACCACCACACCCTGCAACGCCTGCTGTTCAGGCAGGCGGGCGTCGCTAAACAGAAACTGTATTCGGTGCATCGCCACCACCGGCACCGCATCCCCTTTCTCGTTTTTCAACGAGGCGATCGGCCCGCCATACAGCACACTCAGTGATTTCGGTGTAATAAATTCGGAGCTGTTCGGGTCCAGTTGTTCAACCTTGACCGGCAGGGACGGTGCCGACAGATTATTCGGGATAAATTTGCCCTTTTGGTCGGGCAACAGACGGGAAACAAAGGTTTCGTCCACATAGCCAATGATGTCCTGTTTGTCGCCTTCCAGGATCCGGCCGATGACCTGATCCGGCGAGAACCACTGCCCCGGCTGCAAATTGGCGATCAAATCCACCACCATCCCCTCGACAGGCGAGCGCCAGACCAACTGCGCCAGTTGATTATCCAGCCCGGCCAGTGTTTCTTCCGCTTCCTGCAACTTCTGGCGCAGCGTCACGGTTTCCAGTTTTTCCGCCTCGGAGCTGCTGATGCGGTTAAGCCGAAATTGCATCAGGTCATGCTCCATCATTGCCTGCTCACGCTGAAAGGTGAGTTCCGGCGAGGAAAAACGCAGCAGTACCTGCCCCTGACGCACCCGATCGCCATTGCTGACGGCAACCGTCTCCAGTTGTGCTTTCTCTGGCGTGTAAATCAGCGTTTGGCCCTGAATATTCACCATAACGGGGATTGTGACGGTGTGAGGAAGTGGGTAAAAAAAAGCGGCCATCGCCACGAACGGCAGCAATGTCAGAACCAGTTTACGCCTCCAGGTTATTTTCTCCCGATGCCGAATCATGTCTCTCCCCATCAGCAAAAGCGGCTGTAGCAAATAGTGATAAAGGATGTAAGCGAAGATCAGTATCCCGATGAGCGGAATGAAAAACAGGTAAGCCAGATAACCGATGCCCAGGATCAGAAACATTTGGTACGCCAGCACCATCAGGCCATACAGCGCCATCAGTTTAGGGCGCAGGCCGCCGACCGGCTCCGGCTTGTCCAGCACCGGCCCCAGAACCCACCGGTGCCAGTAATAATTAAGCAGCGAGCGCGAGCGCGGTTGCAGGTTATCCACCCCAGTGAGATCGTTTAAAAAGTAGTAACCGTCAAAACGGGAAAATGGATTGAGGTTGATAGCCAGCGTCGTCACCCAGCTGGTGGTTGCCAGCACAAAGCAGATGGAACGCAGCGAACCCGGTGGCAACAGCGCCCATCCTGCGGTCGCCAAACCGGCGATCAGCGTCTCTGCCCCCACGCCGCCCAGCGCAATCCACATCCGGCGGCGCGGTTGAACAATCCGCGCCGCGTCGGTCAGATCGGTGTAAAACATCGGGAAGATGACAAACAGAGAAATGCCCATCTTTCCCACCCGACAGCCCTGACGATAGGCCACAAACGCATGTCCCATTTCGTGGAACCATTTCAAAAACAGGATCGCCACGCCAAACCCCAGCACGCCTTGTAGCGAGTAGAAATCCCGAAAGGTGGCGAGGTAGCTGTCCCACTGTCTGGCCGTCATGTACCCCCCAACCAACGTGACGACCAGCCAGAGTGTTAACAGTATCCGGACAAGCCAGCGAAGATGATCGCCCGCCACCAGATGCAGCAACGGCATTGGGTCCCATAACGGCAGTTGCCGGACGCTGGGTTTGCGCAGCAATAGCGCCTTGGGTTTCTCCTCCGCCGATGTTGCATAGTCCTGCGCCATCAGCAAATGCTGCTGGCGTAGAAACAGCGTCAGCGAACCGAACTGCTCAATATCGAAACGCCGCCCGCGTGAATCCAGCAACGGTTTCAGTTGACCGATGGTGCGACAACCGGGCCGGGAAATCAGCATCACATCACTGTCCGGCAACTGAAAAAAACGATGCTGCCAGGGGTCATAAATGCGCCAGCTCATCTCGCCGTCGCTGCCGGGGCTGGATTCCAGTTGCAGTTCCTGACGTAAACGGGGCAGCGCCGTGCTGTCGTCAACCATGCTCAGATCCCCAAAAACTGTCTGGCCGATGCAATCGGACGGCGCAACAGTTGAAACCACAACGGCACGTCTTCTGTGTAGATGCGCGCCGTTCCCCTGGCACCGATACGCGGATAAACGTCGTCGCCATCCGCTTCGGCCAGCAGCGTATAACTGCTGACGCCTTCCGGCGTGACTTGCGGGGTATAACTGAAGGTGGTCAGCGTGGCGTTATAGGATTTCAACGGCGAACTGTCGAGAAAAATACGAATCCGATCACCGGCTTTGAGGTGGATGCTGTCATTGACCGGCAGCGCAATCTGATACTGGATCTTCTGCGGATCCGCCACCTGCATGATCTCCTCGCCCACCCGCACGGTTTTACCTTCCCAGTCGCGCTTATTGGTATAGATAGCGATACCCGATTTTGGCGCGACGGCTTTGGTACGCTGGTAAATGTCCGTCATGTATTGATAGCGCCCTCTCGCCAGCAGGTATTCGGTACTGGCTACCGCCATCTCCTGACGGAATTTTTCATCCTCAAACGCCGAAGCGTTGACCTGACCGCTGTGCGCTTCCGCCACCGCCAGCTCCTGCCCGGCCAGCACCATTTCGTTATAGGGTTTCAGATCTTCGAACTGCACCAGCGACGTTCCGGACGCTACCTGGCTGTTGGGCGCAACCAGAATCTGGCGCACCACGCCATCAATGGGGGCGGTCAAGCGGTAGGGGTCGCGGGCGATCACTTCCACCGGTGCCACCACGCTGAGCGGCACCGGAATAAACCCACCCACCGCCAGAATAGCCGGAACCAGCCACAGGCAATGGCGCAGCAACCGCGTTCCCTGCGACAGCCGCGGTTCACGCCGCAACGCCAGCCACGCATGGGTATAGGTTTCGGAAAGACGCAGCGCCAGCGACTGCTCAGCGTCGTTAAAATCCTGCTCACTGCGCAGGTAGAGCACCCCCGCTTCCGGCCGCTCCCGATAGCCAAGCGGCAACCATAGCCCATGTTGCAGCGGATAGTTTTTCAGTTCGGCTGCCTTCGCCTGCTGCAAATTGATGACCCGGCACGCCTCCAGCGCCTGGCCTTTTTTATTGAGAAACCGCTCCAGCGCCAGCAACAGCGGCGCTTTGCGTTCCACGCCCTTTACGTCCGATACCTGCACCACGCGCAATTTGCCGGAGAACTGATTGCGCTGCCAGACAATCGCCTGCTCATAGGGCAGCAACTGTCGTACTGCATTGGCGATATGCGCTTTCATAAGCCGTTCGTCCGCCAGCTTGCGGATCGCGGCCTCAAATTGCAGCAGTTTCAGGGCGGGTAGCGCCAGTTGCCCCAACGGCGCAGCGTTGTTATTACCTGACGCGGGGATCGTATTATTCATGAGCGTTCCCCTGTTGTTTTAGGTCATCTGACTGCTTTCGGGCATCCGACGGTTTAAACATGACCGACCCACTCATACCCGGTCCAAACACCTGATGGCTCAGGGCGTCAGCATCGAGCTGACCGATAATTTTTACCGTCTTGCTCACCGCGTCGATTTGCGGCAACACCTGAGTGACATGGCCCTGATAAGCCGACTGCGTTTCATCCACCATAAACTGGAGCGGAATGTCGGCCTTCAACCAATTCAGCCACGAAGACGGCACAATCACGTTCAATTCCAGCGCGCTCGGGTCCACAATAGTCATCAGCGGCTGGCTGACCGACACCGCTTCATACGGCGAGACTTTCAGTTCCTGCACGACACCAGCAAAAGGCGCTCGGATTTCGCAATAACTGATTTGAATCGCCAGCCCGCGTGCTTTGGCGACCGCCTGATTGTATTCCGCCTGCGAGGTGAGCAAATCATACCGCCCCACCGACTGGAATTTATCCAGCTCGATATTGGTGTCCCAGGCGTTCTTTTTTACCTTCACCTCTTCGTTGGCGGCATCAGCTTCGGCGCGAGGGCGGGCACAATTAAACCCCACCAGCAGGTCACCTTTGTTAAACGCCATGCCTTCACGAAACGGAATTTGTAATACCTGAGCCGCCAGCTCCGAAGAGAGCGTGGCCCGATTGATCGCCCGTAACACACCGTGCGCCTGATACACGCCATTCTCTTCAGTAAACGCCCGGTTACCCGATAATACCGCGCGGGAACTCCCTTTCATTCCCGGTCTATTATTTTCCGGTCTACTGTTTTCCGGCCCAACACCGTGGGCGGAAAACGACAGGGCGGCCATCACCAAAATAATAACGAGTCGACAGTTCTTCATGGATTTTCCCGCCTTGATACTTGCGGTAAGGTGGTAATTTCTTCCGTCCAATAAAACTGGAGTTTTTTCGCGATACTGGAGACGGAATCCTTTTCAGTAATATCAGAATCAAAATTATCGATACCCATTGAGGCATACAGATTGGCATAGGCATTCTGCAAATCGGCGTAGGCGGTGTCGTAACGCACCTCGTCCAGAATGGTTTTCATCTCAACCTGAACCAGATCCATCTGGCTGATGATTTTTCCCTGAAAACCGGCACGGGTCAGTTCTAATATATTGTCCTGAACTTCATGACTCTGACGTACCGTATTTAACTCCTGAGAAAGACGGATAAAGCGCGCCCTGGCGACATAGATTTGCGTAAGAATAGCCATTATCAGCGCATCCTCACGTGCCTGAATCACCTTCGCCTCAGACTGCACCACTTTATGCTGCATCGGATAACTGAACACATTCATCAAATTCCAGCTAACCGTACCGGAAAAATTCGTCCATTCATTGTTATAGAGGTATTTATTGGTGTCGTAATTCATACCCAATAACGTTTTAAATGAGGGTAAATTACGGACCCATTGCTTCGTTAATTCATGATCATTGATCCGTTTTCGATAACTGGACTCACGCAATTCGGAGCGGTATTTCAGCCCAATCAATATCATCTGCTCCGCCGAGCCGGGTAATTCCGGCACGACGGCGGTTCGGTCGGGCAGAACCAGCTTGAACGGTGTTTCGGGTTTCAGGTTAATTAGCGCCGCTAACTGCTTTTTGGCAAAAAACAATTCACGCTGCATCCGCTGCACATTGGCCTGAATCTCCAGCAGGTCATGCTGATAATTCAGCACCTTTAGTGGCGACACGTTGCGCCGCTTCGCCAGTTGCTCGGACTGGAACAAGGTTTTCTGCGCCAGCGCTTCCAGCTTGATCAGTTTTTCATGGGTACGGTCGGCGCTGACTGCCCGCCAGTAGGCCGTGCGCACGTCCTCCAGAATACGGCTGATAACCTTGCGTCGCCGCTCCTGAGAGATATATTGCTCGTCCACATTCTGCTTGTTTTGAATATAGGACAGGCCGAAATCCAGAATGTCCCAACTGGCCGCCAGCTGAGCGGTATAGGTGCGCCGTTCGGAAGAGGTCGAGGACTGCAACGACTGGCTGCCGTCGATCAATGAACGACTGCTGGAACCGGAGTCGTTGTTGCGCTGACTACCGCCCACCGACGCCACCACCGACGGAAACATGCCAAGCCTCCCCAGTTCACTGAGTTTGCTTTTGTATTCCTCATCCATCAGTTCGATTTTCTGGTCGAGGTTGTATTTCAGCGCGCGAGCCATCGCTTCATACAACGAAATCGGGCCAGAAACCGCCTCATCACGGGACACGATCGTATTGATGCGGTCATACGCGTCCCAGGTTTGTTTATCGGTATCAATCGGTGGCGACGTCACCGTACACCCGGTAATCGTCACCACTCCCCAGACAGCAACAGACGCCAAAACAGACGGTTTAATAAAATCAGGCATTGTGACATTCCATTAGCTCAACGCACGGATAAGATCCCTCAATGCTTGCTGCTCACGCATCGCAATAGTCTGTAATTGCTGATCTACCGTGACAGCGGGTTCGTCCTGCGTAGGTATTATCGTGTTATTGTTCTGTGCGGTTTCCGGCCCGATGGGTATGCCTTCACCCAATGTTGCCGGATTGGTTACAGGCTGATTCTGTGCATCATTCAAAAACTCAAATGTCGAGGTTGGCTCAAAATCGCGGACAACCTGATTAATACTCCCTTGCGCCAAATCAAGCCCGCTGCTGGTGCCAAGTGACTTCACACCCGCAATAGCCTGGCTGCCCGGCTGATTACCAAGCAGTAGCGCGCTACCGCCCAAGCCTTTGATCGCATTCACGGCGTCCAGCAGTACAGGGTCATACTCTCTGGCTTCCATTTCCGCGCTCAGACGCCCTGGCGTGAACGTGGGCGGCAATCCTGCATTCTCCGGCGGCGGTACATAGTTCATCTGTCCGGCTCCGCCGGTTGCCGTATTGCCATCCGTTCCCGGCAACGCACTCACTACCACCGTCAGCAAGCCACGCGCCGTACTTCCCTGCGGGTCACTAAGGGTATAACTGACAACATCCGTCCCACTAAAGCCGGGGTTGGGGATGTAAGTCATCGTGCCGTCGGCGCTAACCAACACCCTGCCGTTGTTAACCGATACAGAGGTGACTGTCAGCGGGTCACCGTCCACATCGCGGCTGTTATTCAGCACGTTTACCGAAACCGGGGTATTCGCCGACGTGGTCAGCGTTGTCTCACCGAGCACCTCTGGCGCATCGTTTACGGCAGTGACAGTAATGGTCAGAGTCCCAGTTGTTACCCCACCCGCGCCATCACTCACCGTATAAGTCACGGTGTCGGTGCCGTTAAAATTGGCGTTCGGCGTATAGGTCAGCGTCCCGTCGGGGTTGATCACCACTGTGCCGT
>NZ_JSYG01000026.1 GCF_000784735.1 Dickeya undicola
TGATTTATTCAACAAAGTCGTTATTGATAAAAAAACCAATGACCTGCTACAAGGCTCAATATTTCGCTCATTGGTGAAAATCGGTATTCCGGTTATTTTCGCCAATCTTTTACAGTCAGGATACATCATGGTGGATGCTTTCTGGGTTGGGCGTTTGGGTGATAAAGCGGTAGCGGCAATATCGGTAAGTCAGCCTATTATTTTCCTTGCCTTTGCGTTGGGTCTTGGCTTGAGTATAGCGGGCACTACGCTTGTTGCGCAGTGTATGGGTGCCCGTTTGCAGCAACAGGCAAATGATATTGCAGCTCAGGTATTTATGCTGTCGTTGCTTTTGGCAATCCCTATTTCGGTGGCCGGGTATTTTCTTTCCCCCTGGATGTTGCGTTCGCTCGGTACGCAGCCGGAGGTCTTTCCGCTCGCGCTCAGTTTTTTGCGCGTTATCATCAGCGGCATGGTATTTACCTTTGGTTTTGCCATGCTGCAGTCTTTGATGAGGGGAGCCGGTGAGGTGCGTATTCCATTACTGATAACATTGGGTACGCTGATTCTCAACGCTGTCATGGATCCGCTATTGATCTTCGGTTACGGCATTATTCCTGCCTTTGGTGTGACTGGGGCCGCGATTGCTACGCTCATTAATCAAGGGATTGCCATGGTCGCGGGGTTAGTGGTTTTACGCTTTGGTCGTGTTGGCCTTAAGATCTATTTCCGTGCGATGCCACCCAAACTGGAGATGAGTCAATCTGTTGTTCGATTGGGAATGCCTGCTGCAATTGAACTCTGTGCATACGCACTGGGCGCGAGTGGCATGATGTCTCTGGTCACCCAGTTGGGAACTGCGGTGACAGCCGCCTACGGTGTCGTGATCAATATTAATGCGCTGGTTATTGTTCCTGCCATCGGTATATCAATCGCGACCGCCACACTGGTTGGACAAAATGTGGGGGCTGAGCAATTTACGCGTGCACATGCTATCGGTCGCTTAAGCGCAACGATCGCATTTCTCACCCTGACTATTATTGGTCTGAGCGGGTTTATTTTTGCACCTGATATTATTGGGCTATTCGCACCCGACCAGCCCGAGGTGATATATCACGGGACGAATTTCTTTCATATCATCGCACCAACGTATGGCTTAATTGGATTACAGATGGCGTTAAATGGCGCGTTTCGTGCCACAGGGCGCACCATGACTACCATGATACTGGCGTTGGTTTCTCAATGGCTGATTCAGATCCCACTGGCATGGGGATTATCCCATTATACCTCGTTAGGTATTGTCGGCTTATGGTGGGCGTTTCCGATCACTAACCTATTGATAGCAGCGATAACGATTATTTTGTTTGAACGAATCGATTGGGAACGCTCAAGGCTGAGTATTCAATGACGTCATCTGCTCTGTCGCAATCTGAAATCGAATTCACCTGCATTCAGGATGGACTGAAACCTGTATTTAACGTCACTGGATGTGGGGATTCTGATTAGTATGGCTGAAACGGTGTGGAGATAAAGACGTTATTCTTCGAGGTAGGTTCTTCTCGTGCATTGTAGATATCGACATGCAGATGTCTAAATACAGCGATAGGGAGAACATAATATGGTGCGACCGAGTGGACTCGAACCACCGACCCCCACCATGTCAAGGTGGTGCTCTAACCAACTGAGCTACGGTCGCAAATTGAAGCGTTCAACGGTTGATATTAGCGGTAAGTGCATGATAAATCGTGCTCTTTCCATCTCGTTTTGAACGGGCGCTATTATGGCCTTGCACTGATGCAATGACAAGTATTTTGTTGCCATATCCGTATCGAGTGCTGAATGTTTGGCCTGATGTGAAGCAGATAAACAACAGAGCGAGGGGAGGCTGCTGAGGGCGCTCTATTGCATCGCACCGTTATTGTCACGCCCACAGTGGAACACGGGCGTGAATCCGTTATGACGGCGTACTCAGTGCAAACTGTCTGCGCCCATAGCACCTGGCGGGATTGGCTCTCATAAATGCGCTTGCAGGTCGTCCGGCAAGGCGGAAAAGCCGAATGGCTTTTCTGACAGGATTTAACGCAGATGGTCTATTAACACAGATAGACTATGTGATGCGGTATGTCATTGCTCCGAAGCGGCTTCCTGACCGTCAGCGCTGACGAGGGCCATTTCAATGTTAGCACCCGGCATCATGCGTTGCAGGCCGTCGCTCAATTGCTCACCCGCGTCATATAATGCTTGCAACGGCATCACGGGTAAACTTTCCAGGATAAACCACATTTGACGGGTTTCGGCATTCAGCCGAGTTCTGATCCCTTGACGCCAGTTCCAGCGACGACAGGTTACCCCTTCATTATCCCGCCAGATCACTTCGCCCGGCTCGGGATGCTCCAGAGCTAGCTGGCCGTCCTTCATGGTGTCGAAGCGCTCGGTTCCGTCCGCTATCGTCAGTCTGGGTGAGCCAATATAAGCGGCGAGGTTTTCGCCACCCACGGGAATCGCATATTGAAGACTAATGGCGTTGTAAAGATCCACGAGGGGATCAAGACCTGACATGCCGCCATCGCGCAAAACGCGTTTACGCAGTGCCTCGGCTGAGCACGGGGTGCGTTGCGGTTTAGCGCCGAACTGCCTGAACACGTCGGCCCAGGCGGCTAGGTGCGCATCGGCCCAGCGTGCCTCTCCCGCCATAACCGACTGGCAGGCGGCAGCCAGCGCGTCATCAGCGATGTTGGGATGAATAATGGGGGCGGCTTCAGCGGTGATGCTCAGTGCCCTGAAACCGGGTGCCAGCCGGGCAACGCGGGCGTCGATTGACGGTAAAACGTAAAGCATTGGATAATCCTGAAATGACCAATTTATTTCACATTATCGACCTATGACCAAAAAAGTCAATATATCGACCGACTCAGGGGCGGATATCCAGATGGTGAGCGAAGCGGTTTCCCGCAGGATAAAAGCACACCGGAAAAAGCAGAAGCTTTCATTGGATGAGCTTTCACGACGAGCAGGCGTCAGTAAAGGGATGCTGGTGGAAGTTGAGAAATGTGCGGCCAATCCCAGCATTGCCATCTTGTGCAAGATTGCGGCCGCGCTTGGGTTGTCTGTAGCTGATATCGTCAACGTGACGGATGCACCAGCGGCATACCTTATCGAACAGGAAAATATTCCAACGTTATGGAATGGCCCTCGCGGCGGTACGGCGCGTCTGCTGGCAGGAACCAGTGGCCCCAACATGATAGAACTGTGGCGCTGGGATATGTTTCCTGGCGAGGTTTTCGAGTCTTCCGGCCATCCGCAGGGGACACTTGAGCTGTTCCATGTTGAGGCCGGGGTATTGAGCATGAAGGTGGACAACGCCGAGCTCATTATTCCTGCTGGTTGCTCCGCCGTGGCGAGAACGGATGTCCCGCATCGCTACGCAAACGCAAACGATGAAAAACTGATTTTTACGATGACCGTGGCTGAACTGCACTCGTAGCCGGTATGTAGCATCCGTAATCCACAGAGATAGCCGTGCATTGAGACAACTGGCGTCATCGGGCTGCTCGCTGGCGCTGGTTTGATGATCGTCAGAAAGAAAACAAATCAGAAAGCGATAACGCCACATGGATGATAGGAAAGTATATTGGTATACAAGGAAAAGTAGGGAGTTTACGCCACGACAAGTGCTGGCAGAAGGTTTCTATTTAAAGGAATGGTGCGTTCAATTGGACTCGAACCAACGACCCCCACCATGTCAAGGTGGTGCTCTAACCAACTGAGCTATGAACGCATCGTATTACTGAAGCTGTCAGGGCGACAGCGGAGACGAATATTAACGGGCTATAAGGATGCTGGCAAGGGAAAAAACGCAAAATTCCTGTCAGATCACACTGAGTGACGAGCTTGTAAGCAGAGCGCCGAAAAAAACGGCGCTCTGCCTATCATCCTCACATCAGCGTGCCGCTCGTGCCAGAATGTGAGCGGGTGATTGACGTTGCACCCAACGAATCCGCAGCACCATCATGGTAGCGGAGGAGGTCAGGCCGATAATGAACCCCCACCAGAACCCGGCCGGGCCCATACGCGGCACCAGCATGTCGGTCAGCGCCAGCGTATAGCCGCTGGGCAGCCCCAGTATCCAGTAGGCGATAAAGGTGATGAAGAAAATGGCGCGGGTATCCTTGTAACCACGCAGTACACCGCTGCCAATGGTCTGTACCGCATCGGAAATCTGATAGACCGCCGCCAACAGCATCAGGTGTGAAGCCATCGCCACCACGTCCGGGTTTTTGTTGTACAGCATAGCAATGGGTTCACGCAGCGTGATGGTAAAGATAGCCGTGCACATCGCCAGCAACACCCCGGTCGCGATGCCGGTCCGCGCCGCCACCCGTGCAGCCTCCGCCGAACCTTCCCCCAGCCGGTGGCCGACACGAATGGTCGTCGCGACGCCGACAGACAACGGCAGTACGAACATCAGCGAGCTGAAATTGAGCGCGATCTGATGGCCCGCTACATCCACCACCCCGAGCGGTAATACCAACAGCGCGACAATCGCAAACAGCGTCACTTCGAACAGCAACGCCAGCGCGATGGGCAACCCCATACCGGACAAACGCTTGAGCACGGCCCAATCCGGCTTCAGCTGGGTTTTGAACTGGTGAATGTCTTTCAACCAATAAGCGTGGCGGGAATAAGCCGCCATCATCAACATCATTATCCAGTATACCGAGGCCGTTGCCACCCCGCAGCCGACACCGCCCAACTCCGGCATACCCAACTTACCGTGGATAAAAATGTAATTGATGGGAATGTTAATCAACAGGCCGATAAACCCGATCACCATCCCCGGCTGGGTTTTGGATAATCCCTCGCACTGGCTGCGAAACACCTGATAGAACAGGTAACCGGGCGCACCCCATAATAATGCGTGCAGGTATTTCACCGCTTTGTCGGCCAGTTCCGGCGCACCGTCATGCATCAGATTAATGGCGTATTTGCCCTGATAGAGCACGAACATTGTCAGAATAGAGATAGTCGCCGCCAGCAAAAACGCCTGCTGAGTCTGATGAGCGATACGATCCCGGCGTCCTGAGCCGTTGAGGTTGGCCACGACTGGCGTCAGCGCCATCAGCAAACCGTGGCCGAACAGGATAACCGGCAGCCAGATCGAGGTGCCCACCGCGACTGCCGCCATATCGGTGGCGCTATAGGAGCCTGCCATGATGGTATCCACCACACCCATCGAGGTTTGCGATACTTGTGCGATGATGACTGGAATAGCCAACGCCAGTAAGTGGCGGGCTTCTGATAAGTACTTCTGCACGAAAACACCTTCCTAAAGCAGGATGGAGAGAGATCTCTAAATGGGGGAGAGAAAGACAATCATCCTTTATTTATAAAAAAAGATGAAGCATTGTAACGATTTGCCAACAGTAAACCAATGGCTGGTTGAGCAGGCGCGATCCTGTTTGGTTTTCCTGGGGATATGGTGCACACTGCCAAGCATTAGTGAGCGTTGTCTCTCCCTTGAGCGTAAGCTCGCCGCGTCATAGCACTGTCGCATCACGTTCACGATTTTTACTGACCTGGAGGCAAAATCAGCATCATGTTTACCGGCATTGTTCAGGGCACGGCGACCGTCGTGTCGATTGATGAAAAACCCAATTTTCGCACTCATGTCGTTCAACTGCCCCCCGAATTGCTGTCGGGGCTGGAAACCGGGGCTTCCGTCGCGCACAACGGCTGCTGCCTGACTGTCACCCACATCGATGGTGATCGTATCAGCTTTGACCTGATCAAGGAGACTCTGCGGCTGACCAACCTGGGCGAGGTTAATGTTGGCGATCAGGTTAATGTGGAACGCGCCGCTAAATACGGTGACGAAATCGGCGGGCATGTCATGTCCGGCCATATCATGTGTACGGCGGAGATCGTAAAAATTCTGACGTCGGAAAATAATCACCAGATCTGGTTCCGGCTGTCCGACGAATCGCAGATGAAATATGTACTGCATAAAGGGTTTATCGGTATTGATGGTATCAGCCTGACGGTGGGAGAAGTGACCCGCAGCCGTTTCTGCGTGCATCTGATTCCGGAAACGCTCCAGCGCACGACGTTGGGCCAGAAGCGACTGGGCGACCGCATCAATATCGAAATCGACCCGCAGACCCAGGCCATTATCGACACGGTAGAGCGCGTCCTGGCCCGTCAGGCGCAGCAGCAACAGGAGCTGGCCGCCGCATCGGCGGAGCAGGGCGAATAACCCATTCCGTCCCTGAGACTAGATTCTTCCCTATGAAAACCGGCAGCCAGGCTGCCGGTTTTTTGCTATTTAAAGGGCGATTCGGCGGATGGCGATAACTATCTGGGAACGCGTAAACCGCCTTCCACACCGTCCACACTGAACAACACTTGCCAAAGCTGAATGTTGCGGGCGCGAAATGCACCGGCACAGGCGTTGAGGTAGTAGCTGAACATGCGCTGAAAACGGTCTGAGTAACGAGCCGACAACGTTGACCATTGCTGCTGGAAACGGTCATGCCAGGCCATCAGCGTGCGGTCATAGTCGGTGCCAAAATTATGCCAGTCTTCCATCACCAGATAGGGCTCGCTGGCCTGGGCGACATGCTGCACTGAAGGTAGGCAGCCGTTGGGGAAAATGTACTTGTCGATCCAGGCATCTACCTTGAGGTTGGTTTCATTCGCCCCGATGGTATGCAACAGGAACAGACCGGTAGGTTTGAGGTTTCTTCTCACCACCCTGAAATAATCATCGTAGTTTTTCGGGCCAACATGCTCGAACATGCCGACAGACACGATGCGGTCAAACTGCCGGTTCAGGTCGCGGTAGTCCTGTAGCAGGATGTTCACGTCCAGATCATGGCAGCGCTGCTGCGCCAGCTTTTGTTGCTCGCGGGAGATGGTCACGCCCGTGACGGAAACGCCGTAGTGGCGTGCGGCGAATTCTGCCAGCCCGCCCCAGCCGCAGCCGATATCCAGCAGCGTCATACCGCGGCGTAATTGCAGCTTTTCGCAGATCAAGCGCAGCTTATCCTGCTGCGCCTGCTCCAGGGTTTCAGCCTGTTTCCAGTAACCGCAGGAGTACTGCATATAAGGGTCGAGCATCAGGGTGAAAAGATCATTACCGAGGTCGTAATGCTCCTTGCCCACGATCCAGGCCCGACGACGGGACTGTCGGTTAGTCAGCCGCGCCATCAGGATCCGTAGCGTATCGCGCCAGCGGTGGGGCAGCTGGTTTTCCAACCCGGCGCGCAGCACGCGGTGGAAAAACATGTCCAGCCGCTCACATTCCCACCAGCCATCCATATAACTTTCGCCCAATCCCAACGAGCCATCGCGCAGCACGCGCTTGTACATATCGGGATTTTTTACCTGAATATCAAACGGGCGCGAACCGTTAATGACGATGTCGGCGGCCGACAGCATTTCATTAACAATCTGGAACCAGGATAGGTTAGGTGTACCCAGTTCCTCCACATAAGATGAACTCATAACTTCTCCCTACCTTGCCGGAAAAATGCCGTTGCAAGGAACAACAGTAGACAAATGTACCCCTGGAGGGCATTCGGTGGACCCAATCCATCGTCTATCTCTGAACATCTCAGAGGAAAATAAGAGAAAAGCCGGTATGAAAGGCGTCTATCCCTGGCCGTAACAAAAGGTGCAGCGGTCAACAGGCAGGATAGAAAAAGTAAGGTGATGCGTGAGGCTAAAAGCATCGCCTGATGATGATTATTGTCGTTAAAGACAGTGACAAGTGTATGACTGCTTTAACCCGACGACAAGACGCCTTGGGCTAAAGCAGCACATTAGGTTGTAGGCCCGCGGTAAGTGGATCGCCCCATTACCACAGATGGGGCGGGGTGCAGCCTGATTGAACAGCTAGCAGAGATAAAAAAATCCTCTGATTAACGGCGGTAATCGAGGAACGGGCCGTCAGCGACGGAGCGGCGTTCGATCAGCGTCGGATGCACCTCAATGGTCTGGGCTTCCTCGCGTTTGCTGGTAATACGGTCGAGCAACATTGAGAATGCCGCCTGCCCCAGTCGCTCCTTGGGTTGATGGATGGTGGTCAGCGCCGGGGTAAAGTATCGGGAGTGGCGAACATTGTCATAGCCGATCACCGAAATATCTTGCGGTACGCGCAGCCCCAGTTCGTCGGCGGCGCAAATGGCACCCATCGCCATGATATCACCACCGCAGAACACCGCGGTCGGGCGTTGTTTCTGGGCCAGAATCTGGTGCATCGCTTTATAGCCGGATTCCGGCTCGAAGTCGCCCTGAACCACCCATTCTTCCCGCAGCGGAATGTCGGCTTCTTTCAGCGCTTTCAGAAAACCCAGATAACGCCCGCTACCGGTGTTGCGCCCTTGAGAACCGGGAATGGCACCGATGTCACGGTGGCCGCGTTCAATCAGGTAACGCCCGGCCATGTAGCCACCGGCAAAGGCATTATCGATAATGGTGTCGGTAAAATCGCTGTGGGCTTCACCCCAATCCATCACCACCATCGGGATATGGCGGTAATCCGCCAACATGGACAGCAGTTCTGGTGGGTACTCGGCACACATCACCAACAGACCATCGACCCGTTTTTGCGCCAGCATGGACAGGTAAGCGCGCTGTTTGTCCTGATTATTATGAGAGTTGCACAGGATCAGCGTGTAGCCTCTGGCGTAGCAGCTGTTTTCCACCGCTTCGATGATTTCGGCGAAATAGGGCGCTTCACTGGATGTTGCCAGTAAACCGATGGATTTGGTGTGGTTGACTTTCAGGCTGCGGGCCACCGCACTTGGTGAATAATGCAACTCATCGATGGCCGCACGCACCGCAGCCTTAGTCTCTTCGGCGACGAAACGTGTTTTATTGATCACGTGTGATACGGTTGTGGTAGAAACGCCTGCGCGTTTTGCCACATCTTTGATCGTTGCCATCTAAAGTGACTCCTGAACTCATCTGTTACAGTAGCTTGTCTGTTACAGCAGTAAATATGTTGTTAATCGTTTGCCTGCGTGAATTCTTCTTCTGCCAGACAACAAGGCAACATTTCAGGGGGAGACATGCCGAGGTGTGTAGCTTAAAGGGAGGGCGGACGCTTCGACCAACGCAGTGTATACAGTAAACAGCGAATTCTGGCCGATTTAGAGCAAAAGTGGAAGAGGCAATTCGTTTTATCTCTGTGACGCAGAAACCGGTTTTTTGACGTCTGCCGGGTGATAATCAGCCAATGCGTTATAATGTTCCTGACCTGCCGGGACAGCGGCTTGATTCAGACATGACAGGATGACGTCGATCATCAGTCACATACAGGAGAATACTATGGATACTAATTTGAAAATGTCGTTATTCGCTACTGTGGCTTCATTGGCGATGATCATCATCTTTAGTCTGAGTGCGATACTGAACTGACAGCGAATTGCTGTCTGTGCCTGAGGCGTTAGCGGTGCATCGTTGCCGTCAACGAAAAAGGAATACCAAAAAACAGCAAAAAACAGAAAGGGGCGTAATGCCCCTTTTGTCATATTGAGAATTGTTATTGCAACTGAGGCGGCTTAACGAATGGTTTTCGGCGTGACCACGCGGCGGGCACCGACATAATGATCCTGCCAGTAGTCTTCACTGAGTTTGCTGATTTTGATGTCAGAACCGGAACGTGGTGACTGGATGAAACGACCATTGCCGAGATAGACGCCCACATGATCAGCAGCACCGCGGTTGGTTATCCGAAAGAACACCAGGTCGCCACTTTCCAGCTCGCTCTTTTTGATGGGCGCTGCGTCACGCAGGTGGAACATCTCATTAGCGGTTCGCGGAATCGGGATTTTCACCACGTCTTTATACGCGTAATACACCAGTCCACTGCAGTCAAAACCGGAATAGGGGGTCGCGCCGCCCCAGTGATAAGGCTTGCCGATTTGGCTCATCAGCTTATTCATCGCAGTCAGTTTTGCGTGCTGATAACGCTTTTGGTGAGCGGCACTGATGGTGAGCACCGCTTTATCCTGTTTGCCTTTTTTATTCTTGCTGTGTGGCGATGTGTTAACGCTTTCTTCGTCGATAACGGCAGACTTGCCTTTTTTACTTGCCGTTTTGGCAATCGCGGTTTCGTGTGCCTTATGACCACTTTTAGTGGGGGGCAGGGGGGCTTTTTTCGCGATTTTGGCAGATGACGTTTTAGCCGGGAGGTTTTTTTCCTGCTTTTGTTGCTTGTGGGCTGTGGCCGCCGCTGTCACCACCGGTTTTTTATCATTGTGCGGTTTGACGTTTTTATCGTGAGCGGAAGTCGTTTTGGCAGGTGCAGCTTTGGTGGTTTTTTCTGGTTTTTTGTCATGCGTGGGCACCGCACCTTTTTTGGTACTTTTGGCAACCTTGCTTTTCTTGGATTCCTCAATGGCTTTATTCGCTGTTGCCACGCCATTTTTGCGTGGTAATACCGCAGCACTCTGCGGACTAGCCTGTGCCAGATTAAAGAAAAGATTACTGAAAAATAATACAAAGAGCGTGATAAATAACCGCATGATAATTCTGACCGAATGTTGTCCTCAATCGTTCAATCTTTACAGTATTCCCGAAAATGACCCGATAAAAAAGTGGGGAATAAGGCATTGTTACTACAAAATAGTGAGAAAACGTTAACAACAGAGCTTGCTGCTTAATTATCAGCCAATTTCGGCGTTGCTGGGTGCCGACTCACGACCTGTCAGACAAAACCCTACAAAAGATAGCGTTTTTTTGTGGCCGTCGCTATCGTTAGAATACAAAACAACAGAAGCGGCACGGCACGGTATGCCGCGAGTCACATGAACAGCCGTTGATAGGCTGGTCATTATGCCCTTGAGGAAGCAAGAGAATGACGACAACAACACTTGAAAAGATTCAGCGTCAGATCGCTGAAAACCCCATTCTGCTGTATATGAAAGGTTCTCCCAAATTGCCGAGCTGCGGCTTTTCTGCCCAGGCGGTACAGGCGTTGTCGGCATGTGGCGAGCGTTTTGCCTATGTGGATATTCTGCAGAACCCGGACATCCGCGCTGAATTACCTAAATATGCTAACTGGCCGACGTTCCCGCAATTGTGGGTGGATGGTGAGTTGGTTGGCGGTTGTGACATCGTGATTGAGATGTACCAGCGTGGCGAGTTGCAGCAACTGATTAAAGAAACCGCTGACAAGTACCGTTCCCAGCAGGCGGAGCAGCAGTAATTCCCCCTTCTGAATCAGGCAGCCCGGTGCTGCCTGATATCATTTTAATCGTCACAACTGTTTAATCATCACAGCTATTTAATTGTCACAGCTATCGCGTTTAGATACTGCAAGATATCTGCACGGACACATGCGTTCGTGCCGTTTTACTCTTCACCGTCGGTAACCAGCGGTGCTTCGGTATCGGTTCCTGATGCCAGCGGCCAGCCGCCCATACGCTTCCAGCGATTGACCAGTTCACAAAACAGCTGCGCTGTCCGTTCGGTGTCGTAGAGCGCCGAGTGCGCCTGGCTGGCGTCGAATGGGATCTCCGCGGCGATACAGGCCTTAGCCAGCACCGTCTGCCCCAGTACCAGCCCGCTGAGCGCGGCGGTATCGAAAGTGGCGAAAGGGTGGAATGGATTGCGCTTCAAGCCGCAGCGTTCTGCTGCTGCCATCAGAAAGCTATGATCGAAGGTGGCGTTGTGAGCCACGATAATACCGCGGTTGCAGTTCTGATCTTTGATGCCCTTACGCACGGCTTTGAAGATTTCATGCAGTGCTTCATATTCGCTCACTGCGCCACGCAAGGGGTTGGTTGGGTCGATGCCGTTGAAAGCCAGCGCTTCGGGCCGCAGGATGGCACCTTCAAACGGTTCGATGTGAAAATGCAAGGTTTCGTCCGGCTGTAACCAACCGCTTTCATCCATTTTCAGCGTTACCGCTGCAATTTCCAGCAGCGCATCGGTTTTCGCGTTGAACCCGGCGGTTTCCACATCAATCACCACAGGGTAAAAGCCACGAAAACGCGCGTTTAGGGCGTTCAGGTTATTTTTCTCAGCCATTCGTTTCTTATTTCTTCAGTAACATGAAGTGCGCATTATGGCAAATTCCGGCGGGGGATGCAGCCGCCGTCCATGACGGTGTATAACCGCTCCCCCGAAAGGCAGGCACTCGTCGGCACCTAAACAGCAACGGCGGGATAATCAGTTACCCAGTCCCTGACCGGCCTGTGAATGTTCGATCAGCTCTATTTTGTAACCGTCGGGGTCTTCAACGAAGGCGATGACAGTGGTGCCACCTTTGACTGGGCCTGCTTCGCGGGTAACCTTGCCACCGGCCTGACGGATACGCTCGCAAGCGCCTGCTACATCATCCACGCCCAGGGCGATATGACCAAAAGCGGTGCCCAATTCATAGCTTTCCACACCCCAGTTGTAGGTCAGTTCAATCACTGCGCCTTCGCTTTCCTCGGTATAGCCGACAAATGCCAGAGAATATTTGTATTCCGGATTATCGCTGGTACGCAGCAGGCGCATACCCAGTACCTTGGTGTAGAAATCGATGGCGCGTTGCAGGTCGCCAACGCGTAGCATGGTATGAAGTAAACGCATAATGACCCCTATTTTGATCCGTGGGTTAACCGTCGGACGATATCGGTTATGTTCCGTTACCGCCTGAAACAATAGGGCCTGAGTATAACGTCCTTGCTGGGGGGAGTCCAAACCTGTGGTCGGGCGCGGCGTTTCAGGTGCGTTTGCTGAAGAAAAGACGTGATAAGTAGCAAAGTGGCAGTTAATTGCGTGCTAACGTTACGGAAAGCTTGCCAGTGACGGCAATCAAGGTTTCAATAAAGACCTCAGATGAGGAGGTCCTGTGGCTGAGCAGCTCGAACTTTTTCCTGTTCCCAACCCTTGCCGGGGTATCTGCCAGGCAGATGACCGGGGCTTTTGTCGCGGTTGTTTTCGAAGCCGCAATGAACGTTTTAATTGGGGAACGATGAGTGATGCGCAAAAACAGGATGTGCTGCGTTTGTGCCGACAAAGGATGAAACGTTCGCAGCGAAGCGAAAAGAATTCAGCGCCCTCGGAACCGGAACAACCCGCCTTGTTTTAACCGGTATGGTGATATTTAATGATATAAATTAAGTTCAAGATCATTTTTAATTAATTATTATTTGCTAGAATAGATTGATAACAATAAGACATTTTTTATTTACCCTAAATAATTCGAGTTGCAGGACGGCTCGTTCACGTGTTGAACAACGCAATGCGTTAGCCCTTTAGGGCGAGCCCCATAAAGTGGGCCGAGTAGCGCAGCCAACACTTCTGCAACTTGAAGTATGACGGGTATAGACTTTCGTTTTAAATCAGAGTTGATTGCAATCCAGGGAAGTTGCTTAGTATGCTAACTATAAGGAGAAGTGATGGAATTGCCGTTAGGTTCTGATTTAGCCCGGTTGGTTCGTGTATGGCGCGCTTTAATTGATCACCGGTTAAAGCCCCTGGAGCTCACGCAGACGCACTGGGTCACGCTGCATAATATTCACCAACTGCCTCCAGGGCAGTCCCAAATTCAGCTAGCCAAAGCGATAGGAATAGAACAGCCTTCGCTGGTGCGTACGTTAGATCAGCTTGAAGACAAGGGGTTAATTACCCGGCACATTTGTGCTCACGACCGACGCGCTAAGCGCATTCTGCTAACCGATATGGCGGATCCTATCATTCAGGCCGTTAATGACGTTATTGATCAGACACGCAGCGAAATATTAGACGGTATTACTCCGGCGGAAGTGGATGAGTTGGCCACTATTATCTCCCGGTTGGAAAAAAACATTTTGGCATTACATGAGAGTCAGTCTTAATTAATATATACCCGTCATACGTCAAGTTGCAGGTGCGTTGGCTGCCCTTACTCACCCTAGTCACTTACTTATGTAAGCGCCTGGGGATTCACTCGGTTGCCGCCTTCCTGCAACTCGAATTATTTAGGGTATAAAAAGTAAATGTGTTGGCGGGCGAATTCGAATTCCAGGCAACATCTACTTTAAATAATTCGCATTGCAGAATAAAACGCTTGTGTTTTGCACAACGCAAAGCGTTGGCCCTTCAGGGTAAGGTGTAATATCAGCCTTCAAACGTGGTTTGTCGCGGCTCTAAAGGGGAATCCCAGGGATGGGGTAAGTAATAAACCGTCGCACCTGCAATTCGACGTATGACGAGTATGTGGCGTGAATAGTGCGTACCTGGATACATCGAGCCGAATTGATGACATTAGACAATCACCACCCGGTGGGTGGTGATTGATGATTGAATCTTAACGCGGAGAGACGGTGATGGCGCGGCCGTTGCTGGCCATTGCCACACGTTGTCCCGCGTGGAATTTGGTATCGCCCTGTTTCTGAATCACCATGATAGTGCTGCCGTCGTCTTTACGGATCTCCAGTTCTACACCCTGAACGCGGTTAACCGCACCTTCAATGCTATTACCCGCAACACCACCTGCAACCGCGCCTGCCGCTGTCGCCAGGTTTCGGCCAGTACCTCGACCGACGGTATTACCGACCAGCCCGCCCAGCACTGCACCGCCGAGGGTGCCAATGATGTTACTGTCTTCACCGGCCTGAATCTGTACCGGACGGGTGGAGACAACGGTGCCGTAGGTTACGGTCTGAACCTGCTTGGCTTCGGATGCGCTGTAAACGTCTCCTGACAAGGTGCTGGTATTGGCACAACCAGCCAGAGTGATACCGGCTAAAGTGATCACGAGAAAACGTTTCATCATAGAAAGACTCCTGTTATAGCTGTGTCTGTGTCGGGGGCGCAGCCTAAGCCGACGAATTGTCTATTGTCACATCATGGTGTGGCCGAGCACACCATTCTACTGTTTCAATTGATGTTAATCATAGAATAGCGCGCTTAAATTGATAATAAACGCGTAATAAAGTTCCCTGTGAATCACGCTTTTTCTTAAAAGCTGTGTCAGATGGCAATTTTTTTACCTACGCTGGCATCAGGCTGACAAAAAAGACAAAATCTAAAGCCAATATCGCGATAACGCGCCTGCATCGTCTGGTCATGTGAGGCCATTTCGTGACAGACGGTCACTTTACAAAACAAAGGTAATCCGATGAGGTCTGGAAGATATATTGGTGTGATGTCCGGCACCAGTCTGGATGGTGTCGATGTGGTGCTGGCCGCCATTGATGAGCACACCGTTGCACAGCAAGCCAGTTATTGCCACCCGATTCCGCCGACGATTCGCCAGACGATATTGAGCATGAACCAGGGCCAGGCCGTGACACTCTCCGAATTAGGGCGACTGGATACCCGGCTCGGCGCGCTGTTTGCCGATGCGGTACAGGCGCTATTGCGCCAGACTGGGTTGAGTGCAAGTGAGATTACCGCGATTGGTTGTCATGGGCAGACGGTCTGGCATGAGCCGGACGGCGAGGCACCCTGCACCCTGCAAATTGGCGATTGCAACCGTATCGCTGCGGTGACGGGGATCACCACGGTCGGCGACTTCCGCCGCCGCGACATGGCATTGGGCGGGCAGGGGGCACCGTTGGTGCCTGTGTTCCATCACGCCCTGTTGCAACATCCGGTAGAGCGACGAATTGTGCTGAATATTGGTGGAATCGCTAACATTTCGGTACTGGTGCCGGGGCGTCCGGTCAAGGGTTATGACACCGGGCCGGGCAATATGCTGCTGGATGCCTGGGTGTGGCGCAACCGGGCGCAGCCGTACGATAAAGACGCCGCCTGGGCGTTAACCGGTCAGGTGGACAACGCGTTGCTGAGTCACATGCTGTCCGACCCCTATTTCGGGCTACCTGCACCCAAGAGCACCGGGCGCGAGTATTTCAATCTGGCGTGGCTGGAAAGACAACTGGCGGCTTTTCCTCGTCTGCGGCCGGAAGATGTGCAGGCTACGCTGGTGGCGTTGAGTGCGGAATCCATCGCTGGGCAAGTGTTGCTGACCGGCGGTTGTGAGCGTGTGCTGGTCTGTGGTGGTGGGGCGCGCAACCCGCTACTGATGAGCCAACTGTCAGCACGTTTGCCGGGTATTGAGGTCAGTACCACCGACAACTTCGGCATTCGTGGTGATGATATGGAAGCCTTGGCATTCGCCTGGCTAGCATTCCGCACCTTGTCGGGGTTGCCAGGCAATTTGCCGTCCGTTACCGGTGCCAGTCGCGAAACCGTATTGGGTGCCATTTATCCGGTGATGAGCGTGTAATCAGATTTTGCCGAGAGGTCCGTCAGCGGTCTGTTGATAGACTGCTCCGTTATTGGATTTATCGGGATGGGATGCCGAAATCCGCTAATAACAGGAGAAAAATAGAATGAAACCACTGCTGATTGCGGGTGTTGTGCTGTTAAGCGGCTGTGCTCAACTGATGCCGACCGCAAAGCCACAGACCTTGCACTACCAGTGCGGCACTATGCCACTTACGGTTACCCTGACCCCCGCTTCGCAGGGTGACAGCGTGACCTTCCTGCTGGATGGTGTATCTCACACGCTTCCCCAGGTGCCCACTGCATCTGGTACGCGTTATAGCGATGACCGATATGCCTTCTGGAGTAAAGGGAATCAGGCGTTTATCGTGCGGGGCGACAGAATCATCGTCAATGACTGTGTGTTGAAGTAATCCGTATCCATGCCGTTGCGGGCGTTGAGATTTTGGTGAGGCGAGCGCAGAATGAGTCCTCTCTATTTCTCGCCCGGTTAGGCAACGGCAGGACCTCATGACCACAGAACACGATGACGCGCACAACCCTGACACCCGAAACCGCGTTGCGATCGCGCCCGGTGAAAACGTTATTTCTGGTGAAAAAATTACTTCCGGTGAAAACACTGCCGCTATCGATATCGCCGATTTACGGCGCGAGTACACCCGTGGCGGGCTACGTCGCCACGATCTGACCGACAACCCGCTCGACCTGTTCGAACGCTGGTTAAAGCAGGCCTGCGAAGCGCAACTGGCGGATCCTACCGCGATGTGTGTGGCGACAGTCGACGAGCAGGGTCAGCCTTATCAACGCATTGTGCTGCTGAAACACTATGATGAAAAAGGCATGGTGTTCTATACCAATATGGGTAGCCGCAAGGCACAGCAGCTGGCGGTGAACTCCCGCATCAGCCTGCTGTTTCCCTGGCATATGCTGGAGCGTCAGGTCATCGTGCTGGGCAAGGCGGAAAAATTGCCGATGCTGGACGTGATGAAGTATTTCCACAGCCGTCCGCGTGACAGCCAGATCGGTGCCTGGGTTTCCAAACAGTCCAGCCGCATTTCCGCCCGCAGTATGTTGGAAAGCAAATTCTTCGAGATGAAGCAAAAGTTCCAGCAGGGTGAAATTCCGCTGCCGAGTTTCTGGGGCGGATTCCGCGTTACTATCGAGTCGATGGAATTCTGGCAAGGCGGTGAACACCGTCTGCACGATCGTTTTCTGTACCAGCGCGAGGGTAATGGCTGGGTAATTGACCGGTTGGCCCCCTAAATCACCGTAATTTGTTGCGCTAAGCGCTGGCACTCCCGGTGTTGGCGCTTTATTCTATGTCACCCGGAATTTTCTTTCGCTAAAGAGGCGAAAAGTCGTGTACCGGCAAAGGTGCAGTCGTTTATACATGGAGACTTTGATGGCAAGCAATCTGATTCAACAATTGCAAGAGCGGGGCCTGGTGGCCCAGGTAACGGACGAGGGCGCGTTAGCAGAGCGACTGGCGCAGGGGCCAATTGCACTGTATTGCGGCTTTGATCCGACTGCCGACAGCTTGCATTTGGGACATCTGGTGCCGCTGCTGTGCCTGAAACGCTTTCAGATGGCCGGTCATAAACCAGTGGCGCTGGTGGGCGGCGCAACGGGGCTTATCGGCGATCCGAGTTTCAAAGCCGCCGAGCGTAAGCTGAATACCGAAGATACGGTACAGGAGTGGGTGGAAAAAATCCGCCGCCAGGTCGCGCCGTTCCTGGATTTCGACTGCGGTGACAACAGCGCCGTGGCAGCTAACAACTATGACTGGTTCGGTTCCATGAACGTGCTGACGTTTCTGCGCGATATCGGCAAGCACTTCTCCGTTAACCAGATGATCAACAAAGAAGCAGTCAAACAGCGTCTGAACCGGGACGACGTAGGTATTTCGTTCACCGAATTCTCCTACAACCTGCTGCAGGGTTATGACTTCGCCTCGCTGAACGCGCTGCACGGCGTGGAGTTGCAGATTGGCGGCTCCGACCAGTGGGGCAACATCACGTCTGGGATCGACCTGACCCGCCGTCTGCATCAGAAACAAGTATTCGGCCTGACCGTTCCGTTGATCACCAAGTCTGACGGCACCAAGTTCGGCAAAACTGAAAGTGGCGCGGTGTGGCTGGATCCGAAGAAAACCAGTCCGTACAAGTTCTACCAGTTCTGGATCAACACCGCTGACGCTGACGTATACCGGTTCCTGAAATTCTTCACCTTCCTTGACCTTGAAGCAATTAATGCGTTGGAAGAGGAAGACAAGAACAGCGGTGTAGCGCCGCGTGCTCAGTATGTGCTGGCGGAAGAAGTGACCCGTCTGGTGCACGGTGAAGAGGGATTGATCGCGGCTAAACGCATCACCCAGAGCTTGTTCAATGGCAACCTGAGCGACCTGACCGAAGCGGATTTCGCGCAGCTGGCACAGGACGGCGTGCCAATGGTTGAGCTGGCGACAGGCGCTGATTTGCAACAGGCGCTGGTGGATTCCGAATTGCAGCCTTCTCGTGGACAGGCGCGCAAGACCATCGCTTCCAATGCCATCACTATCAACGGCGAGAAGCAGTCAGATCCGGAATACGCCTTCACGAGTGCTGACCGTCTGTTCGGCTGTTACACTCTGCTGCGTCGGGGCAAGAAGAACTATTGCCTGGTCTGCTGGAAAGACTGATTGATCAACCAAAGGGAGCGAAAGGCTCCCTTTGTTTTTAGGTACGTTCCCCACCATGCCGGGAAACGGGCTGACAACACCGGATAGTGCCGTATCGGTTACGCGCCGAACAGCGGAGTAAAAGCAATACGCGGGTTTATAGCAAGCGGCTTTATAACAATCTGTTTTATAAAACCTGTTTTATAACAATCTGTTTTATAACAACAAGCACATCGCATTTGAGCAGGCAAGGGTAGTCACTTTCATGAAAAATATACTGTCGATTCAGTCTCACGTGGTTTTCGGTCATGCCGGTAACAGCGCGGCGGAGTTTCCCATGCGCCGGATGGGCGTGAATGTCTGGCCGTTGAATACCGTGCAATTTTCCAACCATACCCAGTATGGTCAGTGGACCGGTTGTGTGATGCCAGCTGAGCATCTGACCGAGATTGCTCAAGGCATCAGTAATATCGATCACCTGAAAGACTGCGATGCGGTATTGAGTGGGTATATCGGCTCGCCGGAGCAGGGTGGGCACATCCTGGAAGTGGTTCGCCGGGTAAAAGCCGCCAATCCGCGCGCCATCTACTTCTGCGACCCGGTTATGGGGACACCAGAGAAAGGTTGCATCGTACCGGCGGGCGTGACCGATTTTCACTGTAATCAATCACTGCTGGCGAGCGACATGATAGCCCCCAATCTGCCTGAGCTGGAACTGCTGAGCGGTCGCAGCGTGCATACGGTGGATGAGGCGGTGCAGGCCAGTCGAGAACTTTGCCAGCGTGGGCCGAAACTGGTGCTGGTCAAACATTTGAGCCGTGCTGCTGCCAGTAAGGACAGCTTTGAGATGCTGCTGGTGACACCGGACGATGCCTGGCATATCCAGCGCCCGCTGGTGGATTTCGGGCCGCGCCAGCCGGTTGGTGTGGGTGATTTGACCAGCGGTTTGCTGCTGGTGAATTTGCTGAAAGGTGTTGCGCCGGAAAAAGCGCTGGAACATACCACCGCAGCGGTCTATGAAGTGATGCTGGTGACGAAAGAAATGGAACAGTACGAACTGCAACTGGTGGCGGCACAGGATGGCATTGTGCAGCCACGACATCACTTCCAGGCCGTTCGTCTCTAATCTAAACGGCCATTAGCTCAACAACGGGGCATAACGTCCCGTTGTATTCATCGATTTGGTATCCTGCTATCAAGGCGTCAGTATTTGACCTCAAGCCCTTCCGCCGTCAGCGCTTTTTCCACCGCAGGCCGCCCGGAGACACGATCCAGATAAGCTGTCAGCGCCGGGAACTGAATCAGGTCGAACTTCAGATCGTGCGCCCAGCGACAGATCGTGAACAGGTAAGCGTCGGCGACGCCAAAGCGGTTGCCCACCAGATAATCGTGTTCGCTCAACACCTGGTTCAGATAGCGGAAGCGTTGCTCCAGATAGCTTTTCAGCAAATCTTTGTACAGCTCCGGTGTACCGGGGCGGAACAGAGGCGTAAAGGACTTGTGCAGCTCAGTAGAGATGTAGGCCAGCCACTCGATAGCGCGATAATGATGAATCGTGCTGGACGGTGCGATCAAATTGTATTGCGGTGCTTTGTCCGCCAGATACAGGGCGATGGCAATGGTTTCCGTCAGAATGGTGCCGTCATCCAACGCCAGTGCTGGAACCATGCCTTTCGGGTTGATCTGTAGGTAATCATCTCCCTGTTCGGTTTTTTTGGTGCGCAGGTCGACGTTCACCAGCGTGAACTTGGTCCGGGTCTCGTGCAGAATAATGTGAGAAAACAGTGAGCAACTTCCCGGTTTGTAATAGAGTTTCATTCGCCATTCCTTCAGTAAACGTCTTTGCGGTGAGTCGCAGTGTTAGGTAAAGGTGTTAACAACGGTAAACGTTTTCACATGATCGTGTAAATCATATTGCTATAAATCAGTGAGGCTAGATGTGCGCGGCATCGCAAGATAAGAGTGCTGTGAAATCAACGCACTGCCGGGCCATCGCTTTCTCCTTACATCCTTGCCCAAGACTGAACAGTCTCCTTCCTATTGTTATCGGTTGCATCACGGGAATATTCACTTTCGCACAGAGTTTATCGTGCTATTAACAATGTCTTGCCATTTAGTGTGTTGCAAATGTTTAAGTAACCGCTTTTGTTATTTACAAATAAGCGATGCCCGCTGTCGTAACACGATGTCATTACGATGTTTTTTGCATGGTGGCAAGAGTCATAGGAATTGTATCTTGTCCCTTGTGCTAAACCTATGGATGCAGTATTAGTGAATAATGGCCTAATGCCATGATCCATAAAATAAAATTATAGAGGAGCAAGGAATGACGATAGACAAGGGTTGGCTGGCATCAATACTCGGTGTATTGAGCCTTACTGCGGTTTCGGTGCAGGCGGCGGTGGTGCCTGCCGGTGTGCAACTGGCGGATAAACAGGAACTGGTACGTGCCAACGGTTCCGAACCAGCATCGCTGGACCCGCATAAAGTAGAAAGCGATGTGGAAGGCAACCTTATCCATGATTTTTTCGAAAAACTGGTATCGGTGCGTGATGATGGCACCGTAGTGCCGGGGCTGGCGGATCGCTGGGAAAACAAAGATAACCAGGTCTGGACCTTCCATCTGCGTCCGGGGCTGAAATGGTCTGACGGTAGCCCAATCACCGCCGATGACGTGGTGTTCAGCTGGCAGCGTCTGATAGACCCCAAAACGTTGTCACCGTACCAGAGCTACGTTGGCAGTATGCATGTGGTGAACGCCGCCGACATCATCGCTGGCAAGAAAAGCCCGCAGGAGTTGGGCATCAAGGCGCTGGACACACAGACCGTACAGGTCACGCTGGATCAGCCGTTGTCCTATTTCCTGCCGATGGTAGACCATTATGTGATGGTCACTGTTCCTAAAGCGGCGATTGAGAAATTCGGCGACAAATGGACCCAAACCGCCAATTTTGTCGGCAGCGGTCCGTTTATTCCCAGCGAATGGGTGGTCAACGAGCGTATCACCGCTAAGCGTAACCCCAACTACTGGGATAATGCCCACACCGTGCTGAACAAGGTGACCTATCTGGTGATTGTCTCCAACACCGCTGAAGTAAACCGCTATAAAGCCGGTGAAGTGGATGCGACTTACACCATGCCCAGTCAGTTGTTCAAATCGCTGAAAGAAGAACTGCCGAACGAAGTCAAAGTCACGCCGTTTCTCTCCACCTATATTTATCGCTTCAATACCCAGAAACCGCCGTTCAATGACCCACGCGTCCGACGTGCGCTGGATCTGGCGCTGGACAAAAGCGTGATTGCCGACAAGGTGTTGGGGCAAGGCCAGGTGCCGGCGTATAACTATGTGCCGCGCGGCATGGCTGGTTATACCAGCAACCAGCCGGAATGGGCCGGCTGGACGCAGCAGCAGCGCAACGCCGAAGCGAAAAAACTGCTGAAGGAAGCGGGCTACGACCAAAGCCATCCGCTGAAATTCCAGTTGCTGTACAACACCTCCGAATCACACCAGAAAATCGCCATCGCCGCCGCGTCAATGTGGAAGCAGAATCTCGGCGCGCAAGCCACGTTGATGAATCAGGAGTGGAAAACGCTGCTGGATACCTCGCGTATCGGTAACTTTGAGGTGGTGAGAGGCTCCTGGGGGGCCGACTATAACGAACCGTCGACCTATTTTGATACCCTGCGCGCCAACGACAGCAACAACACCGGCAAATTCAATGATAAAGCCTATGACGAGGTGCTGGATAAGGCGGTGAAGGCGTCGTCACTGGACGAACGTAATACGCTCTATCATCAGGCGGAGACTATCCTGCAACAGCAAATGCCGTTGATCCCGATTTACTACTACGTGCGCAGCCAGATGGTGAAGCCGTATGTCGGTGGGTTTAAGCCCGACTTGAAAGGGGATTACTACAGTAAGGATATTTACATTATCAAGCATTGATGATGACACGCCAGGCGGTTGACCGCCTGGCGTGATGAACGTATTGGATGATAATACTTATTTGATGATGAGGGCTATTTGGTGTCCAGCAGGTGACCCATTTTGGCTGCTTTGGTCGCCAGATAGTGTTCGTTTTTCGGGTTACGGCCGACAATCAGCGGCACACGTTCTACGATGTTGATGCCCGCTTCGCTCAGAATCGTCACCTTTTTCGGGTTGTTGGTGAGCAGGCGTACAGCTTCCACATTCAACAGCTTGAACATGTCGGCGCACAGCGTGAAGTCACGCTCATCCGCGGCAAAACCCAGTTGGTGGTTGGCTTCCACCGTGTCGGCACCCTGATCCTGTAAGGCATAAGCCCGGATCTTATTCAACAGCCCGATGTTGCGCCCTTCCTGACGGTGATACAGCAGTACACCGCGCCCTTCTTCGGCAATGTGATTCAGCGCGGCTTCTAACTGAAAACCGCAATCACAACGCAGGCTAAACAGTGCATCACCGGTCAAACATTCAGAGTGTACTCTGGCCAGTACTGGTTCAGGGTTGGAAATATCGCCATAAACCAACGCCAGGTGATCACGCCCGGTCGCTGTTTCCTCGAATCCAACCATCAGGAAATCGCCCCACGGGGTGGGTAGTTTGGCTTCCGCCACCCGTTTTAGCTGCATGTTAATCTCCAACGCATAAATGATGAATTCCCACTCCTCACCGGAAGAGAATTACGTATCGACGTCACCGGGCTATACCCCCAGAAAGGGGAGTCAGTTGTTCGCTAACCGGTAGCTGAATGACTCGGGATAATCGTGGTGTCGTTGACATAACTGACAAGTATTTTACGCCATACTGACAACGGCTGTCCCCTTTTTTGATAAAATTGTGAAAATTTTGTTCTAATATCCTGCTGAATTATAGGGAGAAATAATGCACGACCTGGTCAGACGCATTCTGATTGGCACAATATCATTGATGATGTTGCCCGTGTTGGTCTGGACGACGGGATGGCAGTGGCAGCCTACCGTGTCGGGGTGGTGGCTTAAGCCCTTGTTCTGGATGACGGAAACGGTATCGGCCCCTTGGGGCATTCTGACCAGTGTCGTGCTGTCGGCCTGGTTTGTCTGGTTGTTACGTATGCGAATTCGCCCGGCGTTGGTGCTGGTAACGATACTGCTCGCCAGCGTCGTACTGGGGCAGGGCGTTAAATCGGTCATGAAAAACTGGACGCAGGAAGCCCGGCCGTTCGTGGTCTGGCTGGAGCAAGCACATCAGGTGGATGACCGCTATTTTTACTCACTGCCGCCCAGCGCGCGCGCCAGCCTGTTGGAACAGCAATTGCAGCAGGAGTCACAATTACCGTCGTGGCAGCGCCAGCACTGGCAGGAGCAGGCTGACTATTCTTTCCCGTCCGGCCATGCCATGTTTGCCGCCATCTGGGCGTTGCTGGCGGTAGGATTGCTATGGCCACGACGCCATTATGTTACGGTCTTGTTAACCCTTTTGTGGGCGAACAGTGTTATCGGCAGTCGTCTGGTGTTGGGGATGCACTGGCCGCAGGATGTAGCGACCGCGACCCTGATTAGCGCCGCGCTGGCGGTGGTGGCGGTGTGGCTGGCGCAGCACTGGTGCGGCCCATTACTTACCACCGCGGTGGCGAAGCGCGCAACCTATCATCGGCCAGCACACCCAGACGCCTGACCGTTCATGTTCGTCGAGCAGCAGGATGCCGACCTTTGTCTGGCATCCTGCTGTACCTTGTTGACTACACGTCGCCGTCAGTTTTTCCCTCTGCTATTCCCGTTAGCGTTTCCCACCCGATGAGGAAATGTTAAGTTAATAGGGTTCACTGCCGAAATTTGGCATAATTCATCCGTTTAAGGCGATATCACAGGAAGCGAACGTGAAATATATGCTGATTTTTTTTCTGGTGCTGGCGGTATTCATCGTATCGATCACGCTGGGAGCGCATAACGATCAGGTTATTACCTTCAACTATCTGCTGGCGCAGGGGGAATACCGGTTGTCGACGTTGCTGGCAACACTGTTTGCCGCCGGTTTTGCACTCGGTTGGGTGATCTGCGGCCTGTTTTATCTGCGCCTGCGCATTGCGCTGGGACGCGAACAACGTAAAATCAAACGTCTTGAGCAGCAACTGTCTGCCCCGGAGAGTGCTGGTAGCGCCCCCTCCGCTGAGTCAGCTACCCACTAAGGATCGCGTCCATGCTAGAACTGCTGTTTCTGTTGCTGCCGGTTGCCGCCGCCTATGGCTGGTATATGGGGCGCAGGAGTGCACAGCAGGACAGACAGGACGAAACCAACCGCCTGTCACGTGAATACGTCACTGGGGTGAACTTTCTGCTGTCTAACCAGCAGGATAAGGCCGTTGAGCTGTTTCTCGACATGCTCAAAGATGACAGCAATACCTTCGAAGCTCACCTGACCCTCGGCAACCTGTTTCGCTCGCGCGGCGAGGTGGATCGCGCCATCCGCATCCATCAGGCGCAGACCGAAAGCGCTTCCCTCAGTTTTGAACAGCGGCTGCTGGCGGTACAGCAACTGGGCCGTGATTACATGGTGGCAGGGTTGTACGACCGCGCCGAAGAAATCTTCAAGCAACTGGTGGATGAAGAAGACTTTCGCGTTGGTGCGTTGCAGCAGCTACTGCAGATTTATCAGTTCACCAGCGACTGGCCGAATGCCATCGACACCGCCGAAAAACTGGTCAAACTGGGCAAAACGCAGTTGCGCAGCGAAATCGCCCATTTCTATTGCGAGCAATCGCTACAGGCGATGGGCAGTGATGATCTCGACAAGGCGATGGCGATGCTGAAAAAGGCCTCCGCCGCAGATAACCAATGCGCCCGCGTGTCTATCATGCTGGGGCGCATCTATATGGCGCAGCAAAATTATGCCCAGGCTGTAGCCGTGTTGCAGCAAGTGTTGGAGCAGGATATGGAGCTGGTCAGTGAAACGCTGCCCATGCTGCAGGAGTGCTATCGTCATCTGCAACAGCCGGAAAACTGGGCCGCGTTTCTGCGCCGCTGTGTTGAAGAGAAAAGCGGTTCCACCGCGGACCTGATGATGGCTGATGTGCTGGAACAGTATGAAAGTACCGAATCGGCTCAGACTTACGTCACCCGCCAGTTGCAGCGTCATCCCACCATGCGGGTGTTCCATCGTTTGATCGATTACCACCAGCGTGAAGCGGAAGATGGTCGTGCCAAGGAAAGCTTGCTGGTGCTGCGCAACATGGTTGGCGAACAGATTCAGGCCAAGCCGCGCTATCGCTGTCACAAATGCGGCTTCACTTCGCAGTCGCTCTATTGGCATTGTCCTTCCTGTCGGACCTGGGCCAGCGTGAAACCTATCCGTGGGTTAGATGGGGAATAACTTCCCCGTTGTGCGTTGTGGTTTGCTATTTGGCTTATTAGTTACAACATACTAATCGAGCCTGCTATCTGGCGCAGCGGTTGAGCTATTGTGTGGTTTGGCATTTACCCGCAGGGGCGGGTAGAATGCGCGGCGGAAATGATTTAACTCACTCATGCTTAACGACGGGATCACACCAGTGAACGGCTCAAACACCTCTTCGAATACCACGGTTACAGGCTCTCCGATAATTGTTGCGCTGGATTATGCCGATCAGCGTGCGGCCTATGACTTTGTTGATCGCATCGATCCGAAAGACTGTCGGTTGAAAGTCGGCAAAGAGATGTTCACTTTATTTGGGCCGCAACTGGTCAAAGATTTGCAACAACGCGGTTTTGAGGTGTTTCTTGATCTTAAATTCCACGATATTCCCAATACCACGGCCAGAGCCGTGGCCGCTGCGGCGGAGCTGGGGGTATGGATGGTCAATGTGCACGCCAGCGGCGGCGCACGTATGATGACGGCGGCGCGTGAAGCGCTGACGCCGTTCGGCAACGACGCGCCGTTGCTGATTGCGGTGACGGTGCTGACCAGCATGGATGACGCGGATCTCCAGGGGTTGGGCATCACCCTGTCTCCTGCCGAGCAGGCGGAGAAGCTAGCGCGGCTGACGCAGCAATGCGGTCTGGATGGTGTGGTCTGTTCCGCCCATGAAGCCGTGCGGTTGAAGCAAGTCTGCGGTGCCGATTTCCGACTGGTGACGCCCGGAATTCGCCCTGCGGGCAGCGATGCGGGTGATCAACGCCGTATCATGACACCGCAGCAGGCACAGCAGGCCGGGGTGGACTACATGGTGATTGGTCGCCCGATTACGCAGTCTGCTGAACCCGCTCAGACGCTGAAAACTATTCTGGCTTCGCTGGGAGGTCAATGATGCGTGACGACAACAGCCGTCTGGTGTATTCCACCGAAACCGGGCGTATTGATGAACCCGCTGTAAAAGCAGCTCGCCCTAAAGGTGACGGTATTGTCCGGATTCAGCGTCAGACCAGCGGGCGCAAGGGTAAAGGCGTGTGCCTGATTACCGGTATCGACCTGGATGATGCGGCGTTGGAAACGCTGGCGGCAGAATTGAAAAAGAAGTGTGGCTGCGGCGGCGCGCTGAAGGACGGCGTGATCGAAATCCAGGGCGACAAGCGCGATCAACTCAAACTGCTGCTGGAAGCCAAAGGGATGAAGGTCAAGCTGGCCGGAGGCTAAGTCATGCTGCGCCGCGATAGGCTGACTGAAGAGTGAAACAGAACAGGCTCCCTTGGGAGCCTGTTCTGTTTTCAGGGGGGAATTACTTGGTGGTCTGGTGACCGATGATGCCGCCTACCGCCGCGCCGCCAACGGTGCCGAGCGTGCTGCCGTTGGTCAGTACTGCGCCGCCGAGTGCACCGATGCCAGCACCGATAGCGGTATTACGCTGACGTTTATTCATACCGGCACAACCCGCCAGTGTGCTGACTATCACCATAGCCAGTACGGCTGCTGTAAATTTTTTATTGATTTGCATGGTTATTCTCCCGTTGTTCGTACCATGACCTGTGTAATCGCAGGCATGGAAAATCTTGTCGTAACCTGATGTCAGCTTATGACATCACCGTTACCTGCTGTGTGTTACCTGGCTGCCAGTATAATTACCGGTTGAGGGCGGAACAGGTGAAAAACTCTTAATTCACAGTGCACTGACGGTGTTTGCCCGTCTTTTGTCAAAAGCCCGTGTCGGCCCGATCCCTTTCCTGTGGTCCCAGCAGAACGCAGCCTGCTTTTCAGCCATTCAGCCCATACCTGCGCCGGTAGCCGGACGTGAGAATAAGGCAAATAACACAGGAGGGCGGATGATGTTGGAAGAACTGAAAATTCAGGTGCTTGAAGCCAATCTGGCTTTGCCCCGGCATCAGTTGGTGACCTTCACCTGGGGGAATGTCAGCGCGGTGGACCGCGAGCGTGGTCTGATGGTGATCAAACCCTCGGGCGTAGAGTACGACGTCATGACTGCGCAGGATATGGTGGTGGTAGAGTTGGAAACCGGCCGGGTGGTGGAGGGGCAGCGCAAACCGTCGTCTGATACCGATACCCATCGCGTGTTGTATCTGGCTTTTGCATCGCTGGGGGGGATTGTCCATACCCATTCCCGCCATGCCACTATCTGGGCGCAGGCCGGGAAAGATTTGCCACCGTGGGGCACGACTCACGCCGATTATTTTTATGGCTCGATCCCCTGTACCCGGTTGATGACCGAAGCAGAAATCAACGGTCGCTACGAGTGGGAAACCGGGCAGGTCATTGTAGATACCTTCCATGAGCGCGGCCTGTCGCCGCAGGATATCCCCGCTGTGTTGGTCAATGCACATGGCCCGTTTGCCTGGGGAGCCGATGCGCATAACGCGGTGCATAACGCGGTGGTGCTGGAAGAGATCGCTTACATGGGCATTTTCTCGCGCCAGTTAACCCCAGCGTTGGAGCCGATGCAGACAGCGTTGCTGGATAAACACTATCTGCGCAAGCACGGTAAGAACGCATACTACGGACAGTGAGCGTCTGAACGTTCGTCGGCGCACGGCGGCTGACGAACGTAACAATATTTTATTTTCACCTCGGTTGATGCGGTTTGGTCTATTCCGTCCTCTTTATCTTGGTTGGAATGAAATAATGATCTGTAAAAATAGAAACGTTGTTTTATATATTTGCAGGTGATCACTTTTATCCCCCGCTTAAACGTCTACTTTCAGCACTGAGAAGTGTATGGGCTGTGTCCCTCTGGCGTTATTTTCTTCGTCGTCGCGCTGACGATGCATGTGCATGGATGTGGCACAGCCCGGTCTTCGGGTGGGCTGAATGGGCGGTATCCGTCATGATGAGGGTCATGACGGGTGGCGTCTGTCTTGCTCATGGTTTTGTCTCTTTTCAGGCCATGAATCCTATGCATATCAAGCGTTCTATCGAAAAGATCCCTGGCGGCATGATGTTGGTGCCGTTGTTCCTCGGTGCGCTGTGCCATACCTTTGCGCCGGGGGCGGGTAAGTATTTCGGCTCCTTTACTAATGGGTTGATCAGCGGCACGGTGCCGATTCTGGCGGTGTGGTTCTTCTGTATGGGAGCCTCGATTCGTCTAAGTGCCACCGGCACGGTGCTGCGTAAATCCGGCACGTTGGTCGTCACGAAAATTGCCGTGGCCTGGGTGGTCGCGGCGGTTGCTTCGCGCATCCTGCCGGAACACGGGGTGGAAGCGGGATTTTTTGCCGGGTTGTCGACGCTGGCGTTAGTGGCGGCGATGGACATGACCAACGGCGGGTTGTATGCCTCTATCATGCAGCAGTACGGCACCAAAGAGGAGTCGGGCGCGTTCGTGCTGATGTCGCTGGAGTCCGGCCCGCTGATGACCATGGTGATTCTTGGCACCGCCGGTATTGCCTCGTTTGAGCCGCATGTGTTTGTTGGTGCGGTATTGCCGTTTCTGGTGGGGTTTGCGCTGGGGAACCTGGATCCGGAATTACGTGACTTTTTCAGCCGCGCGGTACAGACGTTGATCCCGTTCTTTGCCTTCGCGCTCGGTAATACCATCGATCTGAGTGTTATTGGTCAAACCGGGCTGCTGGGCGTATTGCTGGGCGTTGCGGTGATCATTATTACCGGCATTCCGCTGATAGTGGCGGACAAAGTACTGGGTGGTGGTGACGGTACTGCGGGTATTGCTGCATCCAGTTCGGCGGGGGCGGCGGTAGCCACGCCGGTACTGATTGCCGAAATGGTCCCGGCGTTTAAGTCCGCGGCACCCGCTGCTACTACCCTGGTGGCGACGTCAGTGATTGTCACTTCTGTTCTGGTGCCGATTATTACCGCGATGTGGTCAAAGCACGTCAAAGGCGGGGATGGCACGGTGCCGAAGGAGGATGCGGTGGAAGAGAAGGCGGAGCAACAGCAGGCGGCGCATCGTTAAATGCTCGTCACGCCTCCTCCTTCGCAAAAGAGGAGGCGTGAGACGCCCAGTGGGTATCACCGTGGGCGCAGGCGGTTGTCAGCCATTATGCGCCTCCTGACGCCATGCCGCCGAGGTTTCGTGCGCGGTGGGTTTATCGCTGTGTAGCGCCCGACGGATGGCGAAGAACGCGGCAACCAGCATGGTGACGGCGACCAGCATAAAGAAACCGCACAGAATGGCATTAATCTGGTTACTGAACACAATGGTCGCCATATCCTGCATGTTTTTCGCCGGGGCGATCAACGTACCGGATTCGATACCCGTAGAGAAACGTTTAGCCTGTGCCAGAAAACCGATACTGGGTTTTTCGTGGAAAATCTTCTGCCAGCCTGCGGTCATCGAGGTGATGAACAGCCAGGCGGTAGGCAGCATCGTTACCCAGGCGTAGCGCTGTTTCTTCATTTTAAACAGCACCACGGTGCCGAGGATCAGCGCCATGGAGGCCAGCATCTGGTTACCGATGCCGAACAGCGGCCACAGCGTATTGATGCCGCCCAGCGGGTCGATCACGCCCTGATAGACGAAAAATCCCCAGCCAGCCACCGCCACGGTGGTCCCGGACATATTGCCCAGCCAGGAGTGGCTCTTGCCCATGTTCGGCACCACCAACCCGGCTAAGTCTTGCACCATGAACCGGCAGGCACGAGTCCCGGCGTCCACGGCGGTCAGGATGAACAGTGCTTCAAACAGGATGGCAAAGTGATACCAAAACGCCATCATCGCCCGGCTGTTGAAGATTTCCGTGATGATATGCGCCATGCCGACGGCAAAGGTTGGTGCACCGCCCGCGCGGGACAGAATCGATGCTTCGCCCACGTCTTTGGCTATGTTACTCAGATCATTCGGCGTGATGACGAAACCCCACCCGCTGATCACCTGCGCCGCATTTTCCACTGTGGTGCCAATCAGCGCGGCTGGCGCGTTCATGGCGAAGTAGACACCGGGGTCGATCACGGAGGCGCAAATCAGCGCCATGATGGCGACGAAAGACTCCATCAGCATGGCACCATAACCGATAAAACGGATATGTGTTTCACGTTCGACCAGCTTGGGCGTAGTGCCGCTGGATACCAACGCGTGAAAACCGGAGATAGCACCGCAGGCGATGGTGATGAACAGGAACGGGAATAGGCTGCCGGAGAACACCGGCCCGCTGCCGTCGATAAAGCGTGAAACCGCAGGCATTCTCAGTTCAGGCATCGCAAACAGGATGCCAATCGCCAGCCCGACGATCACGCCGATCTTCAGGAACGTGGACAGGTAGTCACGCGGTGCCAGCAGTAGCCACACCGGCAGTACCGAGGCGACAAAGCCGTAAATCACCAACACCCAGGTTAGCGTGGTGCCTTTAAGGGTAAAGAACGGTCCCCAGTAGGGGTGCGCAGCGATGTCGCCACCGTAGACAATGGCCATCATCATCAGCACAAAACCGATCAGCGACACTTCGGCAATCTTGCCCGGCCGCAGGAAGCGCATATAGACGCCCATGAACAGCGCAATCGGGATGGTAGTGGCGATCGTGAACATCCCCCACGGGCTGTTGGTCAACGCTTTAACCACCACCAGCGCCAGCGCCGAGAGGATGATGATCATCACGCCCAGCGCACCCAGCATGGTCACCACCCCGGCGAAGGAGCCCAATTCCTGACGTGCCATTTCACCCAGGGAGCGACCGTCACGCCGGGTGGAGATAAACAGCACCAGAAAGTCCTGTACCGCACCGGCCAGCATGACGCCAATCAAAATCCACAATGTTCCTGGCAAAAAGCCCATCTGTGCGGCCAGAATCGGCCCCACCAGCGGCCCAGCACCGGCGATGGCGGCAAAATGGTGACCGAACAACACCCATTTGTTGGTCGGGACATAATCCAGCCCGTCGTTATGGCGCTCGGCGGGGGTGAGGCGGCGGTCATCCAGTTCAAACACCCGCTGCGCAATAAATAGGCTGTAGAAGCGGTAAGCAATGCTGTAGCAGGCAACAGCTGCGATCACCAGCCAGACAGCATTCACAGGCTCACCCCGATTCAGGGCCAGCATGGCGAACGCCACGGCACCCACTATGGCTACAGCAATCCAGATCGACATGCTTTTAATGGTTTTCATCTCACTGACTCCTGACTGGTTGTCATTCCCGACCGTCGGCAAATGCTGACAGTCCTTCACGGTGTCGCCTTGTGGCGAAACGGGTAACGCGAGACATCTAAAGCACCGGGTCGCGCAGACGCCGGAAAACCGATAAGCACAGTAATATCAATGAATAACGTGTAGTAATTACTGCCATTCATCAATAAATACCCTGCACCAATAAACAATAGTGCAGCGGCTGGGTTGCATCGCCAGAACAAGATAAAAATGTGAACAAAGCTATATTTTTGTTATGAAAAAGGTTTTCATCGACTTTAGCGGTGGAAGCACCGTCGAAACAGGGCATGAAATAGGGTGTCGGTACAGATTAAATCACAGGATGTCAGGGGACGGTGTGGGAACGGGTGAGGATGAACATGCCCGGCGAGAGCCGGGCGGGGGAGATCAGGGCAGCTTGTTACCGGCCGCACGGTAGATTTCGTACCACGCTTCGCGGCTGATACGCAGGTCGGAAGCGGTAGCGATATCTTGCAGGCGATGTGGGTCCATCGTGCCGACAATCACCTGCATACTGGCCGGGTGACGCAGAATCCAGGCTGCGGCGAGGGCGGTGGTGGACACACCGTGCTGACCGGCAATATGGCTCAGTGTGGTGTTCAGTTGCGGAAACTTGTCGTTATCTACAAACACACCGTCAAAAAAACCGTACTGGAACGGTGACCACGCCTGAATCGTCATCCCCTGCAACCGGCTGTATTCCAGCACCATGCCGTCGTGGTGGAGTGATGGTGCGTGGGTCATATTGACGTTTAAACCGGCATCGATCATCGGTGTATGCATGATGCTGAGTTGCAACTGGTTGGCGAGCAGCGGCTGGCGTACCGCAGTCTTTAGCAATTCAACCTGCAACGGATGCTGGTTGCTGACGCCAAAATGGCGCACCTTACCGCTGGCTTCCAGTTCGTCAAACGCGGCGGCGACTTCGTCCGGCTCGCACAAGGTATCCGGGCGATGCAGCAGCAAGGTATCAAGATAATCGGTATTCAGGCGTTTTAGGCTACCTTCGACGGCGGCAATAATATGCGCTTTAGAAAAATCAAAAAAGCCGGGGCGGATGCCGCATTTGCTTTGTATCAGCAGTCGGTCACGGGCGATACCGGCCTGGCGCACGGCGATGGCAAACACCTCTTCGGAACGGCCGCCGCCGTAGATATCGGCATGGTCAAAGAAATTGATCCCGGCGTCGAGCGCTGTCTGCAATAGCGTTACTGCGTCCTGCTGCGTTTTGCCCGCCAGCCGCATACAGCCCAGCGCAATGTTTGGGACCGACAGGGTACTTTTTCCCAGTGTGATGCTTTTCATGTTCACATCTCCGTTATGTCGCTATGTCTTGTAGGGGGTGGGGCGGCGGTCGAGCCAACGATCAATAATAAAAAAAACGCCACCCGAGTGGATGGCGTAGAACTGGCGTGAATCAGGCCGCCGGTTTGGCGATGATGCTGCGGGTTTCGAGCCGCACCTCGGTCAGCATCACCGTCAGGGTGTCGCTCTGACGGTAGACCGGTTCGCCTTTCACCGTGACGATGCCGGTGTCCTGACTGCACACCAGCTCGTCGCGCACCGCGTGAATGAACGAGGCGGGAATAAAGGCGGTGGCGCCATTATCCAGCAACCGCACACGCAGACCGCCGCGATTAACGTCGATAATTTCGGCGTTAAAACGTGCGTCGGTGCCTGCTTTATCTTTCAGGAAGCGCGCGTAGAGCCAGTCGCTGACATCACGTTCCGCCATTCGGTTGAGGCGGCGGCGCTCGGCCAGTTGCAGCGTCACGTCATCCTGCGGTTTTTCCGCCGCAGTCTGCGTGATGATCGCTTTCAGCAGCCGGTGGTTGACCATATCGCCGTATTTACGGATCGGTGAGGTCCAGGTGGCGTAAGCCTCCAGGCCCAGACCGAAGTGCGGACCAGGTGTCGTACTGATTTCCGCAAAGGTCTGGAAACGGCGAATACGGCTGTCGAGGAACTGGGTCGGCTGGGCATCCAGCTCGCGGCGCAGAATACAGAAGCCGTCCAGCGTCAGCAGTTGCTGGGCATCGGCCTGAATACCGTTGCTTTCCAGTACCGCCACCGCTTGATCGATGCTGACCGGGTCGAAACCGTTGTGGACGTTGTAGATGCCAAAGCCCAGTTTGTCGCGCAAGACCTGTGCCGCGCAGACGTTGGCGGCGATCATCGCTTCTTCCACGATACGGTTGGCGATACGACGCGGTTCGGTGACGATATCCAACACTTCACCGTTTTCACCCAGCAGGAAACGGTAGTCTGGGCGGTCGCGGAACACCAGCGCGTGGGTGGTGCGCCAGGCGCTCCGGGCCTGACATACGCGATGCAGCAGGCGAATCTGGTCGGCGATATTCTCGCTTTCCGGCTGCCAGTCGCCTTGTTGCTCCAGCCAGTCGGACACCTCGTCGTACACCAGTTTGGCACGTGACTCGATCCAGGCGGCAAAGAAGCGAATCTGGCTCAGCGCGCCGTCGGCAGCGACGGTCATACGGCAAGCCAGCACCGGGCGACGTTCGTGCGGGCGCAGCGAGCAGATGTCGTCCGACAGGTGGCGCGGCAGCATCGGAATATTGAAGCCGGGCAGATAGTTGGTGAAGGCGCGCTGACGGGCGATGGCGTCCAGCTCGCTGTTGGCGCGCACGTAGGCGGTCGGGTCGGCGATGGCCACGGTCATGTCCAGCGTGCCGTCGCCGTTGTCCTGCACATATAGCGCGTCATCCATATCTTCGGTGCTGGCGCTGTCGATGGTGACAAAATCCAGCCCGGTCAGGTCTTCGCGTTCAAGCTGACCGTCGTCGAGATCGGCCGCGTCCGCGTCCGGCGCGACGCGCTCCAGATTATGACGCGACAGCGTCACCCACCAGGGTGCCAGCGGGTCATCACCGGTAGTAATGTACTGTGTCAGATCGGCAAAAAAGCCACGGTCGCCTTTCAGCGGGTGGCGGCGCATTTCCGCTACCGCCCAGTCGCCTTCCTTGAAATCCTGCTCAACACCGCGCGCAGGGCGGCAGGGAATGGCGTCTTTCAGCAGCGGATGGTCTGGCACGATGGACAGACGATCGTCTTTTTTCTGCACCCGACCGACAAAACGGCTCAGGAACGGCTCCACCAGTGTTTCCGGCTCGGCGATTTCGCGCTCTTTCTCGGTATGCAGCGCGGCGATGATACGGTCGCCGTGCATCACTTTTTTCATGTACGGCGGCGGGATGAAATAGCTCTTCTGCGCGTCGGCTTCAAGAAAACCAAATCCTTTGTCGGTGGCTTTGACGATGCCTTCCGCTCGTGGCGTCTGAGAGTGGAGTTGCTGTTTAAGCTGCGCAAGCAGCGGATTGTCTTGAAACATAGCGTCCAGAATTGCGGTTAATAGTGGCTTTAGCGGCAGACAGTTTTACGCGAATCGGCCGCTGGCGGCAAGCGTTGCTGCTATGAACAGCTTGTACAATGCCGACGTGTTTGAACTGCGTCGCGGGGTAGGTAGGTGGGTTATTCGCTGTTGTTGGAAGGACGATATCTTCCGATAACAAATACCGACGCCAGCCCGATTAAATCAAGCGTGATTAACGTACCGGCAAACACCATTTCGCCCTTCCAGGCAAAAAAAGTCGCGATCGCCAGAATAGTCATGGTAATGGTGAATGCCATCCACTGCCCGCGTTTGTCCCTGCTTATCTCACCGTCGAGGCCTTTTTCTGTGATTTGATGGCGATGCGCTTGCTCCCGCTCGCTCTTTGCCATGATCCTTTCAGCGCCGTTGGGCACGATACCATCGTACTCTTTCAGCATTTCTGGAGGGGGAAGCGGTCCGCGAAAAAATGTGGATGAAACAATGGCTTGAATCTGTGGCCTGGCAAGCAAGCGCTCAAGGAATACCGGGTTTTCAATCAGCGTAGACTCGACCTTTTCGGCAAGCGCCTGTGCTTCTTCATTTTCCCTGCTCTGTGTGTCAGCGTTTTGCAATCCCTGACGCAATTCCTTTTTTTTCTTCCGTATGCATTCATCGCTACTCTTAGGTCGTCACCTATGGCCTGAAAATCGCTAGCCATTCTATCAGCATCGCTTTTCTTGCTGATGTCTGCCAGATAGTCTGTCGCTGGCATCAGATCTAAAATGCTGCCGGCGGCGCGAAGATACCTGCGGGTTGCCTTCAACATGGTTTATCTCCTTGGGACCAACAATGATTAAACCCTTTCTTTGTTAATCTTACTTGAGTATGGCGTGGTTGCAAATAACGGCGAAACAATCTGTTTTTTGTGGTCGCGTGCAATGAGTTATGGATGGGTAAGGCAAAGGCCGGGTGCGACAAGAACACACCCGGCCCGGTGTATCAGGCAATGCGTTGCAGCGTGGTCGTTTCACTGGGCGTAATACGTACCGGCACCGATTTGGAGGTCGGCGTGAACGTACCTTCGCCGTAGCTGGACAGCGGCACCAGCGGGTTGGTTTCCGGGTAGTAGGCCGCCAGATTGCCGCGTGGGATATCGTAGCTGACCAGCCGGAAACCGAGGACTTTACGCTCGATATGGTCATGCCATAGGGTTTCGATATCTACCCGGTCGCCGTCCTGCAATCCCAGTGCGGCAATGTCTTCCGGGTGCATGAACAGCACGTCACGCTGGCCGTACACGCCACGGTAACGGTCATCCAGTCCATAAATGGTGGTGTTGTACTGGTCGTGGGAGCGCAAGGTTTGCAGCGTGAACGGTGCAGGCGTGTCACCGGAAACGGGCACCACGCTGTCCGGCAGCGGTGCCGCGCTGAAACGCGCATTGCTGGTGGTGGTGTTGAAACGATACGCCGCCGCTGCGTTGCCAAGCCAGAATCCACCCGGTTCAGCACAACGTTGATTGAAGTCGGTAAAGCCCGGCAGGGTGGCGGCGATATGATCGCGGATCAGGTTATAGTCGGCGGCCAGCGCCAGCCAATCGAGCCGGTCATGCCCCAAAACCGCGTGGGCGATACCGGCAACGATGGCGGTTTCCGAGCGCTGCTGATCCGACAGCGGTGGGCTGATCCCTTCCGAGGCATGAACCATGCTGAACGAATCTTCAACGGTGACAAACTGCGGGCCGCTGGCCTGCATGTCCCGCTCGGTGCGGCCGAGTGTCGGCAGAATCAGTGTATCTTGCTGCGCGGTAATCAGGTGGCTGCGGTTGAGTTTGGTGCTGATGTGCACCGTCAGGCCGCAACGGCTTAGTGCCTGTGCGGTGCGGTCGGTATCCGGCGCGGCGGCGGCCAGGTTGCCACCGAGCGCGATCAAGACCCGGATTTCATCTCGCAGCATCGCTTCCAACGCCTGCACGGTGTTGTGGCCGTGGCCACGCGGCGGAGTAAAGCCGAAGTGGCGCGCCAGACTGTCGAGCAGTGCGTTAGTGGGTTTTTCATCGATCCCCATCGTGCGGTTGCCCTGCACGTTGCTGTGACCGCGTACCGGGCACAGCCCCGCGCCCGGTTTGCCGATCTGCCCGAACAACAGTTGTAGATTGACGATTTCCCGCACCGTTGCGACGGAATGCCGGTGTTGGGTAATGCCCATCGCCCAGGTGCAGATCACCCGTTCAGACTGCTGATAAATACCGGCGACGTAGCGGATCTGGGCTTCGCTCAGCCCGGACTGCTGCACGATTTTATCCCACGAAGTGGCGTCCACCTGTTGCAGGTACGCTGCCACACCGTCGGTGTGCTGGTCGATGAACGTCTGATCGAACAGCCCGGTTTCGCCCGCGGCCAGCCGCTGGCGATGGGTTTCCAGCAGCGCTTTCACCATGCCGCGTACCGCCGCCATGTCGCCGCCCAGGTGGGGTTGCAGGTAGGTTTCGCTGATGGTGCCGGACAACGGCGTCAGCAGTTCCAGCGGGTTCTGCGGGTTGGCGAAACGTTCCAGACCGCGCTCGCGCAAGGTGTTAAACGCCACGATATGCGCACCGCGATCAGCGGCATGACGCAGGCTGTGCAGCATTCGCGGGTGGTTGGTGCCAGGGTTCTGGCCGAACACGAAAATGGCGTCGGCGTGTTCGAAATCCTGTAGTCGCACCGTGCCCTTACCGACGCCGATGCTCTGTTTCAGGCCGGTGCCGCTGGCTTCATGGCACATGTTGGAGCAGTCGGGGAAATTGTTGGTGCCGACCAGTCGGCCGAACAACTGATACAAATAAGAGGCTTCATTACTGGCGCGGCCGGAGGTGTAGAGTTCCATCTGGTCCGGGTGGTCCAGTTCGCTGATATGGCGGGCGATCAGCGCGAACGCGTCATCCCAGTCAATCGGCACGTAGTGGTCGCTGTCTCGGTCGTAGCGCAGCGGGTGGGTCAACCGGCCCTGATACTCAAGAAAATAGTCGCTCTGGCGGCGCAATGTGCTGACGCTGTGTTCGGCGAAGAAGTCTGGCCCGGCGGCTTTGCGGGTGGCTTCCCAACTGACCGCTTTAGCACCGTTTTCACAGAAGCTAAAGGTGCTGCTGTTGTCGTCGCCCCAGGCACAGCCGGGACAGTCGAATCCTTTGCTTTTATTGACTCGCATCAAATTGCGGATGTTTTTTAGCGCCTGTTTGCTGTCCAGAACAAAACGGGTGGTGGCTTCGAGAGAGCCCCAGCCGCCAGCAGCGGCGCGGTATGGCTTGATGGAGGATTTGAATTTCATGATTCGCTACGCAGGTGATGATGTTTTAGGTATGTAAAAAAATCTTTAAAACTTTGCTTGCTAACGAAGAGTGTAGGCGGCGAGCGGTATGGCGTCTAATCAAAGGGAGTGATAGTGGGATAGAGGCGGTTTATCACGGTAGCAACCTCTGAGGTAGATGCGCGGTGGTATACTGACCCGGCCCGCAATGTTGGAGAACCTGATGGACATCAAGCAACTTATCTATTTGTGCAATCTGGAAAAAGAGCGCCATTTTGGTCGGGCGGCCGAAGCCAGCTTTGTCAGCCAGCCGACGCTGTCGATGCGGTTGAAGAATCTGGAGCGGGAGCTGGGGCTGTCGCTTATCAATCGGGGCAACAACTTCGAGGGGTTTACCGCCGAAGGTGAGCGGGTGCTGGCCTGGGCGCGGGAAATGGTGTCGGTGTATCAGGGGTTACGGTTGGAGGTGGCGTCGCTCGCGCGCGGCACCAGTGGGTTGTTGCGTATTGGCGCGGTGCCGCAATGCAGCATGGCGCTGCCCGAATTACTGGCGGCGGTCAGCCGCACTTACCCGGAGATGGACTATCAGGTATCGCTATTTAGCGCTGACCAGTTGCTGGAGGCGCTGACTGCGCACACCGTCGATGTCGGGATCGGTTTCTTCGAGCTGACTACGCTGCGTGAGCTGCATTTTCAGGCGTCGTCGCTGGCGGAGCAGGGCGTATCGCTGCTGTATCATCCACGCCATTTTCCCGCATTGCAGGGCGACAGTCCGTTGACGCTGGCGGATCTTGCCCATGTTCCGCTGTGTCTGGCTGAACCCAGCCGTTATTTCCGCCGCTATCTGGACAGTCAGTTCCGTGAGGCAGTAATTACACCGCGAGTTCGGGTGGAAAGTGCGTCGGTACTGCAATTGATTCAAAGTGTGTTCGTCGGGCTGGGATGCGGCGTTGTGCCCAATGGCAGCCTGTTGCCGACGATGACGCCGGAACTGGCCTGGCGACCGCTGGCGTTGGCACCGATGCCGCGTCATGGTGCCGTGGTCATTGCCGAGGCTGGGCGCGCCACTATGCTGGCGCAGCATTTCTTTGAGGCTGCGCAGCAATGGCTGATGGACCGCTAACGTCACGGCAGCGATTGGTGAGTGACTGAAGAAGAGATGTGACTGAGAAAGGCAAGACGAGTAACGGCGGAAAGTACCGCAAACCAGCAGGGAGACAGGCGGGATTTACCGTGTGGCTGGGTGCAACTCTGTGCCGGGCTGCTGTCCGGCACAGAATGACGAGATTAATCGTCCAGTTCCAGCTCGTTCATCGCGGCGATGCTGAAGCCGCCGTCAACGTGCAGAACTTCGCCGGAGATACCGGCAGCCAGGTCAGAACACATGAAGGCGGCGGCGTTGCCCACGTCTTCAATGGTGACCACGCGACGGATCGGGGTGACCGCTTCGCAGTGAGACAGCATCTTCTTGAAGTTCTTGATGCCAGACGCCGCCAGTGTACGGATCGGACCGGCGGAAACGGCATTGACGCGTACACCATCGCGGCCCATGGCGTTAGCCATGTAGCGCACGTTGGCTTCCAGCGACGCTTTCGCCAGGCCCATCACGTTGTAGTTCGGAATGGCGCGCTCGGCACCCAGATAGGACAGGGTCATCAGCGCGGCGTTCGGGTTCAGCATATTGCGGCAGGCTTTCGCCATCGCGACAAAGCTGTAAGCACTGATGTCGTGTGCAATGGCGAAACCTTCGCGGGTGACGGCGTTTACGTAGTCGCCGTCCAACTGGTCACCCGGTGCATAAGCGATGGAGTGTACGAAGCCGTCAAACTTCGGCCAGACTTTCGCCAGCTCGGCAAACAGGGCGTCAATGCTGGCGTCTTCCGCCACATCACAGGGTAAAACGATGCTTGAACCAAACTCTTTGGCAAACTCTTCCACACGCGGTTTCAGTTTGTCATTCTGGTAGGTGAACGCCAGCTCTGCGCCTTCGCGGTGCATCGCCTGGGCGATACCGTATGCAATGGAGCGGTTGCTGGCAACGCCGGTTACCAGAATGCGCTTACCGTTAAGAAAACCCATGGCAGTATCCTTGTGATCATTGTTGCTGCGATCATCGTTAATAAAAATAATTATTTACCATGATCGGTGTGAGTAAACCGGGCGATTCTAGCATGTATGGTGTCTAAAGAAGTACTCCAACCACTTATCCTGCTGTTTTCGCCCGACAACTCAGACATGGATGCTGTCACGACGCCAGGCGTCGGCGCTGAGTGCTTCGCCAAAGTGACTGGTGATCAACCGTTTGGTCAGGTCGTGCAGCGGCGAAGCCAGCACATCGGCGGTGCTGCCACGCTCGACCACTTCGCCTGCCTGCATTACCAGAATCTGGTCGCTGATGTGTTTCATCATGCCCAGATGCTGGGTGACATAAATATAGGAAATACCGTGTTTTTCTTGCAGTTCCAGCATCAGGTTGATGATCTGTGAACGCACCGACATATCCAGCGACCCCAGCACTTCATCTGCCACGATCACTTTGGGCTGTAGGATCAACGCCCGCGCCAGCCCGATACGTTGTTTCTGACCGGGTGCCAGCGCGTGTGGGTAATAGGTGGCGTGATCGGCGCGCAGGCCGACCTGCCGTAGCGCCAGGTTAATGGCTTTTTCACGCTCCTGCGGCGTCAGGTCGGTATTGAGCCGCAGCGGCAATTCCAGTAACTGACCGATGCGCTGACGCGGGTTGAGCGAGTTGGCCGAATCCTGAAAGATCATACGAATGCGCTGGCTACGGTAGTTATAGTCACCGTATTGCAACGGATGATCGTCGATCACCAGTTCGCCGGAGGTCGGTGGGATCACGCCGGTCAGCATTTTGGCCAACGTAGATTTACCCGAGCCATTTTCGCCGATGATCGCCAGCGTTTGCCGCTCCCGCAGCGTAAAACTCACCGATTTCACCGCTTCGACGTGCTGACGGCGGAACCAGCCGGTGCGGTAGCGGAAGGTTTTGGTGAGGTTACGGGCTTCCAGCAGGGTTTCCACCATCAGGATTCCTCCATGTTGAGCGGGAAGTGACAGGCGTACCAGTGCGTTTTCACCGGGATAAGCGGCGGGGCTGTCATGCACTCTTTTTGTGAATAAGGGCAGCGTGGCCCCAGACGACAACCCACCGGCAGGTGTTCCAGCGACGGAATGGCCCCCGGCAGCGCGTTAAGGCGGCTTTTGTGCGGCAGCGAGCAGCCGAAGTCCGGCATGGCGCGAATCAGCGCCTGGGTGTAGGGATGATGCGGTGCACTGATCAGCTCATCGCTGACGGCGCTTTCCACCGTTTGGCCGCAGTACAACACGTTAATACGGTCCGCCCATTTGCTCATGGTCTGCAAGTCGTGACTGATCAGCAAAATGGTGGTGTTGTTGTTCTGATTGAGCCGGGCGAGCAGGCGGAAAATCTGCGCCTGCGTGGTGGCTTCCATCGCGTTGGTCGGTTCGTCGGCGATCAGCAACCTGGGCTGATTGGCGAGCGCGATGGCGATCATCACCTTCTGGCATTCCCCTTCGGTCAACTCGTAGGGGTAACTGCGCATGATGTCTTTGTGATCCTTGATACCAACGCGGTGCAGCAGCTCGATGGCACGGCGCTTGCGCCAGTTGAAACGCTGCCACCAGCGGCCTTTGTAAGTCCAGCCGGGAATGGATTGAATCAACTGACGGCCGACGCGGGCGGAAGGATCCAGACAGGACTGTGGCTCCTGAAAGATCATCGACATGTTGTGCCGCACCAGTTTGCGCCGCTGATGGGGAGTGAGTTGCAGCATGTCCACGTCATCGAAACGAAAACGGTCGGCGGTGATGCGCCAGTTTTCCTTATTGATGCCGCAGATAGCCTTGGCGATCAGGCTCTTGCCGGAGCCAGATTCCCCCACCAGTCCGCGAATTTCTCCCTCGTTGAGGCTGATGCTGACGCGATCCACCGCTTTCACCGGGCCGTCCGGCGTGAGGAATTCAATGGTCAGATTACGAATTTCCAGTAATGCCATGGTGTTGTTCCGTCACTATTCGGTTTGAGCAAGCAGGGCGCGGCGAATGCCATCCCCCAGCAGGTTGACGACAAGCACGCTGAGCGTGATGGCCGCGCCGGGCAGCATCACCGTCCAGGGCGCGGCGTAGACCAGTTCCAGCGAATTACCCAGCAACACGCCCCATTCGGTGGTGGGTAACTGCGCACCCAGATTGAGAAAGCCGAGCGCGACGATATCTAAAATGGCGATGGAAAGCGCACGGGTCACTTCGCTGACCAGCAGCGGCAGGATATTGGGCAATACCGCATACCAGATAATGTAGCGCGTGGAGGCTCCGTCCAGCCGGGCGGCGGTCACATACTCTTTTTCCAGCTCGTCATGCACCGCGGTATAAATGGTGCGTACCATGCGCGGTAGCAGCGCCATCCACACCGCCAGCATGGTGTGCGTCAACTGCGGGCCGATAAAAGCGATCACCACCATCGCCAACAGCAGCGAAGGTATCGACAACAGCGGGTCAAGAATGTGGTTCAGCACCGCGGAACGCAGGCCGTGGGTCACCCCGGCCAGCAGACCGAGTAGAATGCCGACCAGCATCGCCGCCAGCGTGACCAACAGCGCAGAGCCAAACGTCGGTGCCGTGCCGCTTAGCAGTCGGCTCATCAGGTCACGCCCCAGATCGTCGGTGCCGAGAAAAAACGACACTTCGCCGTAGCGTGACCAGGAGGGTGGCAGCAACTGATAACCAAGAAACTGCTGATCTACCGCGTAGGGTGCCAGCGTATTGCCAAACAGGCACAGCCCCAACAGCAGCAGAAACCCGTAGAACCCGACCATCGCCATTCGGTCCTGACGGAATACATTCCAGGTGTCGTGCCAGCGGCTGGGAAGCGCCTTCTCGCTGTAGATGTTATCGGAGTGCATACCATTCCTTATGTTTCAGCGGATTTGTCATGGCGCCCCAGATGTCGGACAGCACGTTGATGGTGATCACCAGCGCGCCGACCACCATCACCCCGGCGGAGATCGCCGCAAAGTCTTGCTGGCGAATGGCGTTGACCAGCCAGCGGCCGATGCCCGGCCAGTTAAAGACCACTTCGGTGATCATTTCTAACGTCAGCATGGTCGAAAATTGCAAACCCAACTGCGGAATGATCGGCGGCAGGGCGTTGTGCAGCAGGTGGCGGCGAATCACGGTGGAGCGCGGCAGCCCACGGATAACCGCCGCCTTGATGTAATTTTGGGTGCCAACCTCGGTGGTGCTGATGCGCATCAGTCGGATGACTTCGGTAGTGGGGCCGACCGACAACACCAGCACCGGCAGAATCAGGTGCTGGATAGCGCTGGCGATCATCTCCTCCCGGTAGGGCGAGGTGGATAGCCAGGCATCGATCAACGCGAAACCTGTTACCTGTTGTACCGGATAGAGCAAGTCGAAACGGCCGGACACGGGGAGCCAGCCCAGATACAGCGAAAAGAACAACGTCATTAACAAGGCCAGCCAGAACACCGGCAACGAAAAGCCCAGCAGCGCCAGCGCGCTGATAATTCGATCGGCGGTCTTGTGTTGAAGTACACCGGTGGTGATACCCAGTGGAATACCCACCAACAGCGACAGCGAAAACGCCAGCAAACAAAGCTCGATAGTGGCGGGTAGCACTTCCCGTAGCTGTTCGCTAATCGGCTGCCCGTTGGTGCTGGAGACGCCGAAATCCCCTTGCAGCAGGCTAGTGAAATAAAAGCGGTAGGCATCGAGCAGCGCCGCGCCGTTGAGCGGTGCATGTGGGGTGTAATACATCAGGCTGAAGCCTATCAGCGACAGCAGAAAGAGTGTGACCAGCAGCAGCAACAAGCGACGAAGTGTAAAGATAATCACGGCTGTTCTCCCTGGATCGGTGCGCTGGAGGACGGGTCCACGGCAGGGTCATCCGGTTTTTGCTCATTTTTCCCCTCACTGCCATCATCACGATAGACACCAGCGAAGGACGCGTTACCAAACGGGCTAAGCACCAATCCTTTCATGTCGTAGCGGTAGGCTTGCATCCGCAATGACGACGCCAGCGGCAGCACCGGCAACTGTTCGGCCAGGATGTGGTGCGCCACCCGATAGTACTCCATGCGTCGGGATAATTGCTGGGAAGAGAGCGCATCCTGTAGCACCTGATCAAAACCAGGGTCACACCAGTGGGCGTAATTGGTCTGGGAGCGGATGGCGGCGCAACTCAGCAGCGGCCGAAATACGCTGTCTGGATCGTTACTGTCGGTGGCCCAGCCTGCCAGCGTCAGGTCATGATTCATCTCCATCAGGCGCGCTTCCTGAAAGCGGCCTTCCACCGGAACGATATTCACCCGAACGCCAACCTGCGCCAGGTCAGCCTGAATCAGCTCGGCGGTTTTTACCGGGCTGGGGTTATAGGACTGAGAAGCACTGGGCACCCACAGTTGCAGTTGCAGGTTGGTGATCCCCAGTTCTTTCAACTGCTGGCGCGATTTCTCCGGATTGTATTCGGTGACCTGCGCTTCGTTGTCGTAAGCCCAGGAGGCGCGCGGCAGGATCGACGCGGCAGTTTCTGCGGTGCCGTAGTAGATCGACTGCATCAGACGGTCGTTATTGATAGCCAGTGCGATGGCGTGGCGCACGCGAGAATCATCCAGCGGCGGTTTACGCACGTTGAACGCCAGATACGCGACGTTCATCCCCGGTCGTAGCGACAATCTCAGCCGCGGGTCGTTGCGCAGAATGCTCAACTGACTGGCCGCCGGGTAGGCCAGCACATCGCACTCGCCGGTCAACAGTTTCGACAGACGGCCGGTGCCGCCGGAACCGAGGTCGACCACCACCTGTTCCATACGCGGCCGACCGCGCCAGTAATCGTCGTTGCGTTTCAGCCGCACATATTGCCCGTAGCGATACTGTTCCAGCCGATAAGGACCGGTGCCCACGGGCTGGCGGTCAAGCAGTTCACGCCGGTCTTGCTGGGTCAGCTGTTGTGCGTACTCCGCCGACAGAATGGGCGCATAGTGAGTCGCCAGGTGCCACAGGAACGAGGCATCGGGGCTGTGCAGGCGGATCTCGATACTGTAATCACCCAGTTTGCGGATGCTCTGCACGTTGTCTGCCAGTTGCAGACTGTCGAAATAGGGGTAGTCGCCGCCGTTGATGTCGTGAAACGGGTGTTTTTTGTCCAGCATACGCTGGAAACTAAACAGCACGTCGTCGGCGTTCATCATGCGGGTGGGGGTAAACCAGTTGGTGTGCTGAAATGGCACATCCCGGCGCAAGGTAAATCGGTAAGTGGAACCATTGTCGGCGACTTCCCAATGCTGTGCCAGCTCCGGCATCAGCCGGTAGGTGTAGGGGTCGACACCCAACAGGCGGTCATAGAGCTGGGCTGCTAACGTATCCACCATCAACCCACTACGGGCCATCTGGGGGTTAAACGTGCTGAGCACATCATTGACGCAATAAACAAAACCGCTGTGGCGGATAGCTTGCGCCGACGGCGGAGCCGCGGGTGGCGTTTGTGCCAGAACTGGCAGCGCCAGCCAGGCCAGCATCAGTGCGAGAGTGTGTTTTCCGGACATACGGTGTTTTTTCAGGCAATCGGCAATATACAGAGTGTACCGCACTCTGCCATTCCGCCCAATTTCTTACGTTTATCTGCCGGTTTTTTCAGCAAACTGATGGGGTTGTCGGCAGGGGGGGCCGCTAATTTACTCACGGCATCGTCGGTGTCGTGAAAGTCATTAATGTTATGTTATAACATAACCATTGTGATATTATGTGTGGCTGAGTAGCGGTCATCCCATTTCGAGCCGTAGATCAATCATTTCTGAGCAGGAGCACGCGTATGCAACCTTTACCCGTCACGGTATTGTCCGGCTTTCTTGGTGCCGGTAAGACCACGGTGCTGAACCATATTCTCAATAATCGTCAGGGGCGTCGTGTCGCGGTGATCGTCAATGACATGAGCGAGGTGAATATCGATGCCGATTTGGTCAGCCAGGAAGTGACGCTCGATCACCGCCAGGAAAAACTGGTGTCGATGAGCAACGGCTGCATTTGCTGCACCTTGCGGGAAGATTTGCTGGTGGCGGTGCGCGAACTGGCCCGCACCGGCCGCTACGATTATCTGCTGATCGAGTCCAGCGGTATTTCCGAACCGCTACCGGTGGCGGAGACGTTTACCTTTGAAGACGAGCAGGGGCAGTGCCTGTCAGATTTTGCCCGGCTGGATACCATGGTCACGGTGGTCGATGGTGCGGCTTTCCTGTCGCAGTATCAGGCGGCGGAAAGCCTGCAATCGGTGGGGCAGAGCCTCGGCGAGGAGGATATCCGCAGCGTGACCGACCTGTTGATCGAACAGATTGAGTTTTGCGATGTGTTGCTGGTGAGCAAGACCGATGAAATGACCGATAGCCAGCGCGATGAAGTGGTAGCGATTCTGCACACGCTGAACCCGTCGGCACGAATCCTGCCGATTGCGCACGGTCAGGTGCCGCTGGACGAGGTGCTCAATACCGGGCGTTTCGATATGCAAACCGCCGCCACGGCACCGGGTTGGTTGCAGGAACTACGCGGCACCCATACACCGGAAACCGAACATTACGGCATCGGCAACTTTGTATATCAGGCACGGCGGCCGTTTCATCCGCAGCGTTTCTATGACTTTCTGAGTCAGGATGAATGGGGGCCGGGTCGTCTGCTGCGTTCCAAAGGGTTCTTCTGGCTGGCGACCCGCCCGTTTCAGGCTGGTTCCTGGCATCAGGCCGGAGGCATTTTGCGCTACGGGCTGGCGGGGATGTTCTGGAAGGCGATTCCGCCGGAGCGCTGGCCGCAGGATGAAGAAACGCGTGCGGCGATTGACGATAAATGGCAAGAGCCGTTTGGCGATATGCGACAGGAGATTGTGTTTATCGGCCAGCATCTGGACCCGGCGTGGATCACCGCGCAGTTGGATGGCTGCCTGCTAACCGATAATGAATTGCTGGACGGCGTGGACAACTGGCTGGAGTTCGACGACCCGTTTGAGGCGTGGTAAGGCGAACCGTCCTCCGGACTATAAACGGTGGACGGTTATCACGATCCGTGGGCTTTGCTGGCACCGGTTAATCGCTGACACCAATCTCATGTTTTTTCAGCAGGCCGCGAAACTGGTGGTAGGTTACCCCCAATAGTTCGGCCGCCTTGCGTTGGTTAAAGCGAGCCTGTGCCAGCGCCTGCTGCACCAGTTGCCGTTCCTGATCATGCTGCCAGCCGCGCAGGTCCAGTGGCAGAGCGGGGAGTGACGCCGGGGCGGTGGTTGCCTTCTCGGGCGTGAATGCGGCCAGCGGCTTGAACGGGTTGAGGATGATGTTGTCCACCGGATCGCGGTTGTCACCATGTCGGTACAGCGAGCGCTCCACCACGTTCTTCAGCTCGCGGATATTACCCGGCCAGGCGTAATCCAGCAGCGTGCGCTCGGCTTGCGGGCTGAACCCCGGAAACAGCGGTAGCCCCAGCTCGCGGCACATCTGTACCGCGAAATGCTGCGCCAGCAACATGATGTCCTGCTGGCGCTGACGCAGCGGTGGCAGATGCACCACGTCGAACGCTAATCGGTCCAGCAGATCGGCGCGGAATTTCCCCTGTGCGGCCAGCGCGGGCAAGTCTTCGTTGGTGGCGCATACCAGCCGCACGTCCACCTGTAACGACTGTCCGCCGCCCACGCGCTCCAGCACGCCGTATTCGATAACCCGCAACAGTTTTTCCTGCACCAGCATCGGTGCGGTAGCCAGTTCATCCAGAAATAGCGTGCCGCCGTCGGCACGTTCAAAACGGCCCAGATGTCGCTTTTGCGCGCCGGTAAAGGCACCGGCTTCATGGCCGAACAGCTCGGAATCCAGCAGATTTTCGTTCAACGCCGCGCAGTTGAGCGAAATGAACGGCCCCTGCCAGTGGGGTGACAGGTAATGCAGACGGCTGGCGATCAGTTCTTTACCGGTGCCCCGTTCGCCGATCACCAGTACCGGTTTATTGAGCTGCGCCAGTTGCGACACCTGTTCCAGCACTTCCAGAAAACTGTTGGCTTCGCCCAGTAACGACTCTTGCTCGTGCGCCATGACCTTGCCCTTGTATTTTTCGCCACTAGTTGGTTAATTTGACCATAACAAAGATAGTGTGCGCTGTATACCTTGGTTGTTAATGTATTATTTATCAATTGGTTATCTTGTTATGAAAAGTTGGCACGGCATTTGATTATGTCAGTGTGTCATCAGGCAACGGCTGATGGAGATAACGAACCGGGCGTCGCAGACGCCGGAAATTACTGAGGAGTAGAGTATGGGTATTTTTTCCCGTTTTGCCGACATCGTGAACGCCAATATCAATGCCTTGCTGGATAAGGCCGAAGACCCGCAGAAGCTGGTGCGGCTGATGATTCAGGAAATGGAAGATACACTGGTTGAAGTGCGTTCCACCTCCGCCCGTGCGCTGGCGGAAAAGAAGCAGCTGGCTCGACGCATTGAACAGGCCCGTGGTCAGCAGGATGAGTGGCAGGAAAAAGCGGAACTGGCGCTGCGCCGTGAGCGTGAAGAACTGGCGCGTGCCGCGCTGGTGGAAAAACAGAAGCTGACGGAACTGGTGACGGTGCTGGAACAGGAAGCGGCGGCGGTAGACGAAACGCTGGAGCGCCTGAAACGGGAAATCGGCGAGCTGGAGAATAAGCTGACCGAAACCCGTGCCCGTCAGCAGGCGCTGACGCTGCGCCATCAGGCTGCCAGTTCGTCCCGCGATATTCGTCGCCAGCTCGACAGCGGTAAACTGGATGAAGCAATGGCTCGCTTTGAACAGTTCGAACGGCGTATCGATACGCTGGAAGCTGAAGCAGAAAGCGTAGGGCTGGGCAAACAGAAATCGCTGGATCAGCAATTTGCCGATCTGAAGGCCAGCGACGAGATCGACGCGCAACTGGCGGCGCTGAAAGCCAAAGTCAAACCGGCGGAGTAACCGCCACTGGCTGCCGCTGCGGCGGCAGTCTTGCCGCATTACCATAATAATTAAGGAGAAAAAATGGGTGCTCTGGTAATGACAATGATTCCGTTGACGGTGTTTCTGCTGTTTGTGGCACCGCTATGGCTGTGGCTGCACTACAGCCAGCGTCGCCACCGCGCGCCGCAATGGGATCCGGCTGAACAGCAGCGGCTGACCCGGTTAACGCAAGACGCACAGCGTATGCGCGAGCGAATTGACGCGCTGGAACAGATTCTGGATGCAGAGCATCCCAACTGGAGGCAATCCTGATGAACACCCGTTTTGAGCGAAAACTTTATCGTTTGCCGGAAGAGGGCATGATCAAAGGCGTGTGCGCCGGATTGGCGCGTTATTTTGATGTGCCGGTCAAATTGGTGCGCCTTATCGCGGTGTTGTCGATTTTCTTCGGTCTGTTTCTGATTACCGTGGTGGCCTACATTATTCTCAGCTTCGTGCTGGACCCGGCTCCGCCGCAGGCGTATCAGCCCGCCGATGTCGAAGCCTCGCCGAATGCATTGTTGGATCAGGCGGATGCGATCCTCAGCGCCAGCGAGCAGCGGTTGCGTAACATTGAACGCTACATCACATCGGATGCGTATGGCCTGCGCAGCAAGTTCCGTCAGCTATAATCACCGCGCCAGCCGACGGCTGGCTTGATCGCTTCTGCGGGATTCGGTTTCCATCGAATCCCGTACATGTCGTTTTTCATGTTGTCATTTTTCGTTTTGCGGCGGCCGTACCATAATGCGGTGATCGTCGGGCAGGACAATGAACAGGAGTGTCATGGCTTATTCCCTTCCTTTCAACCGGTTGCAGAGCGAATTTAGCGCGCTGGTCAATCGCAGCGCCGATCGCCACTTGCGGCTGGCTGTCACCGGCCTGAGCCGCAGCGGCAAGACAGCGTTTATTACATCATTGGTCAATCAGTTGCTCAATGCGCAGCACGGTGCACGGCTCCCGCTGTTTTCCGTCGCACGCGAAAACCGGCTACTGGGTGCCAGGCGCATTCCACAGCGGGATCTGGGCATTCCCCGTTTTGCGTATGACGAAGGCATGGCCTCGCTGTACGGCGTGCCACCGGCCTGGCCGACACCAACCCGTGGTGTCAGTGAAATTCGGCTGGCGCTGCGTTACCGTTCCCACGACAGCCTGTTGCGCCACTTCCGCGATACCGCCACGCTTTATCTGGAAATCGTCGATTATCCCGGCGAATGGCTGTTGGATCTGCCGCTGCTGGAGCAGAGTTACGCCGACTGGTCGCGCCAGATGGCTGCGATGTTGCAGGGTGACCGACGCCACTGGGCACAACCCTGGCTGGCGATGTGCGAAGGGCTTGACCCGCTGGCCCCGGCGGATGAGAACCGGCTGGCGGCGATCGCTCAGGCGTATACCGACTACCTGCTGCGCTGTAAACAGGAAGGTCTGCACTTCATTCAGCCGGGGCGCTTTGTGTTGCCGGGCGATCTGGCTGGCGCGCCTGTATTGCAGTTCTTCCCCTGGCCGTGGCCTGACGACCGGCTGGACACCGCACTGGCGCAGGCGGGTGACAATACGCTGATCAGCATGTTACGCCAGCGGTTCGACTACTACTGCCAGCATGTGGTGCGGGAATTCTACCGCCAGCACTTTGTGCGTTTCGACCGGCAAATCGTGCTGGTGGATTGCCTGCAACCGCTCAACCACGGCGTACAGTCGTTTAACGATATGCGGCTGGCGCTGACCCAATTGATGCAGAGTTTTCACTACGGCAAGCGCACATTATTGCGTCGGCTGTTTTCGCCCTGTATCGACCGGCTGATGTTCGCCGCCAGCCAGTCCGACCATATCACCGCCGATCAGCACGCCAATCTGGTGTCGTTGCTACAGCAACTGGTGCAGGAAGCCTGGCGTAATGCTGCGTTTGAGGGGATAGAGATTGACTGTGCGGGTATTGCCTCGGTGCAGGCGACGCAAAGCGGCGTGGTGTCGCATCAGGGGCAGTCGTTGTCGGCGTTGCGTGGCAACCGGCTGGCGGACGGCGAGCCGGTTACCCTGTATCCCGGCGATGTCCCGTCGCGGCTGCCGGACCCATCCTTCTGGCGCGAGCAGGGATTCCACTTTGAACCGTTTCGTCCGTTGGAAATGCAAACGGACACACCGTTGCCGCATATCCGTCTGGATTCGGTGATGGAGTTTTTACTGGGAGACAAGTTGCGATGAATGAACCGTTGAAACCCCGCGTCACCTTTGACAATGCACCGGTGGAGCCTGCTGATGCACCGCTGCGGCCGTCGGTCGCCTTTGCCGACGGCGAGGCGCAATGTTTTATTCCGGCGACAACGGCTGACGACGACGCGCCGGATGACGGCGAGAGCGCCGAGCAGGTGGTCAGCGACGCGTTGCGCCCGCGCCGAAGCCTGTGGCGGAAAATGCTGGGTCTGGGTGTGGCACTGTTCGGCCTTAGCGCGCTGGCGCAAGGCGGGCGTTCGCTGTATCAGGCTTGGATGAGTCAGGACTGGATTGCGCTCGGCGGCGTGGCGGCGGGCACCCTGATTGTGGGTGCTGGTGTCGGGTCGCTGGCGGTCGAGTGGCACCGATTATACCGGTTGCGCCAGCGAGCGGAAACGCGCGATCGGGCGCGGGAATTACTCAACAGTCACGGTACGGGCAGCGCTCGCGCTTTCTGTGAGGGGGTGGCCCGCCAGGCTGGATTGGATGTCGGGCATCCGGCGCTGCAACGCTGGCAAGCGTCACTGCACGATACCCACAACGATCGTGAAGTGACCGCGTTGTACGCGCATTTAGTACAACCGGTACTGGACGCCCGTGCCCGCCGTGAGATCAGCCGCTCTGCCGCCGAGTCGGCGCTGATGATTGCCGTCAGCCCACTGGCGCTGGTGGATATGGCGTTTATCGCCTGGCGCAATCTGCGGCTGGTCAATCGCATTGCGCGGTTATACGGCATCGAACTGGGCTATTTTAGCCGTATCCGCCTGTTCCGGCTGGTGCTGCTGAATGTGGCCTTTGCCGGTGCCAGCGAACTGGTGCGGGAAATCGGTATGGATTGGATGTCGCAGGATTTGGCGGCGCGGCTGTCGGCACGCGCGGCACAAGGGCTGGGAGCCGGTCTGCTGACCGCACGGCTGGGTATTCGTGCGATGGAGCTGTGTCGCCCGTTACCGTGGCTGGATGACAAACCCCGGCTGGGGGATTTCCGGCGTGAGCTGATTGGCCGAATTCGGGTAAAAACGCCGTCATCGTCGTCCGGGGAGTAATGCCCGGCGCGTGGCATAAAAGCACCTCCACAGGTTGTGCGTTATGTAACCAGCCGTATCGCCCATCGTGCGCCGTCACACCGCCGATGGCGATAACATCCGGATAACATTCGTAAAGCCCCGATGCAGGGTATTACCGTCCCGTTGCACTTTAATATCCTGCAAATAATACCATTCATTAATAATAACAAATGATAATTATTGCCGCTATGGTTTGCCAGAACGTTTACCAACGATGACCGACCATCAATCAGGGGCAATACCATGGACTCGACTTTCAGTGCGCGCAACGCGCCAACGGTTTACGCCGTCAATCATCCGCTTCCTCTTCATACGCTGGCGATGCGTATTGATGCCTTACCCTCATCATGGGGGCTGTGGCGTTTCATCATCCTGCTGTCGCTGGGTGGCTTCTTTGAACTGTACGATCTGTTTCAGACGGCGTACATCAGCACCGGGTTGATGGGAGAGAAGATTTTCCACACCGGAAAAGAGGGGCTGCTCGGCGTGTCGGACCAGGCTACGTTTGCATCCGCCACCTTTTTTGGCCTGTTTATCGGTGCCAGCCTGCTAGCACCGCAGGCGGATCGACTCGGGCGGCGTACCGCTTTCATGTTTGCGCTGGCGTGGTATGGCGTGTTCTCACTGTTGATGGCGTTCCAGACGCACGCGGAGTGGGTCATCTTGTGCCGCTTTCTGGTGGGAATAGGGCTGGGGGTCGAGTTGGTGACTATCGATACCTACCTGTCCGAATGGGCACCGACGCATCTGCGTAGTCAGGCGTTTGCGCTGGCGTTCTTCATGCAGTTCCTGTCGGTGCCGACGGTGGCGCTGATGTCCTGGTGGCTGGTGCCGCAGACGTTTTGGGGGCTATCCGGCTGGCGTTATGTGGTGATCATCGGCGCGGTGTGCTCGCTGGTGGTGTGGCTGTTGCGTCGTAACCTGACGGAGTCGGCGCGTTGGCTGGCATCGCGCGGGCGTTACCGGGAAGCGGAAAAGGTGATGGTCGAGATGGAACACCGTTGCGGCGTCTCACCGGGTAAGGCGCTGATGCCGCAGACGAGAATAACGCTGCCGTCACGCGGTCGGTTTCGTGATATTTGGTCAGCACGCTATCGCCGCCGCACGCTGATGCTGATGACCATGAATATTTTCCAGGCCATCGGGTTCTTTGGTTTTGGTAACTGGCTGCCAGCGCTGCTGGCGGGGCGGGGGGCAACCGTGACGCACAGCCTGCTGTACGCCTTTTTCATTACACTGGCCTATCCGTTAGGGTCGCTGCTGTGCAGTTGGTACGCAGGCAAACTCGAAAACAAGTGGCAAATTGTGTTGTCATCACTGATGACGGTGGTGTGCGGCACGTTGTTCGCTTTCCAGACGCAACCGCTGTGGCTGATTGTCTGTGGTTTTCTGATCACCTATTCCAACGCCTGGCTGACCATCAGCTATCACGCGTATCAAACCGAGATTTTCCCGACGGCGATCCGCGCCCGCGGGGTGGGGTTCTGCTACTCCTTCAGCCGCCTGTCCACGGCGCTGAGCAGTATCGTCATCGGGCTGATCCTGCAATATTACGATACCAGCGGTGTGCTGGCGTTTATCATCATCAGTATGTTGACCGTGGTGGTGACGGTTGGCGTCTTTGGCCCACGGACCCGTGGTGTCCGGCTGGAAAACATCTGATCGCGGGGACGAGCGCCAAACCTGTGCAACCATAAAATGAGCGGATGACGGCCGAAAAACAGCAAAGGTTTTGATATAGCCCGCATTCCGCTGCCACGAACCATGCTTATCTAATAAGTAGGGATAAACTTAAACAGGGATAACCCGGTGTATGGATTGTGTCCTAGCCGCTCAGGCGATGACCAAGACTGCCGATAACCAGAAGATGGATGTTCTTTTTTTCCTCTGGCTGGAAGGATACTTATGATGCTTCGTGGCAACAAACTCCTGTTGGCTGGCGCGCTCGGTGCGCTGATGACGGCAGGTTCCGCTCAGGCGCAGTGGATTATGACGCCGACTGACGCCCAGCGCTTCGCTCAGGCCAGCTTTCCTGAATACCTTGATGGTTTGACACTCAGCAATGACACCGACATCGCGGCGGATATTCAGCGCAACCTTAACTGGCTGGACAAGGCTTTTCAGAAGCGGGGATTTACCACCCAGCAACTGGCTAATGGCGCGCACCCGATGCTGTATGCCGAGCTGGGGCCGATGCAACCCAACCGGCCGACCGTGCTGTTCCTGATGCACTTTGATGGTCAGTCGGCCAGCGCGTCCGAATGGAGTACCGACCCCTGGAAACCGACGCTGAAAATCAAGGATTCACGCGGTATCTGGGTGCCACAACCTAACGAACGGCTAATGCAGCCGGGGCTGGATCCGGAATGGCGCGTCTTCGCGCGCTCGGCGTCGGACGGCAAAGGGGTTATCTCCCTGTTCCTGACCGCGATTGATGCGCTGAAAAGCGCCAATACCGCCACCACGGTGAATATCAAGGTGCTGCTCGACTCGGAAGAGGAGCGCGGTTCGCCGCACCTGGCGGCAGTGGTTAATCAGAACGCCGCCCGGCTGAAAAATGACGGCGTGGTGATTTTTAACGGCGCGGTGAACACCAATGCCATGCCAGTGCTCACGTTTGGTTATCGTGGGTCGATACAGGTGGACATGACAGTGTTTGGTCCCGACCCGGCGGCCCACAGCGGCGCGTTTGGCAACGTGATCGTCAACCCGGTGCAACAGCTGGCGGGCTTACTGGCAGGAATCAAAGACGCCAATGGCCGGGTGACCTTGCCGGGGTTCTATGATCGGGTCAAAATCGCCGATGACGAACGCAAACAGCTGGCCGCGCAGGCACCACAGCCGGGCACCATCGAAAGCCGCTACGGGGTGACCCAACTGGAAAAAATGGCACCCAACCCGGTGGAGGCGGTGCAGTACCCGTCGCTGGACGTCATCGGCCTGAGGGCGGGTGATACCGGCCGCAAAGCCATCTACGCTATTCCGTCGACCGCGACCGCCAGCATCAACATTCGCACAGTGCCGGAAACCTCGCCTGATTACCTGTATGACCTGCTGAAAAGGTATGTCACCGCCAACGGTTTTTATATCGTGCGTTCCGACTCGCCCTCATTGCAGGAGCGTAATCACAACCCCAAACTGATTTCGATGAGCATGATGACGTCGTCCGGTAGTTCGTTTGCCGTGCGCACGCAGATGGCGTCGCCACTGGCGAAATGGGCGCAGGCTGGTGTAAAAGCACCGCTGAAAGGCGAGCCGGAAAAGAACCGTATGTTAGGCGTCTCGCCGCCTATCAATGGGGCGCTGGCGGCGCTGAAAAGCGCCTTTGCCGTGGTGTCGCTGGTGAATGCGGACAATAACGCCTACAGCAGCGACGAAAATATGCGCATTGGCAACTACATCGACGGTATCCGCATCATGGTGTCGATGATGACCACACCGTTCCCGGAAGAGGAAAAAACCAAATAAAACCGCTTTTCGGTTGCCGGGGTGTCAACTTTTGCTGACACCCCACTTCATCCGGTGACGGTGAAAGGGTATGATGCAGCTCTCGTCCTTGCCGCACCTGATGAAGAAGGTTTTATTGATGCGTCTGGAAGTATTTTGTGAAGACCGGATTGGTCTGACTCGTGAGCTGCTCGATCTGCTGGTGCTGCGACATATCGACCTGCGCGGCATCGAAATTGATCCGATGGGCCGGATCTACCTCAATTTTACCACCCTCGGTTTTGATACGTTTCGTGAACTGATGACGGAAATTCGCCGTATTCCCGGTGTCAGCGATGTGCGCACCGTGGCGTTTATGCCGTCTGAGCGGGAGCATCGGGCGCTGAACGCGCTGCTGGAATCGATGCCGGAACCGGTGTTGTCGTTCGATCTCAAAGGCAAAGTGGAGTTGATCAACGCTGCTGCACTTAGTCTGTTTGAGCTGACGCAGGAAAAAGCCCGCACCCTTAACGTCAGCCAGTTGCTGAACGATTACCACTTTTCCCGCTGGCAGGAGCAGGGCGGCCAGCCGGAAACCGCCCGTGTGGTGATCCGCGGGCAGGATTTTTTGCAGGAAGTGACGCCGGTTCATCTGGACGACGATAAAGGCAAATCTACCGTCGCCGGGGCGCTGGTGACATTGAAATCGGCCGTGCGCATGGGCCGCCAGTTGCAGGACACGCCAGTCAACGACGAGCGGGAATTCGACCATATTGTGGCGGTCAGCCCGCGGATGCGTCAGGTGGTGGAGCAGGCGCGCAAACTGGCGATGCTGGACGCACCCTTGCTGCTGGTGGGGGAAACCGGCACCGGCAAGGACATGCTGGCCCGCGCCTGTCATGTGCGCAGCCGCCGCGGCAAGCAGCCGTTTCTGGCGCTCAACTGCGCTGCACTGCCGGATGACGTGATGGAAAGCGAGCTTTACGGCCACGCGCCGGGCGCTTATCCCAACGCGCTGGAAGGCAAGAAAGGTTTTTTCGAGCAGGCTAACGGCGGCTCGGTGCTGTTGGATGAAGTGGGCGAAATGTCGCCGCAGATGCAGACCAAACTGCTGCGTTTTCTCAATGACGGCACCTTCCGCCGGGTAGGCGAAGAGCACGAGGTGCACGTAGATGTGCGCGTGATCTGCGCCACGCAGAAAAACATGCAGGATCTGGTGCAGCGCGGCCTGTTTCGGGAAGATCTCTATTACCGCCTGAACGTGCTGACATTGCAATTACCGCCGCTGCGCGAATGCCCGGCGGATGTGATGCCGCTGGTGGAGCTGTTCGTGGCCCGTTTTGCCGATGAACAGGGGATCGCGCGCCCACATATCGCGCAGGAAGTGCGTAACCTGTTGCCTCAATACGGCTGGCCGGGCAACGTGCGTCAGTTGAAAAACACCATCTATCGGGCACTGGCGCAACTGGACGGTGGCGAGCTGCGCCTGCGCGATATCGACCTGCCTGCTTTCCAGCCGGAAATCGTCCACAACGACGATTTGCTGGAAGGCTCGCTGGATGACATCAGCAAACGGTTTGAACGCTCAGTATTGACCCGCCTTTATCAGACCTACCCCAGCACCCGTAAACTGGCCAAACGGCTCGGCGTGTCTCATACCGCCATCGCCAATAAATTGCGGGAATATGGGCTGAGTAGCCGAAAAGGTGGGGATGAGGACGAGTAGTTCTGATGAAAGGGAGAGAAAAGCGGATGGTGTACTTAGATTTGACAAGCAAACTATAAAGTGAAAGGCCCAACGAATGGGCCTTTTTCATTGAACAGAGACATATGCTCTACGCAATCTCAGTTTCAAGGTCGATGGGCGGTTAACTTTCAAACTCTCGCCTATGTATCTGCCGTTAACCAGTTTAATTTCACCTGATTCCAGCTTGTTCTTCAGATCCTGACCAGCAGCTTTTTGAAGTCTCTCACCCATTTCAAGGATGAGGCATTCGGCAGAGGTAGAATAATGATTAATAACTTTGCGTTGTGACGACATAACCTCTTCCTCCTGTTGGTATATCACAATAGGCATTCCATCCAGGAAATCCCTCTTTAAACAACCGACTTTTCCGCTTTCCGTTGAGGCCGAGTAATTTGCAGTAGATATCTGTCAGGTCGGTTGTACGCAAATGCTGGTGGTCCTCTGCTGCTGAGAATACGTAAGCACCTGCGTTACAAACAGTATAATGGTCATAAATTATACTTGCAACGTTCCAGAGTACCTGGCTACTGGAAAGCCCTGGATGCTGCACGTGCTGGAATCCTTTGAAAGCCATCTCGTTCGGGTTAATTTCGTCAAAAATAACACCCCATACCCCACTTGCGGGAAAGCAGAATGCGGGGTGGGCGGTTCGAATGTTTACTCCCTTCCGAACAAGGTCATCCATTGTCGTTATCTGCTCAAAACCAACAGCGTATAGTGTACTTCCCACAGCAAATTGTCTGTAGACCATCCCATTGCCGAAATGGTCGGAGAAGGGTTCAGTCCATTGAATTGGGTTATTCACGGATAGTCCATATATGGAAAAACGAGCGCCCATTCAAGCAAATGCTGGTATGGAACACAATTCCTCGTTTATGGCGATAGCTTAATCAATGTGCTCAGGCTGCTATCAATGAACCAGCACATCCCCCGGAATCAGCGAATATAAAGCCGCTGTTACCGGCTGGTCGCGAATAATAATCCGGTTGCGCAGCAACCCTTCGAAATGCGCGCCCACTTTTTCCGCCACCCGGCGACTGGCGTGGTTTTCTTCCGCCGCGACAATTTCCAGCCGGGTCAGTCCCAGCGTGCCGAAACCGAACGGCACGATTTCCCGTACTGCTTCGGGAATCAACCCTTGCCCCTGCGCCGACTGGCGTACCCAGTAGCCGACATTACCGAGACGATAGGCCTTGCTGATGTTGTTGATGGCGACGGTGCCGAGCAGGTGCCCGGCGGTGCGGTCGAAGATAGCCAGATCAAACGCCTCGCCCTCGTGGCGTTGCTGTTCGCAACAGGCTATCCAGTCCTGTGCCATCGGCAGATCGTAATTTGACATGCACCAGGGTAGCCAGCGCCCGACGGTTTCCAGCGACTCATGTATGGCGTCAAGCAACGCCGCGGCATCGGCGGGGACAAACGGGCGCAGGCACAAACGATCGGTCAGCAATGGAAACATATCTCCTCCAAAAGCGACAATGGCAGATACAGGATGATACAAATGATAATGCAACAGTTTTCCGCCTCACGCTATTGTCATGATGACTCGCTTGAATAATGAGGGAGGACAGGGTGGTGCGTTTGAACAACTGGCTACGGATAACGGTTGGCGGGCTGGCGTTATGCGCCGTGCTGGCGGCGGCGATTGCTATCGCAGTCTGGGCGCTGTTACGCCAGAGTTTGCCTCCGTTGGATGGCGCGCTGAGCGTGCCAGGTCTGCATACGCCGGTAACGGTGGAGCGAGACGATGCGGGCGTGCCTATCATCCGGGCTGGCGACCGCTTGTCCGCCGCGTTTGCGCTGGGTTTTGTCCATGCGCAAGATCGCTTCTTCCAGATGGATTTGCTCCGGCGCAGTGCGTCAGGAGAACTGGCCGCGTTAGTCGGCGCGGCGGCGTTGCCGCTGGACCGTCAGCGCCGGTTGTTTTTGCTGCGCCGACAGGTTTCCGAACGCTGGCAACAGCTGCCCGTCGACCAGCAGCAGATCCTGCGTAGCTATGCCGATGGCGTGAATGCCGGGCTGCATAGCCTGAAAACCCGGCCGTTCGAGTACTGGCTGCTGCGTGTTGAACCGCAAGTCTGGCTGCCGGAAGACACCCTGCTGACGATTGCTGCGATGTATTTTGACCTGCAGGATAATCAGTTCGGCCGCGAATACGCTCGCGGCTGGATTGCCAGCCAAAGCACACCAGATCAGACTGACTTTCTGTTGCCGGAGGCCAGCGTGTGGGATGCGCCGTTGGTAGGACAATTGCCGTCAACACCAGCATTGCCTGCTGCTGCACCTGAATGGTGGGGGCAGCAGAGCAGTGCGGCGTTTGCGCCCGGCGGCGTTGACGAACAAGCCAAAGGCAGCAATGGCTGGCTGGTGCGTACACCGGAACGGGCGATACTGGCGAACGACATGCATCTTGGGTTGCGTTTGCCAACGGTGTGGTATCGCGCACAACTTATCTATCCGACGGAAGACGGCACGCTGCGCCTGACTGGGCTTTCTCTGCCCGGCGCACCCGCTATCGTCAGCGGCAGCAATGAGCATATCGCCTGGGGGTTTACCAATAGTTACGCCGATACCTTCGACTGGGTGAAACTGAACAACGCTGAGGGCAATCCGCGTCTGGTGCAGGAAACGCTGGCGGTCAGTCACGGCGAGCCGCAGTCAATGACGGTGGAAACCAGCGACTGGGGGCCGATTGTCGCAACCGGGCAAGGGCGCATGGCGATGCACTGGGTGTTGCAGTTGCCGGGCTCGCTGGATCTGTCGCTGATGGCGATGGCGGAAACCCACACGGTGCCGGAAGCGTTGGCGACCGGGCAACGAGCCGGTCTGCCGGTGCAAAATCTGCTGGTGGCCGACCGTCACGGGCACATCGGCTGGACGCTGGCCGGAATGCTGCCGGACCGGCTGATGCCCGGCGTGCAAAACAGTTTTCCGCTGGCGAATATTCAGCAGGCGCGCTGGCGTGACACGGCGTTGCCACCTGCATCTCATCCTCAACTGGTCGACCCGCCGCAAGGGGTGATTGTGACCGCCAACAACCGCTTGCTGTTTGATGAGCAAGGCGAGATCGTCGGGGATGGCGGTGCTGACCCTGGTGTACGCGCGTCGGCGATTCATCAGGCGCTGGGTGAGGTCAGGCAGCCGGATATCGCCGCGATGCACCGCATCCAGTTGGACAACCGCGCACTGCTGGCGGCGAGTTGGCGTGACCAGCTGCTGGATTGCCTGAATGCTTCTGCACCGGACGCTATCGCGGATCAACCGACAGTCACCCGGTTATTGCAACAATGGAACGGGCAGGCGGCGGCCGACTCCACGGCTTACCTGGTGCTGAGTCGCTGGCGTGATACGCTTTACCAGCGGCTGTTCGGCACGCTGGACCAGCAACTGGCGCAGGCGTGGCCGGAGGCCAGCTACCGCGCTGCTAATCCACGTTGGGATATGACGGTGCAACAACTGATGCATGATGAAGCACGCCAGTGGGTGCCCGCACCCGCCAAAGACTGGTGCCAGTTCTCGTTGCAACAACTGGCGACGGTATGGCGGGAAAACGGGGAAGGCCGCCGTAACTGGGGGGACGTTAACCAGAGCCGCATCGCTCACCCACTGGCCTCGTCGCTACCGTTGCTGGGGAACCTGTTGCGGGTATCGACGGAACCGCTCTCTGGGGACAATCATGTACCGCATGTTAATCGCCCAACGTTCGGCGCATCGGAACGGTTGGTGATTTCGCCGGGCGATGAAGCTAACGCGACCTTAAGCCTGCCAGGTGGGCAGAGCGGTAATCCGCTCAGTCGCTGGTGGTTGGATGGCTATCGACGCTGGATGAGCGAGGCGCAGACACCGCTGCTGCCAGGCGTCGGTTCCAGCCGACTGGAACTAAAACCGGCCTCCGCCCAGCCATAAGGCATGGTTATGATACCTCGCGGGGCGTACTCTCGCTGGCATGGGGCTGCTCGCCGGGCAGCGGCAACTGCGCGAGTTGCGCCAGCCGGGCATGATCCTGCTCGCTGTCGGGCATATAAACCAGCATTCGGTCACCGTTGCGGGAAGCGCTCCACCAGTTGATCTGCCGCAGGGTGAAAATGCCCAGTGTGGGGTGACGGAAGCGCTTGATCTTGTCATCTACACCCTGAATCTCATAGCGCTGATACCACAACTGGCGAAATGCTTCCGAGGCGCTCAGGTAGCGCTGTAATTGTGCTTCCCAGAGTGGCTCGCCTGCGTGTTCCGTCATCTGCGCCCGAAACATCGCCACCAGGTTAGGCAACAGATCGTGCTGGTCCTCCAGCCGTTCCCGCCAGTTCGGATGGGTGAGCGCCAGCCAAATACAGTTGCGATCTTCCGCTGCCATCTGATGCAGGTCGATACCCAGTAGCCGACACCAGGCGTCGTTAAATCCCAGGATGGTAAAGCGGGCGTTGACGATCACCGCCGGAAACGGATTGAGCTGATCAAGAATGCGCTGGCTGTCTGCGCTGATTTTCTCGCAACTGGCTTGTGCGGCGGGGGAGAACGGCAGCCCAGCCAGCATAAACAGATGCCGGGTTTCCGCTTCGTTGAATTGCAGCGCTTTGGCGATAGCAGTCAGTGTTTTGGAAGAGGCTCGAATTTCCCGGCCTTGCTCCAGCCAGGTGTACCAGGTAATTCCCACGTCCGCCAGTAGCGCCACATCTTCGCGGCGTAGCCCCGGTGTGCGCCGTTTGCGCGGCAGCGACAACCCCAGACGCAGCGGATCGAGGCTTTCACGCCGTGCGCGCAAAAACGCCCCCAGCCGTTTACGGTTATCCGGTTGCAGTGATGCAACACGGGTGTCGGTCTGTGGGGTGGGTAGCGGCATAACCATAGCGCGAACCTCCAGATAACGCGGTGAATCGTTACAGACAGGTAGTTTCTATACCAGGATAAACAGGAACTGGTCCCCGTTTAAATTATCGATAATGCTAACTGCCTCACAGAATTAGCACAATGGGTACATCGATGAAACAGATTTCACTTTCACAGGAGCTTACCGGTATCGGCCTGATGGTGCTGCTTACCGGTCAACTGTTGCCGATGATCGATTTTTCAATCGTTAACGTAGCACTGGAAGCGATCGCCCATTCACTTTCCGCCAGCCCGGCGGAACTGGAGCTGGTAGTGTCGGTTTATGGTGTGGCGTTTGCGGTGTCACTGGCGATGGGGGGCCGACTGGGCGATAACCTGGGGCGCCGCCGGGTGTTTATTATCGGCGTAGCGTTGTTCGGCGTGGCTTCGCTGTTGTGCGGCATCGCTCAGGCAGTATGGGTATTGCTGGCGGCCCGAGCGTTGCAGGGGGTTGGCGCGGCGCTGGTGGTGCCGCAGATTCTGGCGACTATTCATGTCTGCCTGCGTGGGCGTGAACATGCTCGGGCGCTGGGTTTTTATAGCGCTATCGGTGGGCTGGCTTTTGTGGTTGGGCAGGTACTGGGCGGCTTTCTGATTCAACTGGACATCGCTGGTTATGGCTGGCGCAGCGTGTTTCTGGTCAATCTGCCGGTCTGCCTGCTGGTACTGCTGTTGGCCCCGTCGCGCCTGCCGGATACTCGTGGTGAAAAACCGGTGGCGCTGGATATGCCCGGTACGGTGCTGCTGTCGCTGATGTTGGCTAGCCTGCTGTTCCCGCTGGCGTTGGGGCCAATCTGGCACTGGCCGTGGTCTTGTGTTGCGGTGCTGCTGAGCAGTCTGGTGTGGTTTGCGCTGTTGTGGCGGGTGGAGCGTCGTCAGACGGCACCGTTGCTTCCGCCTGCATTATTTAGGCTGCCGGGGATTCGCTTCGGTTTATTGCTGGCATTGCTGTTTTTCTCCAGTTGGAGCGGCTTTATGTTTGCCGTTGCCTATACCCTGCAATCCGGTGCCGGTTTTACCCCGTTGCAGTCGGGCAACAGTTTTATCGGGCTGGGGTTGTCCTACTTTGTTGCATCGCTATTCAGTGGCCGCCTCACTACCCGGATTGGCAACATTGGGGTGTTGTTAACCGGATGCGCCATCCAGATGAGCGGACTGGCGCTGTTGATGGCATCGCTGGCGTGGCGCTGGCCGGTATCGGTGCTGCAATTGCTGCCCGCCACCATGATGATTGGCTTTGGTCAAGCGTTCATCGTCAGTAGCTTTTATCGCATTGGGCTGTCTGATGTGCAGACGCACCAGGCGGGCGCGGGTAGCGCGCTACTTTCTACCATGCAACAGGCGTCATTAGGGTTGGGGCCGATTGTGCTGGGTACGGTGCTGGTACAGGTGCTGCACACCAGCGGAGGGAGTTTTGCCAGCGCGTTGATTGCCACATTAATGGCGGAATGGGGACTGATGCTGGTATTGGTGCTGTGTGCATTGCGTAATCGGGTGACACTGGCGCATCCGCGTCCCGCAGCTTGATGGAGAGAGCGGCGATAAGGTTATTGAGATAAAAAAATGCCAGTCGGTTGACTGGCATGGTTAACGCGGAGATTACGGGCCGAACTTATTTCAGTACGGCGATAGCAGCGTCGTAATCCGGCTCAGTGGTGATCTCGTTTACCAGCTCGCTGTGCAGCACGTTGTCATTTTCGTCCAACACCACGACAGCGCGTGCAGTCAGGCCTTTCAGCGGGCCTTCAGCAATGGCTACACCGTAGTTTTCTTTGAATTCCGCACCGCGCAGGGTGGACAGCACCACCACATTGTTCAGACCTTCAGCACCGCAGAAGCGAGACTGGGCGAACGGCAGGTCAGCAGAGATGCAAACGACAACGGTGTTATCCAGGCTGGATGCCAACTGATTGAATTTGCGCACGGATGCGGCGCATACGCCGGTATCGATACTTGGGAAAATATTCAGGACTTTGCGCTTGCCTGCGTAGTGGCTCAGCGCCACGTCAGAGAGGTCTTTGGCAACCAGTGAAAACGCCGGTGCTTTGCCGCCGACTGCCGGGAAAGATCCTGCTACCGGCACCGGGTTACCCTGGAAATGTACATTTGTTGACATGCTTACGTCCTTCATTACAGGTGGTTAACATGTCGTTCAGTGTAGGGCAACATGATCAACATTGGTATAAAAAATTATGGGTCAGTAGCCGGGTCAAGGCGGTCAAATAGCGGTGATTGGCGCTGTCGGCAGCAATCACCGGCAACTCGGCGGTGATACAGTGCAGGTCGCGCTCGGCACACCAACTGCCAAAGGAACCCGGTGTCGGGTATCCCACGCTGTCGACCTGCGGCAGCGCGAATTCACGCGCCAGCCAGCCGCCAAGCTGAGAACTCAGGGGGTCATCAATGCAGGCTAGCGGTTCATGAAAGGACACCACCCACGGCGGCGCTAACTGGTCGATCAGGCGGCACAACGCCTGGGTTTCTGGCTCGGAGCCGGGGCTATCACCGGTGGAGAGCTGCACGTCGCGCACCGGGGTGTCTTCACTCCAGCGGTAGAGGGTGCCATCCGGCTGCCAGTTGGCGGCTGGGAAATTACGGTTGAGATCAACGCCACTGGCGTTGGCACGCAGGCCCAGCTGGCAGCCATCCGGGTTGACCGCCAGCACCACATGATGCGCCCGGCTGCCCGGCGGTAGCGAACGCAACGCACAGGAGAGCGCCACTACCGATGCGGTTTCGTCGCCGTGCGTACCGGCAAGGATCAACCCGCTGTGTTTCCCTTCCACCTCTGCCGGAAACCACAGCAGCGGTGCGCCCAGTCGTGAACGGCCATACTCCAGTCCGGGGGCAGCAAAGAACCCGCGCTCGGTACGGGGGCGGTAAAGAAACTCAGCGTCTGTCATGGCGGCATCCTGAACAGTAGTCGGCAATGTTTTGCCTGATGATAACAAAAATCCATGTTGGCGGTGGACGCTTGTCCGAAATCGCGGGGCGCTCCGCAAACCGCTATTGCGCCACTGGCTGGAGGGACCTGTTTGAGACTATGATAACTGCCAGCCTGATAACGATTTTTTCAGTAGATATGCCCTAAATACTTTGGGGTGCCGGGTAGCTTAGGTTTAAGGACACAACATGCAATTTCGTTATTCCGCAGTTTCCGTGGGCGTGATTTCCGCCGTCCTGATGACAGCTTTGATAACCCCGGCGGGTGCGGCGCAGGTTCCTCCTGGTACGGTTCTGGCGGACCGACAGGAAATTGTCCGTCATATCAAGGATGAACCGGCTTCGCTAGACCCGATTAAAGCGGTGGGGTTGCCAGAGATTCAGGTGATTCGCGATCTGTTCGAAGGGCTGGTGAATCAGGATGCTCAGGGTAACCCTATTCCCGGCGTCGCCCAGCGTTGGCAGACTAACGACAACCGCACCTTTATTTTTACGCTGCGCCCTGATGCGCGCTGGTCGAACGGCGATCCGGTAACCGCTAAGGATTTTGTCTACAGCTGGCGGCGGCTGGCGACGCCGCAAAATACCTCGCCGTTTAGCTGGTTCATCCGGCTGGCGGGGATCGTCAATGCGGATGATGTCCTGTCTGGCAAGCTGCCTGCTGACAAGCTGGGGGTGATCGCGGTTGACGATCACACGTTAAAGGTACAACTGAGTAAGCCGGTGCCTTATTTTATTAACCTGATGGCTAATTTCAGCCTTTACCCAGTGCACCAGGCCACGATAGAAAAATACGGTAATGAGTGGACCAAACCGGGCAATCTGGTCGGCAACGGTGCCTTTGTGCTTCACGACCGTGTAGTCAATGAAAAACTGGTACTGGTGCCGAATAACCATTACTGGGATCACGCCAATACCCGGTTGACGCAGGTGACCTTCGTGCCAATCAATCAGGAATCGAATGCTGCCAAGCGTTATCAGGCGGGTGATATCGATATCACCGAGTCGTTTCCCAAGAATCAGTACCAGAAACTGCTGAAGGACTTGCCGGGGCAGGTCTTTACCCCTGAGCAGCTCGGTACTTATTACTATGCGTTCAACACACAACGCGCGCCGACCAACGATGTGCGGGTACGTAAGGCGCTGTCTTATGCCATCGACCGTAAGATTATCGCCGAGAAAGTGTTGGGCACCGGCGAAAAACCGGCCTATCGTTTTACGCCGGATGTCACTGCCGGGTTCAAACCACAGCAGGGACAGTTACAGCAGTATTCGCAGGCTGAACTGGATATGCAGGCCAAAGCGCTGATAACGGCGGCCGGTTATGGCCCGTCCAGACCGCTGAAACTGACGCTGTTGTACAATACGCAGGAAGTGCATCAAAAAATCGCCATTGCGGTTGCGTCGATGTGGAAAACCAAACTGGGCGTAGACGTGAAACTGGTGAATCAGGAATGGAAAACCTATATCGACAGCCGTAATACGGGGAATTTTGATGTCATACGTGCCTCATGGATTGGTGATTACAACGAACCGTCTACCTTCCTGTCACTGCTAACCGCCAGTCATAGCGGTAACATCGCCCGCTTCAACAACGCCGATTATGATCGGCTGATGGCGGATACCGCCGGGCAGACTGACCGCAAGGTACTGAACGAAGATTACAACCACGCGGAGCAGATTTTGGCGGAGCAAGCGCCAATTGCGCCGATTTATCAGTACACCAATGGGCGGTTGATTAAACCTTGGGTGAAAGGCTATCCCATCACGAATCCTGAGGATGTCGCCTACAGCCAGACGCTCTATATTTTGAAACACTGAGTGGCGAGCGATGGTTAAGCGCGATATTACGCGTGCGCTTCGCTCAGGCTCGTTGCATACGGCGGAGGATGCATCCCTTTCCGATTGCAGTCATTGATGCAGACAGTAAGATGGACGCCGTGTACATAGAGGGAGGTAACCTGTGGAAGTGACTGAAAGTAGAGCTATCCGACACACTGGTGCCGTCTTTACCTGTCAGTTGGACGGCAGGGGCGGCATTCTGCCGCTAGTGGAGAACGCGCTGGGTGAGGAGGCGCTCCTGCCTGCCTGGCTGCATCTTGATTCGACACAACCGGCCAGCGTGCGCTGGCTGCATGAAACTACCCTGTTGCCGGATAGCGTGCGTAACGCGCTGGCGGGGGAGAGTGCTCGTCCTCGCGTAGTACGGCTTGGTGAAGGCACGCTGGTGACCCTGCGCAGTATCAATTACAACCCGAATGCCCGGCCGGATGAGCTGGTGGCGATTCGGGTGTTTATCTCTGATCGCCTGATTGTCTCCACCCGACGTCGTAAAGTGGCGGCGATTGATGAGGTGCTGAGCGACCTGAAAGAGGGCAATGGACCTGCCAACAGCGGCGATTGGATGGTGTCTATCGCCGAGGCGTTAACGGATCACACCAGTGAATTTATTGATGAGCTGCACGAAAAAATCATTGATCTGGAGGATGCGCTGCTGGAACAACGTATCCCGCCGCGTGGCGAACTGGCGCTGATTCGCAAGCAACTGATCGTATTACGTCGCTACATGACGCCGCAGCGTGATATTTTCTCGCGCTTGTCCGGCGAGAAGTTTGGCTGGATGCAGGATGACGACCGCCGTCGTATGCAGGAGATTGCCGAGCGTCTTGGTCGCGGTCTGGAAGATTTGGACGCCAGTATCGCGCGAACCACCGTCATTGCCGATGAAATCACCACGTTGATGACCGACGCCATGAACCGGCGCACTTATACCATGTCGCTGCTGGCGATGGTTTTCCTGCCTACTACGTTTTTGACCGGGTTGTTTGGTGTCAATCTGGGTGGAATTCCGGGAGCCAACAGTGGCATTGGATTTGGTGTATTTTGCCTGATGTTGGTGTTGTTGGTCTGTGGCGTTGCCTGGTGGTTAAAACGCAGTAAATGGCTGTGAGTAGTACGGCGAAATTATTGCGTGGGGTATCACACAACCGCCGGTGGTGATAAAAACCATGGCTAATATTGAGCAATATCAACATTCTTGGGCTATGTCTGCGGCACTATCCTTCTCGCAGGTGAATGCAACGTCAAGCGATGGACGTTGCGCTCCATATTGTCTTACTTCCTTTTTTGAATTACTGCATAGCACAATTAATTCACACCATGCCGACGTTTTGTCGGCTTTTTTTTGCCCGCGATTCCGGTTCGTGCCATGCCAGAATACGTGCTTGCGATGTGTCTGTGAATGGCGGGAGCCTTGTCTGAACAGCCGTTTTAATCAGAAATGACGGCATGACAGTGAGGGGGCATTGGCGACCGTTAAGCCGCCGATGAATTAACGAATCTCCAGCACGTTCAGTCGTTCCAGCGGGCGGGCGTTGTCGTCTTCATCCTCATCCGGCTGCCAGCCGACCGGCTGTAATGGCATGTCTTCACGGTCGAACGCCAGATCGCCGCCGTCCACCACCTCGCTGCCCTGACGAATCGATTTGAAATCGAACAGGTTGGTGTCGCACAGATGCGACGGCACCGCATTCTGCATGGCGCTGAACATGGTTTCGATTCGGCCGGGGTAGCGTTTGTCCCAGTCACGCAGCATGTCTTTGATCACCTGACGTTGCAGGTTGGGCTGCGAGCCGCACAGATTACACGGGATGATTGGGAACTGGCGTGCGTCGGCAAAACGCTCAATGTCTTTTTCACGGCAATACGCCAGCGGGCGGATCACCACATGTTTACCGTCGTCGCTGACCAGTTTCGGCGGCATACCTTTCAGTTTCCCACCGTAGAACATGTTCAGAAACAGCGTTTGCAGAATATCGTCACGGTGATGACCCAGTGCAATCTTGGTGGCACCCAGTTCAGTGGCGGTGCGGTATAAAATACCGCGGCGCAGGCGTGAGCAAAGCGAACAAGTGGTCTTGCCTTCCGGAATCTTCTCTTTGACGATGCCGTAGGTATTCTCTTCCACAATCTTGTATTCGACGCCGATGCTGTCCAGATACTGTGGCAGCACATGCTCCGGGAACCCCGGCTGTTTCTGGTCCAGATTCACCGCTACCAGCGAGAAATCCACTGGCGCGCTTTGCTGCAGATTGCGCAGGATCTCCAGCATGGTATAGCTGTCTTTGCCGCCAGACAGACACACCATGATCCGATCACCGTCTTCAATCATGTTGAAATCGGCAATCGCCTCGCCCACGTTGCGACGCAGACGCTTTTGCAATTTGTTGAGGTTGTACTGCTGCTTAGGTGTAACAGATTGATTTTCTGACATTTAACGGTAACTCGTGTTCATGGGGCCGGTGCTCCAGCATTGCTGGGGGCTAAGTGTACCATTAAGTGCGCGGTAGGGGAGTCTGGTGGCACCATAAATACGAGAGGGAGAATACTTATGGCACTCCAGGCTCACTGTTTAGCGTTTCTATCCGACGATAGTTTTCTGCCGCCTGACAGGTAGCCAGCCAATCATAATATGCTCTGCTTTCTGGAATGACTTATAACGTGCCAGCTCAATCGCCAATGATACACACCTATTTTTAAATTTAGGTGTGTATCAATATAGCTATGTTATGAATAGACACATCATACATTAATTATTTTAATTTTTCTTATCCCAACCAAATTTCAAGATGACATTCTGGAGTTTTTTTGCGTATTCTGGGTCAGTTGCGTATCCAGATGATTGTAAACCTTCAGCCCATTTCATGGGGTTTTTACTATTAAACAAATCTTTATATCTCTTGTTTCCTCTCAAAAAAGATGCATGATCCCTTAAACTATCTGATGATGACTGATATGCTCTAAATTTCCCTACTATCTTTATTTTTTTCTTTTCCTTTGTTCCTTTAACTGGTACGTATTCTGTTGTGAGTATATTAACGTATTTCCCTCCGTTTTTTATATATTTATCATTGGCTTTTATGCCAAATAAATTATTGCTAACTTCTTTGCTGTTTATATCTATGGGAACTCTCTTTCCGTATCCTGACTCTAAAATAGCTTGAGCTGCAGTAATAGCTGCGGGTACACCTGTCTCATTTTCCAGAGCAAGTGCTTCTTTATATATTTTCTCTACAAAATCACGATTTTCTTTAGGTAAGTCTGATTTTTTTTGTTTTTTCTCTTTAGGTAGTGTGTTTTTGATCTCTTTCTCTTTAATCTCTGGTTTTTTAGGATTATTTTTTTGGGGGGCTGAATTAGACTTACTATGCCTTGGTTCGGGTAATACGACGCTTCCTGACTGATAACTCTCAATAAACACATTGCCATCTGCTAAGTCATTCTTATACTTCAGTGCGGAAGTACCATTTGCATCCACGGCCCCTTCGATACCTTTGGCTGCTTTTATTGCTCCACCAATGCCACCGATATGCCGTGCTTTGAGAATGCCAGCAATTTCATTTTGAGTCATTTCTGGCTTAATGACTCCCTTTTTAACTAAGTACGCATAGGCTTTATCAGAATTGGTTTTAAACGCGTTGTCTTGTATCTCTGCACTGGACAGGTATTTTTCATAGTCCAGCCCATTCTTCCAATTTTTTTTATTTCTCAGAAAGCGGGTCATACCGCCGGATTTTCCCCATTTATACTCATTTTTGAATCCGTCCGCTTTCATGGCTGCAATAACGGCATTTGCTCCACCTGCGATCAATCCGGCTTCAGCCAGCCAGCTTGCTCCTGCCTGATAACGACCGAGATATCCGGCTGAATTGCGAATATCTAATTTACCCCCTGCGCTTTCTGTGGCCGCCGTTGAAGCTATCAGTGCGCGAGTGTGAGCATCATCCAGGCCTTCAATATTGCCTTGTTTATATGTGGAACCGGTCACGAGTGCGCGTTGAATGATACTACTCTTGCCTGATGGGACTGGCGTATTGATTTTTTGTGCGGGAGCAGTAGGTAAAGATATTGAGTCCAATCGGCTGGGTGGTACGTCGGTATTGTCCGAAGGTTTAGGTGTAGCAGACTTCAATAAGGATTGGCTTGTAAAACCATGAACGCTGCCCGCCAGTCGCGACAACGGTGCAGCCATGCCGGACATCAGCTTGCTTAACTGGCTTCCCGCGGCGGCGTAATCAGGCGTAAACGGCGGAGTGGCTGGTTCTTGCTGTGCGGCCGGTTCGATTGTGGGCGTGGCGGCAGTCGGTGCAGGCGTCGGTTGGCTGGGTGGGGTGGCATTGGTTGCCGCTGGCTGTGTTGGTGCCTCCACAGGCGGCATGGGCGTCTGTGGTGGGGAAAATTTAGGCAGCGGCGGAACCGTTGTCACCGGTAGTGGCGGTGTTGGCTGGCTGGCGGTGGTTGGTGCTGATGACGGCCGTGCGGATTCTGGTGCAGATAACCGAATATTGTCCAGCCCGGTTGATGGAGAAGTGGAATAATTAGACGCCGCATTGCTGGCCTCTGATGTATTTTGTCGTGACTGAGTGTTTATTTCAGTTTTCTTCGAAAAAGAGCGTGTTTTTTTTATCACGACGAAGAGTTGTTTCCGGGTGGTGTTATTTTTTTTCATGGGCGTTTAATAGTCATGTTATTTGGCGTAAATCATGATGATTAACGCCAACTGGATAAATGGGCGGCCGCTTCAGCGTTATTACGATCTGAAGTTAGGTGTATTTAAGCGTCATGAAGAAGAACGATGGTGTTATATTATCGTTTGTGCGCAATTAAACTATTCAGGCATGTTGGGTGGTGGCTCAGCAAACAGGTTGATGGATCGCCAGATGTAAGCTGGTGGTTGTCGATACGGATAAATATCCCCCGACTTACCCCTTTTTCATGCCATCAACCCCCAGAATCATTGCTATCCTGTGGGGACAACTCATTACCTGCATGTGTGCGTTTGGCAGGAGATGACAGGAAACTGGCCCGGCTCCCTTATCGGGGCGATTGTTGGCAAAAAGAGAAAAATACCCATGAAGAAACTGTTCCTGGCCGTGGCGGCCACGGCGATGCTGTCAGGATGTTCTATATTCAGCACGAAAACAACGAGCCTGAACAGTATGTTTGTCTCGCCGTATTACTTTTCCTACTCCACCGCCCATGTGTTGCAGGGCAATACCAACTGGGTCGATTCCGTTTACCTGACGGGGAACCCGGCGCGCTGGGATGAGATTCGCGGCACCTATAAAGCGGCGATGCCGAAGATTACCCTTAACTATCGGGTTGAGTCGTCCGGCGGTGGTTATCGGATTACCTATAACGGCATGGTGAATTATCTATTGTCGGCACGGCATGGCGTTGAAAACGGCAAGGATATGATTGAGGGCGAAAGCGTACGCCAGTTCATCATCCCACAGCGTACCGCGGTGGTCAGTATGGATAAGAAGGCGATGCTGACTCTGACCGATGACATTAAGGTTGAAGTGTCGTTGATAGAGAAAGTCGAGATGCACTCGATTGAGGATCGCTAACCGAACAATGGCGACAACAGTATAAAGGCTGTAGCGAGTTCCCTGGCTTCAAGAAAACCGGCATTCCTGCCGGTTTTTTTACTGCTGATAACAGCGAAAAGGTGTTCAGAAGCTTTCCCAGCCCTGCTGGCTCTGGCGGCTTTGATTGTCAGACATTAGTCTGGCCTGGCTCAAAGCGAGAGCAGGGGGGCGACTGGTGGGCCGCGTCGTGTGCTGGGGTAATAACGGCTGATTATCCTGCGCCAGTCGAAAATGGCTCACCAGCGTTTCCAGTTGTATCGATTGCTCTTCCAGCGAACTGGCGGACGACGCGGATGCCGTCACCAGCGATGCGTTTTGCTGGGTGGTGGAGTCCAGCTCGCCGACTGCGCTGGCGATCTGTTCAATGCCGCGGCGCTGCTCATCAGACGCTGAGGCGATCTCACCGATGATGTCATTGACGCGTGAAACCGAGAGCAGAATTTTTTGCATGGCATCACCGGCTTCCGCCGCCAGCATCGAACCCGTATCAATACGGGTCACGGACTCGGCGATCAGGCTGGCGATCTCACGAGCGGCTTGAGCACTGCGTTGTGCCAGATTACGTACCTCGCCAGCGACCACCGCGAAACCGCGACCTTGTTCACCGGCACGCGCGGCTTCCACCGCAGCGTTAAGCGCCAGAATATTAGTCTGAAAGGCGATGCTGTTGATGACGTCGGTGATATCGGAGATTTTTTTCGAGCTAACGGCGATGTCATTCATGGTATTGACCACGTTTTGTACCACGCCACCGCCCGTGTGTGCGTCTCGGGATGCCTCTGCGGCGATTTGGCTGGCATGGCGGGCGTTATCGGCGTTGTTTTTCACCGTTGAGGTCAGCTGTTCCATGCTGGCGGCCGTCTGCACGACAGCGGCGGATTGCTGCTCGGTGCGGGACGACAGCTCGTGGTTACCGTGGGCGATTTGCGCTGCGGAGGCCGCCACGCTGCTTACGCTGTCGCGAATATTGCCGATCATCTGACGCAACCGCTCGTTCATACCCGCCATCGCGGCGGTTAACTGGCCGAGTTCATCGTGACGGTCGGTTTCGATGCTGGCAGTCAGGTCGCCGCTGGCGATACGTTCTGCCAGCGCCAGGTTATGGGATACTGGCGCAGTAATCTGGCGGGTGATATAGCGCGATATCAGCAAGCCGAATACCAACGCCAGCAAGGCGAATGCGGAAGCACCGGTGATGGCGTCGCTGGTGAGTGTGGTGTTGATTTCGCTCAGGCGGCTGATGACCTCTTTAGCGATATTGCTGACATTATCGCCATCGTTTTTCACGGCTGCCTCAGCGCCTGACAGCGACTGGTAAGCATTCAGATAATTTTCCGCCCCGGTTTTCAGGCTGACGACGTTACCCCAGAGCTCATCCAGCGCTGTTTTCTGATCGGCAGGAAGCAGGGCAGACAGGTCGTGGTAACTTTTTTCGATATCGCTGAAACGGCTTTGCAGGCTGCTAAGCGCGGCGGGTGTGCGCTCAATCACCACGGCATCGGCTGTCGCTTTGTAAGACGCCAGCGTCAGAGCCAGTGCCGTCGCTTTTTCCCGGTCGCTGTCGGATGCAAACGCGGTGGCCGCCAGGCTGCTGCGAAAGCGGGAGATAGCGCTGTCGACCGAAATGCGGTTGAACCGGGCACTGGCGTCGGTCAGTGCCTGCTTGGCGCGGGCCATGTCGCTGATGGATTGCTGTAGTGCGGCCTGGTATTTCTGCATATGGGCCAGCGGATCCCTGAATTCGCTTTCGGTATATAACTGGCGACCTTGCGCCAGATTTTTAGCCAGGTCATTGCTGTAGCTGAGCATGGTGTCGTAAGGCTCATTGTCATTGCTGGCGAAATATTTTGTTCTGGCGATTTTGACCTGAAAAATATCCATGATGACGGTGTGCATCAGGTCGGTCTTGCCGTAGTACGCCTTGATGGTCGAAAAGCGGTGGATACTCAGTGCTGAGGAAAGAACCACTAAAAACAAGATCATTGCAAAACCCAGGTACAGCTTGGTTGCGACATGCATGTCAAAAAAACGTTTTCTTGCAGATGCCATTATCTACTCCCGTTGGCGATGGCGCTGATTGCTTATCAGCCTAACCATTAATCGACCAACGGTTTGCAGCCTTTAGTGGCTGAAAAATAAGATCATATAATGTAGCGCCCTGACAATAATTGTATTTGTTACTTACCGTGAGTAAAAACATGAGAGGTAAAAAACAGGGCTGAATCGCCGCGGCTCACACCGCAAAAAAGTGGTCAAAGAGCGGTATAAAGCAGTAAGGTAAATAGGATTAGGCCGAGTTCTGCTGCGTGGCGGCAAAATCGGCTAATGACCTTTCATTTTTACGACATTTCATATTCACGACACAGGAATCGACAAAACATGACTATGCCGCAATGGCTGCTGGCTGGTGCCACCCTGATGCTGGTGGCCTGCAGTGGCGGACAAACCGAATCGGCGCAGGCTCCGGAATCCATCGCGCCGCAACGTGCGATGTGGCAAGGGCAAGGCACGCCAGCAGAGGTGAACTGTACGCTGGCCGGGGGGCGCATGGGGGTTTCGCGTCAACTGAGTGGAGCGAGTATCGGCACCTGTTTGCTGGCTAATGGCAAGCGCTGTGACGAAACGGCGCTGATGAGTGGCAGTTGTCCGGCGGGATAAGCCGCGTGAGCGAACAACCGGCGGCCAGCGCCACCGGCAGATGCGATGCAGGGGATGCCCCTGCATAGAGATAGTGTTGCTTATTTTGACGCGCCGAATACCGACACTGCCTGCGCCATACTGGCAATTTGCTGTTGCAGATGCCCGGTGGCGGAGTTGGACTGGCTGGCCAGCGCCGTATTCTGATGGGTCAGTTCATCGATACGGTTGACCGCGTCGTTGATCTGCTGCAACCCCTGCGACTGCTCCCTGGTGGCCTGGCTGATGTCGTTCATCAGATGGGTGACGTCCTGCACTTTGACCAGTATGTTATTCATCGAGCGATTGGTATGCGCAACTTGCTGATCGCCCGCGCGAATGCTGGACAGTGTGTTATCAATGAGCGCGGCGATATCCTTGGCGGAAGCGGCGCTGCGTTGCGCCAGCGAGCGGACTTCGCTGGCCACTACCGCAAAACTCTTGCCTTGTTCTCCGGCATGAGCGGCCTCCACTGCGGCGTTGATCGCCAGAATATTGGTCTGGAATGACAGGTTGTCCAGCACGCTGATGATATCGGTAATACGCTCGCTGGCGCGGGTGATCGCCACCATGGTATTGGCGACTTCCGTGACGGCCTGTTCACCCACATTAACCACCTGATTCACGTCTTCCGCGTACTGCGATGCACGCAGCGAGGCGTCGGCATTGCTCTTGATCGTGGCGGTTAACTGCTCCACCGAGGCGGCAGTTTGCTGCAAACTCTCTTCAGTTTTTTCACAACACTCCGCCAGAATATGATTGCCCTGCGCGATTTCGCTACAGGCAATTTTCAACTCTTGCAGATTAGCGTTGACGTCATCGACAAAGGTGCGGAAGTTCATACCGGATTGGTTGACGGCGCGCATCAACATACCGATCTCATCGGCGCGATTAAGTTGGGTCAGGCTATTGGCCTGACCGGCCGCAGATCGCATCGCCTGTTCCAGAATCTGTTCCACCGGCCTGGCGACGTGTTGCACCAGCAGTTCGCAGAACAGGCAGGCGAACGCTATCAATGCTGGGAACAGCCCCCAGACCAGCGCCGTTTTGGGCAGCAGCGCAAACGCGACGGCCAAGGGCAGCAACCCCAGCAGCCCAAAGTAGCTGCGGATGCGCCAGCGCAGCGGCATGGTTTTGAACAGGCTTAACCATTTCAGTGGGCCAGTGTAAACCAGCAGACCATGATGGAAGGCACGGTTCTTCAACATGCCTTGATTCACCTGGGCATAGAGCGCTTCGGCCTGGCTGATTTCCTCTTCCGTCGCCGCGGTACGTACCGACATGTAGCCCATCAGTTTGCCGTCTCGCTTTAACGGCGTCGTGCTGGAGCGTACCCAGTAATGGTCACCATCCTTACGACGGTTTTTGACCACCCCGGTCCAGATTTTTCCGGCTTTTAGGGTATTCCACATGTCTGCGAAGGCGGAGGGTGGCATATCAGGATGGCGGATAATATTATGCGGCTGATTCATCAGTTCTTCCGGCTCGTAGCCGCTGACTTTGATGAAATCGGCGTTGGCGTAGGTAATGCGGCTATCAGGGGTAGTCACCGACATCAGTTTGGTCCTGGCATCCAGCGGATACTGACGCTGACTGACTGGATAATTTTTACGCATGGAGCATCCCTTTTTGCGATATTGAAGGGTAAAGCAGGTCCGTATTGTTTGAATAAGCAACAATATTGATGAATGTATAATCCGGGCAGGATTGACGTTCGCGCCACGGCGTTACAGAGCCTGTAACCGGTGTGTGGTGTAGTTAGATACTGCGCTTATGTAAAAATTTTATCATGATCAGGTAATTGACATGTACGGATTTTGCGGGGGAATGTGAACTGAATGGTGACTTTTAGTGCATAAACCGTAACTATTCGCACGGAATGATAACGTGATGACGACCGGGATAATCCTGAAACATAAAGTATGTTGAAGTTAATGCGCTATGCAGGCTGGCTGGCTGTGGTGACGTTAGTACTGGTGCTGGGCGTGGCGACCGCCTGCTGGACCATGCCGCGTTGGCTGCCGGTATTGCTGCGGCCCTATTTGCCCGATGGCGTCGGCCTTGTGTTGAATGAGTCGCCAGGCTGGCGGCAAGGCGGATTCTGGCTGCCGGATGTGCAATTGCGTCTGGCACAGTGTCAGCCTGCTACGCTGTCGGGCCTGCTGGTTCGCTATCGGGAAGGGCGTTGGCGGCTGGAGGCGGAGTCGCTGACGCTGGATGCAGCCTGCTTGCCGCAATGGCCGGTTTCGTCCGGCGTGGCTCCCCCATTACTGGCTCAGTGGCAGCAGCGGCTGCCGGAAGCTGAATTGATTTTGCACCATTTCGCGATCACCCCCTGGTTGACCCAGGCTGGCAGCCTGCAACTCTCCACTGACGCATGGCGTCAACAACTCCGAATTCAGAGCGACCAGTTCCAGGTACAGGCTGAACTGCACGGCACCGCGTTGACGCTACAACAGGGCCAGATGCGTGCCACGACAGACCACCTGCCGGTTCAGCTCAACGGCGCGATGCAACTGGCACCCGCGCTTAACCACCTGCCTGAGCAGGGTGAAGTGCAGGGGCAACAACTGCCGCTGTGGTTACCGGAACCGGCCAGCGCCACACTGCGCTGGCATGGTAATCAGGGGGAGTTGACAGTCAGCGTGGCGTCGATGACAGAACCGTTGCTGACGCTGCCGTGGCAGGTGAGTGACGGTAACCTTCGCATTCATGACGGGCGCTGGCGCTGGCCGTACGCCAGCCAGCCGCTGACCGGTGGCATTGCATTGACGTTGTATGACGTACTGAATGTGCACGATCCGTTAAGGCTGGAGGCGCGGCTTAATGTTTTGACACAAGGGCATAACGGCCGCGCCAACGCCGTATTGTCGCTAGGGCCGGGCAATCTGGGGCTGACCGACAGTGATATCCGCTTTCAGCTGACCGGGCAGGCTAATCTGCCCGATCTGTCGATTTTTGCGTCGTTGCCGGGAACGCTGAAAGGTGCGGTACTGGATCCAACCGTGGTGCTGTTGCCCGGTTCGTTATTACGGGCCTGGGGGGAGCCGCGCCCGACGGTGACGCTGGAAGAGGCGCGCTGGCCGCTGGCTGGTATCCAGGTCACCCGGCAGGGAGTTAGTGGACGACTACAAGCGATTGTGAAGGTGCGCGATAGCTATTGGGGGCGTTTCCGGTTGCATCTTGATGGTAAGGCGCAACAGTTTTGGCCTGATAGCGGTGACTGGCGCTGGCGTTATTGGGGCGAAGGGCACTTGCCGCCGTTGCAGGGAAGTTGGGATATCGCCGGGCAGGGCCGCTGGCAGAATGAACTGATAGAGATAACGTCGTTATCCAGTGGTCTTAGCCAGCTCCATTACGGTGTCGTCACGGTTGAACAGCCGCGACTAACGCTGACCGAGCCGTTGCGTTGGCGACGTGATCCGGCAGCGGCCTCGCTGCAAGGCGCATGGCGACTGGCGGCGAAACAGGTGGATTTTCAGGGCGGCGGCATGTTGCCTGCCACTGAATTGACCGTTGATATGCACGGGCGCAATCCACAAGACTTTCAGTGGCGTGGTCAGTTGCAGGCGGCACCGGTTGGGCCTGTCCAACTCAACGGTCGCTGGGATGGAAAGCGCCTTCGCGGTAATGGGTGGTGGGCACCTCAGCCGCTGCGTGTATTCCAGACGTTGCTGCCGTCATCCTGGGAACTGGCGATGCGTTCCGGCCAGTTTTATGCGCAGACCGCGTTTTCGGCTGCTCGCGGCCAGGGGTTCCGTGCTGGCGGCCATTGGGTGGTAAAAGATGGGCGTGCCTGGTTGCAGGATGGTGAAGTCAGTGGCGTTAATTTTGTGCTGCCGTATCGGTTTGAAAACCACCACTGGCAACTGGGCATCTCCCGGCCGGTGACATTACGTATTAACCGGCTGGATAGCGTGTTCCCGATGCGGAATATCGACGTGCAGGTGTACGGGGCCTATCCCTACAGCGAACGTCGTCCGCTAACCCTCGCGCAGTTGGACATGGACGTGCTGGACGGTCATCTGTCGTTATCGCCCCTGCGCCTGCCTGCGCATGACACCGCCGTGTTGCGGTTGCAAGGTATCGACCTCGGTGAGCTGGTCACCCGGTTACGAGCGAAAAAATTGTCGATGTCCGGCCGGGTAAGCGGGGTATTGCCATTGAGTTTCAATCATTCTTCGATGCTGGTACAGGACGGTAAGCTCACGAATGACACGCCGTTGACGGTACAAATGGACCCGCAACTGGCGGACAAGCTGGCGCAAAACAGTGTGGCGAACGCCGCTGCGGTGGCCTGGCTACGTTATATGGAGATCGGTCGTTCCTGGGTCACGTTGGATCTCAGTCAGCGTGGTGAATTGACGCTGGTGTCGCGCATTACCGGTTACAGTGTGATGGAGGACCAGACGCGGCGCGATATTGTGCTGAATTACCGCCAGCAGGAGAACATTTTTCAACTATGGCGCAGCCTACGCTTTGGCGATAACCTGAAAGCGTCGCTGGAACAGCAGGCCGCAGAGTAAGAGTCATTGACGATGATAAAGGGGAATAAAATGAAGACAGCCTGTGCCGCGATGGCTGCCGCGTTGCTGGCCGGTTGCACCCCACGCATTGAGGTGGCGGCATCGAAAGAGCCGATCACCATCAACATGAATGTACGCATTGAGCACGACATTCGCATCCATACAGATAAAGAGACGGTACAACTGCTGGAGAAGTCGGATAACCGGGTTGGCGATCCGATCAAGAAAAGCGCGCCAACAGACGCGCAAGAGCGAGGCAAAGTGCAAGATAAAAAACAGGAAGACTGAAATCCGCCGTGTACCGCGACACGGAATGTTGCTGTCAAGGCAACACGGCGGTGAGTATGAGGGGGCGTTGACGCCTGATGGCTACGAGCTGAAGGCTATTACGCGGATGCCAGCTGTGACAGCTCTTCTTTCGCGCCTTGCAGTGCTTTCTGAGCCATATCCGGGCCGTAAGCGATACCTTCCGCAAACACAAATTCCACGTCGGTGATGCCGATGAAGCCCAGGAACAGACGCAGGTACGGGGCCAGCAGATCGCTCGGCGAATCTTTGTGGATACCACCACGGCTGGTCAGCACGATGGCACGTTTACCTTTCACCAGACCTTCCGGACCCTGCTCGGTGTAGCGGAACGTCACGCCAGCACGGGCGATAAAGTCGAAATAGTTCTTCAGTTGAGTCGGGATGCTGAAGTTGTACATCGGGGCGGCCAGCACGATGACATCGTGTGCCTGCAGTTCGGCAATCAGCTCGTCGGACAAGGCCAGCGCGTCTTGCTGACGCGGTGTCAGCGGTTTATCGGAAGGACGCATCGCACCAACCAGCTCACCATCCAGTACCGGTACAGGTTTAGCTGCCAGATCGCGCACGGTGATGGTGTCGGCGGGATGGGCTGCCTGCCAGGAAGCGGTAAAATGATCGGCCAATTGGTTAGACTGGGAGAAGTCAGCCAGAATACTTGATTTCAGAACGAGTACTTTGCTCATTGCCAATTCCTTGTTATGTGTGCCAGGGCGACAATTGCCACCGAATGAAAGCATCATAGGCGTGTTGCTGACAATGGGATAGCGTAATATTTCGAGTTCTTTGTTCGATTTTATTGAATGACGCCACCGAAATCGCGGTGCCGTGCGGTGGAATCCCATCCGATGGCGTATAGCCTGCGCGGTCAATGTGATACCATGCCCGCCGCACTATTTTATGCCTGCAATACAATCAGGTTATGCCCGCAGTACCAGCAGGGCACCGGAGCGTTGAACATCCTGGTTCAACCGTTATCCGGAAATCAGACAGTAAGGAATTGCACCGTGACATCACCTCTCCATGCGTTAGAACCCGAGCTTAATGCGCTAATGCTGCGTGACCGGCAACGTCTGCGCCGCCGTTTGCAAGGCGCGATGAAAGTGGCAAACCCACAAGCACAGGTTTCTATCGCGCAGGATATCCGCCAGGAAATTGACGCCGCGCGGCTACGGGTGGATCAGCGTAGGGCATCGTTGCCGCCGATACGTTATCCAGAGGCTTTGCCGGTTAGCCAGAAGCGTGAGGCGATCCTCAAGGCTATCCGTGACCATCAGGTGGTGATTGTCGCCGGGGAAACCGGTTCCGGTAAAACGACGCAGTTGCCGAAGATGTGTCTGGAACTGGGGCGTGGCGTTACCGGGTTGATCGGCCATACCCAGCCGCGTCGGCTGGCGGCCCGCAGCGTGGCGGATCGTATCGCTGAAGAACTGGAAACACCGCTGGGCAGCACGGTGGGTTACAAGGTGCGATTTAACGATCAGGTTGGTGACAACACGCTGGTCAAACTGATGACGGACGGTATCCTGCTGGCGGAGATTCAGCAGGACAGGTTGCTGATGCAGTACGACACATTGATCATCGATGAGGCGCACGAACGCAGCCTCAACATTGATTTTATTCTCGGTTACCTCAAGCAACTGCTGCCCAGACGGCCAGACCTTAAGGTTGTCATCACCTCTGCGACCATCGACCCGCAGCGTTTTTCGCGCCATTTCAATAACGCGCCAATTATTGAGGTGTCTGGGCGTACCTATCCGGTGGATGTCCGTTATCGACCCGTAGTAGAAGAAGCGCAGGACAGCGACCGTGACCAGTTACAGGCGATTCTGGATGCGGTGGACGAACTGTGCCGTGAAGGGCCGGGCGATATTCTGGTGTTCATGAGCGGCGAGCGGGAAATCCGCGATACGGCCGATGCGCTGAACAAGCAGGACTTGCCGCACACCGAGATTTTGCCGCTGTATGCGCGGCTTTCCAACCAGGAACAGAACCGGGTGTTCCAGTCTCACCACGGTCGTCGCATCGTGCTGGCGACCAACGTGGCGGAAACCTCGCTGACGGTGCCGGGCATTCGGTACGTGATCGACCCCGGCACCGCACGCATCAGCCGCTACAGTTATCGCACCAAGGTGCAGCGGTTGCCTATCGAGCCGGTGTCGCAGGCTTCTGCCAACCAGCGTAAAGGCCGTTGCGGCCGTGTGGCGGCAGGCATCTGTATCCGGCTCTATTCCGAACAGGATTTTCTCTCCCGCCCGGCGTTTACCGACCCGGAGATTTTGCGTACCAATCTGGCGTCGGTCATATTGCAGATGACGGCGTTAGGGCTGGGCGATATCGCGGCATTTCCGTTTGTCGAAGCGCCAGATAAACGCAACATTCAGGATGGGGTGCGGTTGCTGGAAGAACTGAGCGCGCTTGAAACCACCGACGATACGCGTTATCGGCTGACGGCGCAGGGGCGTCAGTTGGCGCAGTTGCCTATCGATCCGCGACTGGCGCGTATGGTGCTGGAAGCGCGCCAGACCAGCTGCGTGCGCGAGGTGATGATCATTACCGCCGCGTTGTCGATTCAAGACCCGCGCGAGCGCCCGATAGAGAAAAAGCAGGCGGCGGAAGAGAAGCACCGTCGGTTCGCTGATAAAGAGTCGGATTTTCTGGCTTTCGTCAAACTGTGGGATTACCTGCAAGAGCAGCAAAAAGCGCTGTCGTCCAGCCAGTTTCGTAAACTGTGCCGCAGCGATTACCTCAACTACCTGCGGGTGCGGGAATGGCAGGATATCTACACCCAGTTGCGTCAGGTGGTAAAAGAACTTGGCTTTCCGGTCAACAGCGAACCGGCGGATTACCGTAGCCTGCACGGCGCATTGCTGACCGGGCTGTTGTCTCACATCGGACAAAAAGACGTTGAAAAGCAGGAATTCAGCGGTGCGCGTAATACCCGTTTCGCTATTTTTCCCGGCTCGGGTCTGTTTAAAAAACCGCCGAAGTGGACCATGGTGGCGGAACTGGTGGAAACCAGCCGCCTGTGGGGGCGTATTGCTGCGCGGATTGAACCGGAATGGGTTGAGCCGCTGGCCCAACACCTGATCAAGCGCAGCTACAGCGAGCCGCACTGGGAGAAAGCGCAGGGCGCGGTGATGGCGCAGGAAAAGGTCACACTGTACGGTTTGCCGCTGGTGGCGGCTCGGAAAGTGAACTACGGGTCTATCGACCCAGTGATATCACGCGAATTATTCATTCGACATGCGCTGGTGGAAGGTGACTGGCAGACCCAACATGTGTTTTTCCGCGCGAATCAGAAACTGCGTTCGGAAGTGGAAGAGCTGGAGAACAAGTCACGCCGTCGTGACATTCTGGTGGATGACGAGACGCTGTTTGCGTTCTACGACCAGCGGCTTCCTCATGATGTGGTATCGAGCCGTCATTTTGACAACTGGTGGAAGCAGACATCGAAAACTCAACCGGAACTGTTGAATTTCGAGAAGGCGATGCTGATCAAGGACGGGGCGGAGCGTGTTAGTGCGCTCGATTACCCGAACCAGTGGCAGCAAGGCGAACTGCGTTTACGGCTCACCTATCAGTTTGAACCGGGGGCGGATGCTGACGGTGTTACCGTGCATATCCCGTTGCCGGTGCTGAATCAGGTCAAGGATGAGGGGTTCGAGTGGCAGATTCCGGGGCTACGTCGTGATGTGGTGATTGCGCTGATCAAGTCATTGCCCAAACCGATACGGCGTAACTTTGTGCCAGCACCTAACTACGCCGAAGCGTTTCTGGCGCGGGTCACGCCGCTGGAAAAAGCGCTGTTGGATGCGCTGGAACGCGAGTTGCGGCTGATGACGGGTGTGACGGTTGACCGTGAAGCCTGGCAGTGGGATCAGGTTCCCGATCATCTTAAAATCACCTTCCGGGTAGTGGACGATAAAAATCGAACCCTGCGTGAAGGTAAAAACCTGCGGGAACTGAAAGAGCAGTTGCAGGAAAAAGTACAGCAAACCTTGTCAGCGGTGGCGGATGACGGTATCGAACAGCGTGATCTGCATATCTGGAGTTTCGGCGATTTACCGCAACGTTACGAGCAGAAACGCGGCGGGTACGCGGTGAAAGCCTATCCGGCACTGGTGGACGAGAAGGACAGCGTGGCGATTCGTCTGTTCGACTCGCCGCACCAGCAACAGCAGATGATGTGGCGTGGTCAGCGCCGTTTGCTGCTGCTGAATATTCCGTCGCCCATCAAGTATTTGCATGAAAAACTGCCTAACAAGGCCAAGCTGGGGCTGTATTTCAACCCATACGGCAAGGTGCTGGAGCTGATCGACGACTGCATCGCCTGCGGTGTGGACAAACTGATGGCGCAGGCGGGCGGCCCGGCATGGAAAGAGGACGAATTTCGCCAGTTGCACGAACGGGTACGGGCGGAATTGAATGATACCGTGGTGGATATCGCTCGCCAGGTGGAGCAGATGTTGACCACCGTGTTTAACATCAATAAGCGCTTGAAAGGCCGGGTGGACATGGCGCTGGCTTTGGCGTTAAGCGATATCAAGACGCAGATGAGCGGGTTGGTGTTCCGAGGTTTCGTCACCGACAACGGTTGGAAGCGGTTGCCGGATGTACTGCGCTATTTGCAGGCCATCGAGCGTCGGCTGGATAAACTGGCGCAGGACGTACACCGCGACCGCGCGCAAATGTTGAAAGTGGAGCAGGTGCAGCAGGCCTGGCAGCAGTGGCTGAACAAGTTGCCGCCGGAACGGCGTGAAGATGACGACGTGAAAGCCATTCGCTGGATGATCGAAGAGTTGCGCGTCAGCTATTTCGCCCAGCAACTGGGCACGCCTTATCCTGTTTCCGATAAACGTATTTTGCAGGCGATGGGGCAGATTGACGGGTAAGTCGCCAACGGTAGGCGGTGCTTGAGAGCGTGGTAAGCATGTCCAGGTGTTAACGCACCGGTATTTCAGACAGAAATACCGGTGCAGGTGGATGGTGGATTAGCGATCCTTCTTGGCCAACGTTTCCAACTGCTGGCGGATGGCGGTGACCGCCACGGCGCGGTTGTCGGCGAGCTGGCGGTTGCTGGCGTCCGGTGCGGAGCTTTGAATACCCATCAGCACCCAACTACCAGCGGTTTTCAGCATCAACGGTGAACCGCTGTCACCCGGCAGGGTATCGCACCGGTGTGCCATCACCGCTTTGTGCACCCAACCGGTAATCAGGCAATCCTGATGACGATACAGCGTATCCTGATGGTCTTCCGGGTAACCGGCCTGGGTGACCTTCTGTTGCGCGGCTTCCAGCGCCGCTTTCAGTTCTTCCTGTGTTCCCTGCCAGACAGGCAGTGGGCGGATACCCGGTGGGGTCTGCTTCAGCCTAATCAGTGCGAAATCCCACGGTGCAGCAGCAGGCGGGACGACCCAACCGTCGCCGTCTGCTTTCAGCATTTTGGCTAGCTTTTTGTTGGTCAGCGCTTCAATTTTATCGGTTTCATAACGCCAGCCGTTCTCTGTTGCCAGAAAACGTAACGCTACCGGTTTATCCAGCACGCCAGGCGGTGCGACCACACAGTGACCAGCTGTTAGCGCCAGATGCGGCGAGATCAGCGTCGCGGTGCAGAGGTTGCCGCTGGTGGTTTCCAGTTGACCAATGGCTTGCCACGGCCATTGGGTGGTATCCGGCACCTTGTCACGGTCATCATGATTAAAGAACAGAATCTGTTTTTGTTTTTCCGTCGTGGCTGACGGTTCGTTGTCGGCCCACGCAGAAGCGGCGAGCAGGCTTAATGAACATAACAACCAGGCTGATATGCGCATGTAATGGATGGCCTTTAAAGATGAAGGGCAGCGTATTAACCGTTATCAATCCACGTTAAACGTAACATGCCAGGATTAGGCAGAAAACCACGGATTGGTTGGTCAGGTGAATCGGATGACCCGGTTTGGACGCGCAGATGGGAACAACATCGGGTTACAGGAAGAACACCACGATAACCAGTGCGCAGATAAGCAGGAAGGACAGCACGATTTCAAATGAGTAGCGTCGCAGCATTATCCGGTCCCCATGAAACAAACACCCGGAGGACCGGGTGTTTGATAGCGCTATTGTCATGCCGGTGGTGATGGAGCGTACCCCTGACTACCGGTGTTCATGACCATTAACAATCACTTTGGTGAATTAAGCAGCCGGAGCCATTTTAGCTTTTTTCACTTTTTTGTGTTTTTTAGCAGCCTGGGCTTTCTGGGCAACCGGAGCTTTTTTCTTGGCTACTTTTTTGTGTTTTTTGGCAGCCTGAGCTTTCTGAGCAACCG
>NZ_JSYG01000027.1 GCF_000784735.1 Dickeya undicola
TCCTCAGACCATGTGAGTTTCACTCAATGATATCCCTGTTCTGACCCTTGCCACTTTTCAGGCTGTCGATGGCGTTCATTAGCCGTCTGGCGTTCGCTGGCGAACGCAGCAGATAAGCGGTTTCTTCCAGCGCATTGTATTCATCAAGGGACATCAGCACGCAGGATTCCCCATTCTGGCGGGTGATCAGCACCGGTGCCTTGTCCTCTACGGTCTGGATCATGGTGTCGGACAGGTTCTGCCGGGCTTCGCTGTAGCTTACGGTTCTCATAACAACCTCCTTTGTACAATTAATTGTACATTGTGTGGGGTTTTGAGCAAGGGCTATGACGGGGACTTTTGTGCATGCACAAAATTAGCGGATTGGGACCGTGGTCCCAATGAATAGGCTCTAACGCATTTGTCTGTCATTTTACGCAAGGCCAGAAATAGCCATAAAGAATATATTTTCGTCCAGAAGTTGTGATGGTTCGTCTTTGTGGCTGGGGGAGTAGCGCATTAGACTCTCTCTTCTGATGCTCCATGTATTTCTGTCTTCAAGGGTAAGAATAAATTTCTCTTCTCTTGGTGCGCGATTCGGATTGTCTATGGTTATCGATATGCTTGCCTTGTAGTGATCACCATATACACCAACAGGTACAATGACTGCGGTTCTATTTTGGTTTTTTAACTTACATGAGGTCGCTTTATATTTTTGCAGATCTTTTCCCCATGGAAGAATGGATACCGTATTATCATTGAATGTGTTTTCGGTCGTAATTACTTGCAATCCTGAACCATCAATCCACATTTCAATTTGCTTTATCAGTGCGTGTAAATCAGCTTGGAATGACATTATGTCAGATCTTGTTTTTTTGAAAGACTCATGTTGAGTGTCTTTGTTTTCCTGTACTTTTCTAAAAAAATCTTCTTTGGATGACATTCTTTACCTCACAGCAATGTTTGTATAAATATACAGTTATTTTACCATCGAGAGATGTTCCATAAAAGTGCTCATAATTACCGGTTGGAGCCGTAATGGATCTCAAAATGGCTGCTAGTCGCTTATGCGCATATATATGCATTTAGGTGAAATTTATCCGGGCGCTTGCGGGCGGTTTGCGGGGGGGAACAGACTGGTTTTTAGCGGTTTGGCCGCCGAACGCGGCCGGGGGCGTCGGGGGCAGTGCGCGGAACGGGTGTTATGGTAAATTATTCATGACACAATTCCATGTCGATAAAACCAGATGGAGCCGGTTTAGTGGAACATGACAAGTTTATGCAGTATGGCCGTGGGTTAGGGTTGTGGAAAAACCCAAGGGAAAATATTAAGCCTGAGCCAAAAAGTTACTTCAGGGACGACCCGACTTATCTAACGCGATCAAGAGGTGAGTGGGTTGAACAGGGAAATGAATGCAAGAAAGAACAGAACCCGTTAGAAAACGGCGTTTTTATCTGGACAGAAATTAAGGAGACGGGTCATGCTTTTATTTCCATTCACGAGGGAAATAATGCGACTGTTTTTACCTATGGCCGTTTTGGTAGACGAGCCAGTGCTGGTGGGCTTGTCGGTGATGGCATCTTAAACTATTTGCAGTTTGAAGGTGCCAGGGCATATTACCGAGAAGAACTGTACAAGATGGAAGCGAAGGTATTTCTCATTACAGATGCAGATCCTGCTATTGCAAGAATGTATTTTGAAAGGCTGTGGAATTCAGGTAGCAAAGTTAAAGAGACTCCAAATATGGGGGATGATACCAAGAGAAACGGCCACACAATTGATCAATATGATGTAACAGGAGTGAACTGTACAACCCATGCAACGAAAGGTGTGAAGGTTGCGGGATCACAAGTGTTTGAGGGGGGGTACACAACTAACTCTCAGATGCGAATTGATTACGAAGAAGATTTTGCTGTGCCGGTATCTCTACAGCGGTATTTAGAAAGAAAAAGTGCTGCATCATCCATGCTTGTTGTTGATATGACTAGTGAGTTTAAAAAGCAGTATCCCAATATCGATGGGTTTACTCCTCTTGATGAATCAACAGTAAGAGTTAAAGCTTTTCGAGCGGCCGCTGAGATAGCTTCTGGTGTTGGCAAAGTGTCTCCTTATTCTGGAGGTACTGTCGGTGGGTTATTAGAAGGGATGCATGATGTTAACAAGTGAATGTAAGGCTGTTTTGCGTTGGGGAGGGATTGCATTAGTAACCTTTGCGTATTATCTGTGGCTATTCCTTGCTATTTTCCCGTTAGATAATAAAGGCGACCTTCTACTGGGTAAGGTGGTTACTATCGAATATCATGAGGCTGTTATAGATAATATTTATAAGGCCACAGATAACGTTATTTCGGTTGCTTTAATTGGATTTCCTGTGTGTGTATGTCTTATTTTGATCATTTTCAAAAAGGTTAGATAAGTACTCGTTTTATGGGGTATAGGTGCTGGCCGTCAACAACGACCAAAATGGTGACTTCTGCACAGTCTATTTCATTCATACGGAATCACGCTGCGCTTTCAGTTCCTGATGTCGAGCTTGTAGTGTTTGGCGAACCTGTTCGGTGGTCATGCGTGGTCGCGTGTCAGCACGAGAGGCCGTTACCTTGCTTCGTATCCATTCGTCATACTCAGCTTGGGCCAGTTCGTGTTTTTCATAATGGGTGCAGTTGCTCATGGTTGTAGATCCTGATTTACCGTGCATTCAGGATAGAGTGTAGCAGTAGGGATTTACGGGGCATGTGCTGGTTAGCCGTAATTTTTTCCCTGATATTTGACTGTATTGTTTGAGTTATGGCTAAACAAAAAAAAGGATCCTCTTGAGATCCTTTTTTTTCCCGCGTAATCTCTTGCCCTGTAAACGAAAAAACCACCTGGGGAGGTGGTTTTTCGAAGGTTCAGTAAGTTGGGGAACTTCTGAACCGTGGTAACAGGGTGTACAAGACCGCTGCCACCAAATTCGTCCTTTCAGTTTAGCCGTAGTTAGGCTTCAACTTCAAGAACTCTGCATCAGTAATCTCTTGTACACCCTTTTACCTGTGGCCGTTGCCAGTGGCGATAAGTCGTGTCTGTCCGGGTTGGAATCATGTGACTAGTTACCGGAGCAGGCGCAGCGGTCGGGCTGAACGGGGAGTTCGTGCATACAGCCCAGCTTGGAGCGAACCACCTAACCAGACCCCAGCATCCGGCGTGGAATGAGAAAACGCGGCCATGACAGCGGAATGATGCGGGGAAACTGTAAGGTGGGAACAGGAGAGCGCACGAGGGAGCGACCCATCGGAAACGGTGGGGATCTTTAAGTCCTGTCGGGTTTCGCCACTTCTGACTTGAGCGTCATTTTTTGTGATGCTCGTCAGGAGGGCGGAGCCTCTGGAAAAGCGTGGTAGGCTTGTCCGGCTCTGGGGGGAAGGGGGGGGTCGTGTTTTTTTCCCTGGCATCGATATCTCCTGTCTTTTAACCCCCACCGCTCGCCGCAGTCCTGTAACCGAGCGCAGCGAGCGAACAGGCGAGGAAGCGGAAGAGCCACGGCTCTGTTATGTCTCGCGTGACGCGCAAATGCCTCCTGTTTTCCCTGCTTCAGAGAAACCCTTTCCTGTCAGCCTGCTTTATGCTTGCATATTAAGCCAGTATACACTCCGCTAGCGCTACGTGACTGGTTCAGGGCTGCGCCCCGAAACCCGCCAAAAACACTGCCGCGCCTGCGGCTTGTCCAACCCCGCACCGAACAGGAAATCATTTCCTGTCCGCTCCGGGGTTATCAGGAGGTTTTTTTGGCCGAGAAACGCAACAAGATGCTGACCATGTGGGTCAGCGACGAGGAACACCGGCGACTGCTGGAGCGCTGTGACGGCAAACAACTGGCCGCATGGATGCGGCAGACGTGTCTTGATGAAAAACCGTCGCGCACCGGCAAACTGCCGTCACTCTCTCCGGCGCTGTTACGCCAGCTTGCCGGTATGGGTAATAACCTGAACCAGATAGCCCGGAAGGTTAACGCCGGAGGCGGCACTGGCCATGACCGGGTACAGATTGTGGCGGCACTGATGGCGATTGATGCCGGGCTGGACAGGCTGCGCCATGCGGTACTGGCAAAGGAGTCTGACGGTGATTGTTAAGTTCCATGCGCGCGGGCGTGGCGGCGGCTCCGGGCCGGTGGATTATCTGCTGGGAAAAGACCGGCAGCGTGAGGGGGCGAGTGTTCTTCAGGGGAAACCGGAAGAAGTCCGGGAGCTTATCGACGCCTCGCCGTATGCGAAGAAATACACCTCCGGGGTGCTGTCATTTGCGGAGGCCGATTTACCGCCCGGACAGCGTGAAAAACTGATGGCCAGCTTTGAGCAGGTTCTGATGCCCGGACTCGATAAAGACCAGTACAGCATCCTGTGGGTGGAGCACGCCGACAAAGGGCGGCTGGAACTGAATTTCCTCGTTCCCACTACCGAACTGCTGACCGGGAAACGCCTCCAGCCGTATTACGACCGGGCCGACCGGCCGCGCATCGATGCGTGGCAGACGGTGGTCAACGGCAGTCTGGGCCTGCACGACCCGAACGCGCCGGAAAACCGGCGGGCACTGGTTACGCCGTCATCCCTGCCCAAAACGAAGCAGGAGGCCGCAGAAGCGATTACACGGGGTCTGCTGGCCCTCGCTTCATCCGGGGCGCTGAAAACACGGCAGGACGTGACGGCGGCGCTGGAGGGGGCCGGTTTTGAGGTGGTGCGTACCACGACAAGCAGTATCAGCATTGCCGACCCGGACGGGGGGCGAAATATCCGACTGAGGGGAGCCATTTATGAGCAGTCTTTTAACGCTGGCGAAGGACTTAGAGCAGAAATCGAAAGCGCAGCAGCAGAGTACCGGCGAGATGTTGAAGACCGTATTCAGCGAGCACGAAGCGTCTGTAAAACAGGCATTGAACGAAAGCGGGAAGAGAATCAGCGACGCTATCCGCGATCACGAGACGAGTATGACCCTTGCCATGCAGTCGAACCGGACAGGCGTGCTGCGTATGGTCGGGCGGACATGGCTGACTATCACGATGGTGTCGGTATTGCTTATCGCCACGAGCGGGAGCGTGCTGTGGTGGCAGGGGCAGAAAATCATCCAGAATACGGAAGCCCTCAGCCAACAGGCGGACACGCTGGCGAAGATGAACGAGAAAACGTGGGGCGTGAGCTACCAGAGCGACAGCAACGGGCGGTTTCTGGTACTGCCGAAGGGCATGAAAGCGGAAACGGGCTGGACTGCGGACAACGGGAAACAGCACGCCGTGAAACTGGTACGGGAGTAGAGCATGACCGAGCTGGAAAAACAGTTATTGAGCGCCTTAGAGCAGCTACAGCAGGACTACTCGCAAAGGCTGGACGAGTGGGAGAGCGCCTTCGGGGAATGGCGGACGATGTGTGGACTTATGCAACGGGAGAACGCGGCACTGAACGAGCGCGTCATGAGCTTGAGCAGGCAGGTGCAGAGTTTGAGCGAGCAGCTGCGCCGGTTATCGAGCGGCTGAATGTTGCTGAACAGCACCGACAGCACGAGCAGTTACTCCAGCGTCAAAAGGAGCGGGAACTGGCACGTCAGCGGCACTCTCCGGGACGCTCGATGGAGCTGTAGCGCATTTACGCCCTTTCATCCTCGCCGTTGACAATCATCTGTTCCACTTTATAGTCGTGCAGTCACCGCTAAACGGTGATCGGGCATCTCACCCCGTACTCGTTGTCGGCACCGCGTATATCGCTTTCTGGTGCCGTCTGCCTTTGCGCACCTGTCTTCTATGGTGGCTCAGGCGGGGCAGCCTTCGGGCTGGCCGGAGTCCAACGAGCCGGTAGTGAGATCCCCGTCTGGGCTACCACCCAAAAATCTCACTTTGGGTGGTGGTTTTTAACTCTCGATGGAGCAAACCACCATGTGCAGTAATTCGACATGCCACGAACTTCCCCGTTATGACCACAATATCGAGTTTGAAGACCTGATAGACCAGTGCCGTGCGCTGATTTATGCCGTACTGGAAATCCCTCATCCTTCCGTTCGTGAGGTGTTGTCATTCCTGTTGCAGGAGCGAATTGATGCATTATTTGCCGCCTTTCATCAGGATCTGGCCGGGCCATCACATCCCTAAAGGCATTCAGAAATGAAACGAAAAAGCCCGCTTGGCGGGCTTTTTTAGTAATGGTAGCGGCACGATGCAATCAGTAAGGCATCGTCCTCGACGGCATAAACCAGCCGGTGCTCGGCGGTCATGCGGCGTGACCAGAAACCGGCGAGATTATGTTTCAACGGTTCGGGTTTGCCTTTGCCGGAAAACGGCGTCCGGCTGGCATCCTTGATCAGTTCGTTCACCCGTTTCATCATCTTTTTGTCGGTTTCCTGCCAGTACAGGTAGTCTTCCCAGGCT
>NZ_JSYG01000028.1 GCF_000784735.1 Dickeya undicola
AATTTTAATTACACCCTCGTTTTCATATATCTTAAATATTTATCACCACAAAAATCCCACCAGGTTATTAATTAACACACAAAGAATACGGATGTTTTTCCGTAATAAAAAAGACACAAACTTTGTTATCTCTCTTTACGGTTTCGTCATATTTCTGTCTGTTCTACTCGACATCCTGTCCTGAATAGTCATTCTTCACCGGCGCTAACTCCTCTACTATTCCTGCCATACACAACCTCCGCAAGATATAACCTTACTTGTGCCTTACATACCCTTTAAGGAGGGGATCAATATGACTCGTCTGATCCACAAAAACATGGATGTTTGCGGTCCTGATACACAACTCGATATTATTTACCCCAACGATGAAGCGGCGACAGAGGTCAAGAAATACATCGCTGATATTTATCTAAAAACGTATAAAGCGACCATTTCCCCTTCACCCGATATCATTATTTGCAGTCGGAATGCCAGCGATAAAAAAATCGTCGCCAGTGCTGGAATTACTTTTGCCGCACAGCATGAGAAATTATTTTCTGAGCGTTATTTACCAGACTCACTGGAGTCATTGATAAACCAGAATACAACCCAGCCGATATATCGCCATCAACTGGTTGAAATCGGTGCATTGGCCTCCGATAACCCGAATGCGTCTGCCGACCTTATTCGCACTCTACCGATTCTTTCCTGGTTCATGGGAGCGACAGCTATTTTGTGTACCTCCACCCGGCGGTTAAGAAAACTACTGGATTATTACCACATCCCCTTTCAGCCGATCACAGAGGCTTCTCCGCTGTCGCTGTCAGAACAGGAGCGGCAAATCTGGGGGAGTTATTACGATCAGTCGCCCCAGACCGGTGTCATTCGCCTTTCCCAATGCGGCCACCTGTTTGAACACTTCTCAGGCCGTCTGATGATGGCGGATTTTACTAACATGATTCGGGAATCGCAGGTGGCGGCATGAATATTTTAAACCGCATTATCGAGCAGGCCGAACACACACCAGAGGCTCCGGCCATTATCCAGTTGCAGAGCGCTGGCGGAGAAACGCACTACAGTTATGCAGCCCTGCTGCACGATGTCCGCACACTGGCAGCAGACATTCTCGCCCGAGAAGCCGCACAACCTGGCAGCACACCACCCAAACCGGTCGGCCTGATTATGGGAAACAGCGCGGAATGGGTGGTGGCAGATTTAGCCCTGCTGTATGCCAACCGAGTAGAAGTACCCGTACCCTTGGCCTTTTCAGCCGAACAAGCCGCCTGGTTGCTACGCGATTGCGATGTCATCCTGATGGATACCGTCGGCCAGCAGCAACTGGATGTGTGGCGTCAACGCGGGCTATCACTGGATGCCACATTAATTCCGATTTCGTTATCCCATCTGCCGGGCTTGTCGGCCCATGCCGGAGAATCGCCTGATGCAACACAGGATACGATCATCAAAGTCATCCACACCTCTGGCACAACCAGCCATCCCAAAGGGGTACAAATTCGCCGTCATGGGCTGGACGCACTGGTTGAGGCGTTATGGCAGCGCGCTGCTCAAGGTGATTATCACCGTTATTTATGCCTTGTACCGCTGAGTCTGTTAATTGAGCAGGTCACGGCCATTTATATGCCATTAACCTCCGGCGGTGCCATTGTGTTACCCCCGGTGACATTACCTCCATTAGGCAGCCCTGGTGTACAGGCGGCGGACCGCTTATCGCTCATCGCCTCAGCCCGGCCAACCGCAATGACGATGACCCCGGCTCTGGTAGAAGCCCTGGCCGAAAAAGCCTGGGGTTGTACACAGGAACACCGGTTACAGGCCCTCTTTGGTCATGACCATCTGCCGTTGCTGGCAGTCGGTGGTGCCCCCGTGGACAGCGACATTCTGCATGGTCTAAACCAGCTCGGCATCCCGGTTTACGAGGGTTACGGCCTGAGTGAGAACAGCTCGGTTGCCTGCTGGAACAGCCGTGACGCCCATCGCATCGGCACCGTTGGTCAACCGCTGGCGCATGTCGACGTCCGCCTGAGCGAAGACGGTGAACTCTGCCTGCGCAGTTCGTCATTATTTGCCGGATACGCGGGCGAAGACCCCAGCAGTTGCCATGTTGATGACGACGGTTGGCTGCATACCGGCGACATTGCCAGACAGGATGATGACGGATTTATCTCCATCATTGGTCGCAAGAAAACCATGATCATCACGGCCAATGGCAGAAATATCTCCCCGGAATGGCTGGAAACCGCTTATCGCTCGGTGCCTGGCGTCCTGGCCGCGATTGTTTTTGGCGACAAACAGCAATTTCTTGGCGGCATTTTTATCGTCAATGACATCAGTAAAGCGGACACCATCCGTCACGCCATTCAGGACTATGCGCGCCAGCATTTGAATGAACTGGAGCAGATCAGTAATCCGATATTGCTCCCTCACCACCCAGACATCATGGAACAGCTGTTCACCGTTACCGGTCGGCCACGCCGTAATGCCGTAGCTGACTTTCTTACACTCAATGAGGCTAATGTCGAATGAATATCAAGGAAATGGCTCACACCCCCCACGCAGGGTTGATTATTGCTTCACAGGACGAAGGCGATGTTACCGCGCTGACATCAGACTATTTACTTAAACAACTCCGTACTCACGGCTATGTGATCCTGCGAGGTTTTCGTCACAGTATCGCGGATTTCTCCGAGCGCGTGCGCAGCACCAGCAGCCGTATCAGCCTGGACCCGGCCCGCAGCTTTGACGGCGACACCGCGCAAAAAGTCGATGCCGGTTATGACAAGGTCGGCCTGCATTGTGAAAACGGCAATAGTCCTTTCTGGCCGGATTTATGCTGGTTTTATTGCCAGAAAGCACCGCTGCAAGGCTCACAAACCACCGTCTGCGATGGGAAAGCCGTCTATGAAAAAATGACCGAAGCACAGCGTGCCGCGTTCCTGTCTCAGGATATTGTCTATTCACGACGCGTAGATGAGAAAAAGTGGAAAACCTATGCATTGCACGCGCTGGGCGGTCAGCCGGGTGCACCAACCGCGATTGACGACATCACGCTGGAACACCTGTACTCCGTAGCGCAAGGCGATGCCGGGATACAGATTGACGAGCTTGATGATGGCGCTATCCGTTATTCATTCCAGACACCTGCCATTATCGGCAGCCGCCTTAATTCAACGGAAATGCATAACTTCGCCAACAGTATTTTCGGGCCATCGAATAACTATGAAGTACCGGTTATTACCTTTGCCGACGGTAACCCTATTCCCGATACGCTGCTGGCAGCAATGGATGACCTGTGCGAAAGCCTGACGGTTGATGTCGGCTGGCAACAAGGCGATATCGTGCTGATTGACAACACGCGTGTCATGCACGGCCGCCGTCGTATCGAAGACAAAGACAGAACCATCTTCAATGCGCTGTCTTATATCTAACGACATTGCATAGCCACAACCACCTCATTATTAAGGAGTAAGGGAACTGATGCGTACAGAAAACGTCATGGATGCTTTCAAATCGATCAACCGATACGCTCATCTCAACAACCTGCATCCTAACCGGATGCCCTGGGAAGAAGCGGCCACCGACAACGAGTTAGCCTTTCTGTCGTGGGCGCTGGTTGGGCAACATGAACAACAGGAAAAAGCCGTTGCTTATCTGTACAAGGAGCTATCGCAATTAGCAGAAATCGAGATGCATGTATCCACGGTGATGACACGCATTTTGTGCGAGCTGCAATCGGATGCTCCCACCGTACTGGCAGGTGATGGTCTTTATCATGCGTTGTCGTGTTTTGCGTCAGAAGAGGTCAACCATGCCAATAGCTTTTATCAATATGTACGCCATCTTTCCGGCCGGGACATCAAGCTGAGCAATAACCTGCACCAGCAGCGTATTGCGCTCTATAGCGATAACGACGACCCGCTGATCAAACTGGCGGCGCTGTGTGCTACGGCCTATGTCGGCGAAACTGTCATTACCGTGTTCGAACGCCGTCTGAAAGTACTGGACCCTATGCAACATGGCTTCCTGACCCGGCTGCTGCACTTTCATGGGCTGGATGAAGCGCGACATATTCAGTGTGATCACGCCATTTTCGACCACCTGATCCCAAGCTTCACGACCAAACAGCGCACCCGAATGCACCAGTTGGTCACCGAAACAGAACGCTTGAATACCGAGTTGGCTAAAGCATCGGCCGAGACGGTGAAATCAGCGTTCGATATCGATTACACCGAAGGAAATGATGCCGCCGAGACTCAGTTGGCCATGACGCTGCGCTTTCGGGAGATCGTGCAGTCCGGCGAGATGATCCGCAAAGTGGACGATCACATGGATGACCAGACACAAGCATTAGTCGCCAATTTCTCCAAATCTTCTCATATACATAGCTGGAGTCCTTTCGCATGAAAGAACACGCTTTGAATGCGGCAGCCATGCCGCAACCTAAAACACGTTTAGGTGTGGTGGCGATTATCGCCACCCTTTTTCTTGCCGCTGTGGATAGCACCATTGTTAGTACCGCACTGCCTGCCATGCGCGATGAATTGGGCAACGCTGAACTCTGGCCCTGGATTATGTCCGGCTTCTTACTGCCCGTGGCGCTGATTGCTCCACTGGCCGGTGCCTGTGCCGATCGCCTCGGCGTCTCCATCACGCTGAAAACCTGCCTGATCGTTTTTCTGGCCGCTTCGGTTCTGGCGGCCATCAGCCCGACCATGATGTGGCTCATCGCGGCACGCGTGCTGCAAGGATGCAGCGCAGGCGGCCTGATTGTATTGACCTACGCACTACTCGCCAGCCTGTTTGACGCCAGTCAGCGAGGCAAAATGCAAGGTATGCTCAGTGCCGTCTGGGGACTTGCCGCAATTATTGGCCCACTGTGCGGCAGCGTGTTGACACACTGGTTCGGGTGGCGGTCTATCTTTTGGTTTAACATACCGGTAGGGCTGGGGGCCTTGCTGCTGCTCATGTTTACACCGGCGGTAGGCAAGCGACAGCACGCGGTTAGCCTCGATATGGTGGCGCAACTGTCGCTCATTGTGCTCGCCAGCATCCTGATGTGGCTGATGACTGGCACATCGTCGTTAGTGGTGCCCCGATTCGCGCCGGTCATTCTGCTGCTGATTAGCGCGGCGCTCTTGATCTTTCGCCTCTACAAACAACCGCTCAGCAGTCCGATTCCTGTCGAGTTTTTCCGTCATGGCGCGCTGTTCTCCGTGATTGTTTTAGTCATGCTCTCCAGCGCCGGGCTCTATGCCGCCGTCACGCTGCTTCCCATGGCACTCAGTCAGTCTGGTGGCACGCTGCTATCGGGCGGGTTACTCATCATGTTAGCCGCACTGGGATGGGTTGTGGGGTCAGCCGTATGCGGCAATCTGCTCGCCAGGCGCGGGTATCGCACAATGGCGGCCGCGGGTATGGCTTTGCTGACCATCGGCTGCATGGTGATGAATGCCGCACTGACGCTCAATAGCAAGCTGGTGATAGCGCTGGCGCTGGTCATGATTGGATTAGGTATGGGGTTTACCGCGACTACGACGCTGGTATTGGCGCAAAATAGCGCACCGCCTGAACGTCTTGGTGCCTGGACGTCAACCATTCAGTTTTTACGCAATATTGGCGCAGCGGTCGGTGTCAATCTGCTGGCTACGTTGCAACAACATATTCAATCAGGAAATACATATCAGACTTGTTTCGCGTTATTAGGGGGAAGTATGCTGGTAGGCGTAATTTTTTGTTTCCTTATCCCCAATTACTATCAAAAAACCTGATAATAACGGGTAACACTGATGGACGCATAATGGACGAGTTGAACCACCGGCACGATGCTTTTTTTACAGAACGTCTCCTCGATTCGGTTTCCTTGTCTGAAAATGTGCCGCACCAGCACACCCAAGGACAGTTTGTTCTGGTGCGTCAGGGAATTTTGTACGGTCATACGGCATTTCGAAACTGGCTGATCAAACCCGGCATGGCGGTGTGGATCCCGCCGAACGTCGTACATTGGGGACACGCCTTGCACCGGGTTGACTTAACGGTACTGTATGTCGCAGCGCATCTGTGCCCTTGCCCGTCCGATGACATCAAGCTGCTGGATGCGTCCGCGTTTATCGTCGGATTGTGCGAACGTCTGGCGTTTCCGCACGTAGCACTGAGCGATGAACGTCGTGCCCGCATCCTGCAACTGCTGTTCGAAGAAATTGATGAAATGCCTACCAGCAACCTCTCCCTGCCATTACCTGGCGATCACCGGCTGAAAAAGATCACCGACTGCCTTATCGCCACACCGGCACTACGCCGTAGTCTCTCTGAATGGGGAAAACTCGTCGGCGCAACCGAACGCACACTAGCCAGGCTATTTGTACGGCACACCGGTCTGCGATTCACTGAATGGCATAACCGGTTGTTGCTATCAGAAGCCTGGCGTGGGCTGGCTGACAACAAATCCAATGATGAACTGGCTATCCAGTTAGGGTTTTCATCCAGCGATTCCTTTGGTCATTGGTTCCGTCGCATGACAGACAGTAGCCCCAGCCACGCACGCCGACACCTCAACAAACAAAACCCCCCTGCCGTCTGATTTCACCATTGGGAGCACGGCGCTTACGTGCCATAAACTGTCGGTGTTCTGCCCCGCAGAGGCACCGATGCCCCCTGCGGTTTGCCGTCGAACAGATTGTCGCTTTCATTCGATACCGTGACCCTATCGAACATTCATGACTGAAGCGTGCTGCGCTACCGTAAGCACTCCACGATTCACGATAAAAAAGGAAATCACGATGCTGGAATATAATCTGATGAAATTGATACATGCCCTGGCTGCCGTGGCCGCTACCGGCCCGTTACTGTTTGCTCCCTGGCTTTCATGGCGGTTGCAATCCTGTCAGCAAAACACCGAAAAGCAACTGCTGCTGAGCGGATTAACGATTACCGACAGATTTTACAATATTGCAGGCTGGCTGCTGATGATCAGTGGTGCAGTCATGCTGTGGATGGAAGACTGGCATCGCTTATTCCAGTTGTGGTTTGTCCTGAGCGTTGCGCTGTTTGTCATCGACTCTATCGCGGAAAAAAAGTGGCGTGACCCAGCCACCACCGCACTCGACACCACCACGCCCGGTGCCTCGGGCTGGCAACAGCACACCACCCGGTTACACCGGGCGGTATTAACCCAAATGGGCTCAACCAGCCTGATTCTGCTGGTCATGCTATTACATAATCAGTTAACGGCAAGCCTGCTTAGCCTCACCCAATTTATCCGCTAAACCCCGCCGAACTCATTTCATCTAGCCGTCATCATCACGACGCCACCCAACCGGGTGGCTGTTCATCTTAATCACTATTTCTTTGAACTCTATCCAGAATTTTGTCCTGCTGACTTGAAGGCCGCGTTAAGGCTGCACTAGTGTTGGATCGAACTACCTCTCTGGCAGAGCACCATCGCTTTATAGGCGATGAGGCGTGCATGGTTATTGTCTGCGGCTGCCGCCCCTCCAAATAACGAGAATTCTACACATGGAAAAAAGTGCGATACGACAAAAGGCGCTTCTCATCGCGCTACCTTTACTGTTTTCCCCTCTGGCAAGTGCGGTACAACAGGCCGTGCTCGATACCCGTACAGCCCCCCTGATCACGGCTGACGGCCTGAAATTCAAAGATCTCAACCGCGACGGTAAACTCAATCCCTATGAAGACTGGCGCTTGCCGCCAGCTCAACGTGCAGCAGACCTGGTGTCTCGCATGACGCTGGCGGAAAAAGCCGGGGTAATGATGCACGGTTCCGCCCCCACCGCTGGCAGTGTGACCGGAGCCGGTGCCCAGTACGATCTCACGGCGGCCAACGTCATGATCGCCGAACGCTACGTCAACAGCTTTATTACCCGGCTTTCCGGCGACAACCCGGCCCAGATGGCGGAAGAAAACAACAAACTACAACAACTGGCGGAAGCCACCCGGCTGGGCATCCCCGCCACCATCAGTACCGACCCGCGCAACTCATTCCAGTCACTGGTCGGCGTTAGCGTGTCGGTCGGTAAATTCAGCAAATGGCCGGAAACCCTCGGTCTGGCCGCTATCGGCGACGAGGAGCGGGTGCGCCACTTTGCCGACATCGTGCGCCAGGAATATCGCGCGGTCGGCATCACCGAAGCGCTGTCTCCCCAGGCCGACCTGTCTACCGAGCCACGCTGGCCGCGTATTGACGGCACCTTCGGTGAAGACCCCGAGTTGACCAAAAAGATGGTGCGCGGTTATGTCACCGGAATGCAGAACGGCAACAGCGGACTTAACAGCCAGAGCGTAATTTCCGTAGTGAAACACTGGGTCGGCTATGGCGCAGCGCAGGACGGCTGGGACAGCCACAACGCCTATGGCAAGTACGCGCTGTTCCGTCAAAATAACCTGCAATGGCATATCGACCCGTTTACCGGCGCGTTTGAAGCCCACGCTGCGGGTATCATGCCCACCTATTCCATTTTGAGAAACGCCCGTTGGCACGGCAAACCGATCGAGCAGGTCGGCGCTGGTTTCAACCGTTTCCTGCTCACCGACCTGCTGCGCGGCCAGTACGGTTTTGATGGCGTGATCCTCAGCGATTGGCTGATCACCAACGACTGCAAAGGGGACTGTCTGACCGGTGTCAAACCCGGTGAAAAACCGGTGCCACGCGGTATGCCGTGGGGGGTGGAGGATCTGACGCCCGCCGAGCGTTTCATCAAGGCGGTTAACGCTGGGGTTGATCAGTTTGGTGGCGTAACCGACTCAGCCCTGCTGGTGAAAGCAGTACAGGACGGCCTGCTGAGCGAAGCCCGGCTGGATACCTCGGTCAACCGTATCCTGAAGCAGAAATTCCAGACCGGGTTATTCGAGCGCCCTTACGTCAATGCCGTGCAGGCTAACGATATCGTTGGCAGAACGGATTGGCAGCAACTGGCGGACGATACCCAGGCACGAGCGCTGGTTTTATTGCAAAACAACAATCTCCTGCCGCTGCGTACAGGTAGCCGAATCTGGCTATACGGCATTGACGCGAAAGCCGCTCAGGCGGCAGGGTTTATCGTCGTGGATGCGCCAGAAAAGGCGGACGTGGCGCTGATTCGTACTCATACCCCATACGAGCAGCCGCACAAAAACTTCTTTTTCGGCAGCCGTCACCATGAAGGGTCACTGGCGTTTCGCGCCGACAACCCGGATTATCAGGCCATTGTGCGTGCCAGCGCCCACGTGCCGACGCTGGTCACCGTCTATATGGAGCGCCCGGCGATCCTCACCAACGTCGTGGACAAAACCCGTGCGTTGATCGCCAACTTCGGCGTCAGCGACACGGTACTGCTGAATCGGCTGGTTTCCGGCGCGGCTTACACCGCGAAACTGCCCTTCGAACTCCCCTCTTCCATGCAGGCGGTACTGAAACAGCAACCCGACTTACCCTACGACAGCAATAAGCCGTTATTCCCGTTCGGCTACGGCCTGCCGCACTAACCTTCGTTGCCCCGGTTCGTCCGGGGCAACCATTCCCGCTATCGCGCATCGTCCTGGGCAAACGCCACGCCGTGTTTTGTGATTCGTAGCACACTGACAATATTAGCGTTATCATCACTTCCACGGTTAATCAGGATTTCTCCTTATGCGTAATACCATCACGCTTTGCTGGCAGTATTTACGCGCTTTCGCATTGATTTATCTGTGCCTGTTCGTCGGCAATGCGATATCCGCGTTACTTCCTATCACCATTCCCGGCAGCATCCTCGGTATGCTGGTGCTGTTCGCGCTGCTGGCGTCGCAGATTCTGCCGCCCAACTGGGTCAAACCCGGTTGTCATCTGCTGATTCGCTACATGGCGCTGCTGTTTGTGCCCATCGGGGTCGGGGTGATGAACTACTATAGTGTGCTACGCGACCAGTTCGGCCCGATTGTTGTCTCCTGTCTGGTCAGTACCTTCGTGGTGATGATCGTCGTCGGTTACAGCACCCAGATGATGCACGGCGACCGGCAGACTGGCAGCCGGAACAGCGCAGAAACGAAGGGAGAAGAATAATGCTGAATTATTTGTGGTGGTCGCTGCCGCTGACGCTGGCGGTGTTCTTTGGTGCCCGCAAGGTGGCGATGACGCTAAAAATGCCGTTGCTGAACCCGTTGCTGGTGTCGATGCTGGTGATCATTCCGCTGCTGCTGGTGCTGGATATCCCTTACAACCACTATTTCAGCGGCAGCGCCATCCTCAACAGCCTGTTGCAACCGGCGGTGGTGGCGCTGGCGTTTCCGCTGTATGAACAGCTACATCAAATCCGCGCACGCTGGAAATCCATCATCAGCGTCTGTTTTATCGGCAGCGTGACCGCCATTATTTCCGGCACCGTCATCGCTCTGTGGCTGGGCGCTTCGCGGGAAATCGCCGCCTCGGTGTTGCCGAAGTCGGTCACCACGCCGATCGCCATGGCGGTCGCCAGTTCCATCGGCGGCATTCCGGCCATCAGCGCCATGTGCGTGATTTTCGTTGGCATCGTCGGTGCCGTGCTCGGCCACACGCTGTTCAACCGGCTGAAAATCCATGCCAAATCCGCCCGCGGGCTGGCGATGGGCACCGCCTCGCACGCGCTGGGCACCGCCCGCTGCGCGGAAGTGGACTTTCAGGAAGGCGCCTTCAGTTCGCTGGCGCTGGTGATTTGCGGCATCATCACCTCGCTGATCGCCCCGTTTCTATTTCCGGTGATCGTGCGCCTGATGGGTTAACGCTGCCAGACGGTGGTTCATAGCCACCTCCGCAATACCAACCGGGTTTGCGTCGATAAACTTGAGATAAATCTCGCATTTGTGATTTCTTTTTCATGTATTTCATATAAAAAGTGATAATAATCACAAAACATTGCTGCGTGTCTGACCAGACTCTGGTTAACACGCTCTGAAAACCGGGAAAGAGAAACCATCATGCAAGCACGCTTCCACGACGCTTTCACGCAACTGCCTGCGGCGCTGCAAGCCGCGCTGGCACCGATACTGGCACGTGATGATTTTGCCGCCATGCTGACTGCCGATGATGTCAGCAGAATTTGCGCCCAGTGCCAGCTCGACGCCGACAGTCTGGCTTTTGAACTGCTCCCGCTGGCCGCCGCCTGTGCGTTAACCCCCGTATCCGACTTTCATGTCGGCGCGATAGCACAGGGTGTCAGCGGTGCCTTCTACTGGGGTGCCAATATGGAGTTCGACGGCCTGCCGCTGCAACAGACCGTCCACGCCGAGCAAAGTGCTGTCAGCCACGCCTGGATGCGTAATGAGCCTGCGCTACGGGCCGTAACCGTGAACTATACCCCCTGCGGACACTGCCGCCAGTTCATGAATGAACTCAACAGCGCGCCTGCATTGCGCATTTGTCTACCGGGCCGCTTGCCTGCACAACTCAGCCACTACTTGCCGGATGCATTTGGCCCACGAGATTTAGCCATCACGACCCTGTTGATGGATGACATCGATAACGGATTAGCGCTGACGACGGATGATGCATTGTGCCAACTGGCCTTATCGGCCGCTAATCGGAGCCATGCTCCGTACAGTAAAGCATTCAGCGGCATCGCGCTGGAAACCCGGCGCGGTCGCCGTTACACCGGGCGTTATGCGGAAAACGCCGCCTTTAACCCCAGCCTGCCGCCATTGCAGGCAGCGTTGAATCTGGTCAATCTGGCTGGTGAGGCACTCAGCGATATTCAGCGGGCAGTGCTGGTGGAATCCAGCCATGTGACACTCAGCCAGTGGAGTCTGGCCCAGCCGTTGCTGGCGTCATTCGGCTGCACCGATGTATGCCGCAAGTTGGCGCACTAACCCTGATGCGCCGCGATAACATTCCGTATGGCGGCGCAGCCCAGAGTTGGTGGTTGAGGGTTCACACCGTGTGAGTAAGACCAGCCTCCTCATGCCCCTCTTTTTCCAGCAGAAGCGCGACAATATGTGACTTTCTCCACATATTTTTCATATGCAAGTCATCTGTAATTATTTTAATTAACAATCCCTGTACATATTTTTGGGGTACTTTAAGATCCACGTTATCCTATCGCTTCGTTGGTTCTTCGAACCGATTTCCGCTACCCAAAGAGTCGAAAGTCATGGAATTGGAATACGAAAGTAAACGTCCGCTTTATATCCCTTACGCCGGTCCTATCCTGCTCGAATTTCCCCTACTGAACAAAGGCAGTGCCTTTACCGAGGCGGAGCGCGCCCAGTTCAACCTGCACGGTCTGCTGCCTGAAGCGGTGGAAACCATTGAAGAGCAGGCAGAGCGCGCCTGGCGGCAGTATCAGGAATTCAAAAACGACATGGAAAAGCACGTGTACCTGCGTAACATTCAGGACACCAACGAAACCCTGTTCTACCGCTTGCTGGAAAACCACCTGAGCGAAATGATGCCGATCATTTATACGCCGACGGTGGGTGCCGCCTGTGAGCATTTCTCCGACATTTACCGTCGTGCCCGCGGCCTGTTTATCTCCTACCCCAACCGCGAGCATATCGACGATATGCTGCAAAACGCCACCAAACAAAACGTAAAAGTCATCGTGGTGACCGACGGCGAGCGTATCCTCGGCCTGGGCGACCAGGGCATCGGCGGTATGGGTATTCCTATCGGTAAACTGTCGCTGTACACCGCCTGCGGCGGCATCAGCCCGGCTTACACCCTGCCGGTGGTACTGGATGTCGGCACCAACAACCCGCAGTTGCTCAACGACCCGCTGTACATGGGCTGGCGTCACCCGCGTATTACCGGTGACGAATACTATGAGTTCGTAAACGAATTCATTCAGGCAGTAAAACGCCGCTGGCCGAACGTGCTGCTGCAATTTGAAGACTTCGCCCAGAACAACGCCATGCCGCTGCTGAACCGCTACCGCGACGAAATCTGTAGCTTCAACGACGACATTCAGGGCACCGCCGCCGTCGCGCTGGGCAGCCTGATCGCCGCCAGCCGTGCAGCCGGTAGCCAGCTGCGCGACCAGACCGTAGCCTTCCTGGGTGCTGGTTCCGCTGGTTGTGGTATCGCTGAGCAGATCATCGCCCAGATGAAATCCGAAGGCCTGAGCGATGAAGAAGCTCGCGCCCGTGTATTCATGGTGGACCGCTTTGGCCTGTTGACCGACAAGCTGCCGAACCTGCTCGACTTCCAGAGCAAACTGGTGCAGAAAAGTGAAAACCTGGCTAAATGGGACATCGCCAGCGACGCTATCTCATTGATGGACGTCATGCGTAACGGTAAACCGACCATCCTGATCGGCGTATCCGGCCAGCCTGGCCTGTTTACGGAGGAGATCATCCGTGAAATGCACAGCCACTGCGCCCGTCCGATCGTGATGCCGCTGTCCAACCCGACCTCCCGCGTAGAAGCGCGTCCGGAAGACATCATCCGTTGGACCGACGGCGCGGCGCTGGTAGCCACCGGCAGCCCGTTCGCCCCGGTACAGCACAAGGACAAGATTTATCCGATCGCCCAGTGCAACAACTCCTACATTTTCCCCGGCATCGGTCTGGGTGTACTGGCTTGTGGTGCCAAGCGCATCACTGACGGCATGTTGATGGCCTCCAGCCGCGCGCTGGCCGACTGCTCGCCGCTGGCAAGCCAGGGAGAAGGTCCGCTGTTGCCGGAAGTCAGCACCATTCAGGAAGTCTCCAAGCACATTGCGCTGGAAGTTGCTAAAGCGGCTCAATTGCAAGGCGTTGCGGAAGTGACATCCGAAGACGCGCTGGTGAAAGCGATTGCCCACAACTTCTGGCAACCGCAATACCGTACCTACAAGCGCACCTCTTTCTGATAGCGCTTTCCGATCGCGCTGACGTTCGCGCGGTCGTCGTTTCATTCAGACGCGGCCCCGGCCGCGTTTTTTTATCCCCCGCGCCGTCGACACACCGGATTCTCCCACCCGGTGATTTCTGCCATAATGGCAACCTATAAATACATCACGCTACCTGTTTTCAATACGATACCTGTTCTGCCCGCCCAGCATTCTGGCGAAAAGAACTGTGGAGCTGTCATGGATACTTCAGGTTTACTCTCTCTGGAACAGGCGCTGCAAACCATGCTGGCGCAAGTTTCCCCCCTCACCGCCACAGAGACAGTTTCGATTTATCAGGCTGCCGGTCGCATCACCGCGACAGCGGTACACTCCCCCCTCGACGTGCCCCCATTCGATAATTCTGCGATGGATGGCTATGCCGTGCGTTGTCATGAACTGACCGGCCAGCCATTGCCGGTGGCGGGGAAAGCCTTTGCGGGTGCCCCCTTCGAGGCCAACTGGCCCGCAGGCAGTTGCATCCGTATCATGACTGGCGCACCGATTCCCGTTGGTGCCGACGCGGTGGTGATGCAGGAAGACACGGAAAGTGATGCCGACGGCCGGGTCCATTTCACCCGTGCGGTTAAGACAGGCCAGAACATCCGCCGTACCGGTGAGGATATCCGCCGTCAGGCGCCGGTACTGCCAGTGGGCACCCGACTGGGTGCGGCCGAACTGCCATTACTGGCGTCCCTTGGCATTGCTACCGTCGAGGTGGTGCGCCGCCTGCGAGTGGCGTTGTTTTCCACCGGCGACGAATTACAGCCAGTCGGTGAGCCGTTACAGGCCGGACAGATTTACGACACCAACCGCTTCACCGTGCGCCTGATGTTGGAACAACTGGGCTATGAGGTCGTCGACCTCGGTATCGTGCGTGACGACCCGGCGGCGCTACGTCAGGTATTCCAGCAAGCAGATCAGGCAGCTGACGTGGTGATCAGCAGCGGTGGCGTGTCGGTGGGTGAAGCGGACTACACCAAACAGATGCTGGAAACGTTGGGCGATATTCGCTTCTGGAAGCTGGCGATCAAACCCGGCAAGCCGTTTGCTTTCGGCAAGCTGAGCCACGCCTGGTTCTGCGGGCTACCGGGCAACCCGGTGTCCGCCGCCGTCACCTTTTATCAACTGGTGCAACCGCTGCTGGCACGGCTGTCCGGTCATACCGGTTGGTCATTACCGACGCGTGTTAGGGTTAAGACGGCGACTGCGTTGAAAAAATCGCCCGGTCGACTGGACTTCCAGCGCGGCCTATTGACCCGTACCGCCGAAGGCGATCTGGAAGTGCATACCACCGGCCACCAGGGGTCCCATGTGTTTAGCTCATTTAGCCAGGGCAACTGCTTCATCGTGCTGGAAGCCGAGCGTGGCCGGGTGGACGCGGGCGAATGGGTGGACGTCGAACCGTTTAACGCCTTGTTGCAGAGTCACTACTGATGTTGCCTGAACTGACTGATGAAGAAACCTTGCGCTATAACCGGCAAATCGTCCTGCGTGGATTTGATTTTGATGCACAGGAGCGCCTGAAGGCCTCACGGGTATTGATCGTCGGGTTAGGTGGGCTGGGCTGCGCCGCCGCGCAGTACCTGGCTTCAGCAGGAGTCGGTCATCTGACCCTGCTGGATTTTGATACCGTGTCGTTATCTAACCTGCAACGCCAGGTGTTACACCGCGACGATCGTATCGGTATGCCGAAGGTGGAGTCCGCCCGGCTGACTTTGCAGAGCATCAATCCGCATTGTCATATCACGCCAGTTCAGGACCATCTGGACGATGACGCGCTGCTGGCGCAGGTGATGCAACACGATGTGGTGGTGGATTGCACCGACAATGTGTCGATTCGCGATCGGCTCAACCGCCTCTGCTTTATGCAAAAAACGCCGCTGGTGTCCGGTGCAGCGATTCGTATGGAGGGGCAAATCAGCGTCTTTACCTATCAGCCGCAGGAGCCTTGTTACCGCTGCCTCAGCCGTCTGTTTGGCGACAGCGCGTTAACCTGCGTCGAAGCAGGCGTCATGGCACCACTGGTTGGTGTAATCGGCTCATTGCAGGCACTGGAAACCATCAAACTGCTGGCCCACTATGGGCAGCCGCTGGCCGGTAAACTGCTGTTGTTTGACGCCATGACGATGCAATTTCGTGAGATGCGATTGCCGAAAAATCCGGACTGCGACATCTGCGGGCAAACAAGCTAAACCCCGCCGGGGGTGAAATTGATGTAAGATGATGCGCTCTGGTTATCCACAAGGTCGCCGTATCATGACGCAATCCTTAACTGTTGAAGAGCGCATTCAGCATTCCATCACCCGGGTCGCTAAAGTGGTTTTCCCCACCACGATCAACCATCATTCAACGCTATTTGGCGGCACGGCGCTGGCGTGGATGGACGAAATTTCGTTTATTACCGCCACCCGTTTCTGCCATAAACCACTGGTCACCGTCTCCACCGAAAAAATCAACTTCACTACCCCTATCCCATCGGGCACCATTGTGGAGCTGGTCGGGCAGGTGAGCCGGGTCGGGCGCACCAGCCTGACGGTGGATGTATCGGTGTATCTGGAGCAAATGTACGCCGAAGGCCGCACCAAAGTGATTACTGGCCAGTTCAATTTTGTCGCGGTGAATGACGAAGGACGCCCGATTCCGTTATTCTGATAGTCGGTCACTTTCATTGCCAACGCACAAAATAACACGGGTGCACACCCATTTCGTCAACGGGTTCCTCTGGTCGCCCTGGCATCATCACACTTTTCCCGGCGGGTAAAAATAATGATTTCCGTCTGCATGATAATCAAAAACGAGGCCAGGCATCTTGCTGGCACGCTGGCATCCATCGCCGCCCATTTTGACGATATCGTGATTGTCGATACCGGTTCCACCGATAACTCCAAGGCCATCGCCAGCCAATTCACAACCAATATCCATGATTTCGCATGGGTTGCCGACTTTTCCGCCGCGCGTAATGCATCGCTGGATTATGCTCGTCACGATTGGGTGCTGGTGATCGATGCCGATGAGGAAATCGAATCGATTGATATCGATGCGTTATACGCACTGATCAAAGCACACCCGCAGGCGATCGGCCGCGTGGAGCGCATCAATTATCTGGATGAAGGGGGCGATACCACAACCGTTCGGGAATCGATCAATCGGTTATTTCGTAAAGATCGTTATCATTACAGCGGCATTATTCATGAGCAGGTTACGCCACGGGAAATCAACACGTCACCGGCCCCCGCATTTATCGCCCCGATACGCCTGAATCATGTGGGATATAAACAAGAAATACTGCAAGAAACCGACAAAATCGCACGAAATATCACCCTGCTGAAACAGGCACTTGAAACACAGACTGACGATCCTTACTTACTGTTTCAATTGGGGAAAAGTTATTACCTGAAGCGGGACTATACCTCTGCAATTGATTATTTCCGACAGGCACTACGTTTTGAAACCAATTTTATGTACGAATATACCGAAGACCTGGTAGAAACCTATGGTTATGCGCTGATCAATCAGGGCGACTACGCGGCAGCTATGGATATTATTCACTATGAATCCCATTTTTCATCCACTGATTTTATGTTTTTAAAAGCACTGATTCTGATGAATAATGGCCAACTGCAAAATGCGGTTGATTTGTTTATCCACTGCACAAAAATGCCAGCAGGAAATAAAGAAGGCGTCAATTCTTATAAAGCCAATTATAATGTTGGTGTAATTTTGGAATGTGTCGGCATGAAGCAGAAGGCGCTGGAGTTTTATCAAAAGTGCGGCAATTACGCACTGGCACGTGATGGTATACAACGTCTGGTTCATTGAGGCAATATGATACGCCGCCTCTGATATTTTTTCAGCGGCGGCGTGTATACCTGAATCATTGATTCATATTCTTCATCATTTATTTCAAAACGACACAACATCGCTGTATTCGAGTCATCTCCCTAGTCATATTACTGTTATAGGGTTACCGCGAAGTAACCTAGGCACTTTCAGGTAATTCGTTGTTTATGTAAATCTGACGCGATAATATGTTACTCATATCTGAGCGGAGCTTATCGTTTTTAAGTTCTGTTTTTATCTGGCCATACTTGAGGAAATGCTATGAGCAAGATTGCAGTTGTCTACTATTCTGGCTACGGCCACACCAAATTTATCGCTGAACAGGTTGCGGAAAGCGCTAAAGCCAGCCTGATCGCTATCGACAGCAACGGTGACATCACCGACGCGGACTGGGAAACACTGAACGCCGCAGACGGCATTATCTTCGGCGCGCCGACCTACATGGGCAACGCTCCCTGGCAGTTCAAGAAATTCGCCGACGCCAGCTCCAAAGTCTGGTTTACCCGCGGCTGGCAGGACAAGGTGTTTGGCGGCTTCGTTAACAGCGCCAGCCTGAACGGCGACAAACAAGTGACGCTGATTTATCTGCAGACGCTGGCGGCACAGCACGGCGGCATCTGGGTCAGCCTGGGTCAGTTGCCAGCTAACGCGCTGGCGTCCACCCGTAACGACGCCAACAACCTCGGTGGTTCCGCCGGTGCGCTGATTCAGTCGCCGTCCGACGCCGGTGCCGATGCCATCCCGGCAGGCGATCTGGAAACCGCCAAACTGTACGGCGCGCGCGTTGCTGAGATTACCCGTCGCCTGCACGGTTAATGCCGTTTTTTAATGACATGCCCGGATTGCCGGGCATGTGTGCTGTTTATAGGCAACAAAGCGGACTGAGGATATCAGCCCGCTTGTCTGGTTAGGCGTATCGTTCAGAGACTATGGCTGTTGATAGGCCAGCTTGTAGTTACCTGCCGTCACGGTTTTAAACGTCACTTTATCCGGATACCAGCGGATTTCCACTTCGGCTTCGGTTTGCTTTTTCCAGGCTGAAGACACCGCTGACAGCACAATCTGGTCTACCTTTGCATCATCAGTAACACCATTAGGCACAGATAAACCAAACGCAAAAGCAATATTATCAAGCACCCCCTGTGTATTCGCATATAACAGTGCCCATTGCGTATTAGTCAGAGCATTCAGTACTGATGCTGACACACCTTGGTGTATTTAATTTATCTGCCCCGTTACGGTCAATAGTTAATGTGCCAATAGAAATAAATGTACTACCGTTCCATGTAAACCACTCATTCCCATCGGCTTTGTTGAATAAATCGA
>NZ_JSYG01000029.1 GCF_000784735.1 Dickeya undicola
GGCTTTGTTGAATAAATCGAACTTTTGCTGAGTTGAAGGATCAGATCACGCATCTTCCCGACAACGCAGACCGTTCCGTGGCAAAGCAAAAGTTCAAAATCACCAACTGGCACACCTACAACAAAGCCCTCATCAACCGTGGCTCCATAACTTTCTGGCTGGACGATGAAGCGATTCATGCCTGGTATGAGTCGGCAATGCCTTCATCACGGGGAAGACCTCAGCGCTATTCTGATCTCGCCATCACCACCGTTCTGGTAATTAAACGCGTATTCGGGCTGACCCTGCGGGCTGCACAGGGTTTTATTGATTCCATTTTTACACTGATGAATGTTCCGTTGCGCTGCCCGGATTACACCAGTGTCAGTAAGCGGGCAAAGTCGGTTAATGTCAGTTTCAAAACGTTCACCCGGGGTGAAATCGCGCATCTGGTGATTGATTCCACCGGGCTGAAGGTCTTTGGTGAAGGCGAATGGAAAGTCAAAAAACACGGCAAAGAACGCCGTCGTATCTGGCGAAAGTTGCATCTGGCAGTTGACAGCAAAACACATGAAATCATCTGCGCAGACCTGTCGCTGAACAACGTAACGGACTCAGAAGCCTTCCCGGGCCTTATCCGGCAGACTCACAGAAAAATCAGGGCAGCAGCGGCAGACGGCGCTTACGACACCCGGCTCTGTCACGATGAACTGCGGCGTAAGAAAATCAGCGCGCTTATCCCTCCCCGAAAAGGCGCGGGTTACTGGCCCGGTGAATATGCAGACCGTAACCGTGCAGTGGCCAATCAGCGGCTGACCGGGAGTAATGCGCGGTGGAAATGGACAACAGATTATAACCGTCGCTCGATAGCGGAAACGGCGATGTACCGGGTAAAACAGCTGTTCGGAGGTTCACTGACGCTGCGTGACTACGATGGTCAGGTTGCAGAGGCTATGGCCTTGGTACGAGCGCTGAACAAAATGACGAAAGCAGGTATGCCTGAAAGCGTGCGTATTGCATGAAAACACAACCAGCTACGGGGAGACTTACCCGAAATCTGATTTATTCAACAAAGTC
>NZ_JSYG01000003.1 GCF_000784735.1 Dickeya undicola
GATTGATTGTTAAAGAGCAGGACCACTTAGCGTGGTCGCGGGTCGCATATATTATGCTTTCCCGAAAAGAAGTCAAGCGATATGCGCCTGATTTCTTACTGAAACCGCTTCGATTTGCTATCGTTGCCGTGTCAGTGGAGGCGCATTATAGGGACTTCTTCGTCGCTGACAAGTACTAATTTCAAAAATTCTTCCGAGTGTCTCTTTTTTCACCGCAACACCGCTGGAAGCCGCATTACACCGCTTTTTTCTGGGCAAGCTGACCAAATGATTGGGCAAAACGCGCTACCTGTTCCCAGTCGGTATACTCAATTTCTTTGGTGCTGTCGGTTTCGCCACCGGTCATACGCATAATGAGCTGAATCATGACGCGGTCAAACCATCGATAACGCGGATAACGCAGCGCACCAGCAAAGACTGAACCTAAATCCGGCTGCCAGGGAGAACGCAGCAGAAACTTACGGGTATAGGCGTTGGTCTGCAGCGATCGCTTTTCCGGCTTGCGGGCGGTCAGGTTGACAGAAAAGAAAGCGCTGGGTTTTTGTTGCAATAAGGCAAGGTGCTGGCGGATGAACTTTTCCACCGCCGGATGGAAATGCCCGTAGCGCACTGACGCACCAATCATTATTTGATCGTACTTGTCGAGCTCAACCTCATGGGCATTCAGAATGTTGACGACATCACATTCCAACGTTCCTTTCAGGTTATTGGCGATATAAGACGCTATCGCTCGTGTTTGACCATCCCGACTGGAAAACAATATCAATGCTTTCATAGCATGTTCCCTTATCCGTTATTCCCGCCAAAAAGTGGGAGTAAATAGCACCAGCATAGTGAACACTTCCAGACGTCCAAACAGCATGGTAACAATTAGAATCCACTTGGCTGCATCATTCATGGAAGTGAAATTCTCAGCCACTGTCCCAAGCCCTGGTCCGAGATTGTTCAATGTGGCAGCCACTGACGCAAAGGCGGAAAAGTTATCCACCCCTGTCGCAATCACTGCCAACATGCTGACGATAAACACCAACGCATAAGCCGAGAAAAATCCCCATACAGCCTCCAGGATACGTTCCGGCAACGCGCGCTGACCGAGCTTAATGGTATAGACCGCATTTGGATGAACCAGTCGTTTCAGTTCGCGAGAACCCTGCAAGAACAGTAACAGGATGCGAATCACTTTCAGACCACCGCCGGTCGAACCGGCACAACCGCCAATAAACGCAGAACACAGTAGCAATACCGGTAAAAACAGCGGCCAGGAGGCGATGCTATCAGTGGTAAATCCCGCAGTCGTCGCCATGGATACCACCTGGAAGAACGCCTGATTCAGAGTTTCCATGCCATTTTTGTATACACCGTGTCCCCACAAAACGAGGGTACAAATCACAACCAGCGACATCTGAACAACAATGAACATCCGGAATTCGGGATCACGCCAATACACCCGCAGACTGCGTCCGCTTAATACCGCAAAGTGCAAACCAAAGTTACAGCCGGAAATCAGCAGAAATACCGCAATAATGGTGTTGATAGCGGGACTATTGAAATACCCGATACTGGCGTCATGAGTCGAGAACCCGCCGATGGCGATAGTAGAAAAACTGTGGCTGATGGCATCAAACACTGACATACCCGCCAACCATAGCGAAAGCGCACAGAGTACAGTCAGCAACACATAGATTAACCACAGGGTTTTGGCGGTTTCCGCGATGCGGGGCCGCATTTTGTGGTCCTTCAACGGCCCTGGCATTTCAGCGCGATAAAGCTGCATCCCACCGACGCCCAGAATCGGTAGAATAGCCACCGCCAGCACGATGATTCCCATGCCCCCCATCCATTGCAGCATCTGTCGATAAAACAGAATGGCTTTGGGCAGCGAATCCAACCCGACTAACGTAGTCGCCCCGGTTGTGGTCAGGCCGGAAAAGGATTCGAAAAACGCATCCGTCACCGACATATTGGGACGTTCGACAAACAGAAACGGCAAGGCACCGACGCTGCCCAGCACCGTCCAGAACAGTACGACTATCAAAAACCCTTCGCGGGCCTTCAGCTCATGGCGGTGTTTACGGTTGGGTAGCCACAGTAATAGCCCCATCACCAGTGCCACGATGAACGTCTGAATGAATGCCCGACCGGCACCATCACGATAGATCAACGCCACCATGCCAGGAATAAACATGGTGCCGGAAAACAGGATGACCAGCAGTCCGACAATGCGGGTTATAGCACGCAAGTGCATCAGGGAGCCTTCCTTACATGGTTCAAGATTACGCGCTGGGATTATTGTGAAATTGGCTGCAAATGCAACGCGCCACGGCTAATATCGCGCAGTCGCCGCATCGCGTCTTCTACTGCCGTTATCGGAAACGCCAGTTGGAGCGAGACATCACTGGCATATTCCGTCAAGACGACTTGCCCCTGCAGCGCCAGCACCATGGCTTCAACCTGGGGCAACAGGGCATAGTCGCACTGCAATCGATACATCCGTTGCATGACTTTCTGCTGGAGCGACAGCTGTTTTAGCGCCTGCTGCACCCCACCGCCGTAAGCTTTGACCAGCCCACCAGTGCCAAGCCTGACGCCACCATAATAACGTACAACGACTGCCACCACTTCACCGACACCACTGCCCATCAGTTGCGCCAGCATCGGTTTGCCTGCGGTTCCCGAAGGTTCGCCATCATCGGAAAACCCGAGCTGTTGAGAATCGTCCGGTGCACCCGCGACATAAGCCCAGCAATGGTGAGCAGCCGAGGGATGTTGCTCGCGGATCTGCTGAATCACGCTTCGGGCCGTATCCACGCCGCTGGCAGGGCCAAGCAACGTGATAAAACGGCTCTTTTTAATCTCTTCGTGCACGCTGACAGATGCAGCAGGAACCGGATATGACTGCATCAGGCCAGATCAAGCTCACGAGTCAGGTTTTCAATGCGCTTATCGTGCACCACGATATTGTCTTCGATACGAATTCCGCCGAACGGGCGCAGCGCATCCAACTTCTGCCAGTTGAAGTGCTGGCGCAGCTCGCCCTGGCGCCAGGGTTCGAGCAGAGAATCAATAAAGTAGATGCCCGGTTCGATAGTCAGCACCATACGCGGTTCCAGAACCCTGGTACAACGCAAGTAAGGATGAGCAGATGGTGCAGCGAGCGTCGTACCGGTATCGTCCTGCATGAACCCACCGACGTCATGCACCTGTAACCCAAGCGGATGACCCAGACCGTGTGGCAGGAAAGGCGAGGTAACGCCCTGTTCCACCATGGCGTCTTCACTCAGTCCGGTCACCAGTTGATGGCGTTTGAGCAGCACCGCAACCCGATGATGCATCTGCAAATGGTAGTCGGTATAACGCACACCAGCTTTCATGGTATCAATCAGCGCTAGTTGCTCACGATTGAGATCGCTAACCAGCGCTGCATAGTCATTGTCGTCCTGCGCGGCATAGGTGCGGGTAATATCTGCCGCATAGCCGTTATATTCCGCACCGGCATCCAGCAAAAAGCTACGCATTTCCGTCGGAACCCGATGTTCAAGCTGTGTGTAATGCAAGACCGCCGCATGTTCGTTGAGAGCGACGATATTACCGTAAGGCACATCAGTATCGCGGTGACCAGTGGCGGTCAGGTACGCCAGATTGATATCAAATTCGCTCATGCCGGACTGGAACGCTTCATAAGCAGCACGATGACCCACCACCGCCGTCTTCTGCGCTTCGCGCATACAAGCCAGTTCATAGTCCGTTTTGTAGGCGCGGTGGTAATGCAGATAATCCAGCGCACCTTTCGGGTTGATGTATTCCGGTGCGATACCCAGATTTATCGCGCGCTGCGGCGCGGAACCGATATAAGCAACCCGCTGGCGCTGAACCGGCAGTTGCTGGCCAATATCGTCAGCCTTGCGCAGCACCTGGATATCCAGCGACTTGGTCCAGAAACTGTCCGGCACCGGTGCCACGTTATGCCAGTAATCAACAGGGGAGTAAAACCACAGCTTTGGCGTATTGACCCCATCCACCCACAGCCAACAGTTCGGCACCTGCGTCACCGGCAGCCAGGCCTTAAACTGCGGATTAACCTTGAACGGATAGGCATGATCGTCCAGAAACGCCATCATCAACTCACCGGAGTGGATCAATAAGGCATCCAGATTATGCCGCGCCAGAACCGCCTGCGTGCGTTGCTGCAGGGTCGCCACATGTTGATGATACAAAGAAGTCAGCGTTTCCATCACAATCCCCATTGATAACAGCCTGTTTCCCAGTGTAACACAGCCCCCCGGTGACGGCAGCGTTGCTCGCCTTGTGATCCTCCCGGCAAATCCCTCACGTGCCGTTTGCATTTCATTAACATCAAACCCACAATTTTCATCATCTGGTCTTACCAGATCAGGGATAACAGTGGAGAACACCATGATCTATCAAGGCGACACGCTGTACCTCAATTGGCTGGAAGATGGCATTGCCGAACTGGTTTTTGCCGCCCCCGGCAGCGTCAACAAACTGGATACCCGCACCGTAGCCAGTCTTGGTGACGCGCTAAATCACCTGAAGCGCCAACCGTTGTTACGCGCCCTGCTGCTGCGCTCGGATAAAAGTGCGTTTATTGCCGGAGCGGACATCACCGAATTCCTGTCACTGTTTGCCGCCCCGCCGGAAACGCTGCATCAGTGGCTGACCGAAGCCAACGCTATTTTCAGCCAGTTGGAAGATTTACCGGTCCCGACGCTGTCCGCCATCAATGGCTATGCGCTGGGCGGGGGATGCGAATGCGCGCTGGCGACCGATTTCCGCATTGCGACGCCTGACGTCCGCATCGGGTTGCCGGAAGTCAAACTGGGGATCATGCCGGGATTTGGCGGCACAGTCCGGTTGCCGCGGTTGCTGGGCGCGGACGGTGCGCTGGAAATCATCACCGCCGGTAAAGATTTATCGGCCAACGACGCCCTGAAAGTCGGGCTGATTGATGCGGTTGCGGATAGTGACAAACTGCTGCCTGCCGCCATACATATGCTGCGACTGGCGATGACAGACAAGCTCGACTGGCGTGACCGCCGCCGTCAGAAGCAGTCGCCGCTGCGGCTTAACCATATCGAAGCCACCATGAGTTTCGCTACCGCCAACGCGCTGGTGCAACAGGCAGCAGGCCGTCACTACCCCGCGCCGATGATGGCGCTCAACACCCTCGAAGCTGCCGCCAGGCTTCACCGCGACGCCGCGCTAAAGATAGAAACCGATAACTTCGTCGAACTAACCCAAACCACCGCAGCACACGCTCTGGTTGGTGTCTTCCTTAATGAGCAGTCCGTAAAAAGCACCGCCAAAAAATGGGCTGGCGACGCCACCCCACCGGCTCGTGTTGCCGTGCTCGGTGCGGGGATCATGGGCGGTGGCATCGCCTGCCAGTCGGCACGCAAAGGCGTGCCGGTGTGGATGAAAGACATCAGTGAAAAAGCGCTGACGTTAGGGATGGAAGAAGCCGCCAAATTACTCAACGCACAACTGGAACGTGGCAAACTGGATGCCATGACCATGGCCGGAGTGCTGGCCCGCATCCACCCGACGCTGAACAATAACGGGCTTGAACAAGCAGACTTGATCATTGAAGCGGTGGTGGAAAACCCACAGGTAAAAGCCAGAGTGCTGGCAGATGTGGAAGCCTACGTCAGCGAACAAACGCTGATCGTCTCCAATACCTCGACGATTCCCATCGGGCAATTAGCCGCCTCGCTACAGCGTCCGCAAAACTTCTGCGGTATGCACTTTTTCAATCCGGTGCATCGTATGCCGCTGGTTGAAGTGATCCGCGGCCCCCAAACTGATGAGAAAACGCTGGCTCGCGTGGTGGCCTACGCCAGCAAAATCGGCAAAACCCCGATCGTGGTGAACGACTGCCCAGGATTTTTCGTCAACCGCGTACTGTTTCCCTACATCGCCGCGTTCAACCTGTTGATGCGCGACGGTGCAGATTTCCGTGACGTGGACGCCGTGATGGAAAAACAGTTTGGCTGGCCGATGGGACCGGCTTATCTGCTGGATGTAGTCGGCCTGGATACCGCTCACCACGCTCAGGCGGTCATGTCGGCAGGCTTTCCGCAGCGCATGGCAAAAACCTATCGCGATGTCGTCGATGTGCTGGTGGAACACCAGCGCTTCGGCCAAAAGAGCGGTGCAGGTTTCTATCGTTACACCCCGGACGCCAAAGGCAAACCGCGCCGGGAGCAGGACGAGCAGACCGATATCTTGCTGGATGGGGTCTGCGAGCTGAAGCGTACCTTCAGCGCGCAAGAGATTATCCATCGCCTGATGGTGCCGATGCTCAACGAGGTGGCGCGTTGTCTGGAAGAAGGTATCGTCGCCACCCCGGCGGAAGCCGACATGGCGCTGCTTTACGGTCTGGGCTTTCCGCCGTTCCACGGTGGCGCGTGTCGTTATCTGGATACGCTGGGCAGCCAGCACTATGTGGACATCGCCCAGTCGCTGGCGTCGCTGGGGCCGCTTTACGCCATACCGGACAGCCTGTTGCAGATGGCGCAGCGCCAGCAGCGTTATTACCCGGCGGTTGAACCTCACGCCGATCTTTCTCTTCATCAACCGGCATAAGGACGCACAACGATGGAAAACGCAGTAATTGTTGATGCAGTGCGTACCCCGATGGGGCGCTCCAAAGGCGGCGCATTTCGTCAGGTGCGGGCGGAAACGCTGTCCGCTCACCTGATGCGCAGTCTGTTGAGCCGTAACCCGGCGCTGGAAGCAGACCAGATTGACGATATCTACTGGGGTTGTGTGCAACAGACGCTGGAACAAGGCTTCAACGTGGCGCGAAACGCGGCGCTGTTGGCCGAAATCCCCCATTCGGTGCCCGCCGTGACCGTCAATCGTCTGTGCGGCTCGTCCATGCAGGCGCTGCACGACGCGGCGCGCGCCATCATGGTGGGTGACGCCACGGTTTGTCTGGTCGGCGGCGTTGAACACATGGGGCACGTGCCGATGACCCACGGCGTCGATTTCCACCCTGGGCTCGGTAAGAGCATCGCCAAAGCGGCGGCGATGATGGGGCTGACGGCGGAACTGCTGGCGCGCCAGCACCACATCAGCCGAGAAATGCAGGACGCTTTCGCCGCCCGTTCGCACCAGCGTGCCTGGGCCGCCACCCAGTCCGGTGCCTTTCGCCGCGAAATTATCCCGACAACCGGTCATAACGCCGATGGTGCGCTGCAACCGTTTGACTACGACGAGGTAGTCAGGGCGGAAACCAGCATTGATGCGCTGGCAGCGCTGCGCCCGGCGTTTGATCCGGTCAATGGCACCGTCACCGCGGGGAGTTCATCGGCACTGTCGGACGGCGCAGCAGCGCTGCTGGTGATGAACGAATCCCGCGCTCTGGCGCTGGGGCTAACGCCTCGGGTGCGCATCCGTGCTACGGCAGTAGTCGGATGCGATCCGTCGGTGATGGGATACGGCCCAGTGCCCGCCACCCAAAAAGCGTTACAACGGGCAGGGCTTTCACTGAGCGATATAGGTCTGTTTGAACTGAACGAGGCATTCGCTGCCCAGACGCTACCTTGCATCAAGGCGCTGGGGCTGATGGACAGCCTGGACGATAAGGTCAACCTGAATGGTGGTGCCATCGCGCTCGGTCACCCGCTGGGATGCTCCGGCGCACGTATCATTGCTACGCTTACCAATCTGATGGAACAACGACATGTGGAATTCGGCGTGGCAACCATGTGCATCGGCTTGGGTCAGGGTATCGCTACCGTACTTGAACGGGTATAGCACCACTTCCGTCGATACCTTTTCGTCGTATCAGCGGAAGTGGTATCGGCGGACGCCAGGATCAGGGAACCGTCGCCCGTTTGCGGGCGACAAACCACTCATACAGCCCCATGCCTGCGAGCATGGAGGCAAAGAACACCCAGCCCTTCACAGTACCATATGACAGCAACACCAGGGCCGGGCCGGGGCAAATACCGGCCATTCCCCAACCGATGCCGAACAGCAAGCTGCCCGCCACCAGCGGTTTATCGACCGCTTTTTTTAGCGGTAGGGAGAACGACGCCACGCACAGCGGTTTTGACATCCGCCCGACAGCGCGAAATCCGATAAACCCGACCACCAGTGCACCGCCCATCACCAATGCCAGCGAAGGGTCCCACTGTCGGGTAATATCCAGAAAACCCAGCACTTTCTGCGGGTTCGACATCCCGCTGATCAGCAGTCCGAGGCCAAAAACCAGCCCAGCCAGAAAAGAAAACAGATTATTCATTTCCGCTCCTTAACATGCATCATCGCACCATGCTCAACGAAACGCGCCCAATGCCCAGACGGTAACGAACGCCGCCCCCATGAAGGTCAACGTCGCCACCAGCGAACGCAGTGACAAACGGGATAAGCCACATACGCCATGCCCACTGGTGCAGCCCGACCCGTAGCGAGTGCCCACCCCTACCAACAGCCCCGACACCACCAACCAGGGCATCGGCGTGTCTATCGCGCTTTCCGGTAACGGTGCCACCCATTGATAGACCCAGGGGGCGACGAGCATCCCCAGCACAAATGCCAGCCGCCATCCTTTATCCTGCCATGTGCGGCCCAACAGGCCGCCGAGAATGCCGCTGATACCGGCGACACGCCCGCACAACAGCGCCAGCATTACCACCGCCGCGCCAATCACAATGCCCCCCGCCAAACTCATTAACGGGGTGAATGCCTGCATATCAATCGTCATGATCGGCTCCTTCAACGGCCGGTTTCAGAAATACGACTATTTGGGGCAATGCCTATTTCGGGCAATACAACGTATACAGCGTACTGAGTAGCGTCAGGATGCGTGGGTCCTCAATACGGTAGAAAATCTGCTTGCCCTCGCGGCGTGTCGCCACCAGTTTTAAGCGCCGCATAACGGCAAGCTGCTGCGATAGCGTCGGTTGGTGAATACCCAGTGCCTGTTCCAACTGCCCGACCGACGCCTCGCCCTGACTCAAAAAACACATCAGCATCAGCCGGTCGTCATTTGCTAGCGCCCGCAGCACATCCGCCGCGCCATGTGCGGCCTCACGCATCATCTGTTGGGTGATTTCCGGGTCTGTCACCGCCATTAAAACCGCCTTTCCTGCTTGCAAAATACAATATATATTTTTATATAATATATTATTGTATATCGTAGTCAAGCCAACCACGGGAACCCCGACATCACCGCCGGGACTCTCCCGCCTATACGTTTTGAATGTCGGCAGTGTGACAGACGGCTCTATAACCTACCGGGCACCCGTAGTGCAGTAGGCAAGCTGGATCGTGTTATCGATTGAAAAGTGCGATCGGTTGAAAAGCGGCGGCTGTTGAAAAATCGCAGACAGTGAAAACAGCGCGGCCGGGCATCAATCCCGGCCGCGATAGAACAACGCAAATATCATCACATACAAGAAAAATCAGATGAAAGAAAATGCGTCGCTGTACATATGTGCAAGTTGCGCACCGCGCTCGTTGCAGAAACGCTCGCGGGCGATTTTCGCCATCTCGAAACGGCCCGCGATATAAATATCGTGCGACGCCAACGAACCGAAATCCTGCAACACCGCGCTTAACACCGTGCCGGAGCGGCCATGCCACTGTTCATCTGGCTGCTCGACCACCGGGATCACGTTCAGGTTGGGATGCGCCTGCGCCAACTCTTGCAGTTCCCCCAGGTCGTACAGGTGACGCAGTTCGCGCCCGCCCCAATACACGGATACCGGACGCGTCGGCTGGTTTGCCAGCACCGTCAACAGAATGGAACGCACGTAGGAAAATCCGGTGCCGCCAGCAATCAGAATCAGCGGCCGCTCGCTGTCTTCGCGCAGCCAAGCCTCGCCGTGGGGAATGTCCACCACCAGCGACTTTTCTTTCAGAATGCGATCCATCACCGCCATCGCATAGAGATTCATCTCGGAAGCCCCGATATGCAGTTCGATAGACCCTTGTTCAATCGGTGTGGAGGCCATGGAGAACGGGCGCTTGTCGCGTTCGTCCATCACCACCATCAGGTATTGCCCGGCACGGAAGGAAAAAGGTGCCGATGGCAATAAGCGCACCCGGTAAACCGTATCGGTGATAGCGTCCACCGACATTACTGTACAGCTCAACGTTGTCATGCGATCCCTCTGTAGGGTCAAAGCAAAACGGGGAACAGGATAAGCGCCGTCAGTGCGGCTTATCACTGTCATTTAATATGGCTAACTCGTCCCATATGGCATCCACACGAGCGACAACCGATGGGTCTTTGGTAATCGGGTGACCCCATTCCCGCTGTGTTTCCCCCGGCCACTTATTGGTAGCATCCAGCCCCATTTTGGAGCCTAGCCCGGAAACCGGCGAGGCAAAATCCAGATAATCGATCGGCGTATTTTCCACCAGCACGGTATCACGCGCCGGATCCATACGTGTGGTGATCGCCCAGATCACATCATTCCAGTCACGAGCATCAATATCATCATCGCAAACGATAACAAATTTGGTATACATGAACTGGCGTAAAAAGGACCAGACGCCCATCATCACCCGTTTAGCATGTCCGGCATACTGTTTTTTCATAGTAACCACCGCCAGGCGGTAAGAACAGCCTTCCGGCGGCAGATAAAAGTCGACGATTTCCGGAAACTGCTTTTGCAGCAACGGCACGAACACCTCGTTCAACGCCACACCCAGCACTGCTGGTTCATCGGGCGGTCTACCGGTATAAGTGGAGTGATAAATCGCATCACGTCGCTGGGTGACATGGGTGACCGTAAAGACCGGGAAATGATCGACTTCATTGTAATAACCGGTGTGATCGCCATAAGGGCCTTCTGGTGCCATTTCACCCGGCTCGATATACCCTTCCAGCACGATTTCGGCACTGGCTGGCACCTCTAAATCGCTGGACAGGCATTTCACCACTTCAGTCTTATGACCACGCAGCAATCCGGCAAAAGCGTATTCAGACAACGTATCCGGCACCGGCGTCACGGCACCCAGAATGGTGGCGGGATCAGCCCCCAGCGCTACCGCTACCGGAAAACGTTCACCTGGATGTTGCTGGCACCATTCCTGAAAATCCAGCGCGCCGCCACGGTGCGATAACCAGCGCATGATCAGCTTGTTACGGCCAATTAACTGCTGGCGATAAATACCCAGATTCTGGCGCTCTTTGAACGGCCCGCGTGTTACCGTTAACCCCCAGGTGACCAGCGGTGCGGCATCCCCCGGCCAACAGTGCATAATCGGAATCCGCCCCAGATCCACCTCGTCGCCTTCCCACACCTGTTCCTGGCAAGGCGCACTCGACAGCCGTTTGGTCGGCATATTGAGCACCTGGCGGAATTTAGGCAGTTTGTCCACCAGATCGCGGAAACCGCGCGGCGGCTCCGGCTCTTTCAAAAACGCCAGCAAGCGACCAACATCGCGTAACGCGCTGACCTCTTCCTGCCCCATGCCCAGCGCCACACGCTTGGGCGTGCCGAACAGGTTGCACAGCACTGGCATACCGTAACCTTTGGGATTTTCAAACAGCAGAGCCGGGCCTCCGGCACGCAAGGTGCGATCGGCGATTTCGGTCATTTCCAGATAAGGGTCAATCGGCTGGTGGATACGTTTAAGCTCGCCTCTCGCTTCGAGTTGAGCGAGAAATTCACGTAAGTCACGGTATTTCATGCTGAATCATCAGAAAGGTCAGTGGTGGGGCTATTATAAAGGCTCTTGGTCATGCTGTCGCTTCCCGCCCGCGCTATTTCTGGCAACAACCAGCTTGCCTCCGCTGCCAACACAACGCGCGATGAGGTATATCTGCCGGAAATATTTATCCCGCAAGGCGTAATGCTTTTGCTATCCTCTCCCGCTGTGAGAGCCATAGAAAAGTGAAATTATGCGAGCCTGGTATCTACTTTATTGCAAACGCGGCCAACTGTTACGGGCAAAAGAACACCTGGAACGTCAGGACGTCATTTGCCTGAGCCCGATGATCGCGCTGGAGAAAATTGTACGAGGGAAGCGAACCGAGGTCAGCGAGCCGCTGTTCCCCAATTATCTGTTCGTCGAATTTGACCCGGAGCACATACACACCACCACCATCAGCTCAACCCGTGGTGTGAGTCATTTTGTCCGTTTTGGCAATCTGCCCGCTCTGGTGCCCCAGCAGGTGATTGACGATTTATTACAGCATCCGTGCGCCACGCATATCGCGCCGGAATGCCCGCAACCCGGCGACGAGGTGACCATTACCGAAGGGGTGTTCAGCGGCCTGCAAGCTATCTACACCGAACCGGACGGCGAAGCGCGCTCCATGCTACTGCTCAATCTGCTGAACAAGCAGGTGCGACAAAGTATCGACAACCGCCAGTTCCGAAAAGCATAAACCGCCAGGGCACAGCCCTGACGGTTCATCATTAGCGATGCAACGCCTCGTCCCGCAGCCATTCAGCCACACGTTTGGCGAAATAGGTCAGCACCCCATCCGCCCCGGCGCGTTTGAAGCACAGTAACGACTCCATCACCAGCGGCTGCTCTTGCAGCCAGCCATTCTGGATCGCCGCCATCTGCATCGCATACTCGCCAGACACCTGATAGGCGAAAGTCGGTACGCCAAAGGTGTCTTTCACACGACGTACTACGTCCAGATACGGCATCCCCGGTTTCACCATCACCATGTCGGCGCCTTCCTGTAGATCCTGCGCGATCTCCTGCAACGCTTCGTTGGTGTTGGCCGGATCCATCTGATAGGTCTTCTTGTTGCCGCCTTTCAGGTTGCCCGACGAACCCAGCGCATCACGGAACGGGCCGTAATAACAGGAAGCGTATTTCGCCGAATAGGCCATGATCTGCGTATTCACCAGCCCTTGAACCTCCAGCCGATCGCGGATAGCGCCGATACGGCCATCCATCATGTCGCTGGGTGCGACGATCTCCGCACCGGCTTGCGCGTGGGACAATGCCTGACGCACCAGAATCTCTTTGGTGATGTCATTGACCACATAACCGTCTTCATCGATCACGCCGTCCTGACCGTGTGTGGTGTAAGGGTCCAGCGCCACATCGGTCAGCAACCCCAATTCTGGTACGGCATCTTTCAACGCACGCACGGCGCGCTGCACCAACCCATCAGGATTGTAGGCTTCTTCGGCCAGCAATGACTTTTTGTCCGCTTCAATCACCGGGAACAGAGACAGCACCGGGATGCCCAATTTAGCAATGATTTCCGCTTCCCTGACCAGCTCATCGATCGTCAGACGATACACGCCAGGCATAGAGGGCACTTCCTGACGTCCCTGTTTGCCTTCCATGACAAATACCGGGTAGATGAGGTCGTTAACCGTAACCTGATGTTCCGCCACCAGACGGCGGCTGAAATCATGGCGACGCAGGCGGCGCATACGCCGTCCGGGAAACGTACCGGGAAAAGCATGACTCATAATTATTCTCCTTTCTGGCCCGGCCGGAAGACCCGGCGAGCGTTTTCATCCACTTTTCTGCCAAGCCATTCGGCATCCTGTCCACGCCAGGCCGCAACCTGGCGGACAATATGCGGCAGAAAACAGGGTTCGTTACGGCGGGATGCAGGTTTAGGATGTAAATCCCGGGGTAACAGATAAGGCGCATCGGTTTCCAGTAGCAACCGATCGTCTGGAATACGGGGTAACAGCGCACGCAACGCCAGTCCCCGACGTTCATCGCACACCCAGCCAGTAATGCCGACAATCAATCCAGCGCGCAAACTCTCGTCCAGCTCGTCGCCGGAACCGGTGAAACAGTGCAGTACCGCAGCAGGCAGCTTATCGAGCCACGGCGTTAGCAGCGCCATAAAACGTGCATGAGCGTCGCGACAGTGCAGAAACACCGGCATCGCGCGTTCTGCGGCAATCGCCAGCTGTGCGCTGAATGCCTGCTCCTGTTCCTGTGGGGTGGAAAAGTTACGGTTGAAATCCAACCCACACTCACCGATCGCCAATACTTGCTCACTTCCCGCCAGTTGATGAATCAGCCCGGCGGTATCGTCACTCCAGCCGCTGGCGTCATGCGGATGAACCCCGGCGGTCGACCAACAGTAACCGGGATATTGCGCGGCGAGCTGACGTGCCTGCTCGCTCTCTTCAGCGCTGGTCCCTGTCAACAACAGGCCGGTTACACCAGCCTGACGGGCACGCGCCACAACCTGTTCCCGATCTGACCGAAATTGCGAACTGGTCAGGTTAACGCCAATGTCGAACATGCACCGATATCCCAAAACGCATCACGGTTACTCCGAGGATAACCGCAAAAAACAACACCTCCCGAAAGAGGTGTTGCAGTAAGAAGACCGCCGTTTCACGGCGAGATGCCACTCAGGAAGAGGGCGCAGATTCGTCCACGTCTTCTTCGTCTGTCCGGCGCCGTTTACCAACGTAGAACCGGGCGAAAAACACCCCGATCTCAAACAACAGATACATCGGGATCGCCAGCAGAGTCTGGGAGAACACATCCGGCGGTGTCAGCAACATACCAACCACAAACGCACCCACCAGAACGTAGGGCCGCTTCTGTTTCAGGCTCTCTGGCGTCACCACCCCGCTCCAGCACAGCAGCACGATTGCCACCGGTACTTCGAACGACACGCCGAACGCCATGAACAACGCCATAACGAAGTCGAGGTAGTTGTTGATATCGGTGGCAATCAGCACCCCTTTCGGCGCGGTCTGAGCAAAGAAGCTGAACGCCAGCGGAAAGACGATGAAATAAGCGAACGCCATCCCCATATAAAACAGCAAACTGCTGGATACCAGTAACGGCATCATCAGCCGACGTTCATGCTTGTAGAGCGCCGGAGCCACAAACGCCCAGACCTGATAAAGCACCAGCGGTGCTGACAAGAAGACTGATACGATCAACGTCAGCTTGATAGGGGTAAAAAAAGGAGAAGCCACATCGGTTGCAATCATGCTAGCACCGGCTGGCAACTGTTTGATGAGCGGCGCGGAAACAATCTGATAGATGTCATTAGCGAAATAGACCAGTACCAGAAAGACCACCAGCACGCTGATAATGCTATTCAACAACCGCTTACGCAGTTCGATCAGATGGCTGATCAGCGGTTGAGTTTGATCAACAGCCATAGGTTAACGATCACCAGAAGGTTGAGAGGAAACAGCCGGAGCCGCCTGTTCAGGTTTTACCTTATGCTCAGCAGCGGATATTGTTTCCGTCACCGATGGCGTAGGCAACGTCAAATCAGCTGGCATTGCCTGATCCGCAGAGTCAGCTACCAGCGTGACTGGAGCCACGGACGCGGAAACAGCAGCCTTACGCTCTGTCTCCAGCACGCCGTCATGAGCCGCTTCTGGGTCAGCCAACGGCACATGCTCCGGCAATTCACCCGCGTCAGGCTTGATACTGACAGGGCGCTTCATCGCTTCGGCAGCCTCTTTCAGTTCATCCATTGATGCTTTGAGCTCCGGTGACAAATTCTGCAATTGGCTAGCCTGTTCTACTTTCTTCAGGCTGTCTTGTAACTCTTGCAGTTTCAGCTCCTGGGCCAGCTCATTTTGCACCGTTGATGCCAGAGAACGCAGTGCACGAATCCATCCCGCCACGGTCCTTACCGCTATCGGCAGGCGTTCAGGCCCCAACACGACCAGGCCTATCACCATCACCAGCAGCAGTTCACTAAACCCGATATCAAACACCGGTTACACCTGCTCTTTATGCTGGCTTTTCTCTTCCTGACTGGTTTGCGGCTTCTGCTCCGAAATGGATTTGGTCGCAAAATCAGCGTCCTGTTGCTTGTCGTCGTTGGCAGCAGGCTTATCGTCGCTCATTGCTTTCTTAAAGCCTTTAATCGACGCGCCAAGATCAGAGCCAAGTGACTTGAGTTTGCCCGTACCAAATAACAAAACCACAATGACAGCTATCAGTAGCAAACTCGGAAGACTAATACCGCTCATATAATGCCTACCTCTTGATGCAAAAGGAATTAACGGAACATGTTGAACAGATGCAACTGTTCAACATGTACTATTATTCAACGCGTACTACTATTCAACGAGTACTAGTATTCAACGAGTACTGCGCCAGCCGATAATCCAGGCCACAAAACCGGCGGCAATCAGACCAGCCGGTACAATATCGGCCTCAACCTGACTAACCAACAGTATCGTCCCGCTCAACAGTAGCGTCGCCCCGACACCCAGCATATAACGGGCCCGACCATGACGGGTGCGTTGTGTCCGCAGCTCGCTGGTCAACAGCTCCATATTCTGCTTCAACATCTTATGTTGACGTAAACCGTCATAGAACAATTCGGGAATCTCAGGCAGTTTTTCCGCCCAAAATGGCGCTTTCTCTTTAAATGCGCGCAGCATGGCGGGCAATCCGACCTGATCCTTCAGCCAGGTTTCCAGAAAAGGCTTGGCCGTTTTCCATAAATCCAGCTGTGGGTAGAGCTGACGCCCTACGCCCTCAATGTACAGTAACGTCTTCTGCAACAACACCAGTTGGGGTTGCACTTCCATATTGAAGCGACGTGCCGTATTAAAGAGGTTCAATAATACATGACCGAAAGAAATTTCTGCTAACGGCTTTTCAAATATTGGCTCGCACACGGTACGGATGGCGAATTCGAACTCTTCTACGTTGGTATCTTGCGGAACCCAGCCTGAGTCAACATGCAACTCAGCAACGCGGCGATAGTCACGGTTGAAAAAGGCGATAAAATTCTCCGCCAGATAGCGCTTATCGTTTTTATTCAGCGAACCGACAATACCGCAGTCAATGCCGATATATTGCGGGTCTTCCGGATGCTCATAGCTGATGAAGATGTTGCCGGGATGCATGTCAGCATGGAAAAAGCTATCGCGGAACACCTGGGTGAAAAAGACTTGTACACCGCGCTCGGCCAGCAATGGCATATTGATGCCATGCCGTTTCAGTGCCTCCACATCCGACACCGGAATACCGTAAATACGCTCCATGACCAGCACGCGCTCGTTGCAGTAATCAGAGTAGACCTCCGGCACATACAGCATCGGGCTGTTTTCAAAGTTCCGCCGCAACTGGATGGCGTTGGCGGCTTCACGCAGCAAGTTCAGCTCATCCAACAGCGTTTTTTCGTAGTCGCGCACCACTTCACGCGGCCGCAAGCGACGCCCGTCTGGCATCAGAATCGGCAGCCAGCCAGCCAAACGATTCATCAACCGCATATCCGCTTTGATGACCGGCAGAATATCCGGGCGAATGACTTTGATGACGATATCCTTGCCGGTGGTTTTCAGCCTGGCGGTGTGCACCTGGGCAATCGATGCCGATGCCAACGGTTTGGCATCAAAATCATCGAACCAGGTTTCCAGTTTTCCGCCCATCGACATCTCAATCTGCTGACGGGCCAGTTCGCCATCAAACGGTTCGACCTGATCCTGCAACATTGCCAGTTGGTCAGCGATAGCGGGGGAGAATAAATCACGGCGGGTTGACATCATCTGCCCGAACTTGATCCATACCGGACCCAGTTCCTGAAGCGCCAGACGCAAACGCTCGCCCAATGGCTTGTCTTTGTGACGATTCGGCAACCAGAACCATAAGCAACGCCAAAGACGTAACGGCAACGTCAATGGAATACGCGGAATCAGCTCATCCAGACCATAGCTCAGCAGCACCCCTATAATGCGGTACAACCGCAGCAACTCTCCCGGCGTCATGGTGCCCCCTCCAATTTTGCCAATCGGCTGGACAGGGTTTCCACCGACTGCGCCAGAGCGTCCACCTCATCGGCAAACCACGCCCCTTCCAGTTTGCCCGGCGACAAACGCCACTCTTCGGTCACCGTTTCCGACAACGCCTGCTGCTGTCGACACACTGAGCGCATGAGCCCCCCGACAACGTTGCCCGCCGCCTGACTCAGCCCTTCCGCCACCACATCACCCAGCCAGGGCGACAGCCACTCTGCTGGGTCGAACTCCGCCAAATCCAACAACGTGACAAACTGCTGGGCAACCTGAATATCGCCTTCCAGTACCAGCTCACCACTGCGCATCAACGCCGACAATTGCTGCCGGTCACGCAGTTTCACCAGTGCCGACAGACGGGTTTGCAGCAAGCAATCCGGCTGCGCTGACCACTGAGTCACGACATCGAGACGGTACTCGGAGAAAACCAATACCAGCGGTGTATCAAGCTCCACCACTTCAACGCGCAACGTTTTTCCGTGCAAACGCTGACGGGCAGCTTTCATGCTTCGGTCGCGGAACAGCAGCTGGTTGAGCGCTGTTTCCAGTGCCGCCGTCAACACAGGCATTATCAACATGGGAGTACCCAACTCAGAATTTAAATCCGCGATGCAACGCCACGATACCGCTGGTCAGATTGAAGTAATCCACACTGTCAAAACCGGCATCGACCATCATCCCTTTCAGGGTTTCCTGATCGGGGTGCATCCGGATAGACTCCGCCAGATAGCGATAACTGCCAGCATCACTGGCGACCATTTCACCAATGCGGGGCAGGATATGGAAAGAGTAAGCATCATAAACCTTGCTTAACGCTTTTACGGTTGGTTTCGAAAACTCCAGCACCAGCAAGCGGCCACCAGGCTTTAGCACCCGATACATGGAACGCAATGCCTTCTCTTTTTCGGTTACGTTACGCAACCCGAACGAAATAGTGATGCAGTCAAAAAAGTTATCCGGAAATGGAAGCGCTTCTGCATTAGCCTGAACGTAACTGACATTCCCTACCACGCCATTGTTGCGCAGTTTTTCACGCCCCACTTTCAGCATCGACGCATTGATATCCGCCAGCACCACTTCGCCCTCATCCCCTACCAGACGAGAGAATTTAGCAGTCAGGTCGCCAGTGCCGCCAGCCAGGTCCAGCACGCGCTGACCGCGACGCACACCGCTGCACTCGATGGTAAACCGTTTCCAGATACGGTGAATGCCAAACGACATCAAATCGTTCATCAAGTCATATTTGGCCGCCACAGAGTGAAACACATCCGCCACCATGGCTTCTTTATCGTCTTTAGCCACCGTGCGAAAACCAAAATGTGTTGTTTTGTCCGAATCGTCTACCATGTTATCCGCCTGCTTTTTCAACTTCAGGATCGTGTTACTCATTAATGGGTAGAGAGTGTAACAGAGCCCGCCCAAAAGCGACCGCCCTTCTTTTCACCCTATACCCCGAACCTGATCAACATCATACCGCCGTGCCGTTTTGCACCTCATCCGTACCGCGTTCTGCCGCATCGTCATCCAGATCCTGCGACAGCGCGGGTAGCTCATCATACGCTAACGGTTCGTCTTGCATTACGGGCACATTAACCGGCCGTTTAATCTCCACCCCCAGCGCACGAAACCCTTCGGCTTGACCGATCAAATTGCCACGCCCGGACGCCAGCTTCTTCATCGCCTGACGATAACCCGTCTGCGCCTTGTCAAGCCCTTGCCCCAACGCAGCCATATCATCAACAAACAAACGCAGTTTGTCGTACAGTCGGGACGCTCGTTCGGCGATCAACTGCGCATTGCGGCTTTGCTGCTCGTAACGCCAGAGATTGTTAATTGTCCGTAACGCTACCAGCAAAGTCGTGGGGCTGACCAGCATAATATTGTGACGCAGTGCCTCAGTAATCAGATCGGGCTGACGGTCGATTGCCACCAGAAACGCAGGCTCGACAGGAATGAACATCAGTACATAGTCGAGCGAACGCAACCCCGGCAATTGTTGATAATCCTTACTGCCCAGCAGCCGGATATGATTGCGGATAGACAGCAGATGCTCGTTGAGCGCCGCCGCCCGCTCAGCCTCGTTGTCACTGTTGAAATAGCGCTCATAGGCCACCAACGACATTTTGGCATCGATGACCACATCCTTGCCGTGCGGCAGCCGAACAATCACATCCGGTTGCAGGCGGCTGTTGCTACCGGTTTGTACACTGACCTGGGTGTCATACTCATGCCCTTCGCGCAGCCCAGAGCTTTCCAACACCCGGCTTAACACCACCTCTCCCCAGTTGCCCTGGGTTTTATTGTCCCCTTTCAACGCATTAGTGAGGTTGATGGCTTCCTGCGCCATGCGGGCGTTAAGCTGTTGCAGGTTACGAATTTCATGAGCCAGCGTATGCCGTTCTTTCGACTCAGCACCAAAGCTCTCTTGTACCTGGCGGCGAAAACCGTCCAGTTGTTCGCGCAGCGGCGTCAGCAGCTTTTCCATGCTCTGCTGATTTTGCTGGTCCACTTTGAGCCCATTCTGTTCAAAGATGCGATTGGCAAGGTTTTCAAACTGGGTGGACAAGCGCTGTTCGCTGTTCATCAACAATCGCTGCTTTTCTTCCGCCGCCAACCGGGTTTCTTCAAGGCGGATCGTCACTTCGCGCAGTTCCGCTTCCTGTGCGCCGTTAGCTTCACGTAGCGCTCGCAGTTCCTGGTTAAGCTGAACGCACTCTTCCCGCAGTTCCGTCAGTTGCCGCAATTTTTCCTCGCCAGCCGCCAGTTGGCCGTGCAGTGTACGTAGCTCCTGGGTCTGTTGATCCAGCCGCTGCTGGTCCTGCCGCCGCATCTGCTGGCTTTCAATCAGTTGCTGGCGCGCTTGTTCCAGCGCCTGCTGTTGCAACTGTAACTCGGTGTCATGCCGCGCCTGACGCTGTTGCTGCCACAGGCTGGCGGCCAGCCACCCCAGCAACAGGCCAACTACGCCGCCACCGACACCATAAAACAAGGAGATCTCCACACCGCCTCCGGGTTATGAGTACCACTGCCCGCCAAGGTAAAATGAGGCTGTATATATGTCCAGAGGTGATGAGCAAAATCGGCTGAAAAAGCCGTTGCCAAACGAGAAAATGCGAGCCGACTTCAGAAAGCGGGCGGTAGAAAAAACAAAACCGGCCCTTGGACCGGTTTTGGAGTTTATCGCAAGGATTACGCCAGGCGCTGTTTGGCGTCGGCGATGGCGCGCGCGACCTGTTGCGGCGACACCCCACCCTGCGCGGCACGCTTTTCCAGACAGGACTGCAATGACAGCACCGGATACACATCGTCCTCGATCACGGCGCTGAATTGTTTGAGATCTGTTAGTGACAACGCTTCCAGCGCTTTGCCCTGACGAATCGCCTCCACCACCGCTTCACCGACGATGTGGTGCGCTTCACGGAACGGTACACCTTTGGCGACCAGATAGTCGGCCAGTTCGGTAGCGTTGGCGTAGCCCTGCTGCGCCGCTTCCTGACAACGCGGACGTTTCACCTGAATGCCTTCCAGCACCAGCGCCGCCATCATCAGGCTGTCGTGCCAGGTGTCCAGTGCGTCGAACAGCCCTTCCTTGTCTTCCTGCATATCTTTGTTGTACGCCAGCGGCAGGCCTTTCAGCGTCACCAGCATACCGGCCAGCGCGCCCTGCACCCGTCCGCATTTACCGCGGATCAGCTCCAGCGCGTCCGGGTTCTTTTTCTGCGGCATCAGCGAAGAGCCGGAGGTAACACGGTCAGACAGCTCAACAAACGCCGCTTCGCCGCTGTTAAAGAAGATCAAATCTTCGGCGAAGCGCGACAGATGCACCATGCCAATGGAAGCGTCAGACAGCAGTTCCAGCACGTGATCGCGATCGGATACCGTATCCAGGCTGTTGCGCGTCGCCGAGGCGAAGCCCAGCCAACCGGCCAGTTGTTCGCGATCGATAGGATAGGCAGTGCCTGCCAGCGCGCCGCAACCCAGCGGGCTCACGTCCAGACGCTTGAGCGTATCCTCAAGACGACTCTCGTCACGCGCGAGCATTTCATGATAAGCCAGACACCAATGGGCGAAGGTTACCGGCTGCGCGCGCTGCAAATGGGTATACCCCGGCATCACCGCGTCCTGATTAGCCTCGGCGGTAGCGACCAGCGCAGCTCGCAGATGACGGATCGCCTGCGCCAGTTCGCTCACCTGCGCTTTGCACCACAGCTTTAGGTCGGTAGCCACCTGATCGTTACGGCTGCGTCCGGTGTGCAGTTTCTTGCCCAAATCGCCGACTTTCTCGATCAGTTTCTGCTCCACCCAGCTGTGGATGTCTTCCGCGTCGCTTTGCAGGATAGCCTCGGGATCCGCCTGCACCTCTTTCAGCAGTGCATTGAGCGCCTGTTCCAGTTGCTGCTGCTCCTGAGCGGTCAGCACATTCACTGTCACCAGTGCCTTGGACCAGCCAATGGATCCGATGATGTCCTGCTCTGCCAGACGGTAATCAAACCGCAGTGAATCGTTGAACTGTTTAAAACGTTGATCTGCCGCCTGCGTGAACCGTCCGCCCCACAAAGCCATAACTACACTCCCGGTCTGTCTGATAAAGGTGGGCCGATTCCTGTCCGACCCGCCATTGAACTGCACCTCTCTCTCCGGCGGCTGCCGCCGGGAGAAAACGTGATTAATGCTCGCGTCTTACGCCAGAATACGGGTGCCGATAGACACACCGTTGAACAACGCAGGCAACTGCTCGGCGTGACGCCAGCTGGCGATATCTACCGGACGCCCCAGCGCACGCGCCGCGTCCAGCGCCGCATTAACCTTGACGATCATGCCGTCGGTAATAATGCCTTGCGCGATCAGTTCTTCCGCTTTCCCTGCGGTCATTTCCGCAATACGTTGCCCTTTGCCGTCCAGAATGCCGCTGACATCGGACAACAGGATCAGGTCTGCACCCAGCGTTTGCGCCAGCGCGGTGGCAGCCTGGTCGGCGTTGACGTTCATCAGTTCGCCGCCAGCAGTGATGCCAATGGAACTAATAACCGGCAAATAACCCGCATTCAGCAGGGTGTTGAGCAGCGCCGGAGAACCGACTTCGGCTTTACCCACGTGCCCCAATTCGTCATTCAGTTGCGTCACCACCGTGCTGCCGCCATCCGCCAGACTCAAGCCCACGGCGTTGATACCGTGACGAATCGCCCAGGCCAGCAGGGTTTTGTTGGCGGAACCGGCCAGTGCGCCAGTGATGATGTCGATCTGGTCGGCGGGCGTCACGCGTAGGCCATTCTTCTTGACCACCGGCAACGACAGTTTCTTCATCAGGTCGTCTACCAGACAGCCACCACCATGCACGATAACCAGCGGGCGCTGGTGCTGCTGACGGTAGGTCACCAGCGCGGTGAACAGGCGCTCCAGCGCCTCTTCGCTATCCAGTAATACACCACCTAATTTGATAATTAACGGATTCATCGGTCTTTGCGCCTCAGGATGTCATCAGAGTAAGGATTGGGTTTCAGGGAAACCGAAGCGAATGTTCATGCACTGCACCGCTTGCGCTGCTGCGCCTTTGAGCAGGTTATCTTCGGTGGCGACCACGATCAGGTGCTCATCCTGCACCACAAAGCCGATGTCGCAGAACGGCAGACCAACCACCGATTTCAGCGCCGGTACGCCTTTCTCATACAACCGCACCAGCGGTTTGTCGTGATAGGCGTTGTAGTAGGCTTCTGCCACGTCCTGCGCGGTAACGCCCGGTTGCAGGCGGCAGGTGATGGTCGCCAGAATGCCGCGCGGGAAATTGCCCAGATGCGGGGTAAAAATCACCGGAATGCCGAGATGAGTGGCGATTTCCGGATGATGGCGATGATTGAAAATGCCGTATGGTTGCAGGCTGACTTCACAGAAGCTGTTGGTCATACTTGCTTTACGGCCAGCGCCGCTGACGCCGCTGGTGGCGTCGATCACCGGCCACTGGTTCGGGTTCAGCAAGCCACCTTCCACCAGCGGTTTCAATGCCAGTTGAGAGGCTGTCGGGTAGCAACCCGGCACGGCGACTAGCTGCGCCTGCTTGATGCGGTCCGCCTGCCACTCCGCCAGGCCATACACCGCTTGCGCCAGCCAGTCAGTGTGCTGGTGCTCGAAGCCGTAGTAACGGGTGTAGAATTCGGGGTCTTGCACGCGAAACGCGCCGGAAAGGTCAAACACAGTGCAACCGGCTTTCAGGAACTGTGGTGCCAGATCGTGGCTCACCTTGTGGTCGGTGGCCAGAAACACCACATCCACACCTTTGGCGGCCTCAGCCACGTCGGTCAGCGGCTGCACCGGCAAGTCAATAATGCCTTTAAGCTGGGGATGCAGGTCGGAAATGCGTTTTCCCGCATCAACACTTTGCGCGGAAACCGCCAAAGCGGTTATGTTCATCTGCGGGTGACGGTTCAGGTACAAGGCCAGTTCAGCGCCAGTATAGCCACTTGCACCAACGATCAACGTATTCAGCATGAGTTCGGTATACCTTTATTGCCAGATAGGTGGAACAGGGAGCAGGCTCATCAGCGCAGCCACGCCGTTCACCCACAAAAGCCAGAAGAAACGATTATGCGACAATCTCGTATCGACGCACAGCTTATGATTTCATTTCGCCTGGCATTATTGTATTTTTATTCACAATAAATGCATGAATATTGATACTATCCTAACCCAGAGGCTGTCAACAGTGAAGATGAATTTACCCCCTTTTATGGAGCTGTACCGGGCATTGATCGCCACCCCGTCCATCAGCGCCACCGAGCGCGCCCTGGACCAAAGTAATGAAACCTTAATCAACCTGCTGGCAGGATGGTTTAGCGATCTGGGTTTTCATGTCGATGTACAGCCGGTGCCCGGCACCTTTAATAAATTCAATCTGCTGGCCCGTCTGGGCGAAGGCAGCGGCGGGCTACTGCTGGCCGGTCATACCGACACCGTGCCGTTCGACGACGGCCGCTGGACACGCGACCCGTTCACCCTGACCGAACACGACAATAAGCTCTACGGGCTCGGCACCGCCGACATGAAAGGCTTTTTCGCCTTTATTCTTGATGCGCTGCGCGATGTGGATGCCAGTAAGCTGACCAAGCCGCTGTACATTCTGGCGACCGCAGATGAAGAAACAACGATGGCGGGTGCTAAATATTTCTCTGAATCAACCGGCATTCGCCCGGACTGCGCCATTATCGGCGAGCCGACATCATTGCAACCGGTACGCGCCCATAAAGGCCACATGTCGAACGTAGTACGTATTCAGGGCCAGTCCGGCCACTCCAGTGACCCGTCGCGCGGCGTTAACGCCATCGAACTGATGCACGAAGCCATTTCCGAGCTGATGGTGCTGCGTAAAACGCTACAGGAGCGCTATCACAACCCGGCGTTCCACATCCCATATCCGACCATGAACTTTGGTCACATTCATGGTGGTGATGCCGCCAACCGCATCTGTGCCTGCTGCGACCTGCACATGGATATCCGCCCACTGCCGGGTATGACGCTGAGCGATCTCAACGGCCTGATGAGCGACGCGCTGGCACCGGTCAGCGAACGCTGGCCTGGCCGTCTCACCATCAGCGAACTGCACCCGCCGATTCCGGGTTACGAGTGCCCGGCAGACCACCAACTGGCGCAGGTGGTGGAAAAACTGGTGGGGCAGCCGACCGATGTGGTGAATTACTGCACCGAAGCCCCGTTCATTCAGGAACTGTGCCCGACGCTGGTGCTTGGCCCCGGCTCCATTAATCAGGCGCATCAGCCAGATGAATTTATCGATATGTCATTCATCAAGCCAACCCGCACGCTGATTACCCAGTTGGTGCATCATTTTTGTCAGCACTGATTGACGTGCATTGCCCGGCCATTTGCGCCGGGCACTCGCGTATCTTTTATACCTTTCCCTAATCGCTGCCCTTGCTTTCCCCGCCGCCATAAGATAAGTGTCACTTATCAGCAAGCTTTTGTAATTAAATTTCACAAATTGCCTTTGCACCGGTTAAACAGGTACAACAGTAGGGATTACAGGACGTTCATTGACGAACAATGGCGAACGTGGCTAGATAACAGACAGTAACCACATAATTTATGTGTGTAATAAATTTACAAAATCAATGAGGTGGGTCAGGGTAACTATGAACGAACAATATTCCGCGATGCGGAGCAATGTCAGTATGTTAGGTAAACTACTTGGCGACACCATCAAGGATGCGCTAGGTGCCAATATCCTTGAACGTGTTGAAACCATCCGTAAGCTGTCCAAAGCCTCGCGTGCCGGTAGCGAAAAACACCGTCAGGAACTGCTGACCACACTGCAGAACCTGTCCAATGAGGAACTGCTGCCGGTCGCCCGCGCGTTCAGCCAGTTCCTTAACCTGACCAATACCGCCGAGCAGTACCACAGCATTTCTCCACACGGCGAAGCCGCTGGCAATCCAGAAGCGCTGGCAACCGTGTTCCGCAACCTGAAAAGCCGCGATAACCTGAGCGACAAGGATATCCGTGAGGCGGTGGAATCGCTCTCCATCGAGCTGGTGCTGACGGCACACCCGACTGAAATCACCCGCCGCACGTTAATCCACAAGCTGGTCGAAGTGAATACCTGCTTAAAGCAGCTCGACCACGATGACCTGGCCGACTATGAGCGCCACCAAATTATGCGCCGCCTGCGCCAGTTGATCGCCCAGTACTGGCATACCGATGAAATTCGTAAAATCCGTCCAACCCCGGTGGACGAAGCCAAGTGGGGCTTCGCGGTAGTGGAAAATAGCCTATGGGAAGGGGTGCCCGCATTTCTGCGTGAACTCGACGAACAGATGGATAAAGAGTTGGGCTATCGTCTGCCGGTAGATTCGGTGCCGGTGCGTTTCACCTCCTGGATGGGCGGTGACCGCGACGGCAACCCGAACGTGACCGCTGAAGTGACCCGCCGCGTACTGCTGCTAAGCCGCTGGAAAGCGGCCGACCTATTCCTGCGCGACGTGCAGGTACTGGTGTCCGAACTGTCAATGACCACCTGTACGCCAGAACTGCAACAACTGGCTGGCGGTGACGAGGTGCAGGAACCCTACCGCGAGCTGATGAAAACGCTGCGAGCGCAATTGACCGCCACCCTAGACTATCTGGACGCCCGCCTGAAAGGGGAGCAACGGGTGCCGCCCAAAGATTTACTGGTCACCAATGAGCAGCTGTGGGAACCGCTGTACGCCTGCTACCAGTCGTTACACGCTTGTGGCATGGGCATCATCGCCGACGGTCAACTACTCAATACGCTGCGCCGTGTGCGCTGCTTCGGCGTGCCGTTGGTGCGTATTGATGTTCGCCAGGAAAGCACCCGTCACACCGACGCGCTGGCGGAAATTACCCGCTATCTGGGGTTGGGAGACTATGAAAGTTGGTCGGAATCCGACAAGCAGGCATTCCTGATCCGCGAGCTTAATTCCAAACGCCCGCTGTTGCCGCGTCAGTGGGAACCGAGCGCCGACACGCAGGAAGTGCTGGAAACCTGCCGGGTGATCGCCGAAACCCCGCGCGACTCCATCGCCGCCTACGTGATTTCAATGGCGCGCACACCGTCCGACGTGTTGGCAGTACATCTGCTGCTGAAAGAAGCGGGCTGCCCGTATGCGCTGCCGGTGGCACCGCTGTTCGAAACGCTGGACGACCTGAATAATGCAGACAGTGTGATGACCCAGTTACTCAACATCGACTGGTATCGCGGCTTCATTCAGGGCAAACAGATGGTGATGATCGGCTACTCCGACTCCGCGAAAGACGCCGGGGTGATGGCCGCCTCCTGGGCGCAGTACCGCGCGCAAGACGCGTTGATCAAAACCTGTGAGAAATACGGTATCGCGCTGACGCTGTTCCACGGTCGTGGCGGCTCCATCGGCCGCGGTGGCGCACCGGCTCATGCCGCGCTGCTCTCCCAGCCGCCGGGGAGCCTGAAAGGCGGCCTGCGCGTCACCGAACAGGGCGAGATGATCCGCTTCAAATTCGGCCTGCCAGAAGTGACCATCAGCAGCCTGTCGCTCTACACGTCGGCCATTCTGGAAGCCAACCTGCTGCCGCCGCCGGAACCGAAGCAGGAATGGCATCACATCATGAACGAGCTGTCGCGCATTTCCTGCGACATGTACCGCGGCTACGTGCGGGAAAACCCGGACTTCGTGCCCTACTTCCGCGCCGCCACGCCGGAACTGGAACTGGGTAAACTGCCGCTGGGGTCACGCCCGGCTAAACGCCGACCGAACGGCGGCGTGGAAAGTCTGCGCGCCATCCCGTGGATTTTCGCCTGGACCCAGAACCGCCTGATGCTCCCAGCCTGGTTAGGTGCAGGGGCCGCGCTGCAAAAAGTGATCGACGACGGTCACCAGAACCAGTTGGAAGCCATGTGCCGCGACTGGCCGTTCTTCTCCACCCGTATCGGTATGCTGGAAATGGTGTTCGCCAAGGCCGACCTGTGGCTGGCGGAGTACTACGATCAACGGCTGGTGGAAGAGAAACTGTGGTCGCTCGGCAAACAACTGCGTGAGCAGTTAGAAAGAGACATCAAGGCGGTACTGACCATCTCCAACGACGACCACCTGATGGCTGACCTGCCGTGGATTGCCGAATCCATCGCGCTGCGCAACGTCTATACCGACCCGCTCAACGTGTTGCAGGCGGAACTGTTACACCGTTCGCGTCAGCTAAACACACCGGACCCGCAGGTGGAACAGGCGCTGATGGTCACCATCGCCGGTGTCGCCGCCGGGATGCGTAATACTGGCTAGTCGCTCAGCAACACAAACCGGGAGCCATGGCTCCCGGTTTGTTACTGTTACCACTCAAAACCGGTGATCGCTTACGACCTCACGCCAGATACTTCACCCGCAATGCCTCCCGCGCTGGCGCATCTAACCCGTACTCCTGCGCCAGCCAGCTATCCACGGAGCCATGCTTCTCGCGGATGGTGTGCAGCGCGGTGACCAGAAACTCTTCGCGGGCAGAGAGCACAAAATCAAAGCGTTTCAGCGCCTTTTCGCTCAGGCTCGACGCGAGATCTTCCAGCAACTGGCGACGGAACGGAATCAGGGTAGATTCGGTGACCAGATAATCTTCCATCACCGTTTGTTCATCCGCACCCAGCGCGAACAGCACCAGCGCAGAACCAATACCGGTACGATCCTTGCCCACCGCGCAATGTTGCACCAACGCGCCATCATCAGGCTGGCGCAGCAACGCCACCAAATGCTGATAAGCCGGATTGCCAAACGGCAGGCGACGGTACAGTTCCAGCATAAAGGCACGAGAGTCGAACGCTTCGAGTTTTTCCGAACCCAGCGTTTCCAGGCTGGCGGTCACTTCATGCCGTAGCGGATTGGCGGGAACCTGATGATAACGGGCACCGGACCACAACCTGTCAGGCCGCAGCGAGGCTTCATCCTGATCACGATAGTCCACCACGTGCGCTACCGGCACGCTGGCGAGATGGTCGGTATCACGTTCGCTCAGCATGTCCAGTGCCCCGGAGCGAAACAGCCTGCCGCGCCGGACTTGCCGCCCGTCCGCCACGCGGATCCCCCCCAAATCACGAAAATTGACACCACCGTCAAGTGGAAGCAACGAGGGATGCAGTAATGAGGTTAACGTCATATTTTTCCCTGTAGTTATCAAATGTGAGTTATCAATGTGGGTTATCAAAAGGTCGCTATCAAGGAACCATCATTGATGCGGAATGCTGCGGGTTAAACCCGCATCGAGCGACAGAAGCTGACCCGTATTATCAGACCTGAGAATTAAATTAGCATGAAGATGGGTAAGCAGATGCACCCTGTGTGGGGAATCACCGAGGAAACTGAAAAAAGCGGTACGAAAGTTCGACCCTATCGTACCGCTCGCACCGAACCTCTCGTCCGGCGATGGAATCACATTCAAGCGCTCAGCAGTTTGCGAGCCGCCGACAGCACCACGTTGACGGACGCGTGTTCCGCTTTCTGCATCGTCGCCGCATCGGGGATTTCCTGCTGGGTACGATTGACGATAACACCCGCCACCATCCCAGCTCGCAGCCCTTGACTGGCGCACATGGTCAACAGCGTGGCGGACTCCATTTCATAGTTCAGCACGCCCATGCCTTGCCATTCCGCCATCGACCCCTGGAAACGGCGCACTACACGGCCGGAATAGGTGTCGTAGCGTTCCTGCCCTGGATAGAAGGTATCCGAGGAAGCCGTAACACCGACATGCAACGTCGCTCCCGCTTCACGCGCCGCTTCCGCCAATGCAGAAGTACAGGCGAAATCTGCCACCGCCGGGAATTCCAGTGGCGCAAAGTGCAGGCTGGCACCGTCCAGACGAACCGCCGCCGTGGTCACCAACACATCACCTACCGCAATGTGTGGCTGAATAGCACCGGTAGTACCGACACGCAGAAACGTGCGTATCCCCAGTTGCGCCAGCTCTTCTACCGCAATCGACGTAGACGGACCGCCAATACCGGTGGAACAAACTATCACTGGCTTGCCCGCCAGTTCCGCACGCCAGGAGGTGAACTCCCGATGCGATGCCAGAAACACCGGGTTCTCCATCAGCCGGGCGATTTTCTCCACCCGAGCCGGATCACCGGGCACAATCGCCAATGTGGCACCTTGTAAATCCTGTTTTGTTAAACCGAGATGAAATACATCGGACATAAACGCCTCCAGACAACGGTCAGGTACGGAACGATCTTAGCGCACAAATTGTGTTCTTTAAGTGAGATAGGTCGCTCATTGCAAAGTAACGAACATCTATTTACATAGATATTGTGATTTTAATCACATTTTATACTGTAATCACCCGACGACATGCCGCACCGATTGCCACATTCGAACATCTGACTTAGCAATACATTACTTAGCAATGCGCGACAAAGTTTCTACACTTGCTTAACGCGGGTGCAGCATTGTCCCGCTGGCAGATTTCAGTCTTGATAAAGGAAAGGTAATGAAAACCGACGAGCTACTGACACTCAGGGAAACCACACGGGCCTTCTCGCCAGCCGTCATGCCGCTGGCCTCCTCCGCGATAACGACCGACACTACCGGGCTGATTGCCGGCGAAACCACCATTCCGTCACAAGGTGATGATCTACCAGCCTATCTCGCCAGACCAGAACACGCCGACGGCCCACTGCCGATCGTGCTGGTAGTGCAGGAAATCTTTGGCGTACACGAACATATTCGTGATGTTTGCCGACGACTGGCGAAACAAGGCTATCTGGCGATCGCGCCGGAACTCTATTTCCGACAGGGTGACCCGCAACAGTACAGCGACATTCCCACACTGCTGAGCGAACTGGTCAGCAAGGTGCCGGATAATCAGGTGCTGTCGGATCTCGACCATACCGCGCATTGGGCGGTGCGTCAGGGCGGGGACGCCAAGCGTCTGGCTATTACCGGATTCTGCTGGGGCGGCCGCATCAGTTGGCTGTATGCCGCACACAACCCGCAGTTAAAAGCCGCCGTCGCCTGGTATGGCAAGCTGGTCGCCGCAAAAACGCTGACTTCGCCTCAACATCCAGTGGACGTGGCGAAAGACCTGAGCGCACCAGTGCTGGGCCTGTACGGCGGGCAGGATAACGGCATTCCGCTGGAGCAGGTGGAAACCATGCGTCAGGCGCTGCGAGCGGTCAATGCCGATGCCGAGATCGTGGTCTACCCGGAAGCGGATCACGCCTTCCATGCCGATTACCGCGCAACTTACCACGAAGCCTCAGCCAAAGACGGTTGGCAACGCATGTTGGAGTGGTTTGCGCGCTACGGCGTGGTGTAACTCAGAAGTAAACCGCAACAAATGTAAAAAGGGAGACGCTATCGTCTCCCTTATCCTGTCTGGCGGTGATGCGGAACGTCTCAGCCCTGAGTGTCACGTTCTGTGGTTCACGTGCGTCCTGTCATCCTTTGCGCCATTCCCCATCACCGTTTTCGGCTCACTTATTCAGCAGTCTCACGCAGACGCTTCGCTGCCTGCACCATGTTCGCCAGCGACTGGCGGGTTTCCGGCCAGCCACGGGTTTTCAGGCCGCAGTCCGGGTTCACCCACAGACGCTCGGACGGAATACGCTGAGCCGCTTTGCGCAGCAGCGCTTCAATCCACTCTACGCTCGGTACGTTCGGCGAGTGAATGTCGTACACGCCTGGGCCGATTTCATTCGGGTACTCGAACTCTTCGAACGATTCCAGCAGCTCCATATCGGAACGCGAGGTTTCGATGGTGATCACGTCTGCATCCAGTGCGGCAATGGAATCCATGATGTCGTTGAATTCGCAGTAGCACATGTGGGTGTGAATCTGGGTATCGTCTTTCGCTACCGCCGCATTCAGGCGGAACGCATCGACCGCCCACTCCAGATACGCCGCCCAGTCGGAGCGGTGCAGCGGCAAGCCTTCACGCAGCGCCGGTTCGTCAATCTGGATGATGCCGATACCCGCCTGTTCCAGATCCGCCACTTCGTCGCGCAGCGCCAGTGCAATTTGCTTGGCGATGGTTTCACGGGTGACGTCTTCACGCGGGAAGGACCAGCACAGAATCGTGACCGGACCCGTCAGCATCCCTTTCACCGGCTTGCTGGTCAGCGACTGGGCATATTTCGCCCACTCGACCGTGATCGGCTCTGGGCGGCTGATGTCGCCAATCACCACCGGCGGTTTCACACAACGGGAACCGTAGCTCTGTACCCAGCCGTTCTGGGTGAACACGAAACCGTCCAGGTGCTCGCCGAAATACTCCACCATGTCGTTACGTTCAGCTTCACCGTGCACCAATACGTCCAGTTCCAGACGTTCCTGTTCCACAATCGCCTGTTTGATGTGCTCGGCGATACCGATACGGTAGTTCTGACCGTCCAGACGCCCTTGTTTGAAGTCCAGACGCAGGCTACGGATTTCGGTGGTCTGCGGGAACGAGCCGATAGTGGTGGTCGGCCAGGATGGCAGGTTGAAACGCGCACGCTGTGCGTCGGCGCGAACCGGGTACGGGTTCTGGCGCAGACTGTCCTGGGCGGTAATTGCCGCCAGACGCTTCGCCACCGCTGGGTTGTTAACGCGAGTAGAGGTACGACGGGCACGGATCGGTGCGCTGTAAGCCACCAGTTCGTCACCGTTACCGCTGTTGAGCGCGCGAGTCAGCAGCGCCAGTTCCTGACACTTCTGAATCGCAAAGGCGAACCAACTTTTCACTTCCTCATCCAGACGGGTTTCAACGCTGAGATCGATCGGGCTGTGCAGCAAGGAGCAGGAACTGCCCAGCCACAGGGTACGTTTACCCAGCAACGGTTGCAGGCGTTCGAACCAGCTCGCCAGATCGGCACGCCACACGTTACGGCCGTTGATCACGCCCAGCGACAGTACCCAGTCAGCTGGCAGCTGCGCGTTCAGCGCTGCGGCGTCGTCTTTGCCGTGCACCAGATCGACATGCAGACCTTGTACTGGCAGCGCGTTGATCACGTCCAGATTCTGGCCGATGCTGTCGAAATAGGTGGTCAGCAGCAGTTTCACCTGCCCTTGCAGCGCATCGTAAGCCGGTTTAAACGCGGCTTTCCATTCGGCGTCCAGCTCCAGCGCCAGTAGCGGCTCGTCAATCTGCACCCACTCGATGCCGCGTTTAGCCAATTCTGCCAGCACCTGCTGGTACACCGGCAACACCGCGTTCAGCAGATCCAGACGGTTGAAGGCTTCCCCTTTGACTTTACCCAGCCACAGGTAGGTCACCGGACCCAGCAGCACCGGTTTCACCTTGTGGCCCAGCGCCAGTGCTTCGTCCACTTCATCCAGCAGTTGCGTCCAGGTCAGCTTGAACTGTTGGCCTTTGGTGAATTCCGGCACCATGTAGTGATAGTTGGTGTTGAACCATTTGGTCATTTCAGCCGCAGCGGCAGGCTCACCGGTCGGTGCGCGGCCACGGCCGATACGAAACAGGGTATCCAGATCGACGGAGCCATCCGCGTTCTGGTGACGGGCAGGTACGTTCCCCAGCAGCAGGCTGGTGGTCAGCACATGGTCGTACCAGGCAAAATCGCCCACTGGCAGCAATTCCACGCCAGCGTCTTTCTGCTGTTGCCAGTGACGGGCGCGCAACTCACGGCCCACGGTCAGCAGCGCTTCCTGCGTGCTGTTCCCTGCCCAATAGCTTTCCTGTGCTTTTTTCAGTTCACGACGCAGACCGACGCGCGGAAAACCGAGAGTGTGATTTAAAATTGCCATGCTTAAATTCCCATTTAGCCGTCCAGATGTTTACACATCCATAATCCGCAGGTAGTGTAGTAAGTACAAGCGCAATTTATTCACTGTCACTGTGAAGGACTCTCATGATCGAACTTAAACACTTACGGACGCTGCAGGCACTGCGCAACACAGGATCGTTAGCCGCCGCCGCCGCACAACTCCATCAGACGCAATCCGCCCTGTCGCATCAGTTTAGCGATCTGGAACAACGGCTGGGGTTCCGCTTGTTCGTCCGTAAGAGCCAGCCGCTGCGCTTTACGCCACAGGGGGACATTCTGCTACAGCTAGCCGAACAGATCCTGCCGCAAATTCAGCAGGCGCTGCAGGCGTGTAACCAGCCGCATCAGACCACCTTGCGGCTGGCGATCGAGTGCCACAGTTGTATTCAATGGCTGACACCAGCGCTGGAGAACTTCCACCAAAGCTGGCCGCAAGTGGTGATGGATTTTAAATCCGGCGTCACTTTCGACCCACAGCCAGCACTGCAACAAGGCGAGCTGGACCTAGTGATGACCTCCGACATTCTGCCTCGCAGTGGCCTGCACTACTCGCCGATGTTCGACTTTGAAGTGCGGCTGGTGCTGTCGCCGGATCATCCGCTGGCCGCCAAAGCCGTGATTACGCCAGAGGATCTGGCGCAGGAAACATTGATGATTTATCCGGTGCAGCGTCAACGGTTGGATGTATGGCGACACTTTCTGCAACCGGCAGGGGTCAGCCCATCGCTAAAAAGCGTAGACAATACCTTGCTGTTGATCCAGATGGTGGCGGCGCGTATGGGCATCGCCGCACTGCCGCATTGGGTGGTGGAGAGTTTTGAGCGTCAGGGGTTGGTTGTCACCAAAACCCTGGGAGAAGGCTTGTGGAGCCGACTGTACGCCGCCGTGCGCGATGGCGAGCAGCGTCAGCCGGTTGTCGAAGCGTTTATTCGCTCCGCGCGCCAACATGCCTGCGAGCATCTGCCGTTTGTGCGGGACGCTTCACGACCCAACGCTGGTGCACCCACAAAGACAGCGCAATAATCGCAGAACCGATGAGAAAACTGGTCCAGTTTGGCGTTTTCTGCCAGAACGCGAAATTGACCAGCAACCCGGCCGGGACGTGAAAGTTGTTCATGATACTTAACGTACCGGCGTCCACCTGAGTCGCGCCGTAGTTCCACATGAAATAACCCAACCCCGACACCACCACGCCAAGAAACGCCAGCACCTCCCACTGCACCGGTGCGGTGGGCAGTTTGGTCAGATTGCCGAACAGCGCCCAGGCCACCAGCGTCACCAATGCAGCACCGAGATAAAACCAGGAAAAGGCGCTGTGCTGCGGCATCGGATGCACTTCCATCAGCCGCTTATACCCCACTTGCCCCACAGCAAAACAGATATTGGCCGCCTGAACCAGTAACAGTCCCCACCAGAAATGATCACTCACGCCGTGGTAGTGGATCACCGCGGCACCCAGCACAGCCAGAAAGGCGCTGAACAGGTAACCCCAGCGCAGGCGATGCCCGCTGAGCAGGTCGTAAATCAGCGTGACGTACAGCGGCGTCATCACCGAAAACAACAGAATCGTCGGCACATTGAGGTACAGGTAGCTACGGAACAGGAACAGATACATGATGCCAAGCTGGAAAACACCCACCAGCAGATACAACCCCAACACTTTGGGGGAGTAACCGCGCCAGCGCAGGAAAGGCAGAAACACCAGCGCCGCCAGTACCAGCCGAAACATAGCGGAGAACCAACTATCGACCTGACCGGCCAGGTATTCACCAATCAGGCTGAAGGAAAACGACCACAGAATCGTGGTGATGATCAATAACGGCACGGCGTCACTCACTCTATTGCTGTTAACAGGAAGAGCATTGTAGTCGAGTTACGTGGCCGTATTTTTCTCAACTTGGTTTACATAAGGATAAAATATAAACAATCAATTTATCAGAACTGCCAGCGCAGCCAGGCGAAGAACACGTTGCCATTATTGTATGTGCCGGGAATGTACGTCGCCTGAAGAGACAAGCGCTGATAACTGACCGACGCCAGAGGCAACAGCACCGGGATTGGGATGTAGTGCCAGTTATCCCGCATGGTTACCCCAGCGGTAAACCCCAACCCTAACTGGAAGTCCTGATTTTCCAGCGGCCGCCAGCGTTTTTCATAGCCATAGCCGCCAATCGGCTCCCACTTGTTAAAGGAGTCTTTAAACGCCATCAGGTACAAGCTGTGCCAGTCGCCGTCACTATCCAGCCGGGATACACCATAACCCGCCCCCCAGGGACGCTCGTTATACTTGTCGGTCTTCGCTCGGTCGTAAGTCCAACGGTTATGCCAGGTCATGACCGGCACATACAAATCCTGAGACTGCCAGTGATGCCAGGTTTCCGACAGATTATTGCTGGCGCGTTGCCAGATTCCCGGCTCAGAGCCGCTTTCAACAGCATCAGACGCCGTATTTTCGCCAGATGACGCAGCAAATGCCGGGGTAAATAACAGGGAAGACAGTGCAAAGAGGCAGGTGTGTGATGTCAATTTTAATCGCATAAGCAACATTCCCAAAAAGCAAAATCGCCAGCAACCGGCGAATCGGGTTACCTGATACCTATTTCCATGGTGTTTTATGATCCGACCACTGATATACAACGATTCTCACTGGATTAAATACAATTAACGCTGAACTACTGGGGTAATCCGGCATTTTTGAGAGACGTCCTAGCCAATATGTATAAAAAACAGCCAGAACGATAAAGAAAGAGAGGAGCCCACAGAGGCTAAGGTGAAACAATCCGGTTATCCGGTTATCCGGTTATCCGGCTTGCCGGGCAGGCAGGCCGGAAAAAATATCAAATGCCGTCGCCGTCTTCGAAACCGTGTAACGAACCGTTGAAGTACTGGTCCATATCCAGCGAGGGTTTGTCGCTTTCCGGGCGGCCAACAATTCGCGCGGGTACGCCAGCAGCCGTGGTATGTGGCGGCACCGGCTGCAATACCACTGAACCTGCGCCAATCTTGGCACCACATCCCACTTCGATGTTGCCCAAAATCTTGGCACCCGCGCCGATCATCACCCCTTCCCGAATCTTGGGATGGCGATCGCCGTTGGTCTTGCCGGTCCCCCCCAGGGTGACCGATTGCAGGATGGAAACGTCGTTTTCCACGACGGCGGTTTCACCGATCACGATACCCGTGGCATGGTCGAGCATGATGCCGCAACCGATGCGCGCGGCCGGGTGGATATCCACCCCAAATGACACTGAAATCTGGTTTTGCAGGTAAATGGCCAGCGCCTGCCGTTCCTGACGCCACAGCCAGTGACCGATACGGTAAGCCTGCAAAGCATGAAATCCTTTCAGGTAGAGCAACGGCGTCGAGTATTTATCTACCGCTGGGTCACGCAAGCGCACCGCCAGAATGTCGCGAGCGGCGGATGCAATCATCTGCGGTTCAGCGCGGTAGGCTTCTTCCACCACTTCACGGACGGCAATCGCGGGCATAATAGCGTTAGCCAATTTGTTCGCCAGCATATAGCTCAAGGCGCTGCCCAGGTTCTCATGTTTCAGCAGCGTCGCGTGAAAGAAACTGGCCAGCATCGGTTCGCATTCCGCCAAACTGCGCGCCTCTTCCTTAATGTTTTTCCAAACCAGTTCCAGCTCATCATTCGACATCGCGACACCTCTTTGAAAAACCGTCAACCCACCGCTTCACCGCTTACGACCGCACGACGCTCTACTGCACAATGCACTACCAAAATAAAACAATAACGGGCCTCCCAAGGGAAGCCCGAGCAATACCTTGCCGTCACAGGCTGGCGCTTTCGTCTTTGCGCGCCCGCCCCAACAGGCTCAACGCCGCTTCACGCGCGTCTTTACCACAATACAGCACTTGCCAGAGCTGCTCGGTGATCGGCATTTCCACACCATAGCGCTGCGACAGCGCCATCACTTCTTTGGTATTACGGTAGCCTTCCACCACCTGACCAATCTGGTTCTGGGCGCTGACTACGTCCATCCCCTGCCCCAGCATCATGCCGAAACGGCGGTTGCGTGACTGATTGTCGGTGCAGGTCAGCACCAGGTCGCCCAAGCCCGCCATGCCCATAAACGTGGTCGGGTCAGCACCCAGCGCCACGCCCAGCCGCGTCATTTCGGCCAGACCGCGGGTGATAAGCGCAGTACGCGCATTGGCACCGAACCCCATGCCGTCAGACATACCGGCTCCGATGGCGATGACGTTCTTCACTGCGCCGCCCAACTGCACCCCGATAAAATCAGGGTTGCTGTAGACGCGAAAACTTTTGCCGCAATGCAGCAGATGTTGCAAATAGTCGGAAAACGGCTGATCCGTCGATGCCAGCGCGATAGCGGTAGGCAACCCGGCGGCCAGTTCTTTGGCAAAAGTCGGGCCGGAGAGCACCGCCAGCGGAATCGTATTACCCAGCGCTTCGCGGGCGACGTCCTGCAACAGACGACCGGTTTCCGCTTCCAGCCCCTTGGTGGCCCACACCAGTCGCGCGTCCGCCCGTAGATGGGGCTTGAGCTGGCGCAGCACCTCGCCAAACACATGGCTTGGCACCACCACCAGAATGTTCTGGCTGGCGGCCAGCGCCTGTGACAAGTCCGTTTCCAGTTGCAGGGTATCCGGGAACGGCACATCGGGCAGGAACGCCTGATTGCACCGTGCAGCCTGCAACGCCTGAATATGCGCGGGGTCATGGCCCCAGAGCACCACACGGTGGCCGTTGCGAGCCACCGTGATCGCCAGCGCGGTGCCGTAAGATCCGGCACCGATCACCGTCATCGCTGCATCAGACGGGTTCATCAGGCATCCAGCGTCTGAGCGGAACCGTCCTGGCCTGCCTGCTGTTCCAGATAGTTCATGAACAGCGCGTCAAAGTTAACCGGAGCCAGGTTCAGTTGCGGGAAGGTGCCGCGAGATACCAGGCTGGTGATGCACTCGCGCGCGTACGGGAACAGCACGTTCGGGCAGTACGCGCCCAGGCAGTGAGCCAGTTGGGTGCCTTCGATACCAGCAACAGTGAAGATACCCGCCTGCTGCACTTCACACAGGAACGCGGTTTCTTCGCCGATGGTAGAGGTGACGGTCACACGCAGTACCACTTCGTACACATCGTCAGCCAGTTGGGTGGAAGCGGTATCCAGGTCCAGTTTGACTTCCGGGTTCCATTCCTGCTGGAACACCTGCGGCGCGTTCGGCGCTTCAAAAGAAATATCTTTGGTGTAGATACGCTGGATCTGGAAAGTCAGTTCGCCGTTGTTTTGTTCAGACATGTTGAATAATACCCTTTCGTTAGATTTCCTTGCGCGCTTCCCTTCGCCAGGAAGGACACGCCATAACACAAACAGACTCCCCTCTGATGGGGCGTCGCATTATTTACCGCGTACCAGCGGGAGGTTCTCGCCGCTCCAGCCCGCCAGCCCGTCTTTCAGGATCACGACACGCTCAAACCCGGCTTTGAACAGGTTCTCTGCCGACTCACGCGATGACATGCCATTAGCACACACCACAATCACCGGCTGCGCCTTATGTTTTTCCAGCTCGCTCAGGCTGCCGTTCTTGATATCGTTCGGCAACAGGTTGATGGCACCAGCGATATGTCCACGGCGGTAATCATCGCGATTACGGGTGTCTACCACCACCGCATCTTCTTTATTAATCAGTTGGATCGCTTCACCACGAGCCACTTCTTTTACCTTGGACAGTTTACTCTTCACCGTAAGCACAATGACCGCGACCAGCAGGGCAATCCAGGCCACGCTCAGAATCGGGTGTCGGCTGATGAATGGCATAATCTCTTGCATGGGGTGTAACGACTCCGAAATCAGTTAAGCAATTCAAATACAGGGTGTCTGAGTATACCTGTGCGATACCGCAATTACAGCCTGTAAGCCAACATCGCATTATGATTATGCGCGGCGGATTGCATTTATCCGCAGGATTAAGGGTCATTCACTGTCATGGATGGAAATAGAAAACCCTGACGAGACAACTGGTAAGCCGCTGTTCATCGTGGAATAATCTTTCGCCATGAGCAAAAAAGCGTTCTCTGTACCGTTGCCAACGGGTCGTGACAAACTGTTAATCCGGTGCGCCAGTGTGCTTTGTGTTGGCGTACTGCTGTTGCCATGCTCCGGCTGGAGCGATGACGGCCAACAGCAGTTGAAATCTCTGCAGCAAGACATTGCAGAGAAGGAAAAAAGCGTCCGGGAACAGCAACAACGCCGCAGCACCTTGCTTGATCAACTGAAAAAGCAGGAACAGTCGATCGCTCAGTCCACCCGCCAGCTACGAGACACCCGCGCCACCCTTGAGCGTCTGAATCAGGATGTCAGCAGCCTGAGCACCTCCATCGCCAAACTGCAAACCCAGCAAAAAACGCAGGAAACCCTGCTGGCGAAACAACTGGATGCCGCATTCCGCCAGGGTCAGCATGGTGCCCTGCAACTGATTCTCAGCAGTGAAGAAAGCCAGCGTCGCGAACGCATCCTCGCCTATTTCAATTACCTGAATCAGGCGCGAGAGCAATCCATCACCGCGTTACAGCAAACCCGTACACAGCTTGCCAGCCAGAAGCAGCAACTGGAGCAGAAACAGGTGCAGCAAAAACGCCTGCTCGGCGACCAACAGCAGCAGCAGAAAACGCTGGAACAGGCGCAGAGCGAACGCCAAAAAACACTGGGTGCACTGGAAAATGCGCTGGAAAAAGACCAGCAACAATTGACGGAGTTGCGCCAGAACGAAACCCGGTTACGCGACCAGATCGCGCGGGCGGAGCGTGAAGCCAAGGCACGAGCAGAGCGCGAAGCCCGTGAAGCCGCTCGTCTGCGCGAAAAAGAAGAGCAGGCCAAACGCAGCGGTGCCAGTTACAAACCGACCGAGCAGGAACGCTCGCTGATGGCGCGCACCGGCGGTCTGGGCCAGCCGAACGGCCAGTACGTGTGGCCGGTACGCGGCCGCACGCTGCACCGCTTTGGCGAACCGTTGCAGGGTGAGTTGCGCTGGAAAGGGCTGGTGATCGGCGCATCCGAAGGCACCGAGGTACACGCCATCGCCGACGGCACCGTACTGATGGCCGACTGGCTACAAGGTTACGGTCAGGTGGTGGTGATAGAGCACGGCAAGGGCGACATGAGCCTGTATGGTTACAACCAGAGCGCACTGGTTTCGGTCGGTGCGCAGGTGAAAGCCGGTCAGCCGATAGCATTGGTCGGCACTAGCGGTGGGCAGAATCAGCCCGCCCTCTATTTTGAAATTCGACGTCAGGGACAGGCGGTCAACCCCTTACCCTGGCTAGGAAGGTAGGTTTGCGTCCATTTATTTCCCGCTTGCTGGCTATCACCGGCATGACACTCACCGGCACACTGTTGGCGCTTCCCGTCTGGGCAGGCAAGCTGGCGCTGGTGATCGATGATTTTGGCTACCGCCCACATAACGAGAATCAGGTGCTGGCGATGCCCACCGCCATTTCCGTAGCCGTGTTGCCTAATGCGCCTTACGCCCGCGAAATGGCAACCAAGGCCCATGCACAAGGCAGAGAAGTGTTGATCCATCTGCCGATGGCACCGATGAGCAAGCAGCCGCTGGAGCGGGATACGCTGCGCCCGGATATGAGCAGCGAAGAAATTGCGCGCATCCTGCGTGATGCGGTCAACAAGGTGCCTTACGCCGTCGGGCTAAACAACCATATGGGGAGCGCCATGACCGCCAGTCTGCCAGGAATGCAGAAGGTGATGCAGGCGATGACGGCCTACCATCTCTATTTCCTCGACAGCATGACCATCGGCAGCAGTCAGGCCAGCCGGGCGGCGGCAGGCACCGATATCAAAGTGCTCAAACGCAAGGTCTTCCTGGACGACACCCAGAACGTTGCCGACATTCGGCGTCAGTTCAGCCGGGCGGTGGAGATCGCGCAACGCAGCGGGTACGCTATCGCGATCGGGCACCCTCACCCCACCACGATTCAAGTGTTGCAGCAGATGTTGCCGACATTACCAACCGATATCGTACTGGTTCGTCCCAGTCAATTGCTGAACGAACCGGAGCCACATTATACGCCGGTGCCGACGTATCTTGCTTCGCAACAGAGCACACCAACATCGAAGCGCCTGCGCCCTATTCAGGTCTGCACGTTCAAACAGCCGCCGCAGGCGATCTCTCAATCAGAGCTGTGGCGACAGCTTGGACATAATGTGGCAACCAGCCCTGCGGTCAGCTACCTGAAGCAACACTGGCAGACCTGGCTGGGATAACAAGATACGCCGCTCTCCCATTGGGCGGCGCATTACTCCCAGCTCAGCACCACCTTGCCGGACTGACCGGAGCGCATGACATCAAAGCCCTGCTGAAAATCGTCAATAGCGTAGCGATGGGTAATGATTGGCGACAAATCCAGCCCAGACTGGATCAACGCCGCCATTTTGTACCAGGTTTCAAACATCTCCCGACCATAGATACCTTTAATGACCAGCCCTTTGAAAATGATGTCGCTCCAGTCTACCGCGACCGCTTCTGGCTGAATCCCCAACATGGCGATACGACCACCGTGGTTCATCACCGATAACAACGTGCGAAAGGCAACAGGGGAACCGGACATCTCCAGCCCGACATCAAACCCTTCAGTCATACCCAGTTCCTGCATCACATCGGTCAGCGATTCCCGCGATACATTCACCGCACGGGTAACCCCCACCTGCTTCGCCAACGCCAGCCGGTAGTCATTGACGTCGGTAATCACCACATGGCGAGCGCCGACATGACGGCACACTGCCGCCGCCATCACGCCAATCGGCCCGGCCCCGCTCACCAGCACATCTTCCCCCACCAGATCAAACGCCAGCGCCGTATGTACCGCGTTGCCGAACGGATCAAAAATAGCCGCGATGTCATCAGGAATCGCCGTCGGCAAACGGAACGCGTTATACGCCGGAATCACCAGATACTCCGCAAACGCCCCTGGACGGTTGACGCCCACCCCCGAGGTGTTGCGGCACAGGTGTCGGCGACCTGCACGGCAGTTACGACAATAGCCACAAGTGATGTGCCCTTCACCCGACACTCGATCGCCAATCCGGAACCCTTCGACTTCCTGCCCTATCGCCACGATCTCACCGACATACTCATGCCCGACCACCATCGGCACTGGGATGGTTTTCTGCGACCATGCATCCCAGTTGTAGATATGTACATCGGTGCCGCAAATGGCGGTTTTGCGGATTTTGATCATCACATCGTTGTGACCCGGCTCCGGCACGGGAACATCAGTCAACCAGATGCCCGGTTCCGGGCGCAGTTTCGCCAGCGCTTTCATCCCCTTCTCCTCATCTCACGACACCCAACTGCCGACCGACCCGAATAAACGCTGCTACCGCCCGTTCAATCTGTTCCGGCGTATGCGCCGCCGACATCTGGGTACGGATGCGCGCCTGCCCGTGCGGCACTACCGGGTAGAAAAAACCGGTGACATAGATGCCTTCCTGTCGCAACGCCGCCGCAAATGCTTGTGCCAACCGGGCGTCGCCCAGCATAACGGGAATAATGGCGTGATCCGCCCCCGTGAGCGTAAACCCCGCCTCAGCCATCCGCTGACGAAACAGGCTGGCGTTCTGCCACAGACGCCGACGCAACGCTTTCCCATCCTGTAGCAGGCCCAATACCTTGATCGATGCCGACACAATCGACGGTGCCAGCGAATTGGAAAATAAGTACGGCCGGGAACGTTGACGCAGCCACGCCACCACCTCTCGCCGGGCGGCGGTATAGCCGCCGGACGCACCGCCCAGCGCTTTGCCCAGCGTGCCGGTAATAATGTCCACCCGACCCATCACCTGACAGTATTCATGGGTGCCGCGCCCCTGCTCACCGACAACCCCCACCGCGTGGGAGTCGTCCACCATCACCAGCGCATCGTACCGCTCTGCCAGATCGCAAATCCCGTGTAGATTGGCGATCACGCCATCCATCGAAAACACGCCGTCGGTGGCAATCATCAGGTTACGCGCCCCTTCCGCCCGAGCCTGTTGCAACCGAGCCTCCAGCTGATGCATATCGTTATTGTCGTAACGATAACGGCGCGCTTTTGACAGGCGAATACCGTCGATGATCGACGCATGATTGAGCGCATCGGACACAATCGCGTCGTGTTCTCCCATCAGGGTTTCGAACAACCCGCCGTTGGCGTCAAAGCAGGAGGAGTAGAGGATGGCGTCTTCCATACCGAGAAATGTCGCCAGTCGGCGTTCCAGCGTCTGGTGAATATCCTGTGTCCCACAAATAAAACGTACCGATGCCATGCCAAAGCCGTGGCTATCCAGCCCGGCTTTGGCCGCGGCGATCACCACCGGGTGATTAGCCAACCCCAGATAATTATTCGCGCAGAAATTAATCAGCTCGCCGCCGTCCGCCACCGTGATTTGCGCCTGCTGCGCCGTGGTGATCGGCTGTTCATCTTTAGACAACCCCTCGTCACGCAGCGAGGCAAGCTGGGTGGACAACTGGTGATAAAACGCATCAGGCATGGCGTGGCTCTCCTTTTCGTCCGTCATCGAAATCCCCGCCAGGCAGCGGGTAGGTCTTATGGAGGTAAAGGTAGTGGAGAAATGCGAGCCGGACTGACAACTCAGCCACAAAATGCCACAGTGGTCACGCTGGAAATGCGATGTGACTGGCAGGATGTGTCAGGAAAATCCTTACAGGATGTCTGTGATGCATCGAAATGTTATTATAGCGGCCAATAGGTGTGGAGCACGGTGCTCCACCAGCAAGATAGCAGGTAACCCCCATGATTATCGTAACTGGCGGCGCTGGTTTCATCGGCAGCAATATCGTAAAAGCGCTGAATGATGACGGGTATCGGGATATTCTGGTGGTCGACAACCTTAAGGATGGCACCAAGTTCGCCAACCTGGTCGATCTGGACATCGCCGACTACATGGATAAGGAAGATTTCATCGCCAGCATCATGGCCGGTGACGATCTGGGTGATATCGACGCCATCTTCCACGAGGGTGCCTGTTCCTCTACCACTGAGTGGGACGGCAAGTACATGATGGACAATAACTATCAGTACTCAAAGGAAGTGCTGCACTATTGTCTGGAGCGCGGTATCCCGTTCCTGTACGCCTCATCCGCCGCTACCTACGGTGGCCGCACCGACAACTTCATTGAAGACCGTCAGTACGAGCAACCACTCAACGTCTACGGCTACTCCAAATTTCTGTTCGACCAGTACGTGCGAGAAATTCTGCCGCAAGCCGACTCACAGATTTGTGGTTTCCGTTATTTCAACGTCTACGGGCCGCGCGAAAGCCACAAAGGCAGTATGGCCAGCGTAGCCTTCCACCTGAATAACCAGATCAATCAAGGTGAAAAACCCAAATTGTTCGCGGGTAGCGAAAATTTCAAACGCGACTTTATCTATGTCGGCGATGTAGCGGCAGTGAACCTGTGGTTCTGGCAGCACGGTGTATCCGGCATCTTCAACTGCGGCACTGGCCGTGCCGAATCCTTCCAGGCTGTGGCGGATGCCGTACTCGCGTATCACCAGAAAGACAGTGTGGAATACATCCCTTTCCCGGAAAAACTGAAAGGTCGCTATCAAGCCTACACACAAGCGGACCTGAGCAACCTACGTGCAGCCGGCTATGACAAGCCGTTCAAAACCGTAGCGGAAGGCGTCGCCGACTACCTGGCCTGGTTGAACCACAACGCCTGATTCGCTTTGCCGTAAGGAAACACGAACGGTATGAAAATTCTGGTTATCGGCCCTTCCTGGGTGGGCGACATGATGATGTCGCACAGTCTTTACCGCACCCTGAAGGCCGAACATCCGGATGCCATCATCGATGTGATGGCTCCGGCTTGGTGCCGCCCGCTGCTGGCGCGGATGCCCGAAGTACATCAGGCATTGCCCATGCCACTGGGGCATGGCATGTTGGCGCTCGGCGAGCGTCGGCGACTGGGTGTATCACTGCGTGAGCAACGATACGATCGCGCCTGCGTACTGCCCAACTCCTTCAAGTCAGCACTGGTGCCTTTTTTTGCCGACATTCCGCACCGCACCGGCTGGCGCGGTGAAATGCGCTACGGCCTGCTCAATGACCTACGAGTTCTGGACAAAGCCGCTTTCCCGCTGATGGTGCAACGCTATGTCGCGCTGGCGTACGACCGAGCCCGCATTCATACCGCCGCTGACTTGCCTCAACCCTTATTGTGGCCGCAACTGGCGGTGAATGACGTCGAGATTGCGGATGTCACCGCCGCCTTTAATTTGACCGACTCCCGCCCACTGATTGGCTTTTGTCCCGGTGCCGAGTTCGGCCCGGCCAAACGCTGGCCGCATTACCACTACGGCACACTGGCACAAACGTTGATTGAACAAGGGTATCAGGTCGTTTTGTTTGGCTCGAACAATGACCGTCAGGCAGGTGAGGACATCCGCCAGATCCTGAGTGCTGATGCCCGTGAACATTGCCTCAATCTGGCTGGGCAAACTGTGCTGGATCAGGCGGTGGTGTTGATCGCCGCCTGTCAGGCGATCGTCAGTAACGATTCAGGTCTGATGCACGTGGCAGCGGCGCTCAACCGCCCACTGGTGGCGCTGTACGGCCCCAGCAGCCCGGACTTCACGCCACCGCTTTCCCACCAGGCCGAAGTCATTCGTCTTATCACCGGCTATCACCGGGTGCGCAAGGGCGATGCCGAACAAGGGTATCACCAGAGCCTGATCGACATTCAGCCACAACAGGTGCTGGATGCCCTGTCACGCTATCTGCCCATCAGAGGGGAGACGGCATGAGGGTACTGATCGTTAAAACGTCTTCCATGGGTGACGTACTACACACCCTGCCCGCGCTCACCGATGCAATGCAAGTGATTCACGGCATTCAGTTCGACTGGGTAGTGGAAGAAGGTTTTTCCCAGATCCCCAGTTGGCATCCGGCGGTTGAACGCGTCATTTCAGTAGCGATTCGCCGCTGGCGCAAAAGCTGGTTCAGCCATGAAACCCGTGCGGAGCGGGCTGCGTTCAAAACACAGCTGCGGGAAAAACGCTATGACGCCATCATCGATGCTCAGGGGTTACTGAAAAGTGCAGTGCTGGTGACCCGTCTGGCTTACGGCAACAAGCATGGTCTGGACTGGAAAAGCGCCCGCGAACCGCTGGCTAGCTGGTTTTATCAGTATCGGCATCCGGTTGATCGCCAGCAACACGCGGTAGAACGCATACGGGAACTGTTTTCTGTCAGCCTGAACTACCGCAAGCCGACGGAACAGGGCGACTATGCGATTGCAACGCGTTTTTTGTCGGAACACACTGCTGACAGTCAGCCGTATCTGGTGTTTTTACATGCGACGACCCGGGATGAAAAACACTGGCCGGAGTCGTACTGGCGTGAACTGATCGCGCTGGCCGAACCTCGCGGACTACGCATCAAATTGCCTTGGGGTGCTGAGCACGAGCACCAACGGGCACAGCGACTGGCAACCGGGTTTTCTCACGTCGATGTGTTGCCCCGGCTTACACTGGAACAAGTGGCAGGTGTGTTGGCTGGCGCGCAAGCTGTCGTCTCGGTAGATACCGGGCTGAGTCACCTCGCCGCCGCACTCGACCGTCCTAATATCACGCTGTACGGCCCGACCGATCCTGGATTGATTGGTGGCTACGGCCAAAACCAGCATGTCTGCCGTCCGGCAGGCAGCCGCGATCTGGCGGATCTCCACGCCGCTGATGTGTGGCAGCGCTGTGCTTCCCTATTGACTGAATAAGGCGGTATTACTGTGACCTCACCGCATAAGGTTGAACCCCGGCGAATCCTTATTACCAAATTCCGCCATCATGGCGATGTACTACTGACATCGCCGCTGTTTTCCATTCTGCGCCAGCATTACCCGGATGCCCAAATCGACGCGCTGGTATTTGCCGATACGGCAGAAATGTTGTCGTTACATCCGGCGATTGACCAGCTTTATACCGTCGACAAAAAATGGAAAAAACTCGGGGTGTTCGGCCATCTGGCAAAAGAGTGGGCGCTGCTGAAAACGCTGCGGGCGCAACGTTATGACACCATCATTCACCTGACAGAAAGTATGCGCGGCTTATGGATCGCACGTCTGGCGGGCATCCCGCTCGGCGTCACCTTTCGCAACAGCGCACGCGACAAATTGTCGTTCTGGAAGAAGACGTTTCAGTATCGCGTACCGCGCATTCCACGCCGCCACACGGTGGAATCCCATCTGGATACCCTGCGAGCGCTGGGGATCCAGCCAGAACCGCAAGCGCGTCGGTTACAACTGATCGCTGGCGAGGAGGCTGATCAGGCGGTAGACCAGAAACTGCGGGACCAGCAATGGCAGGGGCAACCCTTCATCGTGGTTCATCCAACATCACGCTGGTTGTTCAAATGCTGGAAGAGCAGCGCGATGGCGCAGGCCATTAACACCCTGTGCGAGCGTGGCCACACCATCGTGCTGAGTGCTTCGCCAGCGGAAAGCGAAATGGCGATGATCGCCGACATTAAGTCACATCTGACCCACCCGGTGCTGGACCTGGCCGGTCAGTTAACGCTCAAACAACTGGCGAGCCTGATCGACAAAGCACAGTTACTGCTGGGCGTGGACTCGGTGCCGATGCATATCGCGTCGGCGATGCAAACGCCGGTGGTGGCGCTGTTCGGCCCCAGCGGAGAAACCGAATGGGCACCGTGGATGACCGTCAACCGGGTGATAGTCTCCGACCGCCATCCCTGCCGCCCTTGCGGTAAAGACGGCTGCGGCGGCAGCAAAGTTAGCGACTGTCTGCAGCAAATCAGCGTTCAACAGGTGTTACTGGCGGTTGATTCGGCACTGCTGGAGGCACAGGAATGAAACTGGCGATCGTGCGGCAGAAATACCGTCCGGACGGAGGTGCAGAGCGCTTCGTTTCCAGAGCGCTCGACGCGCTCAGCAACCACCGCTCACTGGATGTCAGTGTTATCACCCGCAGTTGGGAAGGCGCGGAGCAGGCCAACCGCAACGTCATCATCTGTAATCCACGCATTACCGGCCGGGTCCAGCGTGAAAGCGCATTCGCACAGGCCGCTCAGCAGCACTTCGCCGCGTTCGATCTGGTGCAGAGTCACGAACGGATCCCAGGTTGCCATATTTACCGCGCCGGTGACGGTGTTCATCAGTCCTGGCTTACCCAACGCTCGCGTATTCTCAACCCGCTGCAACGCCGTCTGCTGTGGTGGTCTGGTTTTCACCGTTATGTAATGGCGCAAGAGCAGGCGATGTATCAGCATCCATCGCTGAAAGCGGTTATCTGTAACTCGCAGATGGTGGCGGATGAAATTCGCCATTACTTTGGTGTGCCTGCCGGTAAAATTCACCTGATTTACAACGGGGTAAACACCGACACCTTTACCCCCGATCTGCGTGTGGCCTACCGCCACGCGCTGCGTCAGCAACTGGGTATACCGCACAACGCACCAGTGATGCTGTTTGTCGGCTCCGGTTTCGAACGCAAAGGACTGGCGGGGGCTATCCACGCTATCAGCGGTGTTCCTCAGCATCCGCACCTGATCGTGGTGGGGAAAGATAAGCACAGCCGCCATTACCAGCGCCTGGCCCGGCGGCTCGATGTTGACAGTCGGGTTCATTTCGTCGGTATGCAGTCGGATACCCGGCCCTACTACGGCGCAGCGGATATGCTACTGCTACCGACACTGTACGATCCGTTCCCGAATGTGGTGCTGGAAGCGATGGCCAGTGGATTGGGGGTGATAACGTCACAACAGTGCGGTGGCAAAGAGTTTATTCAGCCGGATTTGCACGGGTTTGTCTGCGACTCACTGGACTATGACGGCCTGCGCCAGTCAGTACGACAGGCTTGCGAAAGTGGGTTCGACGAGTATGGTGAACAAGCGAGAGCCAAAGTAGAACGCTATGACCTGCGCTTTCTGAGCGATAATATGCTCAAACTCTATGAACAGTTGATTTGACGAATAAGGCGCTCTCCTGCTGTGGACGCGCCGATTTTGCGGTAAAACACCAGGTCATGGACGGATTCGGATTACCGACCATGACCTGAGTCGCGGACCTAGATAAAACGCTGACGATCGTAACGATACTGGCTCAGCCACAGCGCGAAACAGAACATACTCAAATTGGCATGTTCATGATGGAACGTGGTATTAACCAACCCGACCACCAATGTCACCACTAATGCCGAACAGGCAGCCCCCCACGACAGCCAGGAAACCGGCAACGCATTTCTCTTCGGTATATAACGCACCAGCGCCACACCCATCGCACCAAACAGACCGAAAACCCAAAACGCGCCCCAAACGCCGTTTTCCGTCAGCACATTGATGAAGATATTATGGGCATGGGAAACATGCGTGAATAACGGCTTATCTGACCATTTATTGATGTCGATTTTCTCAAAATTTTCCTTCCCTACACCAAAGAAAGGATGCTGTTTGAATACATCAAACGCTGAACTCCAGATAACATCGCGATAACTCAACACATTGTTATCCGAAGCATTCTGCTCCTGTTTTACCACCACGCGCGCATTGCTGAGGATGGCAACCGCAATTAACCCAGCGATAAAGACAGCAGGCAGCAGCAGGAATTTTTTATTTTTTCTGGCAAACCCCACTCCCAGAATCAGCACCACCACAAGAACGGCCCCAAAGGTCGCCCGGCTTTCACCAAACGCCACATAAACCAGGGACAGCGCCAGCATGGCAATCCACATCAGTCGTTTACCAACGCTCATTGCCGACCAGTAACTGAACAGAACCGTCAGCGCCATCCCACAAATAATAGCGTTATAGATAGCAGCATGATTCACATGGCCGACCGAGTTAAGCGTCCAGTATGCCTCTTTGCCAATGTAAAAGTGCGCCCACGCGCCATAAATCAGGCCAACAAAGGTCCCCAATGTGGCCCAAAATACCAGACCGATTTTCTGCTTTTCGCTGAAACTGGCACGATAGATAATCCATCCAAACAGCATATAACGCGCCACATCAGTCAACGCGCGTATATCGGTGTGATAAGCGGAAAAAGGCAGACCAACCAAATACGAGAGGATATAAAGAGCAAAAAATAGATCCCATCCCGACCATTGGCGCGCTTTTTTATTCGTGACCGCCTGAATAATCATCCACAACAGCAAAAACCCCATAGCGATGTTTTTAGGCGCTTCAGCCAGGGGGTTAACAAAAATAGCCAGCGCACTGAGAAAATACAGGCCGCGATTATCGGTACGTTGGGTGCCAAACGATAACTGAGTAGTCATTAAATCTTTCTCAACAAATGGGTAAAAGCCGTCTGAATCTCAGGAAGGGAAATCTGTTGCATACACGCTGACTGCCCATCGCAGAACTGTAGGCAACGCGCTTCATTCCGGTTGCACCGCTCAAGCCAGGGCAACTCTCGACCAAATAGTGTGTGTTGGTCACGACAAGGAATTGGGTGGAAACCGATGTTGATAATCGGGTTATTCTGCCAGAAATGGCCTGGCCCAAATGCGACCGGATTACCGGGACCATACAATGTCATGGTCGGGGTGTTGACCCATTTCGCCAGATGCGCCACACCGGTGTCAGCGCAGATCAACGCTTTCGCATCCGCCAGCAGCGTCAGCAATTGCGACAAAGACAGCTCACCGGCAAAACTGCGATAACGCCGTTGCGGGTCAATCGCATCAACGATATACCGTTCATTGCTACCGCCGCTCCATACCGGAGTATAACCTTGTGCCGCCAGCCAATCTGCTAATGCCAGCCAATGCTCCGGCGGCCAAAAACGCACAGGGTTACTGGCACCGACATGCAGTACGACAAAAGGCAACTCCGGCGGGGAAAAATCGCACGCTGGCACAGACCAGCGCTGAGGCACAGGCAACTCACCGTCTGTCAGGGCGGCCATCGCATCGCCCCACGCCATGGGTTCGGCTGGGTAGTCACGGTATTCATTGACCGGCCAGCTCTTGGCGTTGTGCAGTGCGGGCCGATGCGCCACGATCCAACGGCTGCCCGCCGCCAGCGCCAGCCAGCTATAGCGGTTGTCGCCAGGAATCAATGCCAGATCATAAGGCCCGCTGTTGACAATTGCCGACACCGACGCCGCCGACGCCGGTTGGTAAGGCATCGGTACTACGCCGTAGGGATTCAGGCGATAAACCTCAACAAACGGCGGCTTACACAGCAGCACGATTTCCGCCTGCGGGTAATTACGCCGCAATCTGGCCAGCAACGGCGTCAGCATCACGGTATCGCCCAACAACAAATTATGGGCGACCAGAATACGTTTCACCGCCGTCGGCGCACGACGCCAGGGCTTTTTTAACAACTGCAGCAGGCCACGCGGAAAAATCCGCAACCGGGCAGAGAATTTACTCATGAACGCGTCGACCGCAGGCTATTGCGGAAAATGGTCGTCATTCGGTCAAGCATGATATCCGCGCCAAACTGCTCGGACGCACGCTTGAGCGCCGCTTCACCAAATTGGGCGCGTAATGCATCGTCCCCCATCAGTTGACGCAATTTTTGCTCCAGCAACGCGGTATCTTTGGGCGTGATCAGATAGCCGGTCTGTTCATTGACCACCGCTTCGTCAATTGCACCGACCGTGGTCGACACCACCGGTAAGCCGCAGGCCATCGCCTGCATAATGCTTTGCGGTACGCCTTCATTACCGTAAGAGGGCAACACAAACAGATCCATGCTGTTCAGGCAGTCCGGCACATCGTCGCGGTTTCCCAGAAAAATGACCCGATCGGCCAGCCCCATCGACGCAACCTGCTGTTCCAGCGCCTGACGCTGCGGCCCATCGCCCACCATCAGCAACTGCCACTCTGGAAAATCCTTCGCCAACGTCTGCCAGGCTTCCAACAGATAGCTGTGTCCTTTCCAGGAACGCATCGTCGCCAGAATACCCAGCGTCGGCCGATCCGGCACGCCGATGGTCTGACGGGCGCTCTGCCGGTCAGCCTGGCGATAAAAAGTCAGGTCGATACCGGTCGGCACCGAGGTCATATGTGACAACGGATAGCGATTGTCACGGTGCAACTGCTGACGCAGACGTTCGCCAGTGGTGGCGATGTGGCGAGTAGCGGTCATGTACAGCCAGCGGGTGGTTAGCGAACGGTTGATGTCAGTGGAAACATGGCGGGTACGTACCATCGGCGGCACCCGTTTTCCCAGCATCAGCCCAGCGACCGCGACCAGCCAGGCATCGGTGGAACTGTGCGTATTGATGATATCGAACGCACAACCGTGCTGACGCAGCCAACCGACCAACGCCAGCAAGGACGATAACCGTTTTTTCTCGATCGGTAGCCCAACCACGGCAATGCCCCGCGCCTGCGCTTCCCGATAAATATTGGAGTGTGGGCAACACAGAATAGTGACCTTGTGGCCACGCTTCATCATTCCCTGAGACTCTGTAAGAATACGAATTTCCTGCCCGCCCCAACCACAAGAGGACTCGGTATGTAATATATTTAAAGATGTGTCTAACATCTTTTTATACCTATATCAGATAAGCTTTAAGTCATAAACTGCCTATAATACATGAAGGCCAGCGAAGAATCCTGTACAAAATGCGTTCGTTATAGGTTAAAGAGAGGATTGATTTAAGATCGGAATCGCAAGCCGGAATGCCGCCATGCCGTTCAACTTTCTGCCATTTTTTAGATAACACCATCGCTATCCTCTTGAGGAAAACACATTTTGAAATAAAAATCCGCATGGAGAAATATTATTACCGCCCGACCTTATAAACGGATAAATATATTTATTCCGTCAATCTAAAATAGACGGAACACTTATTTATCCTCTCTTTTAATTTTAATTTTCATGCCGGTTTTTAGCCTGAAAGATGTTTCCTTCAGCGAATAATCCTGTTTTCCATCAGTCATTAACCTAATGTGCAGCCGTGCAACTTCAAACGCTAATTCCCTGTTTATCCGGTAAAAAAGAGAACACCTGCCATAACTGGTTAAAATGATAGATTTAGCCGCTATAAATATATAGAATTCGCTATCGCTGACTATAATATCGATGATTATGTTACAAACGCTGTATACCTTTCTGTTTTACATGATCCAGCCACTTATCTGGCTGCGCCTCTGGCTCCGGGGCCGCAAAATCCCCGCTTACCGCAAACGCTGGGGAGAACGCTACGGCTTCTACAGAAATCAGGTAAAACCCGAAGGCATACTGCTGCATTCCGTCTCCGTCGGAGAGACGCTGGCCGCGGTGCCGCTGGTCCGCGCCTTGCGCCACCGCTATCCATCCCTGCCGATCACTGTCACTACCATGACGCCGACCGGCTCCGAGCGTGCTTTATCTGCATTCGGCAAAGACGTCTACCATGTCTACCTGCCCTACGATCTGCCCGGCGCGATGACGCGCTTTCTCGATCATGTGCAGCCGCGTTTGGTCATCATCATGGAAACCGAACTGTGGCCTAACCTCATCACGGCGCTGCACCAGCGCAAGATCCCGTTGATCATCGCCAACGCCCGGTTGTCCGAACGCTCTGCCAACGGCTACCGCAAACTCGGCCGCTTTATGCGCACGCTGCTGCGTCGCATCACCCTCATCGCGGTACAAAATGACGAAGATGGCGAGCGCTTCATCAATCTGGGACTGAAACGTACCCAGTTGAACGTGACCGGCAGCCTGAAGTTTGATATTTCCGTCACACCGGAGCTGGCCGCACGTGCCGTGACGCTGCGTCGTCAATGGGCTCCGCAACGCCCGGTGTGGATCGCTGCCAGCACCCATGAAGGCGAAGAAAAAATCATCGTCGACGCCCACATCGAATTGCTCAAAGCCTTTCCTACACTGTTGCTGATTCTGGTGCCGCGTCATCCCGACCGTTTTGACGACGCTAAAGCCATCGTCCGCAAGGCAGGGCTGGAATATACCCTGCGCAGCGCAGGCACCGTTCCTCCCGCCTCATCACATGTGGTGATTGGCGATACCATGGGTGAACTGATGCTGCTGTACGGCATCGCCGACCTGGCGTTTGTCGGCGGTAGCCTGATTGAGCGAGGCGGACATAACCCACTGGAACCGGCCGCGCACGCCATCCCGGTGCTGATGGGCCCGCATACCTTCAACTTCAAGGATATCTGTGCCCGCCTGCAGGAATCCGATGGGCTGATCACCGTGCGGGATACCGCATCGCTGGTGGAGCAGGTGACGACTCTGCTGTCTGACGATGACTATCGCCGCTACCACGGCCACCATGCCGTGGACGTACTGCACAAAAATCAAGGCGCGCTACAAAGTCTGCTGTCGTTGCTGGAGCCTTATCTGCCACCGCGGAGTCAGTAATGAGTCGGAAACGTCTGTCCGTTGTTCTTATCAGCCATAACGCGGCGGAGCTGCTGCCCGATTGTCTGACGTCGGTCGACTGGGCCGACGAGATTATCGTGCTGGATTCCGGCAGCAGTGACAGCACGTTAGATGTTGCCCGCCACCACGGCGCACAGGTTTATCAGAACACCGACTGGCCCGGTTTTGGCAAACAACGTCAACTGGCGCAGCAGTACGCCAGCGGCGATTACATCTTTATGATTGATACCGACGAACGGGTCACGCCTGCGCTGCGGCAGTCCATCGAGGCCGCGCTCGAATCCCCTGAAAGGGATGTCGTCTACCGCTGCGCACGCCGCAATCTGTTTCTGGGACGTTTCATGCGCCACAGCGGCTGGTATCCGGATGAGGTTATCCGCCTGTATCCCAACCGCTACCGCTACAATGACAATGCGGTACATGAATCCCTCGATTACGGTGCCGCACGGGTGATTTCGCTGGATGGCGACCTGAAGCACCTAACCTGCCGGGACTTTTTCAGTTTCCAGCAAAAGCAGTTCGCCTACGCCGAAGGCTGGGCAACAGAGCGCTTTCATCAGGGCAAACGTTGCAGTTTCGCCTCCATCCTATTGCACACGCTGGGCGCGTTTATCAAAACCTGGCTGTTGCGGGCTGGCTTTCTGGACGGCAAACAAGGACTGCTGCTGGCTATCGTGAATGCACAGTACACATTTAACAAATATACTGGTCTATGGGCCCTGAATAACCGGCGCAACACTCATCAGGAACATCAGCACCATGAAGACTAGAGCCATCTATCCCGGCACCTTTGACCCGCTGACCAACGGTCATCTGGACCTGTTGACACGCGCGACACGCATGTTCGATCACCTGATTCTGGCAATTGCTGCCAGCCCCGGTAAAAACACACTGTTTACACTGGAAGAACGGGTAGCGCTGGCTAAAGAAGCCACACAGCACCTACCGAACGTCGAAGTAGTTGGGTTTACCGACCTGATGGCTAATTTTGCCCGGCAGCAGCAGGCGACGATTCTGGTGCGAGGGTTACGCGCGGTGTCTGATTTCGAATATGAACTGCAACTGGCGAAAATGAACCATCACCTGATGCCGACGCTGGAAAGCGTATTTCTGATGCCATCAGAGCAGTGGTCGTTTATTTCGTCCACACTGGTCAAAGAAGTCGCCCGACACGGCGGCGACGTTTCACATTTTTTACCACTACCTGTCGCGACAGCCCTGTTGGAAAAATTAGGCTAAGAGCGACGCAATGATTCTGAAATGGATTGTGCTCAACGCTGGCAACACTGGCAGAAAAAAGTGCTGCGCTGGCCCTGCTTGATGCTCTCAATCAGCGTGCCACAATGGTGACAAGGCTCGCCGCTGCGACCATAGACCTGTAATTCCTGCGCAAAATAACCCGGTTTGCCGTCGGACTGCAGGAAATCCCGCAACGTGGTGCCGCCCTGCTCAATCGAGCGTTGCAATACCTGTTTGATGGAGCGCACCAGTTGTTCCGCTTCAGCCTCAGACAGTGAACCCGCTGGCCGACTCGGCAGAATACCCGCGTTAAACAGCGACTCGCTGGCGTAAATGTTGCCAACGCCCACCACCAGCTTGTTGTCCATAATCCACAGCTTGACCGGCGTTTTACGGCCACGGGATTGGGTGAACAGATAGCGACTGGAAAAATCGTCGCTCAGCGGTTCCGGCCCCAGATGTGCCAGCACCGAGCTGGTCGTTGGGTCATCGCACCATAACCAGGCACCGAAACGGCGTGGGTCGGTATAACGCAGCACCTTACCGCTGTCCATCACCAGGTCAACATGGTCATGCTTGCCCGGCTCACTGTATTCCGGCAATACCCGCAAACTGCCAGACATGCCAAGATGGACGATTATCCAGCCAGTCGACAACTCAATCAGCAGATATTTAGCGCGCCGCTGCACGCTCAGCACCGGCGTATCGCTCAGCGAAAGAATTTCAGGGGAGACAGGCCAGCGCAGACGTGCGTTACGCACCTCCGCGTACAAAATGGTATGACCGACCAGCCAGGGTGAAATGCCGCGGCGGCTGGTTTCCACTTCAGGTAATTCTGGCATATATCCTCCAGTGAAACGCTTTGCTGAAGCGATAATAAATATCCTCCGGCATA
>NZ_JSYG01000030.1 GCF_000784735.1 Dickeya undicola
CTCAAGGTAGCCCATCTGGCGGAAGCCTTTGGTATGGATTGTGAAATTCACGGCAACGGCGCACCGAATCTGGCGGTGGTGGGGGCGATTAAAAACTGCCGCTGGTACGAGCGCGGCCTGCTGCATCCGTTCCTTGATTACGACGAACCTGCCGCCTACCTGAATTCTCTCGTCGACCCGATGGATGAAGAAGGCTATGTCCACCTGTCGCAGCGCCCCGGTTTGGGCGAGGACATTAATTTTGACTGGATTGACGCGCATACCCTAAGTCAGGCGTAGCGCTTGCGGTCTGTACACGAGTTACCACTAAAAAAACAAATGTTGTCGTCTTCCATACTTCCACACCTGGAGAAGAATAATGAAAGCACGAGCAATACTTCGTACCCTGCTGTTGAGCACACTGTGTATGGCCGCCACACCGGCCATACTGTCCGCTAAAACCCCCGACGATCAACTGATTGTCGGCATGAACATGAACAACATGCTGTCGCTGGATCCCGCCGCCATGACCGGCAATGAAGTGGTGGGGGTGGTCGTAAACCTCTATGACTCGCTGGTCGAACTGGACCCTGACAACCTGAGTCACGTTTTGCCCGCGCTGGCGAAAAGCTGGAGCGTCAGTGGCGACGGCAACGTCATTACCTTCAACCTGGTCGATAACGCGAAATTCCATTCCGGCAACCCGGTGACCGCAGACGATTTTGTCTGGTCGATGAACCGGTTGTTGCATCTGAACATGGCGCAGGCGACCACCTGGAAATCGTATGGCTTTAGTGCGGATAACGTCGCGAAGATGATCCGCGCCAAAGATGCCCATACGGTGGAGATCGAACTGCCCAAGCCCAACGATCCCAAGCTTATCATCTACTCGCTGGCGACGCTGGGCAGCGGCTCGGTGCTGGATCGCAAAACGGTGCTGCAACACGAGAAAAACGGCGACTGGGGCAATGGCTGGCTGACCACCAATGAAGCCGGTTCCGGCCCCTTCAAACTGGATGTGTGGCAGGCGAAAGATGTGTTGCGCATCAGCCGCGTCAGCGGTTACTGGCAGGGCGACGCCAAAATGAAGCGCGTCATTTTCCGGCATATGACCGAATCGCAGGCGCTGCGATTGATGATCGAAAAAGGTGATATTGACGTGGCGACCGGCATGTCGGTGCCGGATATTAACGCGCTCAAGCAGGATAAAGACGTGACGGTGAAGGAGGTGACCAAAGGCACGCTGTACTACGTGGCGATGAGCCTGAAGAACCCGTACTTCGCTAATCCGAAAGTGCGCGAAGCGGTGCGTTATCTGATCGACTACGACGGCATCAATAACACTGTGATGACCGGCTATGGTTTCTATCATCAGCGCCCGATCCAGAAAGGGATGGACGCCACGCTGCCCGATCCGGGCTACAAACTGGATGTGGCACGGGCCAAAACCCTGCTGACGGAAGCGGGCTATCCGAACGGGTTTGACACCACGCTGCGCGTGCTGTCGGATCAGCCGTTCCTGAACCTCGCCACCTCCGTGCAGTCCACGCTGGCGCAAGCCGGTATTAAAGTTCAGATCCTCTCCGGCACCGGCAATCAGGTCTATGGCGCGATGCGTGATCGCAAGTTCGACATGCTGGTTGGGCGCGGCGGCGGCGGCGTCGATCCTCATCCGCATTCCAGCCTGCGGTCTGTGGTCTACAACCCGGATAACAGCGACGAAGCCAAACTGACCAACTTCCAGGGTTGGCGCACCTCGTTCTACGACAAACAACTGAACGAGATGATCGATCAGGCGTTGCTGGAAAAGGACCCGCAAAAGCAGAAGCAGATTTATATCGATGTCCAGAACCGTTATGAGGCGCTGTACCCGGCGATTATTCCGGTTTCCCAGATGATCGATTCGGTCGTGCTGCGCAAGGATGTCATGAAATATGTGCCGCATCCGTCCTCCACGACCCATCTGCGGGACGTGTACAAGCAACGCTAGTTGGCGACGCAGAACGCCAATGTGAAATCACTGTGTCGATGACGGCTTGATATCCGTCATCGGCCGGGGCTGGGGAGAAAAAACATGGTTTTCTCTGATCGGATCAAACCTGGGGAGTGGCTTAAACCGGGCGGCGTATTGCGCCGACTGGCGAAGCGCTTATTCCAGGTTGTGGTCACACTGTTCGGCTTGTTGATCCTGACGTTTGTTATCGGTCGCGTCATGCCCATCGATCCGGTGCTGGCGATCGTGGGGCAGGATGCCGACCAAAGCACCTACCAACAGATTTACCAGCAACTGGGGCTGGATAAGCCGCTATACGTCCAGTTTTGGATCTACTTCAATGCGCTGCTGCATGGCGATCTCGGCAATGCATTGCTGACCGGCCGTCCGGTTATCGACGACATTATTCGTGTTTTTCCCGCCACCATTGAACTGGCGACGATGGCGATCATCGTCGGTGCCGGTCTGGGCGTGCCGCTCGGTGTGCTGGCGGCGGCAAGGCGCGGCAAATGGGCGGATTACGTGGTGCGTTTCATCAGTCTGGCTGGTTATTCCACCCCGATCTTTTGGGTAGGGATGATGGGGCTGCTGGTGTTCTATGCCTGGCTGAATTGGGTCGGCGGTGCCGGGCGGGTGGACATGGCCTATGACGGGTTGGTGGAAAATCGTACCGGCCTGCTGTTGGTCGATTCTGTATTGGATGGCAACTGGGAGGTGTTTCGCAGCGCACTCAATCATCTGGTGCTGCCCGCTACGCTGCTGGGGTTTCACTCGCTGGCGTACATCAGCCGCATGACGCGCAGTTTCATGCTGGCGCAACTGTCGCAGGAATACATCATCACTGCGCGGGTGAAAGGGCTGTCGGAGTTTCGCGTCGTGTGGGCGCACGCGTTTCGCAACATTCTGGTGCAACTGCTGACGGTGGTGGCGCTGGCTTACGGCTCGCTGCTGGAAGGTGCGGTATTGATCGAAACCGTGTTCTCGTGGCCGGGGTTTGGCTCTTATCTCACCGGTAGCCTGTTACTGGGCGACATGAATGCGGTGATGGGATGTGTCCTGCTGGTCGGGTTGATTTTCGTTAGCCTGAATCTGCTGTCGGACATGCTGTATCAGGTCTTTGATCCGAGGACGAGAGTATGACGATTTCCTCCGAGCCGGTATTGCGCGCCCGGCCGCACAAGCGCGTCGGCCGTTTGAAGCTGCGCGGCACGCGTATTCTGGGTTTTCTGTCGCTGTTGATGCGCAACCCGCTGACGGCAATAGGGTCGGCGATTGTTCTGGTGCTGATGTTGATGGCCGTGTTCTCGCCGTGGATCGCTACTCATGACCCACTGGTACAGGATCTCGCCAACACGTTACAGGCACCGAGCGCCAGCCATTGGTTCGGCACCGACGAGTTCGGACGCGATGTGTTTAGTCGTCTGGTGTACGGCTCCCGTATCACGCTGTATATCGTGGCGCTGGTGTCGATCACCGTCGGGCCGATCGGGCTGTTGCTGGGTGTGGTCGCGGGGTATTACGGCGGGGTGGTCGACACCATTCTGATGCGCATCACCGATATTTTCATCTCTTTCCCCAGTCTGGTGTTGGCGCTGGCGTTTGTGGCGGCGCTCGGCCCAGGGCTGGAGCATGTGGTGATCGCCATTACGCTTACCGCCTGGCCGCCGATCGCGCGTCTGGCGCGGGCGGAAACCCTGTCGCTGCGCCAGGCTGATTTTGTCTCGGCGGTGAAACTGCAAGGCGCGTCTTCGTTGCGTATTCTGCTGCACCACATTGTGCCGCTGTGCCTGCCGTCGGTGATTATCCGTATCACCATGAACATGGCCGGGATCATTCTGACCGCAGCCGGTCTGGGCTTTCTCGGGCTGGGGGCGCAACCGCCCGACCCGGAATGGGGGGCGATGATTTCGGCTGGCCGCCGCTACATGATGGAGTGCTGGTGGCTGGTGACGATTCCGGGGCTGGCGATTTTGATCAACAGTCTGGCGTTCAATTTCCTTGGAGACGGCTTACGTGACATCCTCGATCCCAGAACTGAATAATGTGAATGCGGCTCACCGCAAGCCGGAAGCAGCTTCGCTGCTGGAGGTGGACAATCTGCGGGTGAGTTTCGTCAATGGCCGCGCGGTGACCGATGCCGTGCGCGGCGTGTCCTTCTCGCTGGGGTGTGAAAAGCTGGCGATTGTCGGCGAATCCGGCTCCGGCAAATCTACCGTCGGGCGCGCGTTGTTGCGGCTGCATCCGCGTAGCGCACAGATCACCGCCAACCGGATGAATTTTAACGGCATCGACCTGCTGGCGGCGGATGAAGCGCGGATGCGCCAGATTCGTGGCAAACGCATCTCCATGATCATGCAGGATCCTAAGTATTCGCTGAATCCGGTGGTGTGCGTCGGCGATCAGATCGCCGAAGCTTATCTGGCGCACCACCGCGTCTCGCGGCAGGCGGCGAAGGAAAAGGTGATTGCGATGCTGGACATCGTGCGCATCCGCCAGCCGGAACGGGTATACGGCCTGTACCCGCACGAAGTCTCCGGCGGTCAGGGGCAGCGCATTATGATCGCCATGATGCTGATCACCGAGCCGGAAGTGGTGATTGCCGACGAACCGACCTCAGCGCTGGATGTCTCCGTGCGTCTGCAAGTGTTGGCGATGCTGGATGATCTGGTGAGCGAGCGCGGTCTGGGGCTGATCTTTATCAGCCACGACATCAATCTGGTGCGCAGCTTCTGCGATCGGGTGCTGGTGATGTACGCCGGTCGGGTGGTGGAGTCGATCGCGGCTGCCGATCTCGATCATGCGCAACACCCCTACACCCGAGGTTTGCTCAATTCATTGCCGGATATCGATCATCCGCGGCCGCGCCTGCCGGTAATGAATCGCGATCCCGCCTGGCTTAACCCTTAAGGAGTGCATATGACGACTGAGGCAAATCACAAGACGCGGGCAATGATTGAGGTGCGTAACCTGAACCTGACGTTCGGCGAGGGAAGCGGGCGCAATCAGGTGCTGTACGATGTGAATCTCACCGTTAATGACGGCGAGATCTTCGGTCTGGTCGGCGAGTCCGGCTCCGGCAAAACCACGGTGCTGAAATGTCTGGCCGGGCTGTTCAATCACTGGCAGGGGCAGTTATGGATCGATGGTCAACCGCTGGCGCATCGCATCGAGCAGGCGCGCTGCCGCCGGGTGCAGATGGTGTTTCAGGATCCCTACGGTTCGCTGCACCCGCGCCATACGGTGGAGACGATTCTGGAAGAACCGCTGTTAATTCACCGCTTCGCCGATCGGGATGACCGTATCGATACGTTATTGGGCAAAGTGGGGCTGGGGCCGCAGTTTCGCCGTCGCTATCCCCACCAGCTTTCCGGTGGGCAGCGTCAGCGCGTGGCGATCGCCAGAGCGTTGATTCTGGAACCGCGGGTGCTGCTGCTGGATGAACCGACCTCGGCGCTGGATGTGTCCGTGCAGGCGGAAATCCTTAATCTGCTGGCGGAATTACAACAGCAGGAGAAATTGACCTACCTGATGGTGACGCACGATTTGGGGGTGATAGCGCACCTGTGCCACAACGTCGCGGTGATGCAATATGGCCGTATTCTGGAAACGCTCGCGACCGGCGATTTAGCCCGCGATACGCCCAAAAGTGCTTATACCACGATGTTGGTGGACGCCAGCCGACAGTACAGCCGGGATTTGGCGGTGCGATCAGAGCGGATGTAAACCGGGCGGCTGGATGCACATAACACGGGAGGGCGACGGCGGTTGCCTTCCCGTTTCCATTAGCAACAACCCGATAAGCGATTGCGCGTTGGCGACGCGGGTCATCTGAGTCATTCCTCTGTCTTTTCTGTAGTTTTTCTCGTTGTTCTCCTTTCTACCCCTATGACAGGTGCCCAAAAATGGCGCTAATCATGCTGGCATTTCGTGGTTAAAACGCTAAGAATGACTGCTGAAATATTATTTCACGGTCAGAGTATTGCCGCCTGACGACGGGACAGTTCCCCTCGCTGGCTGGCGCTGACGTAGCAGCACGAAACAGGATGTCATAATGCAGCTGTTGAATTTGAAACAAGCCAGGTTACTGAGCTTCGTCTTTATCATGGGGGGGTTGCTGCTCTTGATTGAGTTGCGCCTGCTTGCCTGCTTTATTGCTGGTTTTCTGGTGTATGAAATCATTAATCTGCTGACGCCCTATTTCCAGAAGGTGATCAGCGGTAAACGCGCCCGGCTGGCGGTAGTGGCGGTGATCAGCACCGTGGTGGTTTGCCTGCTGAGTGTGATTTTCGGCACGCTGGTCGGGCTGCTGATGCAGGAAATGAAAGACACCAGTGTGTTTAACGCCCGTATCGCCTTTATTCTTGAGGATGTGCAAAAGCAGATCATGACCTACCTGCCGGGTTACCTGCCGGTGAGTGTGGAAGAGCTACAGCACGAGTTTGTAGCCTGGCTGCAAAAGCATGTGGTGATGTTGCAGAACATGGGGAAAGACTTCCTGCACGGTTTTGTCACCATGCTGATAGGTATGATCCTCGGGGCGATCATCTCGCTGTACAGCATTGAGCCGACAGTAGATAAGCCGTTGCTGAAAACCGAACTGATGCACCGGGTCGCGCTGCTGTCGTCCTCGTTTCGCAATATTGTGTTTGCGCAGGTGAAGATTTCGCTGGTCAACACGGTGCTGTCCGCCATTTTCATTCTGGGTGTGTTGCCTGGATTCGGCATTCATCTGCCGTTTGCCAAAACGCTGGTGGTGCTGACCTTTATTTTTGGTTTGCTACCGGTGATTGGCAATTTGATCTCCAATTCGGTGGTGTTCATCGCTGCACTGTCAATTTCTGTGCCGATCGCGCTGCTGGCGTTGGTCTATCTGATGTTGATCCACAAACTGGAGTATTTCCTCAATGCCCAGATTGTCGGCACCCGTATCAAGGCGCACGCCTGGGAAATTCTGCTGGCGATGTTGGTGTTTGAAGCGGCATTTGGTATTTCCGGCGTGATCGCCGCACCCATCTATTATGCCTACCTGAAAAGTGAATTGCGGGAAGCGGCGTTGATATAACCGTAGCGCTTGTTAAAACGACAATGCCGCCCAGAGGGCGGCATTGAATGGTGATAGACCGAGGGAAGTCTTAACGATGAGACGTTGCAACCACCGGTTCCGGCGCATTTTGTTGCAGGCCTAGCGGGTTGTTGCCCCAGCACTGTTCGTATTTCCAGCCAGTCAGCTCTTCAGCAACTGCGCGGGCTTCCGCCGGAACATCGGCAATCGCGCCACCTGCTTTGATACGAGCAATTTCCTGCAACAGAATCATGTGATTCTTACGGTCCAGGCGCATCTGAGTACTAAAGATGATAGCGACAACCGCCAGTGCAATCACGCCCAGTGAGAACACACCCACAATCGCCAGCACCGCGCTTTCCGGTTGAGCCGCTTTGCCGGAGACAAATCCGAACTGACTCAGAATCCAGCCCATGGCGAAGACGATGACGGAACGGACCATCTTGCCAGCGAAGGTCATGGCACCCGCGTAAATCCCTTCACGACGACGACCAGTCAACACTTCATCTACGTCCGCCAGGAAGGTGTAGACCGTCCAGGGAATGTAGTAGATACCGCCGGTGCTCAGACCGAAAATTGCGGTGATACCGAACAGGACGATGATGGTGGCAGTTTGGGACCAGCCAGTGAAATAGAGCGCTGCGTAGGCGATCACGCTGACAATTACCACCGTCAGCGCCAGGCGATACGGACGACCGAAGCCCATTTTCACGCAGATGCCGATGAAGAGGAAGGTGGAGATAAATTGCATAATCGAACTGAAACTATTGAGCTGAGAGACTACCGCAGTGCTCTGTTTCAGACCGAATACGATGAAATAGGTAAAGGCAGAAGCGAACAGCCATTCCGCACCGAAACCGAACAGGTACATCCCGAGGTGTTTACGGAAAATACGCAGACGGAAAGTCGATGCCATGTCGACGCTGAGCTTTTTCAGCGACTGCCACAGGTTCTGGGTGTGTTCACGAGTCACTTCACTCGGAGAACGTTCCCATGAGGTCAGGTAGAGGGCGATCATCGCCGCACACATGATAAAGCCATAGGCCAGACCGGTGTAGAAGAATGGTGTAGCGGAGTCTTTACCGTAGATACCGATGAACTGCCCCGGAATAAAGGCGGCCAGGAAGTTGGCGACTTTACCGAAGATGGCTTTGGAGCCAGTCAGTTTGGAACGGGCTTTGAAGTCAGTGGTCATCTCGGTGGCGAGCGTTTCGTACGGCACCATGATGGAGGTATAAATCAATTCAAACAGCACGTAGGTCGACAGGTAATACCAGAAGCCTAAGCCTTCTCTCCATAGCATCGGGTAGACCAACACCATTGGGATACCGAGCAGGATGAAGAAACGACGACGACCGAACAGGCGTCCGATGCGGGTATTGTAGAAGTTGTCGCTGATGTAGCCCATAACCGGGTTACTGATGGCGTCAATGACGCTGGCCACGGAGAAAATGGCGGCAGCCTCAACCAGAGACAATCCACAGAAAGTGGTATAGAAGTACATTAACCAGGCACCACTAATGGCTAAGGCGCCACTGCCTAGCAGGTTCGCGCTGCCGTAGCAGAGCGTGTGTTTCAATGTGATGGGTTTACTCATAGTCAATTCGCCTAACAATATTAAAACATTATTTCATTTGAAATGAACTTATGTTCTTATCATTTGCCCGTTCGAGACAAAAGTAAACTAGCCATCCCTCTCCTGGCTGCTTTTAATAGCAATCTGTCTGGGAGATCATGAAATAAGTTTTTTTAATTTGATCACGAATATTGGCTGACAAAACGCGATGTTTGTCGGGAAGCGTCGTTTTTTTATCGTTAAACGATAAAAATCATCAATGGCAGGGACAACAGTGTCGGGGGCTGTGGTGAAACTATCATCGCTATTTCGCAATGACGCGTCGCAAAAATCAAGAATAATTGTAAAAAATAGCGATGAACTGTGATCGGCTTGTGATCCTGGATAGTGCACATAACGCAAAGTGTGATTTATCTCACGGCACCAGACAGTGTATTTTATCGGGTCAGAGTGAATTGTGGGTAAGACGGGCTATGCCAATCATTATCAGACTGGACGTGCTACTGGCACAAAAAAAGATGAAGTCTCGCGAACTGGCGGGGTTGATCGGCATTACTGAGCAGAATCTTTCGTTGCTGAAATCCGGCAAGGTGAAGAGTATCCGGTTCGACACATTGCAGAGAATATGCGAGGCGCTGTCCTGTCAGCCTGGCGATGTGCTGGAGTATTTGCCGGAAGAATAACGGCGTGAGAACTGGTTAATCCTGATAGCAGGCTGCACCGGTACGCTACGGCTGACCGCTGGCATTTGAACACGACGAACTCTGGTTCTCTTACCTGAGTGCGGCAGAGAGGGATGGCACCCGCATCGAATGAGCGGGTGCTATGCCTGTTCAGTCGTTAAATAACGCTGCTACGGTTGCTTTAGCACCCTTGTCACGTAGCGACAGGTAGGCGTCAGTTAGCTCCGCCACCCACGTGGCGTTACCAGGCAGGTCATCGCCAAACAGCGAATTGATGGATAACAGACCGCGGACCCGCTCAGCGTCATCTTGGGTGGTGCTGACGATTTGCTGCAATGTAGCAGCCAGTGGATCGCGGATATCGATCGCCTGGCCCGCGTCGTCGATGCCGCCGACATAGCGCATCCAACCTGCTACGCCCAGCGTCAACGCGCGGTGATCGCTGCTGTGCGCCAGATGCCAGCGCAGCGACGCCAGCATACGTTGGGGCAGTTTCTGGCTGCCGTCCATCGCAATCTGCCAGGTGCGGTGCTTCAGCGCCGGGTTGGCAAAACGCTCCAGCAATTGGTCGGCATAAGCAGCCAGGTCGACACCGGATACATGCAGGGTCGGTGCCTGCTCCTGTAGCATCAGGTGGCGCACTGCCTGCCGGTAGCAAGGGTCGTCCATACCATTGTTGATATGTTCATACCCTGCCAGATAACCGAGGTAGGCCAGGAAAGAGTGGCTACCGTTGAGCATACGCAACTTCATCTCTTCAAACGGCAGTACATCATCCACCAGTTGGGCACCCGACTGTTCCCAGTCTGGGCGTCCGGCGACAAAATTGTCTTCCACCACCCACTGGATGAACGGCTCGCAGGCGATGCCGCACGGGTCCGCCACGCCGACGGCGTCGGCTATCTGGCTCAGCGTTTCCGGCGTGGCGGCCGGTACGATTCGATCCACCATGGTATTGGGGAAAGTGACATGCTGTGCGATCCACTCCGCCAGCGCGGGATCCTGCAAGCGGGCAGCATCCATCACTACCTGGCGCGTCACTTTGCCGTTTTCCGGTACGTTATCGCAGGAAAGCACGGAGAAGGGCGCAATGCCCCGCTCGCGGCGCAGGCGCAGCGCTTCGGCCAGCAATCCCGGCACCGATGACGGTTGGCGCGGATGGGCCAGATCCTGCTGCACCAGCGGGTTGTCTCGATCGAGTTCGCCTCTGTTGCCTGCGCGGCAGTAGCCTTTCTCGGTGATGGTCAGCGAGACGATCGCAACGATTGGGTCAGCCAGTTGTTCCAGAATCGCTGTTATTCCTTCCACGCGAGCGTGCAGCGACTTACAGACCGCACCAACCACGATCGCCTGATTGCCGTGGGCCGCTTTTTCCAGCACGGTAAACCGGTGATCCTGACGGCGCAGGGCGGAAATCAGGGTATCGTCGCTGAACAACACCACTTCGCAAATCCCCCAGTCGCCGCCCTGACGGTTGAGCACCCGATCGGTCAACAGCGCCTGATGCGCGCGGTGAAACGCGCCGAAGCCGATGTGTACGATACGGGGTTTCAGCGATTGACGGTCATAACGGGGTTGTTGCACTGCGGCGGGCAGTTGTGTATTGGACAGATTTTTTTCGTTGCCGGACAAACTGTTACTGGACATAGATGGCGTCCTGAAAAGAGGAAATTAACCGCCCAACCTTAACGGTCTTTCGGTTGGGCGGCAACTGTCATATAGCGTGTTCTGAAGACGCTTCACAGAGTCATGTCGAGGTTCTGGCTGTCTTGGCCGGTGGCGTCGGGTTTAGCACCGGACGTGGCCGGATAAACCAGGCGGGCAGCATTGCCAGAAAAAAGAACATCGCCACCATGAAGAAACCATCCTGATAAGCAAACATCTGTGCCTTAGGGGCCAGCACTGATTGCAGGTAGGTCATGATACCGGGGTTGATGCTGGTGCTCAGCGGGTCGCCAAGCGGATTGCCACCGTGGCCGAACAGCAGGCTGAGCTGGCGGATGGCGTCGGTACTGCGAATATTGTCTAGCGTCAGCGACTGCGCCAGCATCTGGCCGTGAAAGGTGGTGCGCCGTTCGATAAATACCGACAGCAGGTTAACCCCCATTGCACCGCCCAACTGACGGATAAAATTGAGGCTGCCCGCGCCCTGCGCCAGCTGAGCAGGCGGTAGCGCCCGCAGCGCACCTGCGTTCATGGCAGGCAGCATCACCCCCAGCCCAACGCGACCGATGACAATCCACCAGGCCATGGTCCAGAACGGGGTATCGGTGTCCGCCGCGCTGGAGAGCCAGCAGGACAGCCCAAACAGCAGCAAACCCGCCACCACCAGCAGGTGGGGTTTGAGCTTGTCGCTGAGCGATCCCGCCAGCGGAAACACCATGCCAAGCGCCAGCCCTGCTGGCATCAGCAGCAAGCCGGAACGGGTCGGGGTGTATCCCTGAATGCTCTGCACAAACAGCGGGATGATGTAAGTCGAGCCATAAATACCTGCGCCCAGCGCGAACGCCACAATACAGCCGGAGGTAAACGCCGGGTTGGCGAAGACTCTCAGACTGAGCAGGGGATGCGGCGTAGTGAATTCGCGGACGATGAACGCCAGTGTGGCAATCACAGCGGTGGTTAGCAGACAGAGAATAAAGAACGACTCCCAGCCTTCGCGCTGCCCGTTGGACAGCCCGGCCAGCAGCGAGGTCAGCGCCGTCACCAGCAGAATAAACCCCAGGGTGTCGAAACGCCGGGGCGTGCTGTTGGCCTGTGCACTTTTGGCAGGCAGGATCACCATCGCGGCGGCGATCCCGGCCAGACAGAACGGCACGACCACCATGAAGACGGCGCGCCAGTCGAGCTGATCGACCATCAGCCCACCGGCGGCGGGTCCCAATGCCGGGGCCAGCACGACCCCGACGCCATAAATCCCCATCGCCTTGCCGCGTTCCGATACCGGAAACACTTGCGAGATGATGATCATTGCCAGCGGTTGGATCACACCACTGGCACTGCCCTGAAGAATACGGGCGAAGATCACCTCGGCACTGCTCTGGCTGAAGGTGCCGAGCAAGCTGCCGATGACGAACACCACCAGTGAGCCGACGTAGGTGGCGCGGTAACCAAAACGCTCCAGCGTCCAGGCCGTTACCAGCATGGTGGCGGTCATTGAAGCCAGAAAGGCGGTGGAGAGCCACTGTGCCTGATCCTGGCCCATGCCGAACGCGCCCATGATGTCATGCATCGCGACATTGACGATGGTCGCCGTGGCTGTCGTGGCGATGGTGCCCAGCATGATGGTAACCGTCGCCAGCCAGCGATAGCGATGACCAAAGCGAGCGGCCTGGGCTTCAATCGGCGACATTGATACTGACTTCCGCCATCAGGCCCGGTTTCAGGCCGCTATCCGGATTATCCAGTGCGATACGCACCGGTACACGTTGGGTGATTTTGGTGAAGTTGCCGGACGGATTCGGGCTTGGCAGCAGCGCAAACTGGTTGGTAGCCGCATCGCCAACCCGGATCACATGACCGTTGAAATGTTTGTCTGGGTAAGCATCGACCTGAATATCCACTGTTTGACCGACCCGAACCCGGCCGATGGCCGTCTCTTTGATGTTGGCTTCGACCCACAGATTACGCGGATCATGCACCAGCATGATCCACTGTCCGGCCTGTACGTAACTGCCCACATTCACAATAGTGCGATCCACCACGCCATCCACCGGGGAATGCAGTGCCCGATCGGCGATTTCCTGCTTGAGCTGATCCACCTGCGCCTGCAAGGCGATCCGCTGCTGGCGCTGCATCTCGATCTGCCGATCCAGCACCTGTAATGTGTTGCGTTGTGCTACGGCGTTATTCAGTGCGGCCTGCTGAGCGCTGCGTTGGGCTTCGGCTTCCCGCAGTTCGCCCTGACGCTGCAACAGTGCGGTGTGCGATTCATCCCAGGTTTTGCGAGCCGTGAGGTTACTTTTCAGCAGTTGATCGTCGCGCTGGAAGTTGTTCTGCGCCAGGCTGAGCTGGTAGCCAGCATTGTTTACGGCGGATTCGCTCGATGCCAGCTTCGCTCGCGCTTCATCCAGTGAAGCTTGTGTGGTGAGGTCGGTGACCTGACGTTGTGTTTGGCTGTAACTGATTTGCGCATCGGCAGCAGCCAGATTGCCTTCCTGCTCCGCCAGCCGTAAGCGGGCGTCACGATCGTCGATCTGCGCCAGTAATTGATCCTTACGAATGGTATCGCCATCGATCACCGGACGAGCGGTCACCCAGCCGCTTTCCCGGCTGGCCAGTGAGATCACTTCGCCCATGACGCGGGCATCGGTTTCACCGATATGGGTGAAACGCTGGTGAAACCAGTACGCCAGCACGAGTACCGCCAGCAACAGCAGAGCGGCACCAGCCAGAAAAAAGGTACGCTGACGTTGGTTCAGGCGTTGGAATTTCGTCAGTTGGGGGGCGTGAATATTCATGAGTGACCGTTTTCGGTTCGGGAGAGATTGCTGATGACCTGATTGATAATCCGGCTGACCTGTTCAATATCCTGTTCTGGCACCCCAGCCAGTGCCTGATTACGCACCTGCCCGGCGATAGACTCCACCTTTTCCACCTGTTCCATCCCAAGCGTGGTGAGATGGATCTCGCGAAAACGGCGATCGTTACCTTCACGCCTTTCGATAAATCCCTGCTTTTGCAGACTGTCCAGTACCCTGACCACTGCAGACGCGTCCAGCCCCAGCGATTCGGCCAGCGCTTTTTGGTGGATGGGGGCTTCTTCGCGGGCGATGAACAGCAACGGCAGCCAGCTCGCCTGGGTCAATCCATACGGTTGCAATTCCCGGTCGATAACCCGACGCCATAAGCGAGAGGTCTGGCCCAATTGCAGGGCAAAACGCCGACGGGCGGAAGATTCGGTCTGTGACATGATGAGGTCCAAGGGATAGATGAAGTGTTATTAGTTAACAAGTCAACTAATGATAAGTCAATTGATTTTGTGAGGTGAGTCATAAATAACAATGTAACAGGCTGACAGTACTCATTACGCCTGACAGCGGCGTGGAGGCGACTAACCCATCCAAAAGCAAACAGGGCAGCCTGAGCTGCCCTGTGAAGAGAATGAAAATCCGGAGATTGATCAGGATTTGCTGGCGTCAGCCGCTGTAGCGGTTGCTGGCACAGCATCAGTCGCCGTCTGCTGGGTCTGCGGGGCTACCGGCGGTACGGCATCCGGTGTTGCCGGGGTGCTGGTCTGCTGAATATCCGGTGTCTGGGCAGGAACAGCGGGGGCGATCGGCGCAGCGTCTTCGGCCGGGCCGTTCACTTTTGTTGGCATACCAGAACGATTTTGCAGCGCCTGATTCACTTCGCTTTCACTGACGCTGGCATCCGCCAATACTTTGGTTACCACCGGGGTCAGTTTCAACGGCACCGGCGTACTGGAGTTGAACTCTTCCTCGGTACGGGACAGGGGGTTGTGAACTTCGACATAGCGTGAACCATCCGGCTCGACGGTGGCTTTCACCGGTTCGTTAATGAACTGAACGCGAGTGCCGACCGGAACATGGTCGAACAGGTATTTGATGTCTTTGTCACGCAGACGCACGCAACCGTGGCTGACACGCAGGCCGATACCGAAGTTAGCGTTGGTGCCGTGGATGGCGTACAGGTTACCGATGTAGAGCGCGTACAGGCCCATCGGGTTGTCTGGACCGGCCGGGTAGACCTGCGGCAGGAATTCGCCGCGGGCGGCATATTCGGCGTGCATGGCGGCGGTCGGCGTCCAGGTCGGGCGCTCTTTCTTACGCTGAACCGAGGTCACCCAGTTGATCGGGGTATCTTTGCCCAACTGGCCGATACCGATCGGCAGTACTACCACGGTCTTGGACCCTTTCGGGTAGTAATACAGACGCATTTCGGCACTGTTGATCACGATGCCTTCGCGCGGAGCGTCAGGGAGAATCAGTTGCTGCGGCACGGTCATGGTGCTGCCCGGTTTTGGCAGATAAACGTCAATACCGGGGTTGGCTTCCAGCAGGTTGCTCAGGCCCATTTGGTACTGAGCGGCAAAATGCTCCAGCGCGTCGGTACTATCGCTGGGAATCGTTACTTGGATATTTTCACCCACCAGCCGACTGTTCGGGGCTGGCAATGGATAAACCACGGCGAGTGCTGTCTGGCTGAATGCAGCCGCCGCCACAACTAATGTCAGGATCGCGCGAATACTCATTTTCATATCTTTGTTGAGTGTTAAAAGCCATTGCGGCAAAGGAATTGTTGTTATCCGGTACAAAAAGTCCGGATGCGCATTATATGTGCAGAAGGGCGGCAGGAAAACCAGATGTACAATCAATTACATTATAAGCGTCAGTGCGGGGAAGTAAGGTGACAAATACGGGGAACGAATCGCATGGACGATGTGCGCCAGAAAGCATCAGGGAGCGGTTTCCCACTCCCTGTCTGGTCTGCGTAAAGCGGCATTATTCCTGTGCGCTTTTCTCTGCCTTGCCCGCCAGCAGGCTGAGGAAGTCATAGCGACGGCGCAAATCCGCCTCGGCTTCTTCGTACAACTGGGCGGCGGCCTCCGGCTGCTGGCTATTGAGCCGACGGAAGCGCTGCTCGTTGAGCAGGGTTTCGCTCAGGCTGGCGGACGGCGGACGGGAGTCCGTCACTAGTGCCGGTTTGCCTTCCGCCGTGCGGCGTGGGTCGAAGCGGTACAGCGGCCAGAAGCCGGTCGCGGTCAACTGGCGCATCTGGTCGTGGCTAAACGCCAGATCATAACCATGCTCTTCACAAGGGCTGTAGGCGATGATCAGTGACGGACCCGGCCAGGCCTCTGCTTCCTGAATCGCTTTCACCGTCTGGTTCAACTGGGCACCCAGCGAGATCTGCGCCACGTAGACGTGACCGTACATCATCACGTTGATGCCGAGGTCTTTGCGCGCTTTGCGTTTGCCATTCTCGCCAAACTTGGTCACGGCCCCGAGTGGGGTCGCTTTGGATTGCTGGCCGCCGGTGTTGGAATAGCACTGGGTGTCGAGCACCAGCACGTTAACGTTTTCCGACAGGCTCATCACGTGGTCGAGGCCGCCGTAGCCGATATCGTAGGCCCAGCCGTCGCCGCCAATCAGCCAGATGGATTTATCCACCAGATGATCGGCTTCCTCTATCAGTTGACGGGCGTCGGCGCTGTCGATGGCGCTGAGTGACTGACGCAGGCGGGCAATCTGTTCGCGGCGCGTATCGGCAGCCACGGAGTCTTCCAGCAGGTCGGCCACCAGGTCAGCAGGTAACTGTGGCTTGAGCTTTTCCAGCAGGCGCAGGGCGCGCTGGCGATGCTGGTCGACGCTCAGGCGGAAGCCCAGCCCGAACTCGGCGTTGTCTTCAAACAGCGAGTTGGCCCATGCCGGGCCACGGCCGTTGGCATCGGTGGTCCAGGGTGTGGTCGGCAGGTTACCGCCGTAAATCGAAGAACAGCCGGTGGCGTTGGCGACCAGCAGACGGTCGCCGTACAGCTGGGTCAGCAGCTTGATGTACGGGGTTTCACCGCAGCCGGAACAGGCACCGGAGTATTCGAACAGCGGTGTAATCAACTGCGAGGTGCGGATATCGATACGTTCCAGCTTGCTACGGTCGATTTCCGGCAGCTTGAGGAAGAAATCGTAATGGGTTTTCTCAGTGGTGACATGATCCAGACGCGGTGCCATGTTGATGGCCTTGATTTCCGGATTCTGGCGATCTTTGGCCGGGCACACTTCCACGCACAGGTTACAGCCGGTGCAATCTTCCGGCGCGACCTGCAATACATATTTCTGGCCGCGCATGTCGCGGGCTTTTACGTCCAGCGACTGCAATGATGCCGGGGCGTCGGCCATCGCGTCGGCGGGCACCACTTTGGCGCGGATAGCGGAGTGCGGGCAGGCCGCCACACAGTGGTTACACTGGGTACAAAGCTCTGCTTTCCACAACGGAACCTCTTCGGCGATGTTGCGCTTTTCCCACTGGGTGGTGCCGACCGGCCAGGTGCCGTCCGGCGGCAGGGCGGACACCGGCAGGCTGTCGCCCAGCCCGGCCAGCATCGCGGCGGTGACGGTTTTGACGAAATCGGGCGCGGCGTCGGACACCACTGGCGGGCGGCATGGGCTGTCCGGATTCACCGGCTCCAGCGCTACCGCTTCCAGTGCGGCCAGCGTCGCGTCCAGCGCGCGCCAGTTGCGTTCCACCAGCTCCTGGCCTTTGCTGCCGTAGCTGCTGGCGATGGCGGCGCGCAGTTTGTCGAGCGCGTCACCACCCGGCAGGATTTGCGTCAGGTGGAAGAATGCCATCTGCATCACGGTGTTGATGCGTGCGCCCAACTGACATTCGCGGGCGATTTTCGCTGCATTGATGCAGAACACCCGCGCCTGACGCTGGTTCAGCCCGGCCTGTACTTCCTGCGGCAGCCGGTGCCACAGGTCATCGGCGCGGTAAGGCGTGTTGATCAGGAAGAGGCCGCCCGGTTTCAGGCGCTCCACCATGCTGTATTTGTCGATGAACTGCCATTGGTGGCAGGCCACGAAATCCGCCTGTTCAATCAGGTAGGCGGAATGAATCGGGTGCGGGCCGACGCGCATGTGGGAAACCGTCAGACTACCGGCTTTTTTGGAGTCGTAAACGAAATAGCCCTGTACGAACAGCGGGGTCGAATTACCGACGATTTTGATCGAGTTTTTGGCGGCGGACACGGTGCCGTCGCTGCCCAGCCCGTAGAACAGCGCTTCCAGCGATGCCTGCGTCGGCATCGGTTGATCGGACAGCGGTAGCGACAGGTGGGTGATATCGTCATAAATACCGACGGTAAAACGCGGTCTGGGGTTGGTAAGCGCTAACTCTTTATACGTCGCCTCGACGCACTGCGGGGTGAATTCTTTCGAAGACAGACCGTAGCGGCCGCCGATCACCTTCGGCATAAGTGGGCGCTCACCTCGGGAGAACGCCTCCGCCAGCGCGGTCATTACGTCCAGATACAGCGGTTCAGCCTGCGCGCCAGGCTCTTTGGTGCGGTCCAGCACCGCGATGGACTGCGCGCTGTGCGGAATCGCCGCCAGCAGATGTTGCGCGGAGAACGGCCGGTACAGCCGAACCTTCACCACGCCGACTTTCTCGCCGCGCGTCAGCAGGGTGTCGACCACCTCTTCGCAGGTGCCGACGCCGGAGCCCATCATCACGATAACGCGGGTGGCGTCCGGATGGCCGTAATACTCGAACGGCTGGTACTGACGGCCGGTTTCGTGGGCGAAGTCGTTCATCGCCTGTTCCACGTGACCGAATGCCGCGTTGTACCACGGGTTGGTGGCTTCTCGCGCCTGGAAGAAGGTATCCGGGTTGGAGGCGGTGCCGCGAATCACCGGACGTTCAGGAGTAAGCGCCCGCTCACGGTGCGCATTAATCGCCGCCTGCGGCAGCAGGGCGTGCAATTGCGCGTCGCTCAGTGGCTCGATTTTGTTGATTTCGTGCGAGGTGCGAAAGCCGTCAAAGAAATGAATAAACGGCAGGCGGCTGTTGAGGCTCGCCATCTGGGAAATCAGCGCGAAGTCCTGCGCTTCCTGCACATTGCTGGCGCACAGCATAGCGCAACCGGTCTGGCGCACCGCCATCACGTCCGAATGGTCGCAGAAAATGGATAACGCATGGGTCGCCACGGTACGGGCGGCGACGTGCAGCACAAACGGCGTCAACTGACCGGCCAGTTTGTACAGCGTCGGGATCATCAGCAACAGGCCCTGCGAGGACGTAAAGGTCGTGGACAGCGCACCGGTCTGCAATGCACCGTGCACGGTGGCGATGGCCCCCGCTTCGGACTGCATTTCAACCACCCGAGGCGTATCTCCCCAGATATTCTTGCGTTCGTCGCTCGACCAGGCGGCGGCTTGTTCGGCCATAGTGGAACTGGGCGTGATGGGGTAGATAGCGATAACTTCATTGGTTCGCCAGGCGACCGAAGCGACCGCGTTATTACCGTCGGTGGTGATCATGACTTAACCTTCTTTGTTGCTGAACGATGTCCCTGCGTGGCGGCTATTATCGCTATCCGGCGAGTGTTTTTGACCGATTATAGCCCACGGAGTTGTTTCAAGGTGTGTATGGCAATTGCGTGGGCGGATACCGCGTGAACCAGAAGACTCCTTTATGTTTTTACCCTGAGTTTGGGGGGCATCGTCTGTCTGGAAAAAAATAATGTTAATGTATCGTTAATCTAGTTAGGGTATTGCATCTGTAGCACGCCCAGTTCGCCGCAATGGGGCGGACTGATTACCGCCGTCGGACATTAGCCGAAAATTTCGGCGGTTGCCCACAAAGCGTGACGGGGCAAGTGGAAGGATAGGTATCTGCGCCTATGCTGAAAGTAAAGCACCGAAACGCCTGACAGGGCATTAGCGGCAGACTGGAAGAAAAGGCCCAGACGCGATCGTTAAGGAAATCTGTTCATATCTCAGGGAAATGCTTCGCGTTCTTCGGGGATTATCGACGTTGACGAAGGAACAGCACTATGTTTATCGATCTGAGAGACAAAATGGTATCGGTATTAGCCAGAATCCGTGAAAGAGGCTACGGACCGGAAGAAGCCATCAATCATATTGTTCAATCTCTGGGCAGCCGTTACAGCGATGTGTCCAAAGTCAATGTGCTGACCTCGAAACTGATTGCCGATGTGATTCATTCCACCTATCAGGATGAAACCTCACCGCTGGAGATAGCGGGGATCATCCGCATCTTGGGTTACGCCAGTTGGGATGTCGTGGGGGGGATTCATGAGCAGTTTCCACAGTTAACCGCAGAGGAAGTCGGGCGATTAATCCTGCATGAAAAGGTTTACCCCACCACTGACCGCGCTGCGTTTATCTCCGCCATGACTTACGGGGGATTCTCCCGCGAGGAAAGCGAGCAGGCAGCGAATAGCCTGTATTCTTGACGTTCACCTCAGGTGGTGTTCGGGCAACGGGTGGTTGATATCAGTACCGCCCGGAACCGTTCTTCGCAACACGCCACCTAACAGAGCGCCCATGAGCATCGTTATCGATTGCCGGGACGTGACTGATGAGGAGAACCCCGATGCAGCAACCTATCCTGACTACCGAGCATCTCGTGCTGCGGCCGTTGTTGGCGCAGGATGTCACCGACGTCTGCGCGCTGTTAAACGGTGATCCCGATATTTCTGCCATGACCCTGCTGATTCCTTACCCCTGCCCGCGTGAAACGGTGGAAAACTGGATTGCCGGGATGCAGGAGAACTGGGAACAACGCAAAGGTGTGGTTTACGCCATTTGCTTGTCCCGCAGCCAGCAAATCATCGGTTCGATTTCGCTGGTTTCGCTGGAAACCGCACAACCGGAAATCGGCTACTGGCTGGGAGCGGATTTCCGGCATCACGGGTTTAGTACCGAGGCCAGCCGGGCGCTGTGCCAGTTTGCGTTCAATCAACTGGGGATCGAAAAAATCTACGGTTGTCATCTGCCACAAAATGTAGCGTCCGGCCGGGTGCTGCTTAAATGTGGTTTTCACTCGTTGGGGATGCGCCATGTGTTCCTGGCCTCTCACCAACGGCAGGAAACTGTTGCCGTGTATATGATGGACATCGCCTCCGTTCACTTTTCTGCCTAACCCGTTGCTTCTTTCTTGTGCACGCTGAGTAAATTTGGTGCACGCAGGATCTCATTCCACCTGACACAGGATCGTGGCTTGATGCCATCGATCCTCTTTTACTGTTTTATTTTCAGCCAGATAGGTTTTTTTCTCACCAGGTCGTCAGATTGGCACCGTTACTGCATTTATTCCATTGTTACGAAAACAATTCCGTTATAACGTAAAATGGTGGCAATATGAACAAGACTGCATTTTCAGGGAAAACCAGCAAACGGTCAGGGAAAATCAAAAAACAGGCGGGTTGTGCGCTCGGCGGTCTGATGCTGATGGCGTATGCCTTGTCCGGTCAGGCAGCCAAACTGGAGGATGTACTCAAACGCGGGTACGTGGTTGTCGGCACCGGCAGCACCAACGCTCCCTGGGGATTTCAGGGTGCGGATGGTCAGTTGCAGGGCTTTGATATCGATGTGGCGCGCATTCTTGCCAAAGGGTTGTTCAATGATCCGAACAAGGTGCAGTTCGTGCAGCAATCGTCCGACGCCCGTATTCCCAACCTGCTGACCGACAAGGTGGATTTGACCTGTCAGGCGATGACGGTTACCGCCCAGCGAGCCCAGCAGGTGGCGTTTACCATTCCCTATTACCGTGAAGGGGTGGCGTTGCTGCTGCTGGCTAACAGCAAATATCAGCAACTGGATGACATGAACGCCGCTGGTACGTCGCTGCGGGTGGCGGTGCTGCAAAACGTGTATGCCGAACAATTGGTGCATCAGGCGCTGCCCAAGGCCACGGTGTCGCAGTACGACAGTGTTGACTTGATGTATCAGGCGCTGAACTCCGGCCGGGCTGATGCGGTTGCTACCGACCAGTCTTCGGCGCGCTGGCTGATGGTGCAAACCCCTGGGCGTTACCACTCGCCGGATTATGCCTGGAGCCCACAAACCTACTCCTGCGCGCTGAAACGGGGTGATCAGGAATGGCTGAATTACATCAATACCGCCTTGCATGAAGCCATGAGCGGGGTGGATTTCGGTGACTACGCCGCCGCCTATAAGAAATGGTTTGGCGTCACGCTGCCGTCACCGGCAATCGGTTTTCCGGTGGAATACAAATGAGGGAGCGGCACCGGGCGTGGTCAACGCCCGGTGCTGAGGTAATGCGATGAATTATCAACTGAATTTCACGCCGGTCTGGCAAAACCTGGATGTGCTGTTATCCGGGTTGTGGCTGGGGCTAGCGCTGTCGCTGGTGTCGATTCTGCTGGGATGTGTGCTGGGGCTGCTGGCGGCGTTCGGTTCGTTATCCCGCCACCGCGGATGGCGTTGGCTGTCATTGGGCTATGTCACCGTGGTGCGCAACCTACCGATCCTAATTTTGATCCTGCTGGTTTACTTTGCGCTGCCAGGCATCGGCATCATGCTCGACCAGATAGGATCATTTATTGTTACGTTATCTTTCTACGCCGGTGCCTATCTCACCGAAGTGTTCCGGGCCGGGCTACTTAACATTCCGGCGGGTCAGCGTGAGGCCGGGCAGGCCATTGGGCTAACGGAGTGGCAAATCAAACGCTGGATCATCATCCCGGTGATGTTTCGCAACGTACTGCCGTCGCTGGGCAACAACTTCATCTCCCTGTTCAAGGACACCTCGCTGGCTGCCGCCATCGCGGTGCCGGAACTCACGTTCTATGCGCGCAAAATCAATCTGGAAAGCTACCGGGTGATTGAAACCTGGCTGGTGACCAGCCTGCTGTACATCGTGAGTTGTTATCTGATCGCCAGTGTGCTGCGGCTACTGGAGAAGCGCCTGTCACTGGCGCATCAGGAGAAATCATCATGAACGATCCTTTTAGCTGGTGGTATCAACTGTGGCAGGCGAAATCGACGCTGGCCCAGGGGTTTCTGGTCACGCTCAGTAGTTCGCTGCTGGCGATTCTGGCGGGCAGTGTGGCCGGGGCATGGGTTGGGCTGGCGATGACTTTCGGTCAGCGCACCTTGCGGTGGTTGTTTCGTTTTTACATTGACGTGATACGCGGCACACCGGTGCTGGTTCTGGTGCTGGCCTGTTTTTATATCGCACCGGCGCTGGGGTGGTCTATCGGCGCATTTGAGGCCGGGGTGCTGGCTTTGGCGTTGTTTTGCAGTTCACACGTGGCGGAGATCATCCGCGGCGCGCTACAGGCGGTGCCAAAAGGACAAAGCGAGGCGGCCAAAGCTATCGGCCTGACTTTCTGGCAGGACCTGCGTTACGTGCAACTGCCGCAGGCGTTGCGGCAAATCCTGCCGACCTGGGTGAATTCGGCGGCGGAAATCGTCAAAGCCTCGACGCTGCTGTCGGTGATTGGCGTGGCGGATTTGCTGCTGAGTTCACAGCAGGTGATTGCCCGCACCTTTATGACGCTGCAGTTCTACGCCTTTGCCGGGCTGCTGTTTTTTATCATCAACTTTTCCATCGAGTGCGTGGGGCGCTATCTGGAAAAACGAGTGAGGTTGCCATGAGTCACACGGATACCCTAACCGCCTCGCAGCCGCTGCTGCGCATCACCGACCTGCACAAACGTTACGGCGAGGTCGAGGTGCTCAAAGGCGTGGAACTGACCATGCACAAAGGCGATGTGGTGACGCTGATTGGCTCCAGCGGTTCGGGAAAAACCACACTGCTACGTTGCGTCAACCTGTTGGAAGAGTTTCAGACTGGCGAAATCCGGCTCAACGATCAGCCCATCGGTTACTACCACCGTAACGAACAACGCCTGCGCCATCCGGACCGGGTCATCGCGCAACACCGCGCCATGACCGGAATGGCCTTTCAACAGTTCAACCTGTTCCCGCATTTGACGGCACTGGAAAACGTGACACTGGGGCTGCTGAAGGTAAAACGCCTGCCGAAAGACGATGCTATCGCTATTGCTGAACGCTGGCTGGAGCGGGTTGGGCTACTGGCGCGGCGACATCATCGGCCGGGGCAGTTGTCCGGCGGTCAGCAGCAGCGCGTTGCCATTGCGCGTGCCATCGCCATGAACCCCAGCCTGATGCTGTTTGACGAAGTAACCTCGGCCCTGGACCCGGAACTGGTGGGAGAAGTGCTGGCGGTGGTGAAAAGCCTGGCTGAAGACGGCATGACTATGTTGCTGGTCACTCACGAGATGCGTTTCGCTTACGAGGTGTCAGATCGCATCATTTTCATGAATCAGGGGCGGATTGAAGAACAGGGGACACCGGAACAGCTATTTCATCACCCGGCGTCGCCGCGTTTAGCCGAGTTCCTGAAGCATTCGCATATTTGAACAGATATCCATTTTTGAACACGCATAATTTAAGGAGTGCGACATGAGTATTATCCGTTATGGTGCCGGGGAGAAAGGCGCAGGGGGCCAGCCGTTGCCGTTCGCTCGGGCAGTAGAGGCTGACGGCTGGTTGTATGTGTCCGGCCAGGTGGCAATGGAACACGGTGAGATTATCGACGGCGGGATTATCGCCCAGTCTCATCAGGCGATTCAGAACCTGGTCGCTATTTTGCATGAAGCTGGATATGGGCTGGAACACGTGGTCAGGGTGGGTGTCTGGCTGGATGACCCGCGTGATTTCTGGAGTTTTAACCGCGTATTCAGCGAGTATTTCGGCGCGGCGGCTCCAGCTCGCGCCTGTGTTCAGTCCAGTATGATGGTAGATTGTAAAGTCGAAGTGGACTGCGTGGCTTATAAGGCGAAATAGCCGAATGCGTAAGGCAAAATAGCCGAATGCGTAAGGCAAAATAGCCGAATGCGTAAGGCAAAATAGCCGAATGCGGCGGCGCGGTGGTTTTTCGCAGCATAACGACATAATGCAGAACAACGATTTGGGGTAAGGAGCTCCGCAATGACAGCACCCGACATCCGACGCCGGGCCAGGGGAATCGACCGGGCGTTCGATATCCTCGATTTCCTGAAACAGCAGCGTCAGCCGATGCGGCCCAACGATATCGCCAAGGGGATCAATGCCCCGAAATCGACGGTGTACGAGATGGTGGCATTGTTGCAGGAGCGTCGGCTTCTGGAAGCGGTGGGCAATGACGGCATGGTGTATCTGGGGCGGGAGCTCTATTTCCTCGGGCAGGCACATTTAAGTCACTTTGATTTTTCCCGCGAATCGGACCGTTTTTTGCAGCAGATCGTAGCGAAGACCGGCGAAACGGCGCAGATGTGCCTGCTCAACGGGAATAAATACAACGTGGCGCTAATGCGCGAAGGGGAACGGGCGTTTCGTATCTCTGCCGAAGTGGGGCAAGACACACCGATCCCCTGGACGGCGTCGGGGCGGCTGTTGGTCGGCCATCTGAGCGACGATGAGATTCTGGCGTTTATCCCGCCGGATGATTTTCGGCTGCCGAATGGCGAGTGGTTGCCAACAGCGGACTATCTGGCTGAGATCCATCAGGCACGGCAGAGCGGTTTCTTTTCGTTCGACAGCATCGCGGATACCTATACCCACTGTTTTGCCGCCGGTATTTATTCAGCACGTCGCTGTGTCGCCACTTTTTGTATCGTGGCACCACGCGGTGATGCGTATACCCATTATGAACATTATCGGGATGTACTGCTGACATGCGCCCGCGAGATGGAAGCGCGCGTGTCCGGGCAGTGACATCAGAGGGAGTGTGCTATGAGTGAGTCCATTCACGGGCGGGTGGAAAAAGGCGTACCGGTTAGCGGCAATCACTTGCTGAACGGGGTATCACTGCCTGCGCTGGTGCTGCACCAGCGCGAACTGCAACATAATTTGCTGTGGATGCAGCACTATGCCGAACAGCACGGCGCGCAACTGGCACCGCATGGCAAAACCACCATGACGCCGGGGCTGTTTCAGCGGCAACTGGCAGCGGGTGCCTGGGGCATCACGCTGGCGACGGCGGTTCAGTGCGCGGTCGCCTGGCAACATGGTGTGCGGCGTATTCTGATGGCGAACCAATTGGTCGGCGCGGCTAACATGGCGTTGATTGCCCGGCTGCTGAAGGATGGCGACGGGGAGTTTCATTGCCTGGTGGATAGCCCGGATAACGTGCGGCAACTGGGCGAGTTTTTTGCCGCCGAAGGGGTACGGCTGCACGTTATGCTGGAACTGGGGGTGCCCGGCGGGCGTTGTGGTTGCCGTACCCCGGAACAGACCGCGGCGGTGCTGGCGGAAATTGCCGCTCAACCTGCGCTGGTACTCAGCGGCATTGAGGGTTATGAAGGGGTGATCCACGGCGAGCAGGCGACGGCGGCGATCCGTCAATTTGCCCGTCATCTGGTGGAAACAGCGGTTGAGCTCAACGCGCAAGGGCGATTCGGGGTCGCCAGGCCATACGTTACCGCGTCCGGGTCCGCCTGGTATGACCTAATCGCCAGTGAATTCCAGCGCTTGCAGGCAGTCGGGCAGTTTCAGCCGTTGCTGCGGCCGGGGTGTTATCTGGTGCATGACCACGGTTTGTACAAAACCTCGCAGGCAGCGCTGTTGCACCGACATCCGGAGCTGGATGGCGCGCTGTTGCCTGCGATGGAGGTTTGGGCTCATGTGCAGTCGCTGCCGGAGCCGGGGTGCGCGATTGTGGCGCTGGGCAAACGTGATGTGGCGTTTGACGCCGGGCTACCGGTGCCGCTGCGCGCCTACGGCATCAGCCGTCAATCGTGCGAACCGGTGCCGCTGGATGACGGTTTTTCTGTAACAGCGATGATGGACCAACATGCGTTTATGCGTATTCCCGCGGACCACGGCTTGCAGGTGGGGGATGTCATCGCGTTTGGCGCGTCGCACCCGTGTCTGACCTTTGACAAATGGCGCTATGTCACGCTGGTGGATGAACAGCTAAACGTGGTGGAAACGCTGCCTACCTATTTCTAATGTTACCTATTTCTCACGTTACCGATTCCTAACGTAGGGCCGGTTATCTCACGTGTTGGCCGAGTCTCGCAATGAGGGCGAGGTTCGGCCGCCTTCTCACGGTCTGTTTTATTTCTGTAGCAGCAAACGAAGACCTAATACCGCCATCACGGTGCCGCTGAGGCGATCAAACAGCGTCCTGAATCGCAGGTAGACGCTGCGCGGCCTGCTGGAGGAAAGCAGCAGCGCCACCAGTGCGTACCACAGAAAATCGATCACAAATGCCAGCAGCGGCAGCGCCGCGTACATCCAGCGAGCAATGTGCTGGCTGAGCAACGCGGCGAACACCCCGCCGAATACCAGCGCGGTATTAGGGTTACTGAGTTGCGTTAACAGCCCTTGCCGGAAGGCTCGCCCCTGATGCGGGGTTGCGTTGTGATGCGAACTCGGTGCCACGCCGCCCGGTTTGGCGCGAAACAGTTTGTACGCCAGATAGAGCAGGTAAATTCCGCCGATGGTTTTCAGCGCCTGATACAGCCAGGGCACCGCCAGCAACAGCGATTGCAGACCCAGCAACGCTATCAGCGCGAAGATGGCTGCGCCAACCCCCATACCCAGCGAAACGGCAAGCCCATTACGCCGGGATGAACCCAGGGCGGTGCTTGCCACCAAAATAAAGCTTTGCCCCGGTGACATGGCTCCGAGTGCCAGCACCCCACCAATTGCCACGATAGTCAGTACGTCATTTCCCATTCCTGATGCCCCTGTTGCAACCCGTGCTTATCTTTATCCTCTTTTTATGAATTGGCGTAAACTGGCGCGATTCAACAGGTATCCAGGATAAGGACTATGAAACTACGCGCCACGCTGCTGGCGGGCTCGGTATTACTGACCGGGTGTGACCTGAAATCGGCCGCAGAGCCGGTCAACCCGGTGCTGGCCGGGCTTTCCAATATTTTCGGTTTTGATGCATTACGGGGAAAAGTGAAACACTTTACACAAACTCAGACCGATGAAGCAGGCAAGGTGACCGCCTATGTCGAAGGCGAGTTTGATGCAGACGGATGCCTTGCTGCGTTACGCACGTATCAACCTTCGATGAACCTTGACCTGGATCTGGTGCGAGACGGGAAAAAGCTGGTCGACAAGAGTGAACATCAGGCGCTGTTTGAACTGACGGATCTCTGCCAGTTGGCAAAGACTACCGACGGCCGCCTAAGCTACCGCTCGAACGACCAGCACTTTATTACCGAGGTAATTTACCGTGACCAGCCGACTCCGCTGGCGGCGTATCAGTATGATGATGAAGGTTTTCCGGTCAGCATGACGTTTGTTTCGCCACAGAGCGGCAAGGTGAGCACAGTGGTGATGCAAAACGATGCACCGGCTAAAAAGCGGCTCGATGCAACGGTTATCGTGACGGAAAACAACGAGCAGGTCAGCGTGACCCGCACCAGTTGCCAGTATGACCAGCACGCCAACCCGCGCCAGTGTCAGGTGCTGGTATCCGTGGGCAAGGGGGCCGCACAGACGGTTAGCACGCTGACCCACACCACCAAAATCGACTATTACCCGTGACCCGTATCACCCGCCATACGCCGGGGGAATCCGTACCTTGTTTTCAACGCAGAAGATACGGATTCGCCACGGTATGATTTAAGGCGTGACATGGAAGAAATCGATGTCAACGCTTCCCCGGCTGAGAGAGGAAGGCTGTGACAATGCATACAACCCGACTTTGGCACCGACCCATTTCCCCGGCCCGGCGGCGAAAGGCTCCCCGACTGGGGTAAAATCACCGTCAGTCGTGCGCCACGCGAATTGGCAGCGCGCGTTCGGTAGCACCGTCACCCGCAGTTCCAGTGTTCGAGACGCTTCAAAAGGCAATATCGCGCCGGTGTACTGGCGTAGTTCCTGCGTGTCGGTCATCCAGCCATAGCTGCTTGTCAGCACGACGCCGTTTGCCGTTTTTTCCAGCCCCAGAAACGCGAAGCGCTCACCATAAACGGTAAGCCCACAGCGGTCGCCGACGTTTTGCAACATCGCGTGCAGCCGGGTGGTAACGACAAAGGTTTCGGCCGGGAATTTCTGCATCAACAGGTTGGGAACGTCGTACCAGGAAGGTATGTCCTGACGCAGTGGCATCGGCTGGCAAAACAGCCGCAGCCCTGGCTGGCACAGTTCATACCAGCCTGCATCGGGGTTGGCCTGCCATTGCCATTGCAGACCGAGGCGAGCGCCGGTGAAATCATCGGACGTTGCCGGTTGCGAGCAGGCGATGTCTTCCTTGACGGTGGGTTTTAGCGCTTCGGCCACCGGTTCACCCGGCGCGCCGTCAATCGGCTGGTTGCCGATGAGCGGCCAGTCATCCCGCCATTGCATTGGTTGCAGGTGCACGACGCGGCCGTAGGCGTGGCAGTCCTGAAAATGCACGAACCAGCTTTCGCCGTTTTCCAGTTCAACCCAGCCCCCCTGATGGGGGCCGTTAACGGCGGAAGTCCCTTGATGCAACACAACGCGTTCTTGCCACGGCCCCTGTAGTGATGCGGCACGCAGCACGGTTTGCCAGCCGGTGGGGACACCGCCTGCCGGGGCAAAAATGTAGTACCAGCCATTTCGCTTGTAGAGTTTCGGGCCTTCCAGCGTCGGCTGACTGGCGGTGCCGTCGACAATAATCCGGCCTTCATCCAGTAGCTGACGGCCGTCGCTGCTCATCCGGCACAGTTGAAGCTGGTGCTTGCGCCCACTGCGGCTGAAAGCAAAAGCGTGAACCAACCAGGCGTTGCCGTCGTCGTCCCAGAATGGGCAAGGGTCGATCCAGCCTTTGGCTGCTTTCACGCAATGCGGTGCGCTCCACTCACCGCGCGGATCGTCGGTCTGGCACATGAAGATCCCTTCGTCCGGCGTGCTGAAAAACACCCAGAATTTCCCTGCGTGATAGCGGATGCTGGGGGCCCAAACGCCTTTTCCTGGCTGGAATGTCTCGTAGCCCGGCAGGTCGAAACGTGCAAATACATGGTTGATCAGCGTCCAGTTCACCAGATCCCGCGAATGCAGAATCGGCAGCGCTGGCATGTGGTTAAAGCTGGACGACACCAGGTAAACATCATCGCCTACCCGCACGATATCCGGGTCGGAATAGTCGGCGAACAGAATGGGGTTGCGGTAACGGCCGTTACCCCGATCCGGGTTCCAGGGGGATATCCTTAATGAAGGTTCCACGTACTTGTCTCCTTTACGGTCAGGCCGCGCCACGCGGGGTCAGGTGGGGGGTAACGCTGTCGTCCTGCGTGGGTGCAGCTTGCTGTGCAGCATGGCGTTGTGCGAGGTCAGCCTGGATTTGCTCCATAGTCTTGTCATCCAGTTTATAGAAACGGGTTAACCAGTACAGAACCAGATAGGACAGCGACGGGCCGATACTCAGCAGGCCAATGATGCCGGTGGTGGCAAGCGACGTCTGGGTGGGTGACCCCGCCACATAGCCGAACCAACCCAGGGCGAACCCGACCAGCGCGCCTGCTACCGCCATGCCCAGCTTGAGCGCGAACAGGTTGCCGGAGAAAGACAGGCCGGTGATGCGGCGGCCGGTTTTCCATTCACCGTAGTCGGCGGCATTCGCCATCATGTTCCATTTAAACGGTTGATACATCTGGTGGAAGAAACCAATCAGGAAATAGAGCGGAAAAACTACCGCCAGCCAGGTGGGCGGCACAAAAAACAGCACGACACCGGTAGCAACCAGCAGCAGGTTGATGTTTTTAAACAGGCTAAGGCTGCGGTAGCGTTTAGCGAAATAACCGGCCAGCATGGCACCGATAATGGTGCCGACCACGCTGGTGGTGATAAATGCGCTTTTCATCGCCGTGCCGACAGCACCGGTATGTGCCGGGTCGATCATCAGGTAGGTGGCGTAGTACAGCGTGGCAGCACCACGCATCACGCCCGCCATACTGGAAAAAAAGGTAATGACGGCAACGATGCGCCACTGGTCGTTACTCAGTAGATTTTTCACATCACTCCAGACATTCTGGTCCGTCTCCACCTGTGGATTGATGCGCTCCTGCGTAGTGAAAAAACAGAAAATCAGCATGATGACGGCCAATACACCCATCACCGCCATCGTGCCCTGGTAACCGAGCTGCTTGTCGCCGCGGCCGATCCAATCCACCAGCCATAGCGTTCCCACTGACACCAGCAGCCCGGCGGCGGAAGAGATAGTAAAGCGGTAAGACTGGGCGGAAAGCCGGTCTTTTTCGTCGGTGGTGATGACACCGCCGAGTGAACAGTATGGAATATTGATAAAGGTGTAGAACATCATCAACAGGGTGTAGGTGATGTAGGCGTAGATCAGCTTCCCGGAGCCGGTCAGTTCCGGCGTGGTGTAGGTCAGTACGGCAATGACGGCGTAAGGGACCGCGAACCAGATCAGCCAGGGACGAAAATGTCCCCAGCGGGTACGGGTGCGGTCAGCCAGTAAGCCGATCATAGGGTCGATAACGGCGTCCAGTACGCGGGTTACCAGAAACATTATCCCTACCGCCGCCGCGGAAATGCCATAAATATCGGTATAAAAATAGGTCAGGAACATGGTGACAGAGGAGTAGACGATGCCACAGGCCGCGTCTCCCATGCCGAAACCGATTTTTTCCGCTGTGCTCAACTTGTTATTGTTAGTCATTGGAAACTCCGATGATGGATAAAAGCAGCGTTTGCTTTGTTCCCGCTTATTGTTGTGGTTCGTTGAGCGGGTGACTATTGCGGAATTTCTTATGCCAATTACGTTTACTGTTATCTGTTATACCGCTCACGAATTTGTGGAAGATGAGCCGACAAGAGATAGTGAGAATAGTTTTTTTTGTTTTTAAATACAGCTGATTAACTTATCAGTCAGGTGGCAGGGTGGTATAACAATGTTGCCGTCTTTGGCAGGTTCAGCGACGGTTGGCTGTCTGTGAGCTGTCTGTGAGCTGTCTGTGAGCTGTCGGAGAGCCAATGCCAGGACGTCAATGCCGGTCAGATATGCCCGGCAATCATCCGGTTAGCAGGTCATGATGGTGTTTGCTGTGGCGAAGCTGGGCTGCGAGCGAAACCGGCCGGGCTGCGGTTATTCCGGAGTTAGCCATTCGTCGGCTTCGTTAAACATCTCTTCGATAATCCGGTTAATGGTGGATTTGTCCTGTTTGCTGGCGTTGGAATTGATGGCGTTGGCCTGCATCGGTTTTATCTTGATTTCCGCGTCTGGAAATACCCGATGAATGCGTTTGGCGAGTTCGTTTTTAATCTGCTCCGCCGCGTTGGGTAACCCGCTCACGTTTCTTTTATCGTAAACCAACTCTACGTACATTAGCTGCATCTCCATGAAAAATACTGGCTAAATATACAGCCTTTATCTGAAGGTCTGCAATGAGTTTTTTAGACGCAGGATAGGTGGCCGGTTCCGGCGAACCGTGATATGAGTTTTTCTTCAAGACAAGACGCTTTAGTCATAAAAAGGAGTAACGCATGACCACATTACGCGTGGCACGACCAGTAACGGACCTACAGCGAAGCGAGCGGATGTATGGTGATGGACTGGGGTTGCAGAAATTAAGCTCGTTTGCGCAACACGACGGCTTCAGTGGTGTTATGCTGGGTCGGCGGGGGCTGGCCTGGCACCTTGAGTTTACCGTTTGTCATACTCATCCGGTCATGCCAGCGCCGACGGAAGACGATTTACTGGTGCTGTACATTTCCGATCATGAGGAGTGGCAGACGTCCTGCGATCGCATGGTGCAGGCCGGATTCAGCGTAGTGGCGTCATTTAATCCTTACTGGGAGCGGCAGGGCAAAACTTTCCGTGATCCCGACGGTTACCGGGTGGTGTTGCAGCAAGGGCGCTGGCCGAATGCCGACTTATAACGAAGAGAATAACCATGTATATCATCAATCTGACATACAACGCGCCGCTGGATGACGTGGAAAACTTGCTGGAACGACATGTGACCTGGCTGAAACGGGGATATGAACAAGGCGTGTTTGTGGCATCTGGGCGCAAAAATCCGCGTACCGGGGGGGTGATTCTGGCCAAGAGTATCGAACGGGAAGCACTGGAAGATTTTCTAAAACAGGATCCATTTCAGGCGGTGGCTAACTATGAAGTGATCGACTTCCAGCCGTCCATGACGGTTGATCCTTTCTCGGCCCTCTGCCGCATCTGAGTAACACGCTCCGGTATGCGCCGCGCGCGCACCGGAGCGCATCTATCATTCGCGCACCGAGCTTTGTAGGTTGCTGTCCTGCGCGTGGCGCTCCAGCGCCAGTTCAATCAACTGGGTGATCAGGCTGGTGTAGCCGAGGCCGCTGGCTTCCCACAGTTTCGGGTACATACTGATGTTGGTGAAACCGGGCAGGGTGTTGACTTCATTGACGATGACCTGATTATCCGGTGTCAGAAACACGTCTACCCGCGCCATGCCCTGGCAGTCCAGCGCCTGGAAAGCCCGCAGGGCGACATCGCGGATATGCTGGTGCACTTCGTCGTCCATCGCCGCCGGAATCGCTACCGCAGCGCCATCTTCGTTGATGTATTTGGTGTCGTAAGAGTAGAACTCGTCGTGCAGCACGATTTCGCCACAGAGGCTGGCTTTCGGATAGTCGTTGCCCAGCACCGCGCATTCGATTTCACGGCCGACAATCGCCGACTCCACCAGCACTTTATGGTCGTAGCGGAATGCCAACGCCACCGCCCGCTCAAATTCTGCCTGATTGCGCACCTTGCTGACGCCGACGGACGACCCCTGATTGGCCGGTTTAACAAACAGCGGCAGTCCCAATTGCTCGGTCACGCTGGCATAAGGATGGCGCGCGCGGTTGGCGCGGGTCAGGGTGATAAACGGCGCTATTTGCAGGCCGGTGTCGCGCAGCAAGCGTTTGGTGACGTCTTTGTCCATACTGACGGCAGACCCCAGCACGCTGCTACCGACAAACGGAATGTTTGCCATACGCAACAACCCTTGCAGCGAACCGTCTTCGCCCAGCGTGCCATGAACGATCGGGAAAATGACGTCAATCTGCGACAGTGCGCTGGCGCTGGCGGTATCGATCAGCTGATGATGGGTTTGGCCTGGGATCAGCGCCACGTTTTGACTGGAGCGGTTCAGGGCGATCAGCGCCGGGTTATCGGCGTTAAGCAGATAGTTGGAAGCATCGTTGACGTGCCATTCCCCTTGCTTGTCGATGCCCAACAACACCACATCGAACCGCGTTTTATCAATGGCATCCACAATATTTTTTGCGGACTGCAGTGACACTTCGTGCTCAGAGGATTTACCACCAAAAACCACGCCAACCCGAATTTTACTCATATCACTCTTTCCGTTATGGATCGTTGTACTGTCTGGCGCCAGATAAGACGTCATTTGATCTGTTGTTGCAAGAGTACCACTTCATGCCGCAAGGCGGTAATGCTTGTCAGTTAAGTCGCCCCACCTAACCAGGCTTCATGATCGGCTTTACGCAAGGCGGGGCTGTTTTCCGGCCGCTGTCGCGGGTCTTTCTTGGGTTCTGGCGCAGAAATTGCTCATCTGAAAGAAACTCATGTAAGGAGAGGGTATGCGTACCGGTGTCACGTCGCTCGCGGTTAAGCCGCTGCAACCCTGGTTTGTGATCAATGCCGCCGAGGATTACCTGAAAAAGGCCGTCAGCAACTCGCCGATTGCGCATTTTTATCGTTTTTCGGTGGCAAGGGAACAGCCGGTGACGCTGGCGGTGCCGGACGGCAGCGTGGATATCCTGTTCCATATTAACCGCGCCGCGCCCGTCGTTCGCCTGAACGCGTTGTCGGTCAGGCGCTTTTCTGGCCTTCTTCGCGCTGGCGCAGGCTGTTGCCCTGACGATAGGCCAACGACACCATCAGCGACTGCACCAAACACAGTGTGGCCGACTGGGAGCGGAATGCGTCCACCTGCGCTTCTTTCACCACAAAGCACACATCGCTGAGCGTCGCCAGCGGGCTTAGCTGGCTGTCGGTGATCACTATCTGGCGTGCACCGGCGTTGGCGGCCATTTCGCTCACCATCACCGTTTCCTGTGCATACGGCGAGAAGCTGATCGACACCACGATGTCTTTGGCGTTCAGGCGGCACAGTTGCTCGCGGAACATGCCGCCCAGTCCGTTAACCAGCACCGGTCTGCTCTCCAGATGGCTCAGCGCGTAAGACAGATAAGTGGCAACGCTGAACGAGCGCCGCAGCCCGACGATGTAGATGGTGTCAGCCTGGGCCAGCAGCTCGACCGCTTTTTCCAGGTCTTCCGGCTGGGTACGTGCTGCCAGTTGTTGCATCGCTTGCGCGTTGGAACGGGCGAATTCGTGCAGGATGTCCTGCGGACGTTCCGGCACCGTGTCTTCCATCTCCCGAAACAGCCGCGCCCTGTCGGCGTAGCTGGCGGTTTCCTCCACCAGATTCATGCGGAACAGCTGTTTCATTTCATTGAAACCGCTGAAATCGAAGGCATTGGCAAAGCGGATCAGCGTGGAAGGCGGTACGTCCGCCTGCTCGGCGATCACCGCCACGGTGTCAAATGCCACACTGTTGGTGTTATCCAACACATAGCGTGCCACCTGCTGCAAACGCTTGCTCAGGCTGTCATACCGCGCACGGATCTGCTCCTGTAATTCTCTGAGGCTGGTCGCCATCGCCATAGTGTTGTTCTCCGTCGTTCCGGCGGGATGTCGTTGATCCGATTCTAGTGAGTTGAACCGGCATTTCAAACCGATTTGTTATTTTTTTGATGAAAAATAGAATAAATAATTCAGTTTTTATGGGCGCTGTTTGCTGGTGGGAGCGCGTAAAAACCCGGATTAACGCTGGTTACTTGCCATTTACCAGAAAATCTATCCTGGATCACAATAATCAACATTTGTTTTATTTCTTATTAAAATGGAATTTTTATTTCATATACAGTAAGCCGATATCAGCCATCTGTCACCCTAAAACCCAGCAGAGGTGTAACCATGGAAACCGTATCCAATTTCATTCACGGCGAAATCGCGCCCAGCCACAGCGCGCGCGTCGCGCCAGTGTTCAACCCGGCTACCGGCGAACAGATTCGTCAGGTGGCGCTGAGCAGCGCCGACGAGGTGAAGCAAGCCATCAGCACGGCGGCGGCGGCGTTTCCCGATTGGGCGAAACACTCGCCGCTGCGTCGTGCCCGCATCCTGTTTCGTTTCAAAGCCTTGCTGGAAGAGAACCTGAGCACGCTGGCGCGGCTGATCTCCGAAGAACACGGCAAAGTCTATTCCGATGCCGTAGGCGAACTGACTCGCGGGCTGGAAGTGGTGGAGTTCGCCTGCGGCATTCCTCACCTGCAAAAAGGCGAACACTCCGCTAACGTCGGCACCGGTGTAGACAGCCATTCGCTGATGCAGCCGCTGGGGGTGTGCGTGGGGATCACGCCGTTCAACTTCCCGGCGATGGTGCCGATGTGGATGTTCCCGATCGCGCTGGCGACTGGCAACACCTTCGTGCTTAAGCCATCGGAAAAGGACCCGTCGCTGTCGCTGCTGCTGGCGAAATTGCTGAAAGAGGCGGGTCTGCCGGACGGCGTGTTCAACGTGGTGCAGGGCGATAAAGAAGCGGTGGATGTGCTGCTGACCGACCCGCGTGTACAGGCGGTGAGCTTTGTCGGCTCGACCCCGGTGGCGGAGTACATCTATCGCACCGCGTCGGCGCATGGCAAGCGCTGTCAGGCGCTGGGCGGTGCCAAGAATCACTGCATTCTGATGCCGGACGCCGACATGGACATGGCCGCCAGCGCCATCCTCGGCGCGGCGTTTGGCGCAGCGGGTGAGCGCTGCATGGCGCTGTCGGTGGTGGTCGCGGTGGGTGATGACACCGCTGAGGTGCTGTGCCGCAAGCTGGAGCAGCAGATTGCGGCCATGCGCGTCGGCCCCGGTCTGGTCGACGGCAAAGAAAACGACATGGGGCCGGTGATTTCGGCCGCGCACCGCGACAAGATTACCGGCTATATTCAAAGCGGTATCGATCAGGGCGCGACACTGCGGGTCGACGGTCGTGGACTTCGCGTGCCGGGGCACGAGCAGGGCTATTTCGTCGGCCCGACGCTGTTTGACAACGTCACGCCGCAGATGCAGATCTATCAGGAGGAAATTTTCGGCCCGGTGCTGTCGGTGGTGCGCGTACCGGATTACCAGACCGCGTTGACCCTGATCAACCAGCACGAGTACGGCAACGGCACGGCAATCTTCACCCGTGACGGTGAAACCGCCCGCCAGTTCAGCGAAGAGGTGCAGGCGGGCATGGTGGGGATTAACGTGCCGATCCCGGTGCCGATGGCGTTCCACAGCTTCGGTGGCTGGAAGCGTTCCATTTTTGGCGCGCTCAACGTGCACGGCAACGACGGCGTGCGTTTTTACACCCGCATGAAAACCGTCACCAGCCGCTGGCCAGCCAGTGTGCGACTGGAGCAGCACGCCAGTAGTTTTGTGATGCCAACGCTGGAGTAATTCCACCTGACTTGCGGGAGCAAACGATGGACACGTTGAAAATGACCACGGCGCAGGCGCTGGTCCGGTTTCTCAATCAGCAGTATCTCCAGGTGGACGGCGAGGAAACGCCGCTGTTCGCCGGGGTGATGACCATCTTCGGGCACGGCAACGTGCTCGGCATCGGGCAGGCGCTGGAGCAGGATGCCGGGCACTTGCAGGTGCATCAGGGCTGCAACGAGCAGGGCATGGCGCACATCGCCGTGGGGTTTGCCAAACAGCACCGGCGGCGGCGCGTGTACGCGGTGACCACCTCGGTGGGGCCGGGGTCCGCCAATCTGGTGACGGCGGCGGCCACCGCCACTGCCAACCGCATCCCGCTGTTGCTGCTGCCGGGGGATCTGTTCGCCAGCCGTCAGCCCGACCCGGTGTTGCAGCAAATCGAGCAGTATCATGACGCCACCATCAGTACCAACGATTGTCTGCGGCCGGTGTCGCGCTACTGGGACCGCATCAGCCGCCCGGAACAGCTAATGAGCGCGCTTGTCAACGCCATGCGGGTGCTGACCGACCCGGCGGATACCGGCACGGTAACGCTGTGCCTGCCGCAGGACGTGCAGGCGGAAGCCTGGGATTACCCGCTGTCGTTCTTCCAGCGGCGGGTGCATCATCTGGAGCGCCGTCCGCCGGATAGCGCCCGGCTGGCACAGGCGGCGGCACTACTGGCGCGCAAACGTCGCCCGTTGTTGATTTGTGGCGGTGGGGTGCGTTATGCCGGTGCACACGAGGCTTTCCGCCAGTTTGCCGAGCGCTTTAATTTGCCGTTTGGCGAAACCCAGGCGGGCAAGGGCGCGCTGGTGTCGGCGCATCCGCTTAATCTGGGCGGCATTGGCGTGACCGGCGGGCAGGCTGCGAACCGGCTGGCGGCACAGGCGGATCTGGTGATTGGCGTTGGCACCCGATTGACCGACTTTACCACTGCCTCAAAATCGCTGTTTACCCATCCGCAAGTCGAGTTTTTGCTGCTCAACGTAGCGGAGTTCGACGCGTTCAAACTGGATGCCACCGCGCTGATCGCCGACGCCCGCGAAGGGTTAACGCAACTGGCGCAGGCGCTGGACGCCGAGGGCTATCGCAGCGACTGGGGGGCGGAGGTCGCGCAGACACGCCTCGACTGGCAACGCGAACGTCAGCGGTTGTCTGAACGGCGCGACGAAGACGGGCAGGGGCTGGAAATCGCCGGGCATCTGGAGGCACAACTGGCGGAATACCGCGAAACACTCGGCACCCGCCTGACGCAAACCCGGGTGCTGGGGCTGCTGAACGACGCGCTGGAAGACGACGCCATCGTGGTGGGCGCGGCCGGGTCGCTGCCCGGTGACCTGCAACGGCTGTGGCAGGTGAAAACGCCGGACAGCTACCATCTGGAGTACGGTTACTCCTGCATGGGCTACGAGATCGCGGCGGCGGTGGGCGCGCGGCTGGCAGCGCCGCAACAGCCGGTATACGCGATGGTGGGCGACGGTTCTTACCTGATGCTGCACAGCGAGCTGCAAACCGCGGTGCAGGAAGGCATCAAGATTACCGTGCTGCTGTTCGACAACGCCGGATTCGGTTGCATCAACAACCTGCAAATGAGCCAGGGGATGGGCAGTTTCTGCACCGAGAATCGGCGGCGTGACCATGACAGCGGTAAACTGACCGGCCCGCTGGTGACGGTGGATTTCGCCCGCAACGCCGAAAGCTACGGTTGTCGCGCATGGACGGTGCGGGACGACGCATCGTTATTGCAGGCGCTGCGCGAGGCGCAGGCACATCCCGGCCCTTGTCTGCTGGATATCAAAGTACTGCCGAAAACCATGACCCACGGCTACGACGCCTGGTGGAACACCGGCACCGCGCAGGTGGCGGACAACCCGGCGATTGAAGCCGCGGCGCGCGAGGTGCAATTACAGCGTTCAAAAGCCCGACAGTATTAAGGCTGATGGTGTTTAGCCATCTCGGCCCCCGCGATGATGAACGTCGCGGGGGCCGCCGCTCATCATCGTGATGACGTCATTTCTGCTATCAATGCGTTGTGTCACTGAACCGGGATATGCATGTCGATATCCCAGTAGCCGTCGTTATAGCCGTCATTGAGATAGACCTCGAAACAGGCTCGCTCTGGGTCGATGGTGTTTCCATCGCCAAGCAATGTGGCGAAAAATGCCTGCCATGAAGCACCGAAATCGTCGTTGGATACGCGCGCGCGAGCAATCGCGTACTGACCTGCGGCGATCGCCGTTGTGATCGCTCCGCTGCTGCTGGCGGGCAGATGAAAATCAGCACTCACGCTGACCACGGTATCCGCGGTCAGTTTTTCCGGCGGGGTGTCTTGCGGGTTGCCGTAATAAACCGCAATCCATTCCAGCGGTTGTACCGCGTGCTCGTCCACCCATTTCATCAGTCGCTCAAATCCTTGCGGCACCGTCTGTTCCCACGGCCCTACCAGACGGAACCCGGCCGCATGGCGTTTATCTACATGCTGAACGCTGTAATCCATATCTGATCCTTACGAAGAGAATGACTGTGTATTTATCGGTTTTCCCAACTGCGGGCATGATAGCGGCATGTTTCATCGCGCTATACCCGTCATACTTCAAGTTGCAGGTGTGTTGGCTGCGTTTGCTCACCCGAATCACTTACCTGAGTAAGCTCATCGGGATTCACTCACTTGCCGCGTTACAAGGCTCACATGAGCCTTGCCCTGAAGGGCCAACGCTTCGCGTTGTTCAAAACGCAATACGTTTTGTCCTGCAACTCGAATTATTTTGGGTACATACCGTGTAAGATCCCATTGTGGGACAAATAAATGAGATTGATAGCTATGCCGAAGTCGATCAAGAACCTCAGTGGACGTAAAGAGCGATTTGCTGCGCGTGTATTGCTTATTGACGGTTCAAACCGTGTACTTCTCCTGAGCACCCGAGACGCCAGCAATCCGGCGTTTTTAGAATCCTGGGAACTGCCCGGCGGCGGTGTTTTACCGGGCGAGTCGATCACTCAGGCAGTGGTACGCGAACTTTACGAGGAAACGGGAATTACCCTCTCAGCCTCGTCAGTCAGCTCACCGCGATGGCAACGGGACGTCCTCTATACCTACCGGGGAGAACGCCGTTTGCAGCATGAGGCGATTTGCTGTGCCAGAATCGAAATAGCGCCTCAAGCTATTGACGAGCGTCATAGAGAACCGTTCGAACGTGAGGACCACCTTCACTATCAGTGGTGGCCGTTGGACGAATTAAAAAGGTCGCAGGAAACCTTCTATCCCATCACCCTTCCACTGCATGTCGATGCGCTGATCGCCGGATATATGATTAATGAACCACTCGAAGTCTGGGACGAATAACGCCTCCGCTCGCCGCCGGGAACAAGGCATTACACGTTCAGCCGATGAATGACTTCGACAAACGCGGACACACCACTGTTGATTTCGCTAAAGCCGCGTGACAGGTCCTGTATTTTTTCCTGTTCATTAGTCAGGAACTGATTAATCTGCTCCATTTGTTGGTATATCTGCTCAATTAGCCTGGCATTATCCGCCACCATATGGGTTATCTGTTGTGTTGCCGTCGAGGTTGAGGTTGCCAGTTTGCGCACCTCTTGTGCCACCACGGAAAAGCCCCGACCGGATTCCCCCGCCCGTGCGGCTTCAATCGCGGCATTCAGCGCCAGCAGGTTGGTTTGTGCCGCAATACCATCAATGGTGCCGATCATGGCGCTAATGTTTTGGGCATGTTCATGCAAGCGGGTGCCAATTTCGGAGGCTGACTTGACCTGCTCCAGGATCCGCTCTGAATTGTTGATGGTTTCTCTCAACACATCGTTGGCGTTATAGGTAATTTGCGACGTCTGTTCTGACGTGGTCACGGCAATATCGGCAATACGCTTGGCATTTTCGACACGGGTTGTAATGTTGGATGCAAATTTGATGATTTTGTATACATGACCATTGTCATCAAGAATCGGGTTATAACTGGCCTCCAGCCAAACCCGCTCTCCCTGTGCTGTTTTGCGCTCAAAGCGGCCAACAAAGGACTCACCATTCCGGAGTTTGTCCCAGAAGTGCGGGTTTTCGCGGTAAAACGTGTCGTAGCAGAATATACGGTGATGTTGGCCGGTAATCTCTTCCTCACTATAACCCATGGTTTTCAGGAAGTTATCGTTAGCCCAGATGATGTGTCCTTCTGGGGTAAACTCAATCACCGCCAGTGACCGATGTAACGCAGACAGGATGGATTCTTTGTCCAGCAGGCTTTGATGGTTTTGGGTAATATTAGTCGCCAGCTTAATGACTTTAATCACCTCGCCATGACGGTTTTTGACCGGAAAATAGGTGGCTCTCAGAAATAACAGCTCTTGTTGCTCGTTATAACGTTCGAACACCCCAGAGAAGGATTCTCCGTTCGCCAGTCGCCGCCAAAATGAGTAGTACGCATCTGAAGTCACGTAGTGTGGGTTACAAAATATACGGTGATGTTCACCCTGAATATCATGCAGCGTATAGCCCATCAGGTCGAGAAATAGTGAGTTGGCGTACAGGATGGAGCCATCGGGCAAAAATTCGATATAAGCGATGTTTTGCTTAATCGCATTCATATCATATTCCAGCGAGCTTACCTTCGATGCCGTAATCTTTTTTCCTTCGGTATTCAGCACTTTTGATAATCCAAACATCGCCATCCCCTATACCGGAAACTTACCAGTGATCTTGTTATGCTTTACGTCATTCGGGTTGCAGTAAGCGCGATACGGCTGCAACCATGAAACATGGTGGGTAAATGATGTGGAGCTAATAAGAAAGTAATAGTGCAGATTTGGATTTATGGTAGCCCTGAATGCGGTTTTATACTCAAAATAATACAGGGTTGAGGGCCGTGTGCTTTTAGCGTTGTCCGCATAGGTGGCGTGATTATTATTTAAGTTCTGGTGTGATTATTTTTGTGTTAATTATTTTTCGGGTTGTTTTTTACTGGTGGATTATTCTTTGCGGGTTGTGATGTATTCATGATGCATGTCTACCGTACTTTTCTCATCTTATTTCAAGAGCACTCGTGTCATTAGGAAAGACTGAAGCGGGGTTCGATAATCCGGTATCGGTACACTTCTTTCTCTGCAATAACCGTCAACATTGAAACATTCATTTCATTTTTATGGTGGAAAAGGATGTGCTTTCGCTGATGTCCATCAGCCTATAGCGCGTGCTATCTGCACATCAGTTGCCAGGTTCAGCGTGGCTCTTTTTTACGCATTCCAGCCGGTTATCGGGTTTTCTCTGGTTCTGCAACGGGCTGACGATCCGGCTGCCGTTTCGTGATTTTGCTAACACTATTTTGCTCATATGTCACCAAAATGTTAGCTGGCGCGCAAAAACATAATTTCCAGTTTTACTGAAATTGAAATAAACGTTTTATTATCTTTACTCTAACAAGCAGAACAGACCCTGAACCCCTACAACCAACCAGAGATACCCTGCGGTATCGAGGGAGCAGCCATGTTTAACATTGCTTTACTGGGCGCTGGCCGCATCGGCCAGGTTCATGCCGTTAACATCACCGAACATCGGGAAACCTGTCTCTATTCGGTGGTTGACCCCAACCCCGCCAATGCCCAGGCACTGTCTGATAAATATCAGGCCCGCTTGCAAACCATCGACGAGGCGATGGCCGACCCGGCAGTACACGCGGTGCTGATCGCTTCTGCCACCGATACCCACGCCGACCTGATTGAACTGGCTGCCCGACATGGCAAAGCCATCTTCTGCGAAAAACCGGTACATCTGGATATCGCCAGGGTGCGTGATTGCCTGAAGGTGGTGGAGCAGCAGCAGGTGCCGCTGTTTGTCGGTTTTAACCGCCGCTACGACCCGCAGTTTCGCCGGGTGAAAACGCTGGCGGGCGAAGGGCGTATCGGCAAGCCCGAGTCGCTGATGATTATCTCCCGCGACCCATCGCCGCCGCCAGCGGAGTATGTGCGCGTGTCCGGTGGCATGTTCCGTGACATGACCATCCATGATTTTGACATGGTGCGTTTCATTATGGGCGAAGAGCCGGTGTCGGTGTTCGCGCAGGGCAGCAATCTGGTGGACCCGGCTATCGGCGCGGCTGGCGACATCGACACCGCTTTTGTGGTGTTCAAGTTTGCCTCCGGCGCGATGGCGACCATCGTCAACAGCCGCCGCTCCGGCTACGGCTACGACCAGCGGCTGGAATTGCACGGCGAGCGTGGCGTGCTGAGCGCGGGCAATATTCGTGAAAATCAGGTGGAACACTGGGGCGAAGCCGGTTGCCTCGCTGCCAAACCGGAACACTTTTTCCTACAGCGTTACCGCGATGCCTACGCGGCGGAATGGCGTCATTTCGTTGAAGTGCTGCACGGGCGCACCCAGCCCGAGTGCAGTGGCGTCGACGGCGAGCGGGCGCTGTATCTGGCCGATAAAGCGTTGGAATCGCTGACGACGGGGCGTGCTATTTCGCTCTGATATAACCAGAGGGCCGATATGCTGACGGCCCCTTATAACAAGATGAACTGACCTCTATACCCAGAATACGTCGAATGGCAGGGCAACACGCAGCACACCTGCGATTGGAAATATGACGGGTATACCTACACCCAACTGATACAGAGACAACACCATGAAAAAGATAACCCTCATGGCTGCGGCCATGGCCTTCACGATGTCGTCCGGTCTGGCGCAGGCCAAGAACGAACAGATTGTATTCAGTACCCCCAATCTGGCGATGCCGTTTGAAGTTCACATGCAGCGTACCGCAGTCAAGGCCGCCAAAGAACTGGGCGTCAACCTACAGGTGCTGGACGGCCAGGGCAGTTCCCCGAAACAGGTGGCGGACCTGGAAAATGCCATCACCCGTGGCGCGCAGGGCTTTGTGGTGTCGCCCAACGACGTCAATGCGGTGTCGGGGGCGGTCACGGAAATTCAGGACGCCAGGCTGCCGATAGTGACGCTGGACCGCTCGGTGAAAACCGACAAGAAAGTGCCGCACTTCGGTGCCAATAACTACAAGGGCGGCCAGGCGATTGCCGATTTCGTCAAAGCACGTTTTCCGAACGGTGCTGACATCGTGCTGCTGACCGGGCAGCCGGGGTCATCGTCCAACATTGAACGAACCCAGGGCATCCGCGACAGCCTGAAAGCGGGCGGCAGCAAGTATCACCTGGTGGCGGATCAGACCGGTAACTGGATGCGTTCCGAAGGGATGCGCATCGTTGAAAGCCTGTTGCCGTCGCTGCCTAAGCGCCCGCAGGTGATTCTGTCGGCCAACGACGACATGGCGCTGGGGGCGATCGAAGCGCTGCAAAGCCAGGGGCTGAAACCGGGCGACGTGATGGTGACCGGCTTCGACGCGGTGCCGGAAGCACTGGCCCGCGTGCGTGACGGTTGGCTGGCGGTAACGGCTGACCAGCGCCCCGGCTACGCGGTGACACAGGCGATGACCCAACTCACCAACAATATTCGCACCAAAGCCCCGATCACCGGCGCAGATTATCCGCCGACCATGATCACCAAAGACAACCTGAACGACGCGGAACGTATCGGCGAAGCGGGTAAATAAGCGGACACACCACTCACGCACCGGCCTGGTGGCCGGTGCGCAACGAGGGCCATTCCATGACTGAACCCTTACTGAAGATTACCGATCTGGCCAAGAATTTCTCCGGCGTCTGGGCACTCAACAAGGTGCAACTGACGGTCCTGCCAGGAGAGATCCACGCCCTGCTGGGCGAGAATGGTGCCGGTAAGTCCACCTTGCTCAAGGCGCTGGCTGGTGCGCAACCTCAGACCAGTGGTGATATCCACTTTAACGGCGAATTGCTGTCGCCGCAGGACTCGCCGGTAGCACGGCAGAACCGTGGCATTGTCACCATCTATCAGGAATTCAATCTGCTGCCCAATATGACGGTGGCGGAAAATATGTTTCTCGGCCGCGAATTACAGCGCAACCGGTTGTTTGTCGACGCGCAAGCGGTCAATCAGGAAGCCCGCACGGTGCTGGAATACCTGCAATTGAATATTGCCCCCACCACGCAGGTGGCGCGGCTGAGCGTGGCACAACAGCAGATGGTGGAAATCGCCCGCGCACTGACCCTTAACGCCCGGTTGATCGTGATGGATGAACCGTCCGCCGCGCTGAGCGACAGCGAAGTAGAGAGCCTGCATCGGGTGGTGCGCGAACTGAAAGCGCGCGGTGTCAGCGTGATTTATGTGACGCACCGACTGCACGAAGTGTTCCAGTTATGCGACCGCTTCACGGTATTTCAGGACGGCCGTTACACCGGTTCCGGCAACGTGGCTGATATCGACGTAGCGGGCATCATCCGCATGATGGTCGGGCGTGACGTGGTGTTCACCCGCCGCCCGCCGTCGGAAACCTATCATCAGGACAAACCGGTGCGGTTAGCGGTGAAAGGGCTGTGCCGGGAAAAACCGCCACTCGACTCGCACGGCATTGCGCTCGACAACATTGCGTTTCAGGTGCACGCGGGCGAGATCCTCGGCATCGCTGGGCTGGTGGGAGCCGGGCGTACCGAAGTCGCGCGCTGCCTGTTTGGTGCCGACCCGTTTACCTCCGGTGAGTTCTGGCTCGATGGCCAACCTTATCACCCGGTCGACCCGCTGCACGCGCTCGATCAAGGCATCGCATTGGTGCCGGAAGACCGTAAGAAAGAAGGTGCGGTGCTGGGCTTGTCTATCCGCAACAACCTGTCGCTTTCCAGCCTGTCGTCGTTGCTGCGCTGGCGTTATTTCGTCGACACCCGCCGCGAGGACGAACTGATTGAATCCTATCGGCAAGCGTTGCGCATCAAGATGGTGGACAGTGAGCAGGAGGTGCGCAAGCTTTCCGGCGGCAACCAGCAGAAAGTGATTCTGGCGCGCTGTATGGCGCTCAACCCGCGGGTGCTGATTGTCGATGAGCCGACGCGCGGCATCGATGTCGGCACCAAGTCCGAGGTGCATCAGGTGCTGTTCGATATGGCAAAACGGGGGGTAGCGGTGATCGTGATTTCCTCCGACTTGCCAGAGGTGATGGCGATTTCCGATCGCATCATCACCCTTAGCGAAGGCCGGGTTACCGGCGAATTGCACGGCGATGACGCCACGGAAGAGCGGCTGATGACCCTGATGGCCATCTGCCATGACGCACAACAGGCCGCATAACGGAGAGCCCATGAGTATGCAACAACCCTTATCCCGAACCAAACTGCCGACGCCGACCAACGGCCGGGGACGTATCGACCCGATCGCCTTCTTCGAGCGTTTCGGGGTGTTCATTTTCATGATCCTGCTGCTGATCTTTTTCCAGTCGCAGAACAGTAACTTCCTGACCGAACGCAACATCACCAACATCCTTACCGAGGTGTCTATCTACGGCATCATGGCGGTGGGCATGACCTTCGTGATCCTGACCGCGGGTATTGATCTGTCGGTCGGGTCGATTCTGGCGGTATGCGCCATGACCGCCGCCTACGTGATTAAAGGCGATAACTTCACCACGGTTGATGCTCAGGCCTGGGGCGGTATGAGCTGGCTGGTGGGGATTGGCATTTGTCTGGCGATGGGCACCGTGATCGGCTTCCTGCACGGGCTGGGCGTTACTCGTCTGCGGCTGTCGCCGTTTATCGTCACGCTGGGCGGCATGACCATCTGGCGTGGCCTGACGCTGGTTGTCAACGACGGTGCGCCCATCGCCGGGTTTGACCCCGGTTACCGCTGGTGGGGGCGTGGCGAGTTGCTCGGCATTTCCATCCCTATCTGGATCTTCGCGCTGGTGGCGTTGTTAGGCTGGCTGGCGCTGCATAAAACCCGCTGGGGGCGCTTTGTCTACGCCATCGGCGGCAACACCGAAGCGGCACGGCTGGCTGGCGTTAACGTGCAGCGGGTACTGGTCAGTGTTTACGTGGTGATCGGCGCACTGGCCGGTCTGGCGGGTTTCATTCTCAGCGCCCGGTTGGGCAGTGCTGAAGCGGTGGCCGGTATTTCGTTTGAACTGCGGGTGATAGCCTCGGTGGTAATCGGTGGCACCTCGCTGATGGGTGGCTACGGGCGCATCAGCGGCACCATCATCGGTTCCGTCATCATGGGGATCCTGATTAACGGGCTGGTGCTGATGAACGTCTCGGCTTACTACCAGCAGATCATCACTGGCCTCATCATCGTACTGGCGGTGGCGTTCGATACCTACGCCAAGAGCCGACGCGGTGCCATCTGACACAGGGAGCGACAGACATGAAACAGGTTCGAATTGGTTTGATCGGCACCGGCTACATCGGCCGTGCTCATGCCATTGCCTATGCCCAGGCTCCGGTGGTGTATCCACTCAAGGGGCAACTGGTGTGCGAGATGCTGGCGGAGGTTTCACCGGCGCTGGCAAAGCAACGGGCGCAGGAAATGGGCTTTGCCCGTTCTACCGGTGACTGGCGCGAACTGGTCGCTGACCCGGCTATCGATGTGGTGGATATCTGCGCGCCGAATTTTCTGCATCAGGAAATGGCGATGGCGGCGATTCGCCACGGCAAGCACGTCTATTCGGAAAAGCCGCTGGCGCTCAATGCCGCCGATGCACACGTAATGGCGGATGCCGCCCGTCAGGCCGGGGTGAAAACGCTGGTGGGGTTCAATTATATGAAGAACCCGGCAGCGCAACTGGCGAAAGAGATCATCGCACGCGGCGAGATCGGCGAGGTAACCCACTTTTACGGCACCCACAACGAAGACTATCTGGCCGACCCGCGCAAACCGGCGGACTGGCACTGCTTCCGGCATACCGCCGGGCTGGGCGCGCTGGGCGACGTGGGGACGCACATCGTCAATATGGCGCACTACCTGGTGGGCGACATCATCGAGGTGTGTGGTGACCTGCAAACGGTGGTGGCGCAGCGGCCGGTGAGTGCAGGTAGCGCCGACCAGGTGACGGTGGAGAACGAAGATCAGGCGCACGCGATGGTGCGTTTCGCCAGCGGCGCGCGCGGGGTGATCGAAGCCTCACGTGTGGCGTGTGGACGCAAGATGGGGCTGAGTTATGTCATCACCGGCACCCGTGGTGCCATCAGCTTTACGCAGGAACGCATGGCGGAGCTAAAACTGTACCGGCATGACGACCCGGCCAACCGACAGGGGTTTCAGACCTTGCTGGTAGGGCCGCAGCACCCGGAATACGCGGCGTTCTGCGCCAGCGCCGGGCACGGTTTCGGCTTTAACGATCAAAAAACCGTCGAGGTACGCGATTTAATCGACGGCATCGCCGCCGACCTGCCGCTGTGGCCCGACTTTGACGAAGGCTGGCGGGTTTCTCAGGTGCTGGACGCCATTGTGCTGTCGCATCAGGCGGCTCGCTGGGTAGCGGTGCATGAAGCGGGATAACGGTCGTGCCGACGTGTTGTCGATTTCCTTTTTTGACTGACAGGAATGGGCGTGATGAGTACGCAAAAGCAGTTTGATGTGATTTGCATGGGGCGCGTGGCGGTGGACCTGTACGGTCAGCAGATCGGTGCGCGTCTGGAAGACATGGGCAGTTTCGCCAAATATCTGGGCGGCTCTTCGGGTAATGTGGCCTACGGCACCGCCCGACAGGGGCTACGCTCTTCCATGCTGGCACGGGTGGGTGACGAGCACATGGGGCGCTTTCTGCGTGAAGAGTTGCAGCAGGTCGGCTGCGACACCAGCCACCTGATAACCGATCCGACGCGCCTGACCGCGCTGGTGCTGCTCGGCATCAAGGATCGGGAAACCTTCCCGCTGATCTTCTACCGCGATAACTGCGCCGATATGGCGATCACGCCGGAAGACGTCAGCGAGGATTACATCGCCTCGTCACGTTGTCTGGCGATCACCGGCACCCATCTGTCGCACCCGAACACCCGCGAGGCGGTGCTGACCGCGTTGCGCTACGCCCGTCGTCACGGTGTAAAAACGGTACTGGATATCGACTACCGGCCGGTGCTGTGGGCGCTGACTTCACCAGGCGACGGTGAAACCCGTTTTATCGAATCGGCGGCGGTGACGGCACAACTGCAACAGGTGCTGCACCTGTTCGATCTGATCGTTGGCACCGAAGAGGAATTTCACATTGCTGGCGGCAGTACCGACACGTTGCAGGCGCTGCGTCAGGTGCGGGCGCATACCGCGGCGGAACTGGTGTGCAAGCGCGGTCCACTCGGCTGTTCGGTATTCACCGGTGAGATCCCCGCGTCGCTGGATGAGGGCATTACCGTCAAAGGCGTGCGCGTCGAGGTGCTCAACGTGCTGGGGGCGGGCGACGCGTTCATGTCCGGCCTGCTGCGTGGTTACCTGAGCGGCGAAGGCTGGGAGAAAGCCTGTGCTTACGCCAATGCCTGCGGTGCGCTGGTGGTGTCTCGCCACGGCTGCGCCCCGGCGATGCCGAGCCGCATTGAGCTGGATAACTATCTGGCACGCGCCGACGCGGTGCCGCGCCCGGATCTGGACCCGGAGCTGAATCACCTGCACCGCGTCACTACCCGCCGTCAGCGCTGGGAGGAGCTGTGCGTGATCGCCTTCGATCACCGTATCCAACTGGAGGAGATGGCGCTGGCCTGCGGTGCTGAGCGTAGCCGTATTCCACAGCTTAAACAGTTGATTCTTCAGGCCAGCCATCAGGCGGCGCAGCAGGCTGGCTTACAGGGCGATGGCGCGTCATCGGGCAAGGCCGGACTATTATGCGACGGCACCTTCGGGCAGGACGCGCTCAATACCATCACCGGACAAGGCTGGTGGATCGGTCGCCCGATAGAGCTGCCGGGGTCGCGTCCGCTGGCGTTGGAACACGGCAATATCGGCTCGCAACTGGTGAACTGGCCGCTGGAACAGGTGGTGAAGTGCCTGGTGTTTTTCCATCCGGAAGACGACAGCCCGCTGCGGCTGGCGCAGGAGCGGCAAGTGAGCGAGGTATACCGGGCTTGCTGCCAGTCCGGCCACGAACTGCTGCTGGAGGTGATCCTGCCCGCCGACATGTCGCGCAGCGATGAGCTGTACCTGCGGGCGATCCAGCGTTTCTACAACATTGGCGTCCGGCCGGACTGGTGGAAATTGCCGCCGCTGTCCGCCGACGGCTGGCAGCGATTGGAGCGTCTGCTGGCTGAGCGCGATCCTTACTGTCGCGGTGTGGTGATCCTCGGGCTGGACGCACCACTCGACACACTGCGACAAGGCTTCAAGGCTGCCGCCGGTCAATCGGTGGTGAAAGGGTTTGCAGTAGGACGCACGCTGTTTGCCCAGCCAGCGCAGCAGTGGCTGCGCGGCGATATCGACGATCAGCAACTGATCACCGACGTTAAAGATAACTACCTGCAACTGATCGCCCTGTGGCGTCAACGCGGCTAAATCCATTTACTATGAGAGGGAATCGAGAATGACTGTTCAACTGGGTATCAATCCGCTGACCTGGACCAACGATGACCTGCCGTCGCTGGGGGCAGAAACTCCGCTGGAAACCTGCCTGAGCGAAGGGAAACAGGCCGGTTTCGCTGGATTCGAGCTGGGCAACAAGTTCCCGCGCCAGTCTGGCGTGCTGGGGCCGATTCTGAAAAAACACGGGCTGAGCCTGGTGTCCGGCTGGTATTCCGGCCAGTTGCTGACCCGTTCGGTAAAAGAGGAAATCGCCGCGGTGCAGGATCACCTCAACCTGCTGCGTGAGTTAGGTGCCACCGTGCTGGTGTTCGCCGAAGTGACCGGCGCTATTCACGGCGAGCAGCGCACACCAGTGCATCTGCGCCCGCGCTTTCCTGCGGCGCGCTGGCAGGAATACGGCGACAAGCTCAGCGAATTCGCCCGTTATACTCAGCAGCAGGGCGTGCAGATAGCCTATCACCATCACATGGGAACGGTGATTGAAACCGCCGACGACGTAGACCAATTGATGACCCATACCGGGCCGGAAGTGGGCTTGCTGTTAGATACCGGTCACCTCACCTTTGCCGGTGCTGACCCGTTGGCGGTGGCGCAACGTTGGGCGAAGCGAATCAACCATGTGCACTGTAAAGACATTCGCCCCGAGGTACTGAAAGAGGTGAAAAACCGCAAAACCAGCTTCCTGGATGCCGTATTAAGCGGCGTGTTCACCGTGCCGGGCGATGGTTGCGTCGATTATCCGTCGCTGTTTCGGCTGCTGAAAGCGCAGGATTATCAGGGCTGGCTGGTGGTGGAAGCGGAGCAGGACCCGGCGGTGGCACATCCGCTGACTTACGCCACACTAGGGTTCAATAACCTGCGTGGGTTTGCCCGTGATGCAGGCCTGATCTAACGGTTGTCGGCAGGGAGGTTGCATGTCTGAATTATTGTCCCGTTATCATACGCCGGATACGCAAGGCCGCATCCAGCAGATTACCCCGGCTCGTGCGGGCTGGCGTCATGTTGGGTTTGAGGTTTACCAGTTGTCGACTGGCGCGGAACTGATGCTACCGGCGGTGGCGGAAGAGCGTTGCTTAGTGTTGGTGGGCGGCCGGGCGACGGTGGCAACGCCGCAGGCACGGTTTGAGCATATCGGCGATCGCATGAACCCGTTCGAGCGGAAGAAACCCTGGGCGGTGTACGTTGCGCCGGGGGAAACGGTGACCGTCATCGCCGATACGCCGCTGGAATTGGCAGTATGCGCAGCGCCGGGCAATGGCAATTACCCCACTCGGTTGATCGCCCCGCAGGATATCGATGCACAAGCCCGTGGCAGCGGGCGCAATCGCCGTTTCGTGCACAACATCCTGCCGGAGGACAAGGCAGCGGATAGTCTGCTGGTGGTCGAGGTCTACACCGACGAGGGCTGCACCAGCTCTTATCCCAGCCATAAACATGATGTTGATAATCCACCACAGGAAACCTATCTGGAAGAAACCTACTATCACCGGCTCAACCCGCCGCAGGGGTTCTGCCTGCAACGGGTCTACACCGAGGATCGCTCGCTGGACGAGTGCATGGCGGTATATGACCGGGACGTGGTGATGGTGCCGCGCGGTTATCATCCGGTGGCGACGCTGGCGGGCTACGACAGTTACTACCTCAACGTGATGGCCGGGCCAGTGCGCCAGTGGCGTTTTAGTTGGGAGCAGGACCACCAGTGGGTGAATAGTGCGGAATACGCGGCAAAACACAGCGGGTGAGGTTTTTATCGTGCAGATAAAACCGGGTTGCCAACCCAACTGGTCATGTTGTTTGGTATGGTGACGTCTGCCTGGGCGGTGAATAGTTTCGTGCGGAATGAACAGAGCCGTTTCTTTGCCATTTCATCGCACGCACGACAAGGAGAGGCTCAAACGCCGCCTCTCCTTGACCACTGGCTTGAGGGCTAAACTATGCCGCTTCGCGGTTCCTTCGGCGTTCGCCTTCGCTGTTCGGGCCGCCCGTGACGCTCTCCCGGAGCGGCACGGGCTTTCGCCGCGTCCATGCGGCTCACCCGGCGAAGTCGCCCACCTCAGCACAGTTTTTGACGCCGGAAAACCCGTTCACCCTGTACTTAAAGGGTTTGTCAGCAGTTGGACTCAGGTTTAATACCCCTGCCGTGCTTTTCTGACTTCTTCCCCTAACTGCCATACCGCCATCGCGTAGTGCACGCTGTGATTGTAACGGGTGATGGCGTAGAAGTTCGGCAGGCCGTACCAGAACTGGTAGTAGCTGCCCATGTCGAGACGCAGCAGGCTGGCTTCCTGCTCGCCACCCAGCGATGCGGTGGGACGCAGCCCGGCTGCTGCCAGTGTCGACAGGGAGTAGCGAGTCTTGAAGCCGGTTTCCAGCGCAAAGGTCTGTCCGCTGGCGGTCACTGCTACCTGACCATTAGGCTGCCAGCCGTTCGATTTGAAATAGTTGGCGACGCTACCGATAGCATCCACCGGGTCCCACAGGTTAGGAACGCCGTCGCCGTTGAAATCTACCGCGTATTTCTTAAACGCTGACGGCATGAATTGGCCGTAACCCATCGCGCCAGCAAACGAACCGCGCAGCGATAACGGATCGAAACCGTCTTCCCGCGCCATCAGCAGGAAATACTCCAGTTCGCTTTGAAAATACTCGGCGCGGCGCGGGTAGGAGAATGCTAACGTTGCCAGCGCATCCAGAATGCGGGTTTTACCCATCACCCGGCCCCAGCGGGTTTCTACCCCGATAATACCGACGATAATCTCCGGCGGTACACCGTAAACCTGCTGAGCACGTGCCAGTGCATCGGCGTACTGATTCCAGAAAGCGACGCCATTTTGTACGTTATCTGGCGTGATGAACTGTTTGCGGTAGCGCAGCCAGGCTCCGTTGGGAATGTTGGAGGGGGTGGCCGTGGACGGCGATGGTGCCTGTTTGTCCATCAGCCGGATCACCCAGTCTAGCCGCTGCGCCTGTGCCAGCACGTCGTGCAGTTGCTGCCGTTCGAAGCCATACTGCCGCACCATTTTGTCGACAAAGCGGTCCACATCCGGGCTACTGGCGAAATCGCCGCTGGTCAGCATACCACCAGCGTGGGTGGGGGATAACAGAAAACCACCAGACGGTGCCGCAGCGGCGGGTGTACCGATAATTTCAGCCCCGGTGGGCTCAGCGGATTTATTGCTACAGGCGGACAGTGCCAACAACAGCGGGAAAACAGCAACCAGGCGACGCATCAGATATCCATATAATTCAGTCAAAAACAACGTGGCGGTCATGGTAGCGCAACGTCTATAGGGAAAAAACCGAATTGTGACGGACCGGCGCACAATAAGGGCTGGTCAGTGGTTGTATCGGATGTCGGCAATGATTCGATGGCGTAACGATAAAAACGTTGTGGAATATTGTGATGATTGTCACGAAAATAGCCGGGAAGAAAACCGGGGCCGAGCCGTCAGTGGCGATAACCGGCGTTGTTCCACCCGTGCAGGGATAATAAATGAACGTGATTGGAATCATCATGTCATCGGGAAAAACTTCCGTTGATGTTGCGCTGTATACATTGTTGCCGATTATGGTCGTGATGCTGGTCATCATGCGGTTTCTGGAAGTGAAGGGCATCGTCGATGCGTTGGTTCGGTGGATGGCACCGATTCTCAAGCCTTTCGGGCTCACCGGTATGAGTACCTTTGCGTTGATTCAGCTTAACTTTGTCAGTTTTGCCGCACCACTGGCGACGTTATCGATTATGGAAAAACGCGGGACGTCCGATCGCCATATGGCAGCGACGCTGGCGATGGTGTTTGCTATGGGGCAGGGCAACGTGTTTTATCCGTTAACGCCATTTGGCCTGCACTGGGCTGCGGCCATTGTGATCTCGATTATCGGCGGGTTGGCGGCAGCGGCGTTAACCTACCATGTGCTGGGGCGCAACCTCTCTGCGCAGGAAAGTGGGCGTTCTGGCGATGTTTCTGCTGAAGAACCGACGGCCAGAGGCGTTATCGGTATTATTAACAGCGCCGGGGCGGATGCCATCAGGTTAGCACTCGGATCGGTGCCGATGCTGATTCTTTCCATGACGATTGTTGGCATACTGCAATCCGCTGGCGCGGTGACCGCGCTAGAGCGCTTTTTCTCACCGTTGTTGGCGTCGGCCAATATTTCTCCTGTTTTTGTGATGCCGACGTTGGTGAAATGCCTGGCGGGCGGTACGGCTTATTTTGGCGTGGTGTCCGATCTGATCCAGCAGGGAAAAATGACCGCCAGTCAGATTAACGCCTCTGCCGGGCTGCTGATACAGACGTTTGATTTACCGGGTATCGGCATTTTTCTGGGGGTTGGCTCTCGCTTCACCCGCTTATTCCGCTATGCCGCGTTGGGCGCGCTGTTCGGTATAGTGATCAGAGCAGTACTGCATGGGGTGATGTTTTGAATCATCCTGACGTCAGGATCGACCGAATCGGGAATCATCGTCATCTGTTGTGTGAAAGAACCGTCATCAAGGCGCGTTTTTACCCCTTGATGACATTTATCTCTTAGTTTGCTAGCGCATTGGTCACGGCTTCTGGCATTGAAGGACGGCCGTTAGTCAGACACGTGGCGACAAAAGTGGCTTCTGCGTATGTGACGCCGTCGACCTTAATCAACTGAACGAAATTGACACGATTGCGCTTCTCGTTTTTCTCCAACTGACAGGTAACCTCTAACTGATCGCCTTTTTGCAGGCTTTTACGAAAGCGCAGAGAATACTCAAGGACCATATAGACTTTCCCCTGCTTGAATTCCTCTTCAATATCAATGCCTAGTGACTCTTTCATGAACGCATGGCGCGTCCACTCCATATAAAATGGGTAATAAAGACCATCGACAACGCCCTGGAAATCGATATGGCTATCCTCAACCTCATAATGTTTTGAAAACATTTCTGCATCCTGGTCTGGTGGTTACACGGTGACAAGCTTGTTGCTATATACCTGCCATACGCCAAGTTTCAGGTATGCTGGCGCGATTGGTCCGCCATCAAGGGAGCTCACCTCGACGGGTTAACGCGTGGCGTTGCTCAATACACCAGCATTATGTCCTGCAACTCGAATTAGCGGGGTATACAATACTGAATCCCCATAGTAAATGCGATAACGCCCCCACGTCAGCCAGCCGATCACGTCGTATTCGTAGTACCAGGTATGGTCTTCGGCATCGGTGCCCGACGTCAGGGTCGAACGCGCCGGAGGTCTGACGCCACAACGCGCCGTTGTCGCCTCATTTGATGAACAGGCTGGCACCGTGGCTGAGGGGGCCGAGTGGGTTGGAGTTGGTGTGAATAAGGCATCCGTAAGTCGCTGCAACTGAGCGGCGGATAAAATAAAACCGGAAGGATCGTGGGGATCACTTCCGGCTTTTATTATAAGTAGGCTTGCTTCCACTTGTCATCAAACCATTCTTTCTTATCAATTCGCCACTCATCATTCTTAAATTGAAGAGTATAGCGATATTGATTTTTAAATCCTGTATGTTGTTGAGTTATAAATACACATTTATTTTTATTTAACTCACTACTTAATACTTCTTCGTCTGGTGAATACTCTGGTGGTTCACCACATGATAGCGATATTTGCCTGCCCTGTTTTCTTTCTTTTTTTGTGCAGAAGAGAGCATATATATCATCAAGTTCCTTTTTGGCTGCATCTTTATGCACAGTCATTCCTTCATTTCTGAATAATGGGTAATACTTCAACTCCCACTGATTCATTTGAATGATAAATTCTTTTAGAACCTTTTCAGCTTTAGATAACCCAGTCATAAAAACACCTTAGTTATTGAATATTCTACCAAAGACTTTCTGGCCATTTTGATAGACGTCATAGTAGATTTCTGTAGGTCGGGTTCCACCGTTTCCATATTTAAACGCCCAGTCAATATCTACTGTTCCATTTTTATCAATATATTTTCTGACTTGATCTTCGAACACTCGATATTCACCACGGTTAATACCAGGCAACTGCGGGAACACATTCCCTTTACCGCCTTGCCCACCAAGAACATTGCCTAATATGTGTCCGGCATCATCGGTTTGATTACCTAATGAACGGGCGTAATCTCTGGAGCTTTGATTTGTTCCAGAACCCGTTCTAAGCTCGGCTTTCGATACGGTAGCTCTGGCTGATAATATTTCCCCGTTAGCCCCATGAGTTAACGTCGGGCACTTTGCCAACCCAAACGGATCGACCCAGCACATGGGATTTGAGACATACCCGTAGTTACTCTCACCCCCCGCTAT
>NZ_JSYG01000031.1 GCF_000784735.1 Dickeya undicola
ATTTTAATTACACCCTCTTACTCGGCCCATTTCATGGGCCTCGCCCTGAAGGGCCAACGCTTCGCGTTGTTCAAAACGCAATACGTTTTGTCCTGCAACTCGAATTATTTTGGGTATATATTATCAATTTTTACCAGTGGCGATAACCGGATAATCGAGCCCACCACCCGGTTATTAATAAGCCCAGCTAAATACTTAGCCTATATATACTCGTCAGACTTCAGGTTGCAAGTGTGTTGGCTGCCCTCTCTCTCCCAACCACTTACTTATGTAAGTGACTGGGGATTCACTCGCTTGCCGCCTTCCCGCAACGCGAATTATTTAGGGTATAGATATGGATTATTCCGTTTCTGGCCGGGTCAATCCCAGCGCGATTTTATAATGCTTTCGACACACCGACACGTAACTCTCATTTCCACCGATAACAACTTGCTCGCCTTCAATGACAGGCTTGCCATGCGAATCCACCCGCAATACGTGATTCGCTTTACGCCCACAATGGCAAACGGTTTTAAGTTCTATCAGTTTGTCTGCCCACGCCAATAAATAATGACTTCCGCTGAACAATTCCCCGCGAAAATCAGTACGCAGGCCATAACAAAGAACTGGAATGTCTAATTGATCGACAACATCACATAACGCATTCACTTGTTCTCGTGTCAAAAACTGACTTTCATCAATTAACACACAGTGAATAGTTTGCTGACGATGCGCCACCTCCAGCGCCTGGAATAAATCTGTCTGCTCGTTAAACAATAACGCCGGTGAGGAAAGGCCGATGCGAGAACTGACGATGCCGCTTTGCCCGGAACGGTCATCTATTTCAGCCGTAAACACCAGGGTGCGCATTCCTCTTTCCTGATAGTTATATGAAGACTGTAACAGTGCGGTGGATTTCCCTGCATTCATCGCGGAATAATAAAAATAAAGCTGTGCCATGGCTCCTCGTTCAACGGCATTCGCCGGTCAGTGATCGTTAAAATTTATTGTAACATAGGTATCGCAACTGACGAGGCTTGAGTCACAACGGGCCTTCACTGCAAGCACACTGAATCATTCAGTGGTTTAGTAATATAGATAGTTCCATCATGGGAACTCAAAGAAACTATCGATACGCTCCACATGGCTATTTCTGCTACAGATCGTGCTAACAGAATGTATTACCGGGTTTGTCTGGAATTTATATTGGTCAGTCAACGCGTGATTTCCGTTTTAAATTTGCTAAATTTTAACAACCTGACAATTTTACCTATTGCAGAAAATAAAACGGCACTCTATTATCTCTGTACTGTCACCAATAATATTTATTTTGAGATTAATCCAATGAGCGAAGCACTTAAGATTCTAAACAACATCCGCACCCTGCGCGCCCAGGCAAGAGAATGCAGCCTCGAAACGCTGGAAGAAATGCTGGAAAAGCTGGAAGTCGTGGTGAACGAGCGCCGCGAAGAAGAAAACCAGGCCCAGGCAGAAATTGAAGAACGCACACGCAAATTACAGCAGTATCGTGAAATGCTTATTGCCGATGGCATTGACCCGAACGAATTACTGCAATCTCTGGGTGCAAGCAAAGTTGCCGGTAAAGCCAAACGTGCTGCACGTCCGGCTAAATATCAGTACACCGACGAAAACGGTGAGCTGAAAACCTGGACCGGCCAGGGCCGCACCCCGGCAGTCATCAAGAAAGCAATCGAAGAACAAGGTAAGTCTCTGGATGACTTCCTGCTGTAATTCATAGCTTGAGAATAAACAAAAACACCCCTCTCAAAGGGGTGTTTTTTTATGCCCAGATTCAGGCACTCCCCTGTACTCACTAAAAGTACAGGGGAAGAAGATTAATTGGCGTCTTCCTCTATCGCCTCTTTCAGCCACTGAGTAAAGTCCTCACCCAGCGCATCGTGACGAATACCATATTCCACAAAAGCGGTCATGTATCCCAGCTTATTACCACAGTCATGGCTTATCCCTTTTAGGTGATAGGCCTCAACGGTTTCTTTATCCATCAGCATGGCGATAGCGTCGGTCAGCTGAATTTCATTACCGGCACCCGGTTCTGTTTTCTTCAATAGATCCCAGATCTGCTCAGACAGCACATAACGCCCAACGACCGCCAAATTAGACGGCGCTTCCGAGGCCTTGGGTTTTTCCACCACGCCAACCATTGGTGCGCTGTCGCCCGGTTTTAATTCCACGCCTTTGCAATCTACCACGCCGTAACTGCTAACATTCTCCACCGGCTCAACCATAATCTGGCTATGGCCTGTGCTATAAAAGCGTTGCAGCATTTCGCTGAGGTTGTCTTTTTTCAGATCAGATTCATATTCGTCAATGATCACGTCCGGCAAAATAACCGCCACCGGCTCATCACCCACCAGCGGATGAGCACAAAGTACTGCGTGCCCCAATCCCTTCGCCAGCCCCTGACGAACCTGCATAATAGTGACATGCTCCGGACAAATAGCCTGAACTTCTTTCAGTAACTGGCGCTGAACACGTTTTTCCAGCATCGCTTCCAGCTCAAAGCTGGTATCAAAATGGTTTTCTATTGAATTCTTAGAAGAATGTGTAACTAAAATTATTTCATTGATACCGGCAGCAATACATTCATTAACCACATACTGGATTAACGGCTTATCAACCAGCGGCAGCATTTCTTTGGGAATAGCCTTAGTAGCAGGCAACATACGCGTCCCCAATCCAGCCACTGGAATGACCGCTTTTTTTACTTTTTTATTAACAGTTGACATAAACAACCTCGTATATATCGTTCAAATAATGAGCTTTATTTGTCCGGTGCATAAAACCGCGAAAGTATATCAGGTTCAATGCGCGATGCTCGACCAATCTGGATTCGTGATTAAAAATCATAGGCCACATACTAGGGAATAAAAAATAATAACGGTAGACATACCTAGTCTGAAGTGTGGGGAAATTCGCAGCTATCGGATTAGTCTGTAGACAACATCAGGCGCAGACGACCGCCGCTACCCCACATCTGGCATTGCCACGACTCGCACTGGTAACTCAGTTGATTAAGATAAGCCGCTTCCAGCGTACCTAACGGCACCCCGTTATTGAGCCCAATACGTTGCTCTTCCACACTCAGGGTGGCATGTAATCCTGCCGAAATCAGAATCAGTCGTTTCAATTCCCGGTGATAGTAACCAACCAGCAAAGGAAACTGTCCTTGCAGATTGGCCTGACGCAATAATTGGTTCACCTGATTGAGCAATACCGGCAATTCGGGCAACCGACGCTGCTGATGCACCAGATGCTCCTGCAACAAGCTGTTGAACAACGACCGTAACAATAATGCCGCCAGCACACCGTGATTATTGGCCGCCTGTGTTATATCGAGACAATAAAACGCCAGATCGTCCCCAGACAGCGCCGCGATATCAAGCACCAGCCCTGGACGGTCCACCGCCATCAGTTGTCGATAATTAACCCGACAGCGCGCCAGCGTCTGCTGAACCGGCGGCTGTAACTGCTCAAGCAGTTTCAAGGCCGCACCGGGTGACTGGTTTAACGAGTCCAAATCGCGCATCAGTTGCTCGACTTCATTAGCCTGTGAAGTAAACATCGTCGGGTACAGGCAAGCCATCACCGACTCGCGCAAGCGGGTGTAGTCATGGATAGGTTTGAGCAATACATCCTGAACACCAAGGCGCAGTATTCTGGCGACATCCGCCAGATGACTGGTGGCGGACACCACCAGTATAGGTGTGGTGATATCGTGCAGTCGTAACCGTTCGACGAACTCGAAACCGCCCATCATGGGCATGTTGAGATCGCAAATAATCAGATCAGGTGACTGATGAGCCATTTTTTCCAGCGCATCCTTGCCGTTATCCGCCTCATGGACGTCTGCACCCAGGGATGTCAGATAACCGGCCAGCACGGAACGGAAAACAGCCTCATCCTCAACAACCAAAATGTGTTTTCCCGTCAGCGGTTGTGCCATCAATGACCCCTTGTACTGCTCATCATCATTCGTTGCCGAATCCTAAATCGGAAATAACCCTACACATCCCGGTTCACCAACGGCAACAACAATTCCCGCTGCTTTTCCACCGCCAGTCTGCCAGCTTCAATAGCCTCTTGCGCCCGATGAAAATCCAGCGTGGCAATTTGCGGACAATAGGGTTGAATTAATACATCTGGAGGATCGCCCGCCATACGATTCATTTTCAGGCGATTCTCCAATACCTGTATAGATGTGCTCATGATCTCCATCGCAGTAGGCGTCGCCTCCGTCTGTCGGCGAAAACGGTGAGACAGACGATATCGGAGCCGCTGATGCCAGCCGCGCGGTGCAGCCATCGTGTCCGTCTGAACCGATGGCCTGGCAGACAGCAAATTATGCTGTTGCAAGCTGGCGTCGTGCTGCAAGTCCACCGCAATTACCACATCCGCGCCCATTGCACGAGTCAATGAGACGGGAACCGGATTCACGACAGCCCCATCCACCAGCCAGTAACCATTGAATTGTACAGGGGACAATAACCCCGGCATACTGCAGGAGGCGCGAACAGCCAAATGTAAGTCCCCTTTTGTCAGCCAAAGTTCCCTACCTGTACTGAGATTAGTTGCCACTGTTCCATATTTGATAGCACAGTCCTCAATATGTTGCGTATGTAGCAAATGCTTTACATGGTTGAAAACGCGATCCCCCCGCAATAATCCGCCACGCCGCCAGGAAAAGTCCATCAACCGGATAACATCCCAGTAACGAAAGCCACACACCCAGTGCGTCATGCTGTCCAGTTGATGAGTAGCGTAAGCCGCACCGACCAGCGCACCCACCGAGCAGCCTGCCACCACGTCAGGCACAATCCCCATATCCTCCAGCGCCTTCAGCACGCCAATATGTGCCCATCCTTTCGCTGCACCGGACCCCAATGCCAGACCCACTGTGACCTTCCGCATGGTGCTTCTCCTGTTTCTAATTCTAGGCGCTACCTGCTGTTATGTACCCGCCAGGTAGGATTATTGCGATACATGAACCCTATTGGGTAACATAGCGCACGCCTTATCAGTGGCGTCTCAATTATTTAACCTTATTGCAGAATTTTGCAGGAGATATTGTGTCCGAATGTTGCCCGTGCGGTAGTGATCAGCCTTACGAACACTGCTGTCAGCCCTATTTGCGCGGTGATACCCACGCTTCGCGCCCCGATCTGCTGATGCGTTCACGCTATAGCGCCTACGTGAAACAGGATGTCGATTATCTGGTCGCTACCTGGCATCCAGATTGCCACGCGGAAAACTGGCGAGCCGACATCGCCGCCAGTTGCGCCGATACACACTGGCTCGGTCTGCATATACTGAACGTCGCGCCGGGAAAAACGGCGGAAGAAGGCTACGTCGAATTCGCGGCCAGCTACAGTACAACCGAACATTCAGAACGTCGGGTACTGATGAGGGAGCGTTCGCGCTTCCTTCATTATTGCGATCGCTGGTACTATGTCGACGGCGTTCACCTGCAAACGGGCAGGAACGATGTCTGTCCGTGCGGCTCCGGCAAAAAATACAAAAAGTGCTGCGGACAATAATACTCTCGATTACCGCGATGATTCCGGCATCGCGTAACGGCAACATCTGATTTATGTTTTGGACAGGATCCCAATTCCATGCAATCCCAGAATATCCAACGAAAAATTTTACGGACAATCTGCCCTGACGCAAAAGGGCTTATCGCCAAGATCACCAACATCTGTTACAAGCATGAACTGAATATCGTGCAGAACTCGGAATACGTTGATCACCGCACCGGTCGTTTCTTCATGCGGACGGAATTGGAAGGCATCTTCAACGACACCACGCTGCAGGCCGACCTGGACAGCGCCTTACCGGAAGGTTCCGTGCGCGAATTGAGCAGCGCCGGGCGTCGCCGTGTCGTGATTCTGGTTACCAAGGAAGCTCACTGTCTTGGCGATCTGCTAATGAAAAGTGCCTATGGCGGTCTGGATGTCGAGATCGCGGCGATAATCGGTAACCACGAAACGCTGCGTACGCTGGTAGAGCGCTTTGATATTCCGTTCCATCTGGTCAGCCATGAAGGTCTGACGCGCGAAGAGCACGACCTGAAAATGATCACGCAGATCGACCAATACAAGCCTGATTATGTGGTACTGGCGAAATATATGCGTGTACTGACGCCTGCCTTTGTTCAGCACTACCCTAACCGGGTCATCAATATCCATCATTCGTTCCTGCCAGCGTTTATCGGTGCACGCCCGTACCATCAGGCTTACGAGCGCGGTGTGAAGATCATCGGTGCCACCGCCCATTACGTGAATGACAGTCTGGATGAAGGCCCAATCATCATGCAGGACGTGATTCACGTCGATCACACTTACACCGCAGATGACATGATGCGCGCTGGTCGCGACGTGGAAAAAAACGTACTCAGCCGGGCGTTGTACCATGTGCTGGCTCAACGGGTATTCGTTTACGGCAACCGCACAATTATTCTGCGTTGATTAGCACTTCGCCGCCCTTCGCCTACAATTGCAGCGGGCGGCATAAAAAACCAGCAAACGAACTTGTTTTTGTTTTTTCGGTCTTTACAGGGGCGCGGCATTTGGTATGATGCGCCCCGCTCGATACGAAAGAGCAATCAGGCCAGTGGTGGGGTTCCCGAGCGGCCAAAGGGAGCAGACTGTAAATCTGCCGTCACAGACTTCGAAGGTTCGAATCCTTCCCCCACCACCATCTCTCTAGTCGCTACGACATATCCTCACTGCATAACTTCACCCTCAAACAGAAAATCACCCGAAAGCGCAGCAAGAAAAACATATCGCGACGTCGCCTAAACCGATTTATCGCACCATGAGAAATCGCCGTGATGACTCTGCGATATTCACATACCGATGTCGCGGTGATAGCACAGCAGAATAGCGTGATTACTCTTTCCAGCGTTCCGGCATATAACTGAATACCGGCAACTGCCAGGACCAGAAAATAGCCGCCAGACGCAGCGCTAACCCGACAGAGAAAGAGATCAGCTGGTTGAGATCGTGGTTGATGCCGATTTCGCGCAGGCCAAGATAAACCAGTGCTACCAGCAATGACACGCAAGCGTACAGCTCTTTGCGCAGCACCATCGGCGTCCGGTTGCAGAAAATGTCCCGCAAGATCCCGCCGAAAATACCGGTGGTAATCCCCGCCATCACCACCACAGTCGGCGAATAGCCCAACTCAATCGCGACATTGCAACCGATGATGGTGAATGCCACCAGCCCCATGGCGTCCAGCACCAGAAACAGCCGGTGCAAATGGTGCATCACACGTGCAGCCAGCACCGCCAACAGTCCAGCGCTAATCGTAAGGTAGATATAGACAGGATGCTGAGTCCAGACGATGGGATAGTTACCCAGCAGAATATCGCGCACCGTACCGCCGCCCAGCGCGGTAATAAAAGCGATCATCGAAACACCGAAAATGTCCATGTTGCGGCGGCCAGCAGCCAGCGCACCGGACATGCCCTCAGCGGTAATAGCGATCAGATAGATATAGGTCAGCACACACGTACCCTTGTGAAATGTGCCCCTCCCTCTGTCCTTTTACCTGAGAGTTTACGCGGTAAAACCGCTTGCCCCTTCGGTGGGTTGTCTGGCAACCGCTCTCCAGTTGGCGTCATAGAAATGTGCAGTAAGGTAGCCTGAGCGATTATGGGAGTTTGCGCCTTCGGCGGGAAGGCGTGTCGTGACATGTGACATTCGTGACATGTAGTGCCTTCCGCTCTCCTGCAAGCCGCGGAGTATACGGACTAACGCGGCCCGCTTCAACCAGTCATCACCGATAGTTATGACTGCCGATACCGTCGCGTCGCCGCCGTGACTCAACTCCCGCCTTTCTGCTAACATCGGGGCACGTTTTTTTCACAACGGCAGCGAATATGAAGTTTGTCTCTTTCAATATCAACGGGCTGCGCGCCCGACCACACCAGTTGGCCGCAATCATCGAACAACATCAGCCTGATGTGATCGGTCTGCAGGAAACCAAAGTCCACGACGATATGTTTCCGCTCGAAGAGGTGAAACAGTTTGGCTATCACGTCTTCTACCACGGACAGAAAGGCCACTACGGCGTGGCGCTGCTGACCAAAGCCGAGCCGCTGGCGGTCCGTCGTGGCTTCCCTACAGACGAAGAAGACGCCCAGCGCCGTATTATCATGGCAGACCTGGCGACGCCGCTTGGCACGCTGACCGTGGTCAACGGCTACTTTCCACAAGGTGAAAGCCGCGACCACCCGGTGAAATTCCCAGCCAAGACCCGTTTCTATCAGGATTTGCAGCATTATCTTGAGCAGCACCATCAGGCGGACCAGCCAGTGCTGATTATGGGTGACATGAACATCAGCCCGACCGATCTGGATATCGGGATTGGCGAGGACAGTCGTAAACGCTGGCTGCGCACCGGTAAGTGTTCATTCCTGCCAGAAGAGCGCGAATGGATGGAGCGGCTGAAAAACTGGGGACTGGTCGATACCTTCCGCGCCGCCAACCCTGAGAGTCAGGACCGCTTTTCATGGTTCGACTACCGCTCGTCCGGGTTTGACGATAACCGCGGCCTGCGCATCGACCTGATCATGGCCTCAGCACCACTCGCCAGCCGCTGCACGGCTACGGGTATCGATTATGCGATCCGGGGAATGGAAAAACCTTCAGACCACGCGCCAGTGTGGGCGGAGTTCACGATCTGATGACGCATTCGGGGCTGCTTGCAGCCCCGCTATCACGCCAACGCTTACTGCTGTTCCTTGATGATACGCCACACCAGATTATTAGTGCCGAGGTTAGCCTTATCGCGCTGACATTGCAGCAACACGCCTTCTGCCCTCACCATCGAGCCTTCAGAGTAGTTTCTGTTCTGATAGATGCAACAGCTCATGCAATTAACCTGAGCTTCACGCTGCACGTTGCCGCCATTGCCGTTTCCCCAGATAACCTGAGGAGGAACCGGCACCACCACCTCGGTGTTGGTGCTGCCCTGCGTTGTGGATACCGTACCGTGCGTACTACTGTTATTACCCGGCAACACCACAGGATTTCCCTGCGTAATCACCGTGGTCTGCGTCGCCGCCTGCGCAGCGGAAGATAACAACAAGCCTGTTGCCATCAGGAAGGTGCCCCATGCTTTCATCTGCGTTACTCCTTTGTGCTGGCTGAACGTGACTGGCGACGTTTCCGCCCTGCGGGTGGAGAACGTTTAACCGGTGGTAATCCTCTGAATGCAGTGATATTACCACTTTGCCGGGCTTGCTGAATAAGTTCGTACAGCGACTGGGTCAAGGGCTGCATGAAATCCTGATAGCGGCAGCGCTTTTCGCTGATCTGCGTCAGTGTAGCTTCCCAGTGCGCGGTCATATCCGGGTGGGCGGCCACCGGTGGCAAAGCGTGGATCAATGCCTTACCCGTATCAGTGGAATGAATATAACGCCCTTTTTTGACTAAAAACGCGCGCTTAAACAAAAGCTCAATAATGCCTGCGCGTGTGGCTTCGGTGCCCAACCCGTCGGTTTCGCGCAGGATTTTCTTCAGCGCCTTATCCTGCACAAAGCGAGCGATACCCGTCATGGCAGACAGCAGGGTCGCATCCGTGAAGTGTCGGGGCGGCTGAGTCTGCCGCTCCACCACCTCGCCCCGCTCACACAGCAGTTCATCGTCTTTCGCCACCACCGGCAACGGCATCCCTTCGTTTTCCTCATCCCGCTCCTTATTGCCAAGCAGCGTCCGCCAGCCTGCCTCAGCCAGAAATCGTGCCTTGGCGACAAACTTACCGCCGACGATATCCAGATCGATAACGCATTTACGAAACACCGCGTCCGCGCAAAACTGCATCAGATACTGCCGGGCGATCAGCCCATAGACCTGGCTTTCATGTTCCGTCAACGTGGTACGGGCACTACGCGCGGTGGGGATAATGGCGTGGTGGGCGTCAACCTTGCCGTCATCCCAGCAACGGTTGCGGCGCTCGGGATCAACCGCAGGCTGCGGCAGCAAATCCGGCTGATGCACAGCAATCGCGTTTAGCACCGCCTGTCGCCCGGCAAAATGCTCTTCCGGCAGATAACGACAATCCGAACGCGGATAGGTGATCAACTTGTGCGTTTCATACAGCCGCTGGCAAACATCCAGCACCTGTTGGGCACTCAGACCAAAGCGTTTGGCGGCTTCAATCTGCAAGGCGGAAAGCGAATACGGCAGCGGCGCGGTTTCCGATTCCCGTTTATCATTATAGGCGGTAACCCGCGCCGGTTGGCCTTCGATGCGTTTGACGACGTGCTCGGCCAGCGGGCGATGCAGTAATCGCCCTTCTTCATCCTGATACGGTTCGCAGGACTCACTGGGCTGCCACAGGGCGACAAACCGCTCGTCGGCCGGGGTGACGATATGCGCCTTAACCTCGAAATAGTCGCGGGCCACAAAATTGTCGATTTCTTCGTCACGCCGCACCACCAGCCCCAGCACCGGCGTCTGCACCCGACCAACCGACAACACACCTTCGTAACCGGCATTTCGCCCCAGCAGAGTATAAGCACGGGTCATGTTGATGCCGTACAGCCAGTCGGCGCGCGAGCGGGCCAGCGCGGAGACACACAGCGGAACGAATTCCCGGTTTTCACGCAGGCGCGACACCGCCCGTTCTACCGCCTGCGGATTCAGGTCGTTGACCAGACAACGGCTCACACGCTGACGCTTTTCTTCCGGCAGCGCCAGATACTCCAGCACTTCGTCCACCAGTAACTGCCCCTCGCGATCCGGGTCACCGGCATGAATGACTTCATCAGCCTGAGTCAGTAGTTTTTTTATAACATTCAGCTGCTTGCTGACAGACGGCCGCGGTTGCAACAGCCATTTCTGCGGCACAATTGGCAGGTCGGCCAGCGACCAGCGGGCATAGCGCGTGTCGTACGCATCCGGTTGCGCCTGTTCCAGCAGGTGCCCCACGCACCAGGTCACAACGTCTTGCTCGCCACAGGCAATAAAACCATCACCACGTCGCTGCGGTTTAGGCAACACATCGGCAATGGCTCTGGCAAGACTGGGTTTTTCCGCAATAAACAGTCGCATGTCACACCGCAAGGCAGAACAGATATTTCCTGGCATACGCCGTCAAAAGCGCAAGCCAGGAGAAACATCATTAATACAGAAATTAGAAATAGCTGACGAACTTCGCGCTATCAACGGGCGTGATCGCGGCGGAGGCTTTAAGCTGAGGCGTCCCTAAATAAAGGAAACCGACAATTTCATCCTGGGAACGGCAACCAAACGCCTCACGCACCAACGGATGGTGAGTCCAGGCACCGCTACGCCAGATGCCGTTAAAGCCCTGAGCCAACGCCGCCATTTGCATTGCCTGCACTGCGCAGCCAGCGGACACCACCTGCTCCCAATGCGGAACCTTATGGTGTTCCTCACAATGCGCCACCACGGTAATGATCATCGGCGCGCGGAATGGTGCCTGTCGCGCTTTTTCGACGGCAGCCTCATCCTGATTATCCTGCAATGCCGCCTTGACCAACAGATCGCTGAAGCGGGATAACCCTTCATCCTGAATAATAGAGAAACGCCACGGTTGCAGCGCGCCATGGTCGGGTGCCCGCAAGCCCGCACGCAGGATATTCTCCAGCACGTCGCCCGTCGGCGCAGGTGCAGCCAAACGGGACGCTGAACGACGATTCAGTAGCAATTCCAGAGCATCCATCACATCTCTCCTGTCATGAAAATCTGCTGTCGGTGAATAAGATCCGATTGCGCGCCACGGTAGCACAGGTAGAAGATTTGTTACAAGTTAGCGCCCTGCGGCCAATACCGTGGCAAGATAAATAGCTGACTTTTATCCTGTCGCTCATTAGGATACCGCCAGTGCCCCGCGTGCGGGCGTGATCGCACTGATACTTTTTTGGCAGTGTGTCACCCGGTAAATCGAGGTGCCGCTTAAACCCAGTTTTCTTTTGACGGAGTGGACATGCGCACAATGTGGCGAATTTTCAGTGGAATATTCAGATGGGGATGGCGCCTGCTGAATTTTATCCGCGAATTTATCCTCAACCTCTTTCTGGTGTTTTTGATCCTGGTTGGTGTCGGGGTCTATAGCCAGCTCAAAACGCCGCAGGCTGAACCTGTGCGAGGGGCGTTACTGCTGGATCTGACGGGCGTGGTGGTGGATAAGCCGTCCGTTAACAACAAACTGCGTCAATTCGGGCGGGAGTTCTTCGGCGTATCCGCCAACCGTCATCAGGAAAATGCGTTGTTTGATATTGTCGACAGCATCCGACAGGCCAAAGACGACAGCAACATTACCGGTATGGTGATGGACCTGTCTGATTTCGTCAGCGCAGATCAACCTTCGCTACAGTACATCGGCAAGGCACTGCGTGAATTCCGTGATGCAGGTAAACCCATCTTCGCCGTTGGCGACAACTTCAACCAAACGCAATACTATCTGGCCAGTTTTGCCAACAAAATCTACCTGACTCCGCAGGGAAGTATTGACCTGCACGGCTTCGCCACTAATAACCTTTACTATAAGACGCTGCTGGACAAGCTGAAGGTTACCACGCATATCTTCCGCGTTGGCACGTACAAGTCGGCCGTCGAACCGTTCATCCGCGATGACATGTCGCCAGCCGCCCGTGAGGCCGATAGCCGTTGGATTTCTACCCTGTGGCAGCACTATCTGGATACGGTAGCGGCCAACCGCCAAATCACCCCACAACAGCTGTTCCCCGGTGCCGAAACTCTGCTTACCGGCTTGCAAGCGCTGAACGGCGACACCGCCCGCTATGCGTTAGAAAACAAACTGGTAGACGAAGTTGCATCCCGTTCGGTGATTGAACAGTCACTCATCAAGGCCTTCGGATGGGATGCCAAAAACAAAAACTTCAACTTCACCAGCATCTATGATTATGCACCGACCCCACCGGTAACCAATGCCAATGAAATCGCCGTGGTATTCGCCAGCGGCACCATCGTCGACGGCAAGGAAACTCCGGGATATGTCGGTGGCGATACCACCGCGGCGCAAATTCGCGATGCTCGACTGGACCCGAAAGTCAAAGCCATCATCCTGCGGGTAAACAGTCCTGGTGGTAGTGTCACCGCTTCTGAGCTGATTCGTTCGGAACTGGCAGCGGCGCGGCAGGCGGGTAAACCCGTGGTGGTTTCCATGGGCGGTATGGCAGCTTCTGGCGGCTACTGGATTTCCACACCGGCCAACGTCATCATCGCCAGCCCAAGTACTCTGACTGGCTCGATCGGGATTTTCGGCGTTATCACCACCTTCGAAAATTCGCTGGATAGCATCGGCGTACACACCGACGGCGTCGCTACCTCGCCATTGGCTGCACTATCCCAGACCCGAGCGCTGCCACCAGAAGCCAGCCAACTGATGCAACTTAATATTGAGCGCGGCTATCAGAACTTTATTTCACTGGTAGCGGAGTCGCGTAAGAAGACGCCGCAGGAAGTGGATGCCATCGCGCAAGGTCATGTTTGGGTGGGCAGCGATGCCAAAACCAACGGACTGGTGGATCAACTGGGCGACTTTGACGATGCCGTGAAGAAAGCAGCGGAACTCGCCAAACTGGAACACTATCAATTGAGCTGGTATTCCGGTGAACCAGACCTGCTTGACGCGATGTTCAACCAGGTCAGAAGCTCGGTCTACACCATGTTGCCTTCTGCGCTGCAAGCCCTGGTGCCCGCACCGATGGCTCAACTGGCGCAGACGGTTCGTGCACAAACGTCGGTGCTGGATACGTTGAACGATCCGCAAAATCGTTACGCGCTGTGCCTGAATTGCGGCGACGTGCGTTAACATTATCCTGAACAGCCCGGCTTTGCCGGGCTGTTTTTACCACCGAAACCTTTTTATTTACCCCTGAACCTTTTTATAATCCTGTCCTTTGACGGCTAACTGTTTCTCTAACCAACGAGCCCCGACCAGACTATCCATGCAAAAGAAATCCATTTATGTCGCCTATACCGGCGGCACCATCGGTATGCAACGTTCCGCCCACGGCTACATCCCGGTTTCCGGCCACCTGCAACAACAGTTGGCGCAAATGCCGGAATTTCATCGTCCGGAGATGCCTTCGTTCACTATTCACGAATATACGCCGCTGATCGACTCATCCGATATGACACCGTCAGACTGGCAATCGATTGCGAACGACATTCAACAGCACTATGACCAGTACGATGGCTTCGTGATTCTGCATGGCACCGATACCATGGCATTCACCGCTTCCGCCCTGTCTTTCATGCTGGAAAATCTGTCAAAACCGGTTATTGTGACAGGGTCACAAATTCCACTGGCGGAACTGCGCTCCGACGGGCAAACCAACCTGCTCAATGCGCTATATGTCGCAGCCAATCACCCGGTCAACGAAGTTAGCCTGTTCTTCAACAACAAACTGCTACGCGGCAACCGTACCACCAAAGCGCACGCCGACGGTTTTGACGCCTTCGCCTCGCCGAATTTTCCGCCGCTGCTGGAGGCCGGTATCCATATCCGCCGCCTGACACCGGCTAACCCTACCCCGATGGACAGATCGTTGATCGTACATGCCATCACTCCGCAGCCGATTGGCGTGGTGACGATCTACCCCGGCATCTCCGCTGATGTGGTGAGTAATTTCCTGCTTCAACCGGTAAAAGCGCTGATTCTGCGTTCGTATGGCGTCGGCAACGCGCCTCAAAGCTCAGGCCTGCTTGATGAACTGCGCCGCGCGTCTGAACGCGGTATCGTGGTGGTTAACCTGACACAATGCATTTCAGGACGGGTCAACATGGAAGGTTACGCCACCGGCAATGCACTGGCTCAGGCTGGGGTCATCAGCGGGTTTGATATGACGGTTGAAGCGGCACTGACGAAACTGCATTATCTGTTAAGCAGGAACGATCTTTCCCCTGACCAGATTCGCCAGCTCATGCAACAAAACCTACGTGGGGAACTGAGCGACAAAGATTGAATCACCAGCGACCAACACACAGCATCCAGAACATAAAAATGTTAATAAGGAGAACACCATATGAACAGAGCACTCTTACTGGTGGATATCCAAAACGACTTCTGTGCAGGCGGAGCATTAGCCGTCTCGGATGGCGATAGCGTGGTCGCGGTGGCGAACCAGGCTATCGCCGCCTGTCAACAGGCTGGGATAATCGTCATTGCCTGTCAGGACTGGCACCCGGCGGATCACCGCAGCTTTGCCGTTAATTCCGGCACCCGCGTAGGCGATCAGGGAGAGCTGGACGGCTTACCACAGATCTGGTGGCCTGTGCATTGCGTGCAGGGCTCCCCCGGTGCCGATTTTCATCCCCGGCTGAATCAGCAGGCGATAAGCTGGGTGGTCCGCAAAGGAACGCATCCTTTTATCGACAGCTACAGCGCGTTTTTCGACAACGGCCGCCGCACCCGCACCGAGCTTTATGATTGGTTAAAAGCCAGAGATATTACCCAGTTGACCATCATGGGGCTGGCAACCGATTACTGTGTCAAATATACCGTGCTGGATGCACTGGCATTGGGTTATCAGACCGAGGTGCTGACGGATGGCTGTCGCGGCGTAAATCTGCATCCGAAAGACAGCCAGCAAGCGCTGGATGTCATGGAGAAACACGGCGCTACGCTAATGGATTTACCCACGTTTACCGCGTCGCTCAGCCGGTAATTCATGCACGCATCACGCCAGTTATCGGTGCTGGCGTGAGTACATTTAGTCTTGCGGTTTCAGCGTAGTAATCGGTTTTAAGGTTGCGGCAGGCGCTGAAGCCGACACGGTGTCTCCGGCAAAACGCTGCTTGAGTTCCTGTTTGCTTTTCATTTCGATCTCACCCCGTGTGTTGATCGTCATGTGGTCCGCCTCGGCGTTATTGCGCGCCTGCCACAGCATGACCATTTGCAACGCATTTTCCTTTTGTTCTGCCGTCAGGGTCACCCCGTCCGGCCATTTTCCCAGCTCCACCGCCGTCACCAGGCGCTGATAAATTTCCGGGGTCATGCTGTTTATCAAATCATCCAGCTGCATGTTTTTCTCCCTGAAGTCAGATTTTAGCTGAAACGTTTCAAGTCAAAGTATTGCATTAACGCCGTTAACCATCCGTTTGTTGACCATTTTCTGTATCGATAAAGCTGAGCGATACAGAGTTCACGCAATAACGTTCACCGGTGGTGTCCTGCGGACCATCGGGGAACACATGCCCCAGATGTGCATCACAATGACCACAGCGGATTTCGATGCGTTGCATATGGTGGGAATTGTCTTCCAGATAGCGGATGGCATCTTCCGCGACCGGGCGGTCGAAGCTCGGCCAGCCGCAGCCGGAGTCATATTTATGGTCGGAATAAAATAACGGCTGATGACAGCACAGGCAGTGGTAAACCCCGGTGCGCTTGTTGTGTAGCAGCTTGCCGGTATACGGACTTTCCGTCCCACGCTGCTGCGTGACATGCCGTTGCAGGTCGGTTAACTCGTCCAGATTACGTGGTGAAGCAGTTATCTTGGTCATCAGGTTCTCACTGAAACACGGTTTTTTCGCCAGCGCGATGAAGCATAATTCTAACAAAAAGTTAACACCGTCACAGCCTATTTTGACCTACACTGAGTCCTATGCGACAAAGGCACTTTTAATTGTGATCTCAATCACAATTACACCTATGGCGGGTGTTTTCATGCCTGTGTATTCCTCATATGATTAGGTTATGCACTTTAGTTAGGCTGATAGCTGTTTATCGCGCAACTGTTGAACGGACTTTTGACTTACCGCAACGATTGACACGATTCCGCTTGACGCTCAGTAAGGTTTTTGTAATTTTACAACCAACCTTTTATTCACAAACCAATAGCTGGTGGAATATATGACTATCAAAGTAGGTATCAACGGGTTTGGCCGTATTGGCCGTATCGTTTTCCGCGCTGCCCAGGAACGTTCTGACATCGAAATCGTTGCTATCAACGATTTGCTGGATGCGGATTACATGGCATACATGCTGAAATATGACTCCACCCACGGTCGTTTCAACGGCACCGTTGAAGTGAAAGACGGTCACCTGGTTGTCAACGGCAAAACCATCCGTGTTACCGCTGAGAGAGATCCGGCTAACCTGAAGTGGAACGAAGTTGGTGTTGACGTGGTTGCTGAAGCAACCGGTATCTTCCTGACCGACGAAACCGCGCGTAAACACATTCAGGCTGGTGCCAAGAAAGTGGTTCTGACCGGTCCGTCCAAAGACGATACCCCGATGTTCGTTATGGGTGTTAACCACACCGCTTATGCAGGTCAGGAAATCGTTTCCAACGCTTCCTGCACCACCAACTGCCTGGCACCGCTGGCAAAAGTTATCAACGACAAATTCGGTATCGTTGAAGCACTGATGACCACCGTTCACGCCACTACCGCTACTCAGAAAACCGTTGATGGCCCGTCTCACAAAGACTGGCGCGGCGGCCGCGGCGCTGCTCAGAACATCATCCCGTCTTCTACCGGTGCAGCTAAAGCGGTAGGTAAAGTTATCCCGGCTCTGAACGGTAAACTGACTGGTATGGCGTTCCGCGTACCGACCCCGAACGTATCCGTGGTTGACCTGACCGCCCGTCTGGAAAAACCGGCTACTTACAAAGAAATTTGTGCTGCTATCAAAGCCGCTTCTGAAGGCGAGCTGAAAGGCGTTCTGGGTTACACCGAAGATGACGTGGTATCCACCGATTTCAACGGCGAAAAACTGACTTCTGTGTTCGATGCCAAAGCTGGTATCGCACTGAGCGACACCTTCGTGAAACTGGTTTCCTGGTATGACAACGAAACCGGCTACTCTAACAAGGTTCTGGATCTGATCGCCCACATCTCCAAATAATGTGGCGATGAACAGATGATGAAAGGGCGACATGAGTCGCCCTTTTTTTTATTGGGGCTACAACAAGACCATCAAGGCAAAACCAATACCATGAACGATAAAATTTATTCACTTCCCATCAATAACGTGATCACCACACACCTTAGCCAGCGTCAGTTGGACCAACTGCCGATTATCGTGGTGGATCATCCGCAAGTGCGTGCGGCTATCGCATTGCAAGGTGCCCATCTGCTCAGCTGGCAGCCCAAAGGCGAACAACCGGTGCTGTGGCTGAGCGACAACACACCATTCGAAAACGGTGTGGCGATTCGTGGCGGCGTGCCCATCTGTTTCCCCTGGTTTGGCCCGGCCGCACAACCTAATCACGGCTTCGGACGCCTGCTGGCGTGGGAATTCACCTCTCACAGCGAAGATACGAACGGCGTTACCCTCACCTTCACGCTGCGTGATTCCGAACAAACACGCGCCGCCTGGCCGCACGCGTTTACCGTTCTGGCACGTTTCCATGTAAGCGCACAGGAATGCCGCATGGAACTCGAATGTCACGGCGACTACAGCATTACCAGCGCGCTGCACACCTATTTCCAGATTGGGGACATCAGCAAAATCAGCATCGGCGGCCTGGGCAGCACCTTTATCGACAAGGTTAACGACGGCAAAACCGATACCCAACAGGGCGACCTGACGTTTGCTACCCGTACCGATCGCATTTATACCCAGCCAGCATCACTCAGCCTGATTGAAGACCCGGTGTTGCAGCGCACTATTGAAGTGCATCATGCTCACCACAGCGACGTCGTGGCCTGGAACCCAGGCGCAGAACTGTCTCGTACCATCAGCGACATGACTGATGACGGCTACCAGACTTTTGTTTGCGTTGAAACCGCGCACGTTACCCAGCCGCTCGTGGCGACGACTCAGGCACCGGCACGCCTTACCTCCACCATTCGCTTGCGTAAATAATCTATTTTTGCTGCCTGCTCATGGCTGGCTTTCGCCAGCCATGCTTCGATTACACCACATCCAGTGGCTGTTTGCGGCGAGGGGCGGGATAGGCCTCATCCAGTATGACGAGATCTTCAGGTGACAACGTCACTTCAAGCGCGGTGGCGTTTTCGTTGACATGCGCCAGCGTACTGGCTTTGGGAATGGCGATAACACCTGGCTGACGCGTTACCCAGGCCAGCAGAACTTGTGCAGGCGTCAGCGCCTGTCGCTGTGCCACGTGCACAACCGCCGGATGAGCAAACAGGTCATGACGTAATTGCCCTGCTTGTGCCAGCGGACAATAGGCCATGACGGGAAGCCGACGTTGCAGGCACCAGGGTAGCAGGTCATATTCAATGCCCCGCGATGCCAGATGATACAGCACTTGATTGGTCTGACACTGTTCCCCTCCCTGGTAGGACCACAGTTCTTCCATGTCGTCGATATCCAGATTAGAAACACCCCAGCGCCCAATCTTGCCTGCCTGTTGCAACGCCTCCATCGCAGCGATGGTATCCACCAGCGGAATGCCACCGCGCCAGTGCAGCAAATAGAGGTCGATATAATCGGTTTGCAGGCGTTTCAGGCTACGCTCACAGGCAGCAATCGCCCGCTCGCCGCCCGCGTTATGCGGATACACTTTGGATACCAGATAGACACGGTCGCGGCGGCCGCGTATCGCCTCTCCCACCACGTCTTCCGCGCCGCCATCAGCGTACATTTCCGCCGTATCGATCAACGTCATTCCTGCGTCGATACCGGCCTGTAACGCGCTGACTTCACTGCTCCGCCGTTGGGCGCTTTCTCCCATGAACCAGGTTCCCTGACCAATAGCGGGAACGGTGTTTCCATCCGGAAATGTTACCTGTTTCGTCATGTTATTCCTCCCTTATCGCAGGGTAGCAAATCTTACCTGCTCCATTAATGTGCAAATGGGGTGAATCCACCCCATTTTTGTGCAGCCAATGCACAACCACCGCGCAATACACTTTAGAAGGTATAACTGACGCCACCACCTAGCATCAGGTTATAATTTTTATCAACCATTGGGCTGTTTTTGATCTCATCTGATAACCGGACATAGCGCCCATTTACCCAGGTATTCCAACTGGAATTGATCTTATAGCCAGCATTCAGCTCGACATAGGGTGACCAGCCATCATTCGGCTGATAACTGCGTAGCCCCGAACGGGCCGACTCGTCGCCGGTGACACCATAATAGTAGCGGTTCTGGTTTTCGCTCGACCAGGTAATCCCCACGCCCGGTGTCAGGCTCCAGTCGCCGTCGTTAAAGCGGTGAAGATAAGCGGAGTCCCACACCAGTCCATTGCTGTAATCCAGCGTGTCACCCGCCAGCATGGTGCGCAACGTGCCCCATTGTGCATCGTAGCGGTAGGATAACCCCGCCATCAGCGTTCCGCGCCGACGTTCAAGCTGCTTCATCTGGTCATCATCGCTATCACCCGGTTTGAAGCCTAACGGGTTGTAATACGCTGTCAGTGACAATTTGTTCTGCGCGTCATTCCACAGGTAATACCCCCCTTGCAAGCCACGCAGATAAAAACGCTCACTGTCGTAGTTCACCATTGGAAAAGGATAAACGTGCCCGCTATCGCCACGGTATATTGCTGTTCCGCCAACCGCGCCCACGCCCAGCGCAAATTCATCCGCCAATGCAGCGGGAACCGCAACAGCGCCAGTCAGTGTCGCCGTTAAGAAAGTTAATACGTGCTTTTTCACGGTAGTCGCTCCCCTTCGATGTGACCCTAATTTGATCGCACCCGGCAGAATAGCAGCGCCGGAGTCCTACATACATCACATTAATGTGAAAGATACATAAGTTATAACGATTTCGTCTGCCTGCCAGCATCCCGCATCAGTGCTGCGTTGAGGGATAAAAAAGCCGGTTGTAAGCCGCTGTGCCGAAGTGAGTCATTGAAATATCTTAAAAATGCGACGCAAGAATAGAGGAAATTTTATGGATGCAAACTACGCTTTAAACAAGGATGAGGATTTCCACTGAGTGCAGCAGGGTGCCAGTTGCCCACCCCTTCCCACCAAATAAAGTTGGCATAAGGGTTGCTGCATATCAGCAAGCGGTCTTCTTCCGGGAGAGCCATCCATTAAACAGGCTGTATACATACCATTCGCTCTCTTACTCTGTGTTAATCGACGAAGGACGGGCAACGCTATGAACATATTTGATCATTATCGCCAGCGTTACGACGCTGCCAAAGACGAAGAGTTCACTCTGCAAGAGTTCCTTACTATCTGCCAGCAGGATCGCAGTGCGTATGCGAACGCCGCTGAGCGATTGTTAATGGCTATCGGTGAACCGATTATGGTCGACACCGCTCAGGAACCGCGTCTGTCTCGTTTGTTTTCTAATCGGGTAATTGCCCGCTACCCTGCGTTCGAAGAGTTCTATGGTATGGAAGAAGCCATCGAACAAATCGTTTCCTATCTGAAGCACGCTGCACAAGGGCTCGAAGAGAAGAAGCAAATCCTCTACCTGCTGGGTCCGGTCGGTGGTGGTAAATCTTCACTGGCTGAGCGGCTGAAATCGCTGATGCAGCGCGTTCCCATCTACATACTGAGTGCCAACGGCGAGCGCAGCCCGGTCAACGACCATCCACTCAGTCTGTTTAACCCGCAGGAAGATGCCTCGATTCTGGAAAAAGAATACGGTATCCCGCGCCGTTATCTGGGCACCATCATGTCGCCCTGGGCCGCTAAACGGTTACAGGAGTTTGGTGGCGACATCACCAAATTCCGCGTCGTTAAGGTGTGGCCATCCATTCTGGCTCAACTGGCTATCGCCAAAACCGAACCGGGTGATGAAAACAACCAGGACATTTCAGCGCTGGTCGGGAAAGTGGACATCCGTAAGCTGGAGCATTTCGCCCAGAACGACCCAGACGCCTATGGTTACTCTGGCGCGCTGTGCCGGGCCAACCAAGGCGTGATGGAGTTTGTGGAAATGTTCAAGGCGCCGATCAAGGTGCTCCACCCGTTGCTGACAGCAACTCAGGAAGGCAACTACAACGGCACCGAAGGTATCGCCGCCCTGCCGTTCAACGGTATCATTCTGGCGCACTCTAACGAGTCGGAATGGGTACAGTTCCGCAACAACAAAAATAACGAGGCGTTCCTTGACCGTGTCTACATCGTCAAAGTGCCTTACTGCCTGCGGGTTTCCGACGAAGTCAGAATTTACGACAAATTGCTGATAAACAGTGAGCTGAGCCGCGCCCCCTGCGCGCCTGGTACACTGGAAACACTGGCGCGTTTTTCCATTCTGTCCCGGCTGAAAGATCCGGAAAATTCCAGTATCTACTCCAAAATGCGGGTATACGATGGCGAAAGCCTGAAAGATACCGACCCGAAGGCCAAGTCGTATCAGGAATACCGCGATTACGCCGGTGTCGACGAAGGCATGAAAGGGCTTTCCACCCGTTTCGCCTTCAAGATCCTCTCCCGCGTGTTCAACTTTGATCATAGCGAAGTGGCGGCCAACCCGGTTCACCTGTTTTACGTGCTGGAACAGCAGATTGAACGGGAACAGTTCCCGCAGGATGTGGCGGAAAAATACCTGGAGCACCTGAAAGGCTACCTGATTCCGAAATACGCCGAGTTTATCGGCAAGGAAATTCAGACCGCCTACCTTGAGTCTTACTCGGAATACGGTCAGAACATTTTTGATCGCTACGTGACCTATGCCGACTTCTGGATTCAGGATCAGGAATACCGCGATCCGGACACCGGCCAGCTGTTTGACCGTGAGTCTCTGAACGCCGAACTGGAGAAAATCGAAAAACCGGCGGGTATCAGTAACCCGAAAGACTTCCGCAACGAGATCGTCAACTTCGTGTTGCGCGCCCGCGCCAGCAACAGTGGTCGCAATCCGAACTGGACCAGCTATGAAAAACTGCGCACGGTCATTGAGAAGAAGATGTTCTCCAATACCGAAGAGCTGTTGCCGGTGATTTCGTTCAACACCAAAACCTCGACGGAAGAGCAGAAAAAACACGACGACTTTGTCGATCGCATGATGGAAAAAGGCTACACCCGCAAACAGGTGCGTTTGCTGTGCGAATGGTACTTGCGTGTGAGGAAGTCATCCTGATGCTGTACATCGACAGGCATGTCGTTTGGGGGAAACATGGCCTATTTCATTGATCGGCGTTTGAACGGCAAAAACAAAAGCGCGGTTAACCGCCAGCGCTTTTTGCGCCGCTACAAGTCGCAAATAAAACAGTCGATTGCCGGGGCCATCAACAAGCGTTCGGTTACCGACGTGGAAAACGGAGAGTCTATTTCGATCTCCAATTCGGATATCAGTGAGCCGATGTTCCATCAGGGCCGGGGTGGAATTCGTCACCGGGTACACCCCGGTAACGACCACTTCGTGCAGAACGACAAGATCGAGCGGCCTCAAGGTGGTGGCGGAGGCGGCGGATCGGGTCAGGGAGACGCCGGTCAGGATGGTGAAGGCCAGGATGATTTCGTGTTCCAGATATCCAAAGACGAATATCTTGACCTCTTGTTCGAGGATCTGGCACTGCCCAACCTGAAAAAAACCGAACACCGGCAACTCAATGAGTACAAAACCCACCGTGCGGGGTACACCGCCAACGGTGTCCCCGCCAATATCAGCGTGGTGCGTTCGCTGCAAAACTCGCTGGCACGCCGCATGGCGATGACTGCGGGTAAACGACGCGAACTTCACCAGCGGGAAGACGACCTGGCGTTGCTGGAGAACACCGAGCCAGCCCAGTTGCTGGAGGAGGAGCGACTGCGGCAGGAAATCGCCGAGCTGCGCCAGCGCATTGCTAGCGTACCGTTTATCGATACGTTTGATTTGCGTTACAAGAACTACGAACGTCGGCCGGAACCGTCAAGTCAGGCGGTAATGTTCTGTTTGATGGACGTGTCCGGTTCTATGGATCAAGCCACCAAGGACATCGCCAAACGTTTTTACATCCTGTTGTATCTGTTCCTGAGCCGTACCTATAAAAACGTGGAAGTGGTGTATATCCGCCACCATACGCAGGCCAAGGAAGTGGACGAGCAGGAGTTCTTCTACTCTCAGGAAACTGGCGGCACCATCGTCTCCAGCGCCCTGAAACTGATGGAGGATGTGGTCAAAGAACGCTACGACCCTGCACAATGGAACATTTACGCCGCGCAAGCGTCCGACGGCGACAACTGGGCCGACGATTCGCCGCTGTGCCGTGAATTACTCGCCACCCGCCTGCTGCCAGTGGTGCGTTACTACAGCTACATCGAAATTACCCGTCGTTCGCACCAGACGCTGTGGCGGGAATATGAAATGTTGCAGGACAGTTTTGACAATTTCGCCATGCAGCATATCCGCGATCAGGACGATATCTATCCGGTCTTCCGGGAAATATTCCACAAACAAACCGTCGAAAATTAACCTCCCCAGCCAGCCGTTCAGTTCACGTGCTGGCTGTTTTCCCCCTCGCTATATCATGCCTTTCCTGTTGTTAACAGCGCTGAAAGCCGCCCGAAAACCGTGCCGACCAATCCAGTCCCAATCACGTGCCGTGCCCCCGCTTTCTCCCCTTTTTAATAAGGGTTTTTATTTTAAATGTTATGTTATAACATAAACATCATTGCAATAAATTTTCACACTTTTTGGAGTACCCGGTGCTGGATGTCAGGCAGTTAGCGCTTTGTATCGATGGTGAGCACAAGATTCATGACCTCAGTTTTTCCCTCGCCCCCGGCGAACGCGTTTGCCTGCTGGGGGGGTCCGGTTCCGGTAAATCGCTGACGGCGCGTTGCCTGCTGGGCGCGCTGCCCATCGGCAGTCAGCTCAGCGGCAGTATCCGTCTTGAGGGTCATGAAGTCGCGGGGTTGCCGTTGTCACAACGCCCGCTTAGTAAGCGCCCGGCGGCCATTTTTCAGGATTCGGCCACGTCGCTAAACCCGTTATTCACGATTGAAGCGCAACTGCGTATGGCGCTAAAACACCAGCAAACTTATCAGGCGCTACCGGACTTGCTGCGTGCGGTCGGTTTTTCCGATCCGCAAGCCGTGCTCACGCGCTACCCCGGCGAACTCTCCGGCGGCCAGCGTCAACGCCTTTGTATCGCGCTGGCGTTACTGTGCGAGCGGCCGTTATTGATTGCCGACGAGCCCACCACCGCACTGGATGTGGTCACACAAGCGCTGGTTCTGCAAACCTTACAGGATCGGCTGCAATGTTCCCCACGCACCAGCCTGCTGTTCATCACCCACGACATCACGGTCGCAGCCATGATCTGCCAGCGTGCACTGGTGATGGAAGGTGGTCGACTGGTCGAGCAAGGTGACATGCGCCAGTTGCTGACACAGCCTCGTCATTCTTATACCCGTGCGCTGGTGTCCGCAGCGCGTCAGGCCGCCGTCGGTACGGCATTTCCCTGCCAGAGCCGCACACCCGCGGCATCATGGTCACAGGCCAGTTGATCTTATGCGCCAAACCGCTTGCCTTCTCAATGCCGTCCCGTTTTTGCAACTTCACCAGGTCAGCCATCATTATCGAGCGGCAGGAGTGTTTACTCGCCGGGCTGCGGCTACCCCGTCGCTGCAACACATCAGCCTCGATCTCCACGCGGGGGAACGTGTGGCGCTGGTGGGCGCATCCGGCTGCGGCAAATCTACCTTGCTGAAAATTCTGCTGGCGCTGGAGTCGCCGATTCGGGGCTCGGTGCATTGTCAGGGTCGCGAGGTACGTTCGGGCAGCGTTTCCCGATTGCGCTGGTATCGGCGGCTGGTGCAGTACATCCCACAAGACCCGGCGGGATCACTGGCACCACACGCCTCAGTATTCACGCTGATCGCCGAACCGCTGCGCCAGCTTGGAATGACTGAAAACCTGAAACAGACGGTCTGTGAGGTGTTAGAGCAGGTTGATTTACCGTTAACCCTGTTACATCAGCGGGCCGAGTCGCTATCTGGCGGCCAGGCCCAGCGGGTCGCCATTGCCAGAGCCATTGCACTGCGCCCGGCGTTTCTGCTGGCGGACGAGCCGGTCAGCGGGCTTGACCTGCCTGTGCGTCAACAAATCACCACGCTGCTCGATACGCTGTCGCGCCGTCATGGCATGGGGCTATTGCTGGTTTCTCATGACTTGTCGGTCGTGGCGGCACTCTGCCAGCGGGTACTGGTCATGTACAACGGCAACCTGGTGGAAGACCGTCCATTGCCTGACTTACTCGCCGAACCGTTCCATTTTCATACTCAGGCTTTGTTGGCGGCCGTGCCAACGCTACCTGCTTTTGACTGATTTTCCCAATACCACAAGGAATGCGTATGTTTCGTTTCCCGTCTCTGACGATGGCCGCCACGCTGGCATCCACCCTGTTACTCGCCGGTTGTTTTGACAAACCGGAGGGGACCACCACCGGTGCGGACAATCCGCGTATTCGCCTGGCGATGTTGCTGCCACCGCGTTCAGCGTTGTCACCCTTCAGTGATGATGCGTTCAAACTGTCGCGCTGGCGCACCGGTGAAACCCTAGTGGTGCTTGACGCTAACGGCGATGCACAACCCGCGCTGGCGACCCACTGGCAACAGATAGATGAGCTAACCTGGCGTTTTACCCTGCGTGACGGCGTCAAGTTTCACGACGGTAGCGATTTCAACGCCAGCGCCGTGGTCAATGCCCTGACCGCTGCCACACGCGCGACACCTAAGCCACGCATTCTTGACGGCGTGACGCTCAACGTAACAGTGGAAGACACACGCACCGTACAGATTAAAACCGCAACCCGTGACCCGTTGCTGCCGCAACGCTTGTCCAGTCCTCAGTTAACCCTACTCTCACCTGCCGCTTACGGTGCCAACGGCGTGGTCAGCCCGATCAACACCGGCACTGGCCCGTTTGTGCTAACACAAGTTAATGGCACCAGCAGCGCCAGACTGGATCGTTTTGATGGTTACTGGGGCAGCAAAGCTACCGCACCGGGAATTGATGTCGACTTCGTTCCAGACAGCGCCGCCCGCACCGCCGCGCTGCGTACCGGCACGGCCGATCTGGTGGAAGCAATACCGGTGTCACAAGCGCCACTGCTGGACCAAAACCTGGTACATGAAGTACCGATGCCCCGCACCAACACGCTGTACCTCAACACACGACGCGGCGTTTTCAGCGATCCGAGCTTGCGGGCCGCGGCACGTGATGCGATCCAGCGGGATATTCTGGTCAAGAACGTGTATGAAAACCGGGCCGACGTGGCAGCCGGGCTGCTTGGCCCGGCGGTGCAATGGGCCGCGCCGTTGCGTCAACCGGTGGCAGCACCCACCGCAGCCCGCTCTCCTGATGGCGCAACGATCACGTTGGCGACCTTCAGCGACCGGGCGGAACTGCCGGAAGTGGCAGTCTATCTGGCTCAACAATTGACTGCCGCCGGTTTCACGGTAAAGCAAGAAGTCCGCGAGTACTCGCAAATAGAAGCAGATGCACTGGCCGGTCATTTCGATGCCTTTATTTTATCGCGAGCCACCGTGCTGGACTCCGGCGATCCGGTGGCGTACCTGTATAGCGACTTTTCCTGCAAAGGCTCATTCAATATTTCACAACTGTGTAATCCAACGGTGGATGACGCACTGAAACAGGCTGCCGCCACCCCGGCTGGAGAGGCACGACGCCAGGCGATCATGACGGCCGAAAACCGGATTCTGGCAACAAATGCCGCCATTCCGTTGCTGCACGAACGGGTGATTCAGGGCGAGTCCGCCCGCTTGCGTCAGGCCATTCGGGACCCGCGTGAACGTACCCTGATCGACGTACAAACGCACATCGATGGAGCACACACCAAGCCATGAGTGATTCGCGGTTTCGGTTACTGGCAGACCTGCAACCATCGCTGCTGGTCATCATCTCTCGCCTGTTGACCGTGCTGGCCATCATCGTGCTGATCGGGCTGCTGCCCTGGCTATCTGATTCCGATCCGGCGCTCAGTCTGCTGCGTGCCCGTTCCAGCGAACAGGAAGCCACGGCAGAAGCGCTGGATGCCATTCGGCAGCATCTGGGGCTGGCGCAGGGGCCGTGGGTGTTGCTGAAGCACTGGTTAACCGGTTTATTGCACGGCGATGCTGGCCTGTCCTGGGTATCTGGCAAGCCGGTGTTACCCGGAATGCTGGATGCCGCAGGCGTGTCACTCACACTGATGTTGGCCGCCCTGGCGGTAGCGTTTCTGCTGGCCCTGTTGTTGAGTGGGTCAACCCTACAGCGCGGGCTGCTCGGCAATAACCGACGCAGCAACGGTGCACTAGCCACCACCTTTACCGCCATGCCAGAGTTTCTGCTGGCGTCGTTTCTGCTGGTCATCGGTGCTGTCTGGCTGAAGCTGTTGCCGCCTTATGGCTGGCAATCATGGCAACACCTGATTCTCCCCGCGCTGGCGTTAGGTATTCCGGCAGGCGGTTTGCTGGGTAAACTGTTCAGCGATGCGTTGACCACCACATTCAGCGAACCCTGGCTGCTGACCTGGCATATGGCGGGCTTTTCCCGCCGTGACTGCCTGCTGGGCGTTGTTCGTCGCGCCTTGCCCTCAGTCCTGCCACAGGTCAGTCTGGTACTGGTCGGGCTGACCGGCGGCGCGGTCGCGGTGGAAAAGGTGTTTGCCATTCCCGGACTGGGGCGGGCGACACTGGGCGCAGCGGCGGCTCAGGATCTACCGGCATTGCAATGCGGCGTGCTGATTCTACTGGTTATCGCGGTGATCACCGGGATGGGCTCGACACTACTGCGCCGCTGCCTGCTCGGTCATGCGCTGGAAAACGGCTCTCTTTCTACGCCTGCTAGCGTCATTAACGTGACGCGCCGTCATTACCGTCTTCCCCTGTTCATGGCGTTGCTGCTGGCGGCGATCGTGCTTACCGGCCTGCCGCGTGATCCCTTTGGCTCTGACTTTGCTCGCCTGCAACCTCCTGGCTGGTCGTTGCCGTTCGGCGCGGATGCCACTGGCCGCGACATGCTGGCGCGGGTTGCGCACGGCGCACTATCCACCCTGCTCACCGCGCTGGCAGTGACACTCTGCTGCCTGCTGCTCGGCCTGTTCCTCGGGTTGTTTCCTCGCTTGTTCTGCGGCCCGGCTGAAGTCGCTAACGCCATGCCGCCAGTGATCGTCGGTATGGTCGTCGCCGCATTGTACGGCCCGTCTATATCAGGTGCGGCGCTTGCCGTGGCGCTGGTTGCCTGGGCTCCGCTGGCAACACACACCGCGTCGCTGGTAACCGAAATCACCGCCCAACCCTACATTCGCATCACGCCGCTGTTGGGCCTTAGCCGCTTCCGCAGCCTGATGCGTTATGTCATTCCCGCACTGATCGGGCCGGTCACCCGCCATGCTATGCTCCGCTTGCCCGGCATCGCGCTGTCATTAGCATCACTAGGATTTCTGGGATTAGGTGAACAACCGCCGACACCGGAATGGGGGCGAGTACTGGCGGAAGGAATGCCCTACGTCGAACGCGCCGTCTGGACGGTATTACCGCCCGTTGCCGCATTAATACTGCTATCGATACTGGCTGTTTCGCTCAGCCAAGGGTCACGACGTTAAACAGCAACAACAGGTTGCGCAATATTGCACAACCTGTTGTTATCGAATAATATCCGGTTGATTATGACAGGCAAAAAACGCGGCCATCTGGCGGAATACTGTCGCTCCTCTGCATCAGCTACGCACTCTACGATAAATCCATAGCACGACAATGGCACCGATTACCGCCACCGCAAAGCTGCCGATATTAAAACCATCGACTTTGCCAAAACCAAAGAACGTGCTGATCCAGCCACCGACCACCGCACCGACCACCCCCAGCAACACGGTCATGATAAAACCACCGCCATCCCTGCCCGGCATAATCCACTTTGCCAGGATACCGGCAATCAGACCGAAAATAATCCATGAAATGATTCCCATTGTGTCCTCTCTGTCAGTCGCGCATTAGGCGGTGTTCCGCAATCGATGTGTAACAGCAGTGATTAGCTATGCCAATAAAAGCGTAGCACAAGATGCATCGCTTACTTTGCCGTGTGCCGTGGTCATGCCCCGTATCTGGCGGTCATGGCCCGATACCGAACACGGCAAAATAGACAATGTCATGAAGGAGTGACAAGAAATTGACAACCACGCCAGGCAGAAGAATAACGACGTTTTTTGACGGGAAATAAAAAAGCGCCCGAACAGTCATTCAGAGCGCATCCAATACCTGTATCCACATGAATACGGTAACTATGCTATCCGCCTGCGGCAGACCAGAAACGATTATTTGTCGGCGACAAAATAATCAGTACTATCGGTCATCGGAATATAAACCCTGACCCATTCGTCACCGTCTATCAGTTCCCAACTGTGCCCTTCGCCATTGGTATCCTCAGCCAGCAGAACCGTTCCCGGTGACAGAATAAACGTAGAACCATCACTCACTTTGAATTTCAGCTTACCTTTCAGTGTAATGACATATTGTTTTCTCGGCGCGGGGTGCGTGTTTTTTTCCCACTCCTCAACCGAGTTATTAATCCAGAAGTTCTGTGAGGGTATTTTATCCAATACAGGAATAGTTCCCTTCTGATACGCTGAATGATTATCCGGCGTGGTGATAAGTTTAATTGCCGGGATGCGTGAAGGATTCGCTGACGTTTCTGCAATACCTTTCAGCGGCATCAGCGATGCGATTGTCATCAATAAAAATAGTTTAAATTTACTCATTGCCTCTTTGACTCCCTATTTAATGTAACGTTATTGATGATCAACAATCATCTCCCTGAAATTCTTAGCGTGAATTATACAAAGATAATCAACCAGGTAAACAAACACGCATTCTTAATATAATTATCTATTCAATAGGTAATAACGATGAAGATATCGCGTATTCTCACTTTGTACGGACAGGAAACCAGGACATCACTGCCGGTAACTGCGTTCCCCAGATAACGCCGCGTGCGTTTGTTTTTAGTCGGCAAGCCACCGACTCATGGATAACATCAATGCGGGTCTGGCTGACTCGACTTCATCAAACCCCGCCGCTATGATCGCACGTTAAGGCTTGCGGCTCGTCGTCTGTTCATGACGCGCCTCGTTTTGCCCGCCGGGCATCTCCCTCCGGGGGCTTTACATGGAATATCACAATGAAAAAAGTAGTGCTGTCTCTGATTGTCTCTGTACTGTCTGTTCAGGCATTGGCCGCGCCGCAGTTGGCTAACCTGAGCAAGCTGGAATATGGTTCCCGCTGGGCGTTCAATCGTGAAGAAGTTCAGTTGATCTGCCGCCCCGGTGACGCGATGTACGTGATCAATCCCAGTACACTGGTGCAATATCCGCTCAATGACGTGGCGCGTGAACAGGTCAAGACGGGCAAGGTCGCCGCTCGCCCGCTGGAAACCATTCTTCTGGAAGACCCACAGAATCCGGGACAAAAGATGAGTTTGCAGCCCTTTATCGATCGGGCCAAAACCCTCTGCCAGTAGCGCCATAGCACTTCTGAAGAGAGTGTGGATCGCGAATATACGGGTTTGCGCTAGTTGTCACAAAGTGTACAGATTGTTTCAGAATTGGCCGTCAAAAATCGGGCCAGACTGGAAAACGAAAGTGAGTCGTCTACGCTTAAAGTGCGGGCTGTGATGCAGCCTGCAACAAATGCCAACTTTTAGCGCACGGCTCTCTCCCAAGAGCCATTTCCCTAGACCGGGCACAGGAATCGTGTTCGGTCTTTTTTTATGGCATGACAATATACCCGCGCACCATATCGGGGGAATTTATTAAGTCCACATTAAAGGCTGAGCGCGGATAAATTTGCTTATCCCCAAAATAATTCGAGTTGCAGGACAACACGCTCGCGTGTTGAACAACGCAACGCGTTGGCCCTTTAGGGCAAGGCTCAGAATGAGCCTTGTAACGCGGCGACGCAGCGAATCCCCAGGAGCTTACACAAGTAAGTGACTAGGGTGAGCGACAACGCTGCCGGGAGCAGCGTTGAACGCGGTTTACCGCGGCCCCGAAGGGGCGAGGCCCAGGGATGGGCCGAGTAATAAAGCCAATGCATCTGTAACTTGAAGTATGACGGGTATAGCTCGGCATTATAATAAATGAGTCATTATGATATTAACCGTCCGGTAATCACCGAGCAGGTATGTTAAAAACCCACTGATTGCTCAGTGGGTCGTTTCCCTGGCGTTCAAATTAGCGTTTAACAGTAATATCATGTCATTATGAACGGTTATTTTATAGACGTTTTTACAGATCAATTTATTGGAATTGATCGCTATCGCCGATCGGTTTAACCCGCAGTGCCGTACAAATTGGCTGCATTCAGCGCTGTTCCTGCCATCGGTATTCAGGGCTGTTCTCTCTATTTACCGAACCGGAAACGGGTCGATGGAATACCTGGCGGAAAAGTCGCTGATGGACAGACAGGTGACAACGCCGGTCGAGTTATCCCCCACAAATACCCGTTGGACCGACCGACTCCTGACCGCTTTATAGATCAGGGTCGGCACCGATACACCGTTGCCGATTCTCTTGCTGCCGAATATGGCTCCCGTTACCACCCATACTTCGCCATCCTGTAATGCCAGTTTACGCACCGATGCTTCGATTTTACGCCAGGATACGCGGTTCAGTTTTGGTAACTGCGGCGTCATATTCGACATGGAAAAAGACTCATGCTGCGCCAGAGAATTTGGCATATCCCCCGCTGGGGTCATATGCCCCTGATCGTATCCTGAATATTCGTAATCTTCCGTTGCTGATCGCATAGCCTGAGGTATTAATGGCTCAACATGAAATGAATCGCGCCGGGAAATATCGCCCGCCGCCTTGACTCGCTCAGCGGTTAAACGCTGTGCAGAAATGAACGGTGCTTTATTCGCATAGCTATAAAGCACGGCAAACTCAGTGAAACAAATCTCTTCGTCATAATAAATATTGGGGGCTTCATCATTAATAAATTTACCAGGACATAATGACTGACCTGCCAGTGCGGGTATATATACCATCATCAGTATTAAAGACAATATATAACGTACCGGTTGCTTTAATGCCATCAGCTCACTCTCTTACGGAAATACGGTGAATGCCATTCATCCTGTTGAGTATCTGCGCATCGTGCTACTGCTAACCGATAGCGGCACAGACAGGCTTTTCCAGGAAACACCGCTATTATTACGTCGGCCGCCGCAATAATCGTGTCCATCCGGTACGTTCCGCGTTCACCAAACAACAATATCCATCCAATAGCGCATCAGCATGGGGGGATATCGCGCCAAAAATATTATTTCCAGATACAGAGAACATGCTCATACCCGGAGAGAAAGCCGCGCTTAAGCACAGAGTCATCATACCTGACTGCAAAATAAGAATTGGCGTATTATTAGACGTGACGTTTAAAACAAGAAGAGAATATAACTGAGGGAAATACAATCAATCGGGTGGCCGAAAAATTCGGCCACCCGACTATTATCAGGCTGAAGGCGTAACGGATGTCGCCATTTTCTTCAGATCCTGATCAATAAAGAACAGACCGCCTTCCTGAGCATTCACCATGCCCATCTTGTCGAGGATAGACTTGAACAGTTTTTCTTCTTCATGCTGTTCCGCTACGTACCATTGCAGGAAGTTGAAGGTGGAGTAATCCTGCAATGTCATGGCTGCATGAGCCAGTTCATTGATTTTGCTGGTGATCAATTGTTCATGTTCATAGGTCAGTTTGAACACATCCTGCAGCGAGTTGAAGTCAACCGGCGGCGCAGCGATGGCACCCAGCACAGGCAGGCTGCCGGTATCGTCCAGATAATCGAACAAACGTTGCATGTGTTCCATTTCTTCACGGGAATGCGATTTCAGGAAAGTCGATGCGCCTTCAAACCCTTTGTCGCCACACCAGGCGCTCATCTGCAGGTATAAATTGGCGGAGTAGAATTCGAGATTAAGCTGCTCATTGAGCTTTTGAATCATTTCTTTTTTTAACATGACTATTCCTTATTTTACTGGCAGGTGACTGATGAATTGCATTATGCCTGCAAATAATGAAATTTAAAACATTTCATTAACCAATAAGCGAATAATTACGTTGTAAATTCAAAACATTATCATTTATCCATGATAATGCTTTTCATTATGGGAAAAACGCTCACAAATATGATTTGATAATTATTTTCATTATCAAGTCTGGTTATCAGGAGATTGGTATCGATATTCTCCTTTATTGTGAAATATGGCATGGCATATTTCCTACGCTGCACGATTTAGGTTGGCGATAACGTAGCAAAAAAACTGACCAATGCGATGACCAGAGTGGATAACACCAGCTCCACGGTGGTGAGTCGCAGAAAATAACCATACGCGACGGTATTTTCCTGCCGAAAACGCGGCACCACCCAATACCGATTGAATAACGCCAGTAACACCATTACGGCTACCAGCAGAATTTTCACGGCCAGCAACGCGCCATACAGCCCGGCGGCCGATAAGGGCCAGCCGAGAATCAACCTGGTATTCACCAACCCGGTCAGGATCGCCGATGCAACCGCCAGATGACCATAACGGGAAAAACGCATCATCGTCAGGATAGCGTCCGCGCGTGTCTGCGACAGCCGCGCATCCTGCAACACAAACAGCAGTGGAAGCAGCCCTCCAACCCAAAACGTCACAGACAGCAAATGCACAATCTGACTGATGCCATGCAATATACCCGGCCATCCATCCAGCATCGCCGCGTGCCCCACCCACCCCATGCCGCATAATTGCAGTATGCCAAGCACCAGCACGTTCACTTGTCGGCTGCGGCTATGCCAGAAAAACACCACACCGGTCACTAGTGCTAACGCAGGCTGCCACAGCCATATTTCCCCGAAGCGGGTGCCCAATACGGCGCGCCAAATGTCGGCATTGACAGTATTACGCCAGTCGCCACTCATCAGACCGGTTTGCACCGTCAGTATGGCTATGGCGGTCAATAACGCAGCCGCGCAACTGATCGCCATCAAGCCCTGCAACCGTAACGCCAGCCAACCCCGATACGTGCGAGGAGCCAGCAATGTGCAGTAACAGGCCGAGCTGACCAGCAGCATGAGACTGGCGAAATGCCCGAAGCGTACTACCGCGTAAAGCCACTCCAGCATCATCGATTACTTGACGCCAAAACGATAGCTACCTTCCGTTTTGTGACCATCAACCGATAACACATGCCAGTGAACCTGATAACTGCCACTCGTCAGCGCCTTCTCAAGCGGCACCACCAGAACATTACGATGGCCACTTTCTACTGTCGCTTTCCCCACAGGCACGGTCTGCCCTGCCAACGTCAATTCAACACCGCTGAACGCCGGTTCGATATCTTCAGAAAAAAGCAGTGTCAGAGAAGAAGGCACTTTTTGCAGCGGGGTATCGTTATCCGCTACCGGTGTCTGGCTTTTGAGGTGTGCATGTGCCAGTGCCGAGTGTGAAATAACCAGACTGCCCATCAATACCACTGCTTTCAGGGCCGGAAAAATTTTACGATTCAACATGATTTCATCCTTTATGGTGATCCCTTTTATTCAGGAAACCCAACATCAGCGGCAAGGATACGAGTCCCTTATCGCCTTGTCGAGGTACAGCACGGTAACAGAATTTGCCAATTTCACACTTCTGCATTAATTTTGTGGCGCAACACAGAGGAGGCAATTATGGGATACAATCTGGCCGAACTTCCTTATGAAGAAATGGAAAAGGTCAATGTGGATCTGGCAGCATCCGGCGTAGCATTCCGTGAACGCTACAACATGCCGGTGATCCTGGATGAAATTGAACAGCAACAACCCGCGCACCTGCGCACCTATTTCCGGGAAAGGGTCAGCTACTATCGGGAGATGTCTCACCAGTTCTCCACCCTGCCTTACGACCCAAACAGTAAATAATGCCCCACCCCTGGGGATACGGAACAAGCGCTATCGATACAGCCCGGTAGCGCTTGTTTACCGCCTGATTCCCGTTTCATACCATCTCGCCTGAGCCGAACACCCAGCACAACGCGCCATCAAAAAAATACTTTTTCCCCTTGCATCTCTGCGCAAACAGGAGGTTAATAAACAGGCAAACCAACCTTTTACCAAGCGAGGCACAACATGAGTAAAGGAATGGACAGCAAGAAAAATGCCAAGAAAAAACCGCTGAAAACCGCCGCGCAAAAACGGGCGGAAAAGCGGGCTAAACGGGCTCAACCGCAGCCTGAAACCAACTGAGTTGCCGCCGTTCTTCCGAACAACTGAATGACATCATCGCTAAGGCAACATCTCTGCGATCACCCTCTGCCTCCTGACACCCGGTGATCGCAGTTTCAAACACTCCCCCGTCGAGCCTTTATTTCCTCAAGCCCACTACCTTGAGAATATCAGGAGACATTAGCTGCCCAACGTACAGGCGTTACTTCGGTGTTAATGGTCGCTCCAGCACCATTAACAGGAAGGTGAACTCCTGTGCGATATCTTCGAATTGAGCCAAACGGCCGGATTTTCCGCCATGCCCAGACCCCATGTCGGTATGCAACAGTAATAAGTGGTCATCCGTTTTCAGTTCACGCAATTTCGCAACCCATTTGGCCGGTTCCCAGTACTGAACCTGCGAATCATGCAAACCGGTAGTCACCAACAGGTGCGGATACGCCTGCGCCGAAACATTATCATAAGGGCTGTATTGCTTGATGTACTGGTAATCCGGTGCGTTGTTTGGGTTGCCCCACTCGTCATATTCACCGGTGGTGAGTGGGATGGATTCATCCAGCATAGTGGTAAGCACGTCGACAAACGGCACCTGTGCCACCACGCCACTGAACAACGACGGTGCCAGATTGATCACCGCCCCCATCAGTAACCCACCCGCACTGCCCCCCATCGCAAATATTTTCGCTGGATCGCCGTAACCACGCGCCAGCAACGCCTGCGTGACATCAATGAAATCCGTGAAGGTATTCATTTTATTGAACAGACGCCCCTGGTCGTGCCATTGCTGTCCCAGCTCGCCACCGCCGCGAATATGCGCCAGCGCATACACAAAGCCGCGATCCAACAAGCTAAGACGACTGCTGCTGAATTCCGGATCCATACTGCTGCTATAAGCGCCGTAGCCATAGACTAACAGCGGGCTTTGCCCCAGTTCGCAGTCTTTGTGATACACCAGTGACACTGGCACCAATTCGCCATCGCGGGCCGTCACCCACAACCGTTCGCTCCGGTAGTTTCCGGCATCAAAGTTCTTCACCTCAGACTGCTTGAGCACCACCTGAAGGCCGGTCGCCATATCCAGCTCATAAATGGTCATCGGTGTGGTCATCGAGGAATAGCCGTAACGCAATTGCGTGCTTTCCGGCGTCGGGTTATAGCTCAGCCAGGTCACATAGGCCGGGTCGTTAAAGGCAATCTGACGAGATGCTTGCGTCTGCCAATGAATGTAGCGAATGTGCGTCAGCCCGCGCTCGCGCTCTTCGACCACGTACCAGTCGTCAAACAGCGAAAATCCTTCCAGTACTCGCTCAGGACGCGGGGCAATCAAGGCATCCCATGCCGACTCGTTGGCGTCGTGGGCGCGGTAGAAACCAAAGGTCTTGCCGTCTTTGTTGGAGCGGACATAAAACGCGTCGCGGAAATGATCGACCACATACTCGTGATCCGGCCGCCGCGGCACAAAAACACGTGGCGTTGCCTGCGGGTCGGTAGCGTCCAGCAACAAAATTTCCGTGCTGGTGGTGCTGTCGAGGTAAATCAGGATATAGCGCTCGGACGTGGTTTTATCCAGGCTGAGGTAGAACGCGTCGTCCGTTTCTTCGTACACCAGTTCGTCCTGCTGCGGATCTTCGCCCAAGCGGTGCCGATAAACCTGGTAAGGCAGCAAGGTCTGCGGATTTTTACGCACATAATAGAGAGTACGAGAGTCTGCTGCCCACTCGCTACCCGCCGAAACATTTTCCAGCCGATCCGCCAGCCACTCGCCGGTGTCGAGGTCGCGAAACGTCACCACATACTGCCGACGGGACAGCAAATCTTCCGCCACGCTCATCAACCGGTTGTCAGGGCTGACACCCAGCGCGCCCAGACTATAGAACTCGCTGCCCGCCGCCCGCTGATTGCCATCCAGCAAGACCTGCCAGGAGTCGTCTCCTGTCTCCTGCTCCCGTTGACGCTGATAGATAGCGTAATCCTTGCCGGGTTCATAGCGGCTCTGGTAACGATAACCACGCTTCACGTAAGGCACGGAGACGTCTTCACCGGGGATTCGCGCGACCATTTCCTCATACAACGTCTGACGCAGCGCAGCATGGGGTGACATGACCTGCTCGCAATAGCGATTTTCTTCCTGCAGCCAGGTCAGTACATCCGGGTTATTGCGTTCATCATCTCGCAGCCAGTAGTAATTATCGATGCGGGTATCGCCATGCATCGACATCACATGCGGGCGTTTTTCGGCTTGCGGCGCTTTCATCCACGTCACTCCTTTCCATTCATTAATCAGGCTCTGCCTTACACCCCGCCCTGCGCTAGCAAGCCAGCGGTGGCGAGACGGCAAATGCACAAAGCCTGTCATGAATCATCGGGGGAATCCAGCTTGTGCCGAGATCTGCATGAGTTTTCACGCGCTTTTGCGTACCGGCACGCGAGTAATGCCAAACGCAAACGTTTTCGTTTATACTGCGGCTACGCTCGGGCTCGTGTCTGCCCGGTTTTTACTGCAAGCTCTTTTTTACAACACCATCAGGTATCAGGTTATGTTAACAATGGGAACCGCCCTGCGTCCCGGAGCCACCCGCGTTATGCTGTTAGGCTCCGGCGAACTGGGAAAAGAAGTGGCGATTGAGTGTCAGCGTCTGGGTATTGAAGTCATCGCAGTCGATCGTTACGCCGATGCCCCGGCCATGCAAGTCGCCCACCGCAGCCACGTCATCAATATGCTGGATGGCGAAGCGCTGAAGCAACTGGTCGCGCAGGAGCGCCCAGATTATATCGTGCCTGAAATCGAAGCTATCGCTACAGATATGCTGGTCGCACTGGAACAGCAAGGCCAGCGCGTGGTGCCGTGTGCAGAAGCGACCCGTTTGACCATGAATCGTGAAGGTATCCGTCGACTGGCGGCGGAAACGCTGGGTCTGCCAACGTCCAGTTATCGTTTTGCCGCTGACGAAACCGCATTCCGTCAGGCTGCCCATGAGCTGGGTTTTCCCTGTATCGTCAAACCAGTGATGAGTTCATCGGGGAAAGGTCAGAGCCTGATCCGGTCGCCAGAACAGCTGGACAACGCCTGGCGCTATGCGCAGGAAGGCGGTCGGGCTGGCGGCGGGAAAGTGATTGTGGAAGGGTTAGTGAAATTCGATTTCGAAATCACGCTGCTGACCATCCATGCGGCTGACGGTCTGCACTTTTGCGAACCGATCGGCCATCGTCAGGAAGACGGTGATTACCGCGAATCCTGGCAACCGCAGCAGATGAGTGAACTGGCACTAACGCGGGCCAAAGAGATTGCCGGTAACGTGGTGAAAGCGCTGGGCGGTTTCGGCCTGTTTGGTGTGGAACTGTTTATTTGTGGCGACGAGGTTATCTTCAGTGAAGTATCGCCACGCCCACACGATACCGGCATGGTAACGCTCATTTCGCAGGATCTGTCCGAATTTGCGCTGCATGTTCGTGCGTTTCTCGGCCTGCCGATTGGCGCGATCCGCCAGTACGGCCCGTCAGCTTCCGCGGTTATCCTGCCAGAACTGACCAGCAACGATGTACGTTATCAAGGGCTGGAGCAGGCATTGCAGCCCTATACCCAGATTCGTCTGTTCGGCAAACCGGACATCAGCGGCCGTCGTCGTATGGGTGTCGCGCTGGCGACCGCCGATAATACGGATACCGCCGTACAACTGGCAAAAACCGTCGCGTCAGCCGTTAAAGTAAGCGGCTAATAGACATCAGGCTCATGCTGTCGCGTGGGCCTGACTCCTCCCCCAAGACCACCAGAACCAGACGGCTGTTGATGGTCACGACCGCAGTGCCCCGAACAAAGGTAAAACGCTTTACCGCTCCACCGAGTAAGAACAAAAAAGCCCGCTGACGCGGGCCTGCAAGCCTTAAGAAAGGAAAACGTCGGTCGGTCAGGCTGTCGCGCCAGCAACGGCCTCACGCGCCAACGCCGTGATGCGATCGTAATCACCGCTTTCCAGCGCATCGGCTGGCACCAGCCAGGAACCACCAACACACAGCACGCTTTTCAGCGCCAGATAGTCGCGGTAATTCTTCAGCGAGATCCCGCCGGTCGGGCAGAAACGGATCTTGCCGAACGGACCAGCAATCGCCTGCAATGCTTTCACCCCACCGTTAGCTTCCGCCGGGAAGAATTTAAATTCACGCAAACCGTAATCCATCCCCAACATCAGCTCGGACACGGTGCTGATCCCTGGGATCAACGGAATAGTCCCTTCCGTTGCGGCTTTCAGCAGCGGCTCAGTCAGGCCGGGGCTGATGGCAAACTGCGCACCGGCTGCGGTCACTTCCGCCAGCTGTTGCGGATTAGTGACCGTGCCAGCACCGACGATAGCGTCCGGTACTTCTTGCGCGATCAGGCGAATTGCCTCTACCGCACAGTCGGTACGCAGCGTCAACTCCAGTACACGCACACCACCCGCTACCAGGGCTTTCGCCATCGGCACCGCGTGTTCCAGTTTGTTAATCACAATCACAGGAACAACCGGACCGGCTGTCAGAATCTGTTCCGCACTGGTTTTCCAGTTTTTCATCGAGGGTAATCTCCAGTCATGCCCAACGGGCATCGATTAATGATCTGGCGCGCCCCTGCCACAGGGATCCGCAGTTACCCACGGACGTCCGACCGCACCGTCAGCCAAAAAACGCTAACGGTTTTCCCCCGCCTGACGACGGGGGAAAACCGCTTATTCCACTTCGTTCCAGGAACGGCCATCGCGGGTAATCATGGCGACGGACGCAACCGGCCCCCAGGTTCCTGCCTGATACGGCTTGGGTGAATCATTGTCCATTGCCCAGGCATCCATAATGGAGTCCACCCATTTCCAGGCTTCTTCTACTTCGTCGCGGCGCACAAACAGTGCCTGAATACCGCGCATGGTTTCCAACAACAGGCGCTCATAAGCGTCCGCCAGATGCTGCTGGTTAAAGGTTTCCGAGAAACTCAGGTCAAGCTTGGTGGTCTGCAACCGATGTTTGTGGTCCAGCCCCGGAATCTTGTTCAAAATCTGAATTTCCACCCCTTCGTCCGGCTGCAGGCGGATGATCAGCTTGTTCTGCGGCAACTGCTGATAAGAGTCGTGGAACAAGTTGAGCGCCGGGTTTTTAAAGTAGACCACCACTTCGGAGCACTTTGACGGCAGACGCTTGCCGGTACGCAGGTAAAACGGCACGCCGGACCAGCGCCAGTCGTCGATATCAACGCGGATGGCCACAAAGGTTTCGGTATTGCTGGTCTTATTGGCACCGTCTTCTTCCAGGTAGCCCGGCACTTTTTTGCCTTGCACGAAACCACCGGTGTACTGGCCGCGTACCGTCACTTCATGCACATTAGAACGATCGATACGGCGCAGCGAACGCAGCACCTTAACCTTTTCGTCACGGATACGGTCAGTGCTCAGATCCGCTGGCGGCGACATGGCGATCATGGTCAGAATCTGCAACAGGTGATTCTGGATCATGTCGCGCATTTGCCCAGCCTGATCGAAATATCCCCAACGCCCTTCAATCCCTACTTCTTCCGCCACGGTAATCTGCACGTGATCGATAGTGCGATTATCCCAGTTGTTGGCAAACAGGGAATTAGCGAAACGCAGCGCCAGCAGATTCAGCACGGTTTCCTTGCCGAGATAGTGGTCGATGCGGTAGACCTGACATTCGTTGAAAAACTCCGCCACCTGATTGTTGATAACACGTGACGACGCCAGGTCGGTGCCCAGTGGTTTTTCCATTACCACACGTGCTGGCTCCTTGTTCAGGCCAGCCTTCCCTAAGCCGCGACAAATCGCACCAAAGGTGCTCGGCGGCATAGCGAAATAATTAATGGTGGTGCGATTTTGCTGATCGAGCATCGTTCCCAGTCGATTGAACCCTTCGGTGTCTTCGACATCCAGGTTGCAAAAGTCGAGCCGGTCGCTCAGGGTTGTCCACAATGCTGGGTCGAGCGGTTCCTTAAGAAAGGTTTCCAGCGCTTCGCGCACCACTTTGATATAGGCGTCTCGGTCCCACTCTGCCCGTCCCACACCGATAATGCGGGTTTCCGGATGAATATGGCCTGCTTTTTCCAGTTGATACAGTGAAGGCAGCAATTTGCGGCGTGCAAGGTCGCCCTTCGCACCGAAAATAACCAGGTCACACGCCTGGGCTGTTGACGTTACCGCCATTTTCAATCTCCTCATTGCAGGACGCTGTAATTTTATTACATTAATAATGTACTCTTTTTGACACAAACCAGTAAACCCGTAATAAAACCACATTATCGACTGATTCTGATACCACAAGGCCTTAGAACCTATTGTGCCGATGAAGAAAACGGGTCTGGCATCTGCCTAAAAGAGAAATTTTCCGTCGTTTCTGACAGCCAGTTACTATTCTGAAAGTTAGACACAGGTCATATTCTGACAAAAAAAGCCGATGACTTATTGTGTCGACCTCTGCCAACCGTTACAGGCTCGTAGTATATTTCACAAAATCCGCATCGGTTTCACCTTTGGCTGAAATCCAAAATACCATAGATGGTCGTTGTCATATGAATATGCTGGAAAAAATCCAGGGTCATCTGGAACTGTTGAGTAAATCGGAACGCAAAGTGGCAGAAGTCATTCTGGCCTCACCTCAAACAGCCATCCACTCCAGTATCGCTACTCTGGCTGGCGTGGCTGAGGTTAGCGAACCGACGGTCAACCGCTTCTGCCGCCGACTGGACACCAAAGGCTTTCCCGATTTTAAACTGCATCTGGCGCAGAGTCTGGCCAACGGCACGCCTTATGTAAACCGCAACGTGGAAGAAGACGATTCGGTAGAGTCTTATACCAGCAAAATCTTCGAGTCCACCATGGCGGGGCTGGAACATGTGAAATCCTGCCTGGACATTCAGGCTATCAACCGCGCGGTGGATTTGCTCACCCAGGCGCGCAAGATTTCCTTCTTCGGCTTCGGCGCGTCGGCAGCGGTGGCCCACGACGCGATGAACAAATTTTTTCGCTTCAATATTCCGGTAGTCTACTTCGATGACCTGGTTATGCAGCGCATGAGCTGCATGAATTCCGGCGAAGGCGACGTGGTGGTGCTGATTTCACACACCGGGCGAACCAAAAGTCTGGTAGATATGGCGCGGCTGGCACGGGAAAACGACGCCACGGTTATCGCCATTACCTCGGACGGTTCCCCGCTCTCGCGGGAAGCGTCGCTGACGCTGCGCGTCGAGGTGCCGGAAGACACCGATGTTTACATGCCGATGGTATCGCGTATCGCCCAGCTCACGCTGATTGATGTGTTAGCCACCGGTTTTACCCTGCGGCGCGGCGCAAAATTCCGTGATAACTTGAAGCGGGTCAAGGAAGCATTGCGCGAATCGCGATTTGATAAGGAAGAACGATTCAGCAACCCGTTTAACTAATTATGTTATAACATCGGGTGGCAAGGGGTGATGCCCGCGGGAAGAGATCCTGTCACTCAATCATAATTACAGGCACGGCATCCGGACAGTGCAGAGCGGCAAAGACGGCACCCATGTTATGTCCTCTCCTGACGGCATTACCACATTACAACAAGCTTCACCAGTCAACGGAGTTATACATGTCCAGACGGCTCAGAAGAACCAAAATCGTTACTACACTGGGGCCGGCTACGGACCGCGACAATAATCTGGAAAAGATCATTGCCGCAGGCGCAAACGTAGTCCGCCTGAACTTTTCTCATGGCTCGCCGGAAGATCACCTTCTGCGTGCCAACAAAGTTCGCGAAATTGCGGCTAAACTTGGCCGTCATGTTGCTATTTTGGGCGACCTCCAGGGTCCAAAAATCCGAGTGTCCACCTTCAAAGAAGGGAAAATCTTCCTTAACGTAGGTGACAAGTTCCTGCTGGACGCTAGCCTTGGCAAAGGCGAAGGCGATAAAGAAAAAGTTGGAATCGACTACAAAGGATTGCCCAACGACGTGGTCCCCGGTGACGTTCTGCTGCTGGATGATGGCCGTGTGCAGTTGAAAGTGTTGGCAGTGGATGACATGAAAGTGTTCACCGAAGTCACCGTCGGCGGCCCGCTGTCCAACAACAAAGGCATCAACAAGCTGGGTGGTGGTCTATCCGCGGAAGCGCTGACTGAAAAAGACAAGGCCGACATCATTACCGCAGCTAAAATCGGCGTGGATTTTCTGGCTGTCTCATTCCCGCGCACCGGCGAAGACCTGCACTATGCTCGCCGTCTGGCACGCGAAGCGGGCAGCAACGCCAAAATCGTCTCTAAAGTGGAACGCGCAGAAGCAGTGTCAACCGACGAAGCCATGGACGATATCATTCTTGCCTCCGATATCGTGATGGTCGCGCGTGGCGATCTGGGTGTAGAAATCGGCGACCCGGAACTGGTCGGTATCCAGAAAAAATTGATTCGCCGTGCTCGTCAGTTGAACCGTGCGGTGATTACCGCTACGCAAATGATGGAGTCGATGATCACCAACCCGATGCCAACCCGCGCTGAAGTGATGGATGTCGCTAACGCCGTGCTGGATGGCACCGATGCAGTGATGCTCTCAGCGGAAACTGCTGCCGGTCAATACCCAGCGGAAACCGTCGCCGCGATGGCGAAAGTGTGTCTGGGCGCGGAAAAGATCCCCAGCATCAACGTATCCAAACACCGTCTGGATGTGCAGTTTGACAACGTGGAAGAGTCGATTGCCATGTCTGCCATGTACGCGGCCAACCACCTCAACGGCGTTACCGCGATTATCGCCATGACCGAGTCCGGCCGCACCGCACTGATGATGTCGCGTATCAGTTCCGGCCTGCCGATTTTCGCCATGTCTCGTCACGAGCACACACTGAACCTGACCGCGCTTTATCGTGGTGTTACCCCGGTGCAGTTCACCAGCTACACTGACGGCGTAGCGGCGGCTAACGACGCCGTGCTCCTGCTGCGCGACAAGGGTTTTCTGATGTCCGGTGACCTGGTTATCGTGACCCAGGGGGATGTGATGGGAACGGTTGGCACCACCAATACGGTGCGTGTACTGCGGGTGGAATAATCGCGTAGCAATCGCGATACCACAACGTTCAAGCGGGGCGCGATTATCGCCCCGCTTTGTTTTTGTTATCACCTGCTTTGTTATCACACATCGTGTTCTGGCGGCTTAATGCCCTACCTGCCGCGAATCATCTGCTTATTGACTATCCAGCCCACCAGACAGGTTAGCCCGGCTGGAGCTGGTCTTGCCATTACTATAACGAACATCATAACCGCCAGAGAGATTGGACCGACTGGTGCTGGTGTTGCCATCGCTATAATGGGTATCCAACCCGCCCGCTAGATTGGCTCGGCTGGTACTGTTGGTGCCGTCACTAAAGTGGGTGTCATACCCGCCAGACAGATTGGCCCGGCTGGTGCTGGTGCGTCCATCACTGTAGCGGGTATCAAACCCACCCGATAAGTTGGCACGGCTGGTGGATGTCGAACCATCGCTATAACGGCAGTCCTGACCACCGGACAAATTGGCCCGGCAGCTGTCCGCCTGGGAAAAAGGAATGTGTGCAGTCAGTAACGCAAGACATAAAAGTGATTTATTCATAAAACTTAACCTTTCTCCAAAAGGAATAAATCAGATTCACCGGTCAGGAATAACGCTTTGGTTATCTTACAATACCCATATTGTTATTTCCTGACCGGTTCAACAATTAGCATCTGCGCGAATACTACTACTCCTTTTATTATCGCGCGATGTTCATCTTATTGTACATTGACTGGCGGACGGTTTTCTTGGGTGTCACTACTCTTACTTTTCGTATCGTCCATCTTTTCCCCGGTACTGGCTTTGGTTTTTCCCTTAGTATTAGCGCTATCGGCGTGATGCTTTTTCACTACCTTTTTCGCGGTTTTCTCTTCACCTTTCACGTGAGTTTCCGCAGCAACCTTTTCAGTCTTCGCCACGTTACTTCCGTCGACATTCGCTTTCACCGCTGAAACGTCACGTTCAGCCTTGGCTGCAGCATCAGTGTTGGCTTTATCCACCGCCTTGCCCAACGCGGATTCGGCCGATGCCGGGACTACGCTGGTTGCCGTGGCGTCAGTTGCGCTTTTTTCCACCGTGGTGGTCGCTGCGTTGGCAGTTGCATAGGTTGTTGCCAGTAAAACGCCTAAAAACAGTGGTTTCAGATTCATGATATAAATCCTTCAGCAAAGATTCTTTTATTAGCCTGAATTAAATAAGCGGATAAACTATCACGCGTTATTTACAGTGGCTAACGGTTGAAGTCATACATGCAGTGACCTCGGGGGCTATTAAATCAAAAGCAATAACAAAAAGAATATGGAATACTCCGAGAAAAGATCAGGGGTAAACAACGCTATTTTTAAAGTTTTTTATAAGTTCCGGCATGGATAAAATGAAATAAGACTTAACTGTTACAGGTTATGAATTCCCGACAAGGTTTCATCGAATCTGAATAAATAACAGATTGATTATGCAATACATAAACGCTGGGGTGTGTTGGCTTTCCTGCAACTCGAATTATCTTGGTATATACCGCAACGGACACCGATAAAAAAAGCGGAGCTTCAGCTCCGCCTCTGTTGTTGTACTGTGTAGCCGCTTTACGCTTCACTATTTTTTGCGCGGGTACAGATCCTTACGCAGATAAGGCTCGGTTTCCCCCGGCTTACGGGTCTTCAACAGTTTTAAAATCCAGGTGTATTGTGCCGGGTTGGGTGTAACCAGATGCTCGACCTCTTCATTCATGCGGCGGGCAATCGTGTGATCATCGGCACCATTAATATCGCTCATGGGGGGGCGAATATAGACATGTAGCTGAGAGGTCTTGCCATCATAGACAGGAAACAGTGGCACGATTTCAGCACGGCATACCTTCATCAGCCGACCAATTGCGGGCAATGTGGCTTTATACGTCGCAAAAAAATCGACGAACTCGCTGTGCTCGGCACCATGATCCTGATCCGGCAGATAGTACCCCCAGTAGCCCTCGCGTACTGAGCTGATAAAAGGCTTAATGCCATCGTTACGGGTATGCAGACGGCCACCAAAACGGCGGCGCAGGGTATTCCAAAGATAATCCTGCAACGGGTTTTTCTGGTTGTGCATCATGGCAGCCATTTTCTGGCCGCGCAGGCTCATCAGCATGGCGGGAACGTCTACGGCCCAGCCGTGAGGCACCATGAAAATAATGTTACGCTGCTGTTCACGCAATGCATCCACAATCTCCATACCATGCCAGCGGACACGCTGCTCAGCCCGACGAGCAGGTAATATCGCCAGTTCCACCATCATCAGCATCGCCTGCGGCGCGGTCGCAAACATCTGATCAATGATATGCTCGCGTTCAATTTCTGACAGTTGTGGCATACACAACAGCAAATTGATGCGGGCACGCCGTCTTGCGCCTTTGGAAAACCGCCCGACCCATCGACCTAACGCACCCAGTATCGGGTCACGCAAGCGGGCGGGGATACAGACGAGCAACGCGGTCACGCCCACCGCCAGCCAGAGTGCCCAGTAACGCGGGTGAAAGAAGGCAGACGTAAATTGCGGGATAAACTCGGCGTTGGTTTTCTTCTCTTTTTTCTCTTGTTCCATGCAACCACTCTTCATCACAAAATCGGGTTAATGATAATCGCTACCCGACGTTTTGCAATTGAACACGCACTGGTCTGATATTACCCGTGCGACATAAAAAAAACAGCCGGCAGCGCAAACTGCCGACTGTCACTTATCCACAACGATTATTAGTCCAGTTGCAGTTGAGGTAATACTTCGCGCACGTGCGCCAGATAATCACGACGCTCTTTACCCATCAGCCCTTCGGAGCGCGGCAGTTTCGCTGTAAGCGGATTGACGGCTTGCTGGTTAACCCACAGTTCATAATGCAGATGCGGGCCGGTGGAGCGCCCGGTATTGCCGGACAGACCAATACGATCGCCTCGCTTGACCTTCTGCCCCGGTTTAACCAACAAACGGTTCATGTGCATGTAACGGGTGGTGTATTGCCGCCCGTGTCGCACAGCCACAAAGTTGCCAGCTTCACTGTCCCGTTCAGCCACCACGACCTCGCCATCACCGACAGCCAGCACCGGCGTTCCCACTGGCATGGAGAAATCTACGCCACGATGCGGGGCGATACGACCGGTTACCGGATTAAGACGGCGCGGATTGAAGTTGGAGGATACCTTGAACTGCTTCATGGTAGGGAAACGCAAGAAGCCACGGGTCAGGCCGGAAGCCTCGCGGTCATAAAATTTACCGTCTTCAGCGCGGAACGCGTAGTAGTTTTTCCCGCCGGTACGCAACCGCACCCCCTGCAGTTCGCTCTGCTCGCTACGACCATCCAGTATTTCACGGGAAATCAGCACGGCAAAACTGTCATCTTTACGCAGTTTGCGGAAATCCAGTTGCCATTGCAGCGCACGAATTACCTCTCGCACTTCGCTGCTGGTCAACCCGGCGGCCTGAGCACTACTGGCGAAACTGCCATCCAGACGACCGACCAGCACCTTGTTCTGCCAATCCCCTTCCACATTCTCGATTTCTTCACGGAATGTATCGCCACTACGGGTGTAGGTGCGGGTTTCCCGGCGAGACACCTGCCAGGTCAGGGTTTGTAGTGCACCATCGCTATCCAGCGTCCAGGTCAATTGCTGACCGATTTTCAGATTCCGCAACGCCGTATTACGATCCGCCAGCGCCGCAATCTCCGACATATCAATACCATATTGCGTCAGAATGCTACTCAGCGTATCGCCGGTAGACACCACATACTCATGGGTGTCGTCGGCGTCTTTATCGTCGAGTTCGTCTTTGATAATGCCATTGGTGGTGGATGGCTGATCCAAGGGTTCGCTGTTGGCTTCGGTAACATCCGCCGTCGGTGCCGAACCAGCGAGTTGTGAAGTCGCTACCGGTGGTAATGGATTGCTGTCCAGAGGTTCACTGGCCGGGGGGTTCAGAGTCTGGATTTGACTTTTTTCACTTTCCGCGTCTTTTACGATAACAGGTGCGTCATTGACCGGGGGATATGTCATCGGCCGCCAAACCGCGGCGGCCAGTGTGACGACAGTCAGTGATCCCAGCATCACGCGGTGAGGCCGGGGTAGGCTGTTATACGCCAGAGCGATAGTTCGGACTATCTGCTGCACTTGTTCCTATCCTCATTATTTTTCCTTCAGGCAGCTCAAATACTGTTCAGACAGTCGCAACAGGAACCGCGTATAGCTGTCCTTGTCTGGAGCAATGTCACTTCCCAACGGGTCCAGCACGCCAATGCGCACGTCAGTTCCCTTGGCGACAGCATTGATGACTGCTGGCCTGAATTGTGGCTCAGCAAAAACGCAAACCGCTTTATGCTCAACCAACTGTGTTCGTATCTGGTTTAAGCGCTGTGCGCCGGGCGCAATTGACGGGTTGATAGTAAAATGCCCCAGAGGAGCCAACCCATAATGCTGTTCGAAGTAGCCATAGGCATCGTGAAACACGAAGTAACCCTTGCCACGCACAGGCGTCAGCATATTAACAATATTTTTATCTGTCTGCGCAAGTTTCTCAGTGAATTTACGCAGATTTGCATCTAGTTTGTCTTTATTCTGCGGCATAAGTTCCAGCAATTTTGCATGAATTGCGACGGCAGAAGCCTGTGCCATTTCCGGCGACAGCCAGATATGCATATTGAACTCACCATGATGATGCCCGTCATCGTCGCTATGCTGATGATTTTCAGGATCATTACTGTGATCATGCCCGTTATCGGCGTGGCTATCATGATCGGAATCATGATGCTCACCGTTTTCCACATCCGTCTGCTCAGGATGTGACTCTCGTAACAATAGCGATTTGACGGCAGGCTGTAGCCCCAATGCAATTTGGCGCTCTGCTGGCAGCGATTGCAGCGCCTTTGGCAAGAAAGTCTCCATTTCTGGCCCAATCCAAATCACCAGATCTGCCGATTTAAGACGCTGCATATCAGATGGACGTAGTGCATAATCATGTGGCGATGCGCCATCCGGCAAGAGCACTTCTGTGGGCGTAACGCCATCCGCGATTGCCGCAGCGATAAACGCCAGCGGGCGAATAGAGGTGACTACAGCAGCAGAGGCAGCCTGTGTAGCAAACAAGGAAGCCAATAACGCACCAGCCGCAAGTACGATGTTTAGCCATTTATAGTGAGTCACTCGCAACATACCCAATCATCCGTCGATTTATTAATAAAAACGCGTTATATTATAACGTCACACACCCTCTGCAAACAGAATTCTATGTCAACGCTGGTTTCACTGGAAAATATTGGCGTGCAGTTTGGCAACAAACCTGTACTTAATGATATTTCTCTCACATTGCAGGCTGGTCGTATTCTGACGTTGCTCGGACCTAATGGCGCGGGAAAATCCACGCTGGTCCGAGTGGTGCTGGGATTACAGGCACCAACCCGTGGTACGCTGACCCGAGCGGCGAATCTTCGCATCGGCTACGTTCCGCAAAAACTGCATCTGGACCCAACTCTCCCATTAACCGTCAAACGCTTTATGCAGTTGCGCCCCGGCGTCAATACGTCGGACATCATGCCAGCATTGAAGCGCGTACAGGCGGGACATCTACTTGAGCAACCGATGCAAAAGCTCTCGGGTGGCGAAACCCAGCGAGTTCTGCTGGCGCGTGCCATCCTCGCCCGCCCGCAATTGCTGGTATTGGATGAACCCACGCAGGGGGTCGACGTCAACGGTCAGTTGGCACTGTATGAGTTGATCAACCAGCTACGGCAGGAATATCAATGCGGCGTGCTGATGGTTTCTCATGACCTGCATCTGGTGATGGCGAAAACCGACGAGGTACTGTGTCTCAATCAACATATTTGCTGTTCCGGTACGCCTGAAGTGGTGTCCTTGCACCCGGAGTTTTTGGCTATGTTCGGTCATCGCGGTGCCGGGCAACTGGCAATCTACCGGCACCATCACAATCACCGTCACGATCTGAACGGAAAAATCATTTTAAAACGACAGGATGGTAATCACGCATGATTGAGTTGTTGTTGCCCGGCTGGCTGGCAGGGGTGTGTCTGGCGGTGGCGGCAGGGCCGCTCGGTTCCTTCGTGGTGTGGCGTCGTATGTCCTATTTTGGCGATACCCTTGCCCACGCCTCATTGCTTGGCGTTGCATTGGGTCTGCTGTTGGACATCAATCTGTTCTATGCGGTGATTGCGATAACTCTGCTGCTGGCCGTCGGGTTGGTCTGGCTGGAACGACGCCCCGGATTGGCGATCGATACCCTACTCGGCATCATGGCGCACAGCGCGCTGTCGCTCGGTCTGGTAGTGGTCAGCCTGATGAATAACGTCCGTGTCGATTTGATGGCTTACCTGTTTGGCGATCTGCTCTCTGTCACCAGTGAAGACTTATGGCTGATTGTTCCCGGCGTATTGCTGGTGCTCGGCGTGCTGGGGTGGCAATGGCGCGCCCTACTCTCCATGACCATCAGCCCGGAACTGGCGCATGTCGACGGCGTGGCTATCGCCCGTACCAAGCTGGTGTTAATGCTAGTCACCGCGTTAACCATCGGTCTGGCGATGAAATTTGTCGGCGCGCTGATCATCACGTCGCTGCTGATTATTCCAGCGGCTACCGCACGCCGATTTGCCCGCACACCAGAACAAATGGCCATTTGCGCGATGGGCGTCGGCATTCTGGCTGTCACCGGCGGACTGGCTTTTTCAGCCGGAGCCAATACGCCAGCCGGTCCTTCCGTGGTCCTGTGCGCTTCGCTGCTGTTTATGCTTAGTCTGCTGAAAAAACAAGCGGCCTGATGCAACCGTATTATCTTCTATCAGTAAAGAGACAAATCAGTCTATCGATGTGTTTTAACGTTATCGGACTTATCGCCAGCCCGCCGACGGGCTGGCGATAACAATGAAAGGCGACCTGCTACGCTTCCTACTTTGTCTTACTCTTCGCGGGTCAGGCCAAAATGGCGATAGGCGTGCTGCGTAGCAATGCGGCCTCGCGGAGTGCGTTGCAGAAACCCTTGCTGGATCAGATAGGGCTCCAGCACATCTTCAATGGTTTCACGCTCTTCGCCGATCGCCGCCGCCAGGTTGTCCAGCCCCACTGGGCCGCCCATAAACTTGTCGATCACCGCCAGCAACAACTTGCGGTCCATGTAATCGAACCCTTCGGCGTCAACCGCTAGCATATCCAGCGCCTGAATTGCCACTTCAGCCGAAATGACCCCATCTGATTTCACTTCAGAGAAATCTCGTACCCGGCGTAACAACCGGTTGGCGATGCGTGGCGTACCGCGCGAACGGCGGGCCACTTCCAATGCCCCTTCTTCCGTCATCTCCAGCCCCAGACACTGGGCACTACGTTGTACGATATGTTGTAAATCGGCAACCTGATAGAATTCGAGGCGCTGCACAATGCCGAAACGATCGCGCAACGGAGACGTCAGTGAGCCAGCACGTGTTGTCGCCCCGACCAGAGTAAACGGTGGTAAATCCAGTTTGATGGAACGCGCCGCCGGCCCTTCGCCGATCATAATATCCAGTTGGTAATCTTCCATCGCCGGGTAGAGCACTTCTTCCACCACTGGCGACAGCCGATGAATTTCGTCGATGAACAACACGTCGTGCGGTTCAAGGTTAGTGAGCAGCGCTGCCAGATCACCCGCTTTTTCCAGCACCGGACCAGAGGTTGTGCGCAAATTCACACCCATTTCGTTGGCAACGATGTTAGCCAGCGTGGTTTTACCCAACCCCGGCGGCCCGAAAATTAGCAGATGATCGAGCGCATCACCGCGCTTGCGGGCCGCCTCGATAAAAATTTCCATCTGCTCGCGGACTACCGGCTGCCCGACGTACTCTGACAGCTGTTTTGGACGGATCGCGCGATCCTGTAGTTCTTCGTCAGCAACAACACCAGGTGAAATCAGACGATCGGCTTCAATCATACATACCTCACAGCGCAGCGCGCAGCGCTTCCCTGATCAAGGTTTCACAGTCGGCCCCCGGCCGCGCCACTTTGCTGACCATTCGGCTGGCCTCCTGCGGTTTATAACCTAGGGCAACCAGCGCCGCTTCGGCCTCTGCCTGCGGATCAGCGTCCGGCTCTGTGTTGCCCGTCGCGGTCGGCAAGGCAATATCGCTGGCGACGTTGAACAGATCGCCGTTCAACCCTTTAAAGCGGTCTTTCATTTCCACAACCAGACGCTCTGCCGTTTTCTTGCCCACGCCCGGCAATTTCACCAGCGCGTTGATTTCCTGGCGCTCTACCGCGCTGACGAACTGCTGGGCCGACATGCCGGACAAAATCGCCAGCGCCAGTTTCGGCCCTACGCCATTGACTTTGATCAGTTCACGGAACAGAGAGCGCTCTTGTTTATTGTTGAAGCCAAACAATAATTGTGCGTCTTCACGTACTACAAAGTGGGTAAAAATCACCGCTTTCTGGCCGAGCTCCGGCAACTCGTAAAAGCAGGTCATCGGCATATGAACTTCATATCCCACACCGTTGGCTTCAATCAGCACCAGCGGCGGCTGTTTTTCTAATACGATGCCTCTCAGACGACCTATCACGCGATGTTTCCTTTTCATTAGCACCAAAACGTTGGCGTATAGCTTATAACACAAAAAAAGAGGTGGATACAGAAAAGCTGGATGCATATCCAGATATAGACAGCGCAGTGAAGTATCTCCAGTGTCGACCTGAGAACCGTGCAACACCGGCGAAAATGTACGAGCCGTTTCTCATCCGGCCGAAGAAACCGGCCGGGAACACGATTACACCACCGGGCTATTCAACGCATCGTAATTTTTCCAGCGGTAGTTACACCATGAGATCACCCAGCAGGCGACAAACAGTGCCACAACATAGAACCCGGCGTTGCCGAGTTGCTCGTTGAAAGCATCAGCCACACGCCACCATCCGGTGTGTAGATCCAGTTTATCCGCCAGTAATCCAAGTGCTTCCATACCACCGATAGCCATCGCCACGACAACCGATGTCGCCGTGATGGTCAGGTTGTAATAGAGCTTACGCTGAGGTTTATTGAACGCCCAACCATATGCCCCTACCATCAATACATTGTCCAGTGTGTCCACCAATGCCATTCCACAGGTAAACAACGCCGGAAAAATCATGATTGACCAGATCGACATCCCCTGCGAAGCGCCCGCAGCGGATATTCCCAATACACCTATCTCGGTAGCGGTATCAAACCCCAGTCCAAACAGCAGACCAACCAGATACATATGCCAGCTTTTGTTCACCAGCTGAAATGTGGTGCGAAATATCCTCCCCATCACACCGGCAACCGGCACATCATCGGACTGGCTAAGCGCTTCCCGTTTCCCCTGCTTGAACTGCTGAAAACGCGCCCAAACCCCGCGCAGAATCACCATATTCACCAGGGCCATCAGCAGCAAGAATCCGGCGGAAACGGATGTACCGATAACACCGCCGACATCATGAAACCATGCCATGTCGTCCTGTAATGCGGCAGCTGTCGCCGCCAACGCCAGCGACGCTAAAATCACAATGGAGGAATGCCCCAATGAGAACCAGGCACCTACCCCTAACGGCGTCTTCCCTTCCTGCATCATTTTACGGGTAACGTTGTCGATAGCGGCGATATGATCCGCATCTACTGCATGACGTAAACCGTAGCACCAGGCCAGCAAGCTGGTCGCCATCAAGGTAGCGTGGTCATGGAATATCCCCCACGCCAGCAGCCACACCATCACGTTAACCACCACCAGGCCGCCGACTATCACCACAGCACGGGGATTATTCCTGAACAAAAGCGATAACATGCAATACCTCAGTATCAATCCGGCGGATTTGCGCCGTCGGGTAAATTGCGAGTGTGAGATTTTATAAATTGTTCATACAACGCGGTGTTATCCCAGATCAAAACAGGAAACGGTTACGACAAATAGCTGAGGAGCACATCAGAAGAGAAATACATCAGGAGAAGAGAAGTAATAAAACCGGCGGTTATCTGATGGAAAACTGCGTTTCAGACAACCGCCGGAACTGAAATATCACCGTCAGCGAAGACGCCCACGTGCCAGCGTCAGTTTGTCATGGCTGATACGTGACAAATTTTGGCTGAAATGGCAATGCGTAATGGCAATCGCCAAGGCGTCGGCGGCGTCGGCCTGCGGGCTGGCGGGCAATTTGAGCAGCGTTTTCACCATGTGTTGCACCTGGCTTTTTTCTGCCGCACCGGTGCCGACCACCGTTTGTTTCACCTGCCGCGCGGCGTATTCAAACACCGGCAACGACTGGTTCACCGCCGCGACGATCGCCGCGCCGCGCGCCTGCCCCAGCTTCAATGCCGAGTCAGCATTGCGTGCCATAAAAACCTGCTCGATAGCGAAATAATCCGGCTGAAACTGGGTGATAATTTCACTGACACCGGCATAAATCAGTTTGAGGCGAGTGGGCAGATCATCCACCGCGGTACGGATGCAACCGCTACCCAGATAACTAATCTGCCGTCCTTGCTGACGGACAATGCCATAGCCAGTGATGCGAGAACCGGGGTCGATGCCAAGAATAATACTCATCGCTCTCCCCCGGTTACCTGCTGAGCCAGGAAAACGGCCATTACAGCAGTGCCGCTACCTCGTCGGAGATCTCACCGTTGTGGTAAACCTCCTGCACGTCGTCACAGTCTTCCAGCATGTCGATAAGACGCATCAGTTTCGGTGCGGTGTCCGCGTCCATGTCCGCTTTGGTGGACGGAATCATCGACACTTCGGCCGACTCAGCCACCAGACCGGCGGCGTCCAGCGCATCTTTTACCTGTCCGAAAATTTCCCACAGCGTAAACACGTCGATCGCGCCATCGTCATAGGACACCACGTCGTCAGCGCCTGCTTCCAGTGCCGCATCCATCACCGTATCTTCATCCAGACCCGGCGCATAGGAAATCACGCCTTTTTTGGCAAACAGGTAGGACACAGAACCGTCGGTTCCCAGGTTGCCGCCGCATTTAGTGAAGGCATGACGCACTTCAGACACGGTACGGTTACGGTTGTCGCTCAGACACTCAACCATCACCGCGGTGCCACCCGGACCGTAGCCTTCATAAATGATGGTTTCCATGTTGTTGTCTTCATCGCCACCCACGCCGCGCGCAATCGCCCGGTTCAAGGTGTCACGCGTCATGTTGTTGGACAGCGCTTTATCAATGGCAGCACGCAGGCGGGGGTTGGAGCCGGGATCGCCGCCGCCCAAACGGGCTGCGGTAACCAGTTCGCGGATGATCTTGGTAAAAATCTTGCCGCGTTTGGCGTCCTGTGCTGCTTTGCGATGCTTAGTGTTGGCCCACTTACTATGACCTGCCATAAAAATCTCCGAAAAAAGCCTGTAATTCCCTTCATCTTTCGAGCCGCCGTGGCGTTGGCACCCTCGTTTACCCTGCTCGCTTACAACGGGTAAGCACCAGGATTTACTCGGTCGCTGCTTTGCCGCAACGCGAAATCTATCGGGCTAGACTGGACAAATAACAAATTCTTCAATCGCCTGCCGGTTGCTCCAGGATTTGGTCAACCGCGCCGCATCGGGCGCACCCAGCCACTGGTAAGCCAGATGTTCACTGATCTCCACCGGGCGTTCATCAGGTAACGCCAGGCAAAACCAGTGCTCCAGATTATGCGTGACACCAGGGGCATAGCGACGTCTCAAATGAGCAAAAAGCTCAAACTCCACACTGCGTTGACAGTCAACCAGCGTCAGCGCCTCAGCAGCGATGTCGATGTTAACTTCTTCTTTCACTTCACGCTGTGCGGCACATCGCGCGCTTTCATCCTCCTCCAGGCTGCCGGTGACCGACTGCCAGAAATCCGGATCATCGCGCCGCTGAAGCATGAGCACCCGTCCGGTATTCCGGGCATAAATCACCACCAGCACCGAAACGGGTCGCTTATAGTTCATCTTACTGATTCTCTGCGTCCTGAGCGGCTTTCCCCTTGCCCACCACCGCGATGGACAGCTCATCCAACGCGGACGGGTTCGCGAAGCTCGGTGCTTCGGTCATCAGGCAGGCGGCCGCCGTGGTTTTCGGGAACGCAATCACGTCGCGAATATTGTCGGTGCCAGTCAGCAGCATCACCAGTCGGTCGAGGCCAAAAGCCAGACCGGCGTGCGGCGGGGTGCCGAACTTCAGGGCATCCAGCAGGAAGCCAAATTTTTCGCGCTGCTGCCGCTCGTCAATACCAAGGATACGGAATACCGTCTGTTGCATCTCACTGCGGTGAATACGCACCGAACCGCCGCCGACTTCGTAACCGTTCAGCACCATGTCGTACGCATTGGCGATAGCGGCTGTCGGGTTGGCTTCCAGTTCTGTCGGCGACATATCGCGCGGCGCGGTGAACGGGTGGTGCATCGCCGCCAGGCCGCCTTCGCCGTCATCTTCGAACATCGGGAAGTCGATGACCCACAGCGGCTGCCAGCTGTTTTCGTCGGTGATCTTCAGGTCGCGACCCAATTTCAGGCGCAGTGCGCCCAGCGCGTCCGTCACCACTTTGGCGCTATCCGCGCCGAAGAACAGGATGTCGCCGTCTTGTGCAGCGGTACGCTCCAGCAGCGCCGCCAGAATACCGTCATTCAGGAACTTGGCCACCGGGCTCTGGATACCGTCCAGGCCGTTGGCTTTCTCATTGACCTTGATGTACGCCAGCCCTTTAGCACCGTAGATTTCGATAAATTTGGCGTATTCGTCGATCTGTTTGCGGCTCAGTTGTGCGCCACCCGGTACGCGAATCGCGGCAACGCGGCCTTTCGGATCGTTGGCGGGACCGGAGAAGACTTTGAAGTCCACGTCTTTAAGCAAATCGGCCACGTCCACCAGCTCCAGCGGGTTGCGCAGGTCCGGTTTGTCGGAGCCGAAACGACGCATGGCTTCCGCGAATGTCATGATCGGGAAGTCGCCCAGATCCACACCGTGAATGTCCATCCACAGCTCGCGCACCAGCTTTTCCATCACTTCACGCACCTGTGGTGCGGTCATAAAGGAGGTTTCCACGTCGATCTGGGTAAATTCAGGCTGGCGGTCAGCACGCAGGTCTTCGTCACGGAAGCATTTGACGATCTGATAGTAACGGTCAAAACCGGACATCATCAGCAACTGCTTGAACAACTGTGGCGACTGCGGCAGCGCGTAGAATTTACCTTTGTGTACACGGCTCGGCACCAGATAGTCACGGGCACCTTCCGGCGTGGCCTTGGTCAGCATCGGGGTTTCGATATCAAGGAAGCCGTGGCTGTCCATGAAACGACGCACAAAGCTGGTGATGCGGGCGCGGGTTTTCAGGCGCTGAGCCATTTCCGGGCGGCGGAGATCAAGGTAACGATACTTCAGGCGTGCTTCTTCGGTATTGTTCTGATTGGAGTCCAGCGGCAGCGGTTCGGCGCGGTTGACGATAGTCAGTGCCGTCGCCAGCACTTCCACTTCGCCGGTCGCCATCTCTTTGTTGACTTGATTGTCCGGACGGGCGCGCACTACACCGGTCAGTTGGATGCAGAACTCGTTACGCAACTCGGAAGCCAGAGTGAACGCATCCTGACGATCCGGGTCAAAAAATACCTGCACCAGACCTTCGCGGTCACGCATATCAATAAAAATCAACCCGCCCAGATCACGGCGGCGATTAACCCAACCGCACAACGTCACTTCCTGGCCCACATGGGACGAATTCAACAGCCCGCAATATTCAGTACGCATTACGATGTCCTTTTACACCGCCGCCGGTGCCCTGTTTCATACGCTAGTGAGCGTCGACACAGGATCTGTGGACCGGTCGGCATGGTTTTTCTGGATTACAGTCCAATGAAAAAAGGGGAGCATTATAAAGGAATTTCCCCACAACGATAAGTACGATGGTAGCGGTCTGCGGGCCGCCCCGCATACTCTTTTTTGCTTTTTGACGCGCTTTTGCCTGTCGGTTAAACAATTGCAGGGTATTATGCTAAAACCCTGTTACACCAACCATCATGATGATCCGCCGTTTCAGGGTGCACATCGCAGAGAAACCTATCGGGACAAGGACTTATGTATATCGGCTTACCGCAGTGGCAGCATCCCGGCTGGAACCGGCTGGGCCTGCACGACCTGGCGGATTATGCCCGCCACTTCAACTGCGTGGAGGGGAACACCACCTTTTATGCGCTGCCGTCGGCAGACACCGTATTGCGCTGGCGCGATATGACCCATGACGATTTCCGATTCTGCTTCAAATTTCCCTCCGTCATCAGCCATCAGTCTGGATTACGCCACTGCGAGCAACAGGTAGCGGAATTTTTTCGTTGTCTGGAACCCATTCACCATCGACTCGGGCAGTTGTGGCTACAGTTGCCGTCTACATTTGGGCCAGACCAGATAGACACGTTGTGGCAATTTATGGACGCCTTGCCGACAGGGGGATTCAGCTACGGCGTGGAAGTCCGCCACCCGCGGTTTTTCGCCAAAGGCGATGAAGAACGCTGGCTCAATCAGGGATTACATCAGCGTGCGCTCAACCGGGTGATGATGGATAGCCGCCCAGTACATCATGCGGCCCCCACCAGCGAAGTACTGCGAGACGCCCAGCGCAAAAAACCAAAAGTACCGCTACATGTGGTGCGCACCGCAGAAGAACCGCTGATTCGGTTTATTGGTAATGAAGACCCTATTGATAACCAGCACTGGTTCACACCCTGGATCGCCAAGCTGGCGGAATGGCAATCACATACCCCTTATCTGTTTATTCACACCGCCGGTACGGCCAGTGCGCCGGAACTGGCGCAGCGGTTATGGCCGCATCTGAGTGCGGTCATTTCCGGTATGCCGCCCTGCCCGGACTGGCCACAGCAGTCGTCACTGTTTTAATTCTTCAGTTGAAAAACACCGGGAAAAAATCGCTGCCAGCTTCTATCACAGTTTCTTATTAAGAGCGTTTGATATCCGCCAATTTTACCTGCAATATCTTCGCGTTATGCAGGCGACAGCTTGGCGACAGACGGGCTATGATAGCGTCTGCCGCTTCTGGTCAGGCGATGGAGTAAAAAATGGTAAGCGCGCTTTATGTGGTGCTCAGCGCATTGTTGTTAGTCAAATTGTCGATTGATGTAGTGAAACTGCGGATGCAGTATCGGGTGGCCTACGGCGACGGTGGTTTTTACGAGCTGCAAACGGCTATTCGTGTCCACGGCAACGCGGTGGAGTACATCCCTATCGGTGGCCTGCTGTTGGTACTGATGGAGATGAATGGGGCGATGAACGCGATGATTCATCTGTGCGGAATTATGTTGTTGCTCGGGCGGTTATGTCACTACTACGGGCTGCGGCATCGTGAGCTGAACTGGCGGCGTTCCGGCATGACGGCCACCTATGTTTCTTTATTACTGATGATTCTGTTCAACCTCTACTACCTGCCCTGGGATCTGGTATTTTCCCTGCGTTAATCCCACGGGTATCAACGGTAAGGCCTGCTGGCCGCGCCTTACCGTCTTTCTCTCATACGTTTTTGCCCTAATTTTCTGCTAGAATGCGCCCTTGTTCTTCCCTGTATGCATTTTCCCTGTTATGTCAAACCGCGATATGCTTTTTTCCGCGCCCATCGCCAATCTGGGCGACTGGACGTTTGATGAACGCGTTGCTGAAGTGTTTCCGGACATGATTCAACGTTCCGTTCCTGGTTATTCGAATATTATTTCCATGATCGGTATGCTGGCAGAACGCTTTGTTCAGGCGAACACCCAGGTCTACGATCTCGGTTGTTCGCTGGGTGCCGCCACCTTATCAATGCGCCGCAATATCCACGTTCCTGGCTGCCGAATCATCGCTGTCGATAACTCGTCGGCCATGGTGGCCCGTTGCCGCCGCCATATCGAAGCTTTTCGTGCTGATACACCTGTCGACGTTCGTGAAGCGGACATTCTTGACACCGAGATCGAAAACGCCTCGCTGGTGGTACTTAATTTCACATTACAGTTTATACCGCCAGACAGTCGGCTAGCCTTGCTACAGCGAATCTGGCAAGGATTGCGCCCTGGCGGCGCACTGGTACTGTCGGAAAAATTCAGTTTTGCCGATGCGCAGATAGGTGAGTTGCTGTTCAACATGCACCTGGATTTCAAACGCGCCAACGGGTACAGCGAACTGGAAATCAGCCAGAAACGCAGCATGTTGGAAAACGTCATGCTGACTGACTCCGTGGAAACACATAAAACCCGGTTGCGTGAAGCGGGTTTCAGCCACAGCGACGTGTGGTTCCAGTGTTTTAACTTCGGTTCCCTGCTGGCACTGAAAGCGGAGTAAGGTTCATGATCGATTTCGGCAATTTCTACCAGTTAATCGCTAAAGGCCCGCTTAGCCACTGGCTTAATACGCTTCCTGCTCAGATAAGCCAATGGCAGCAGGAGTCGCGGCACGGCGAATTCAAACACTGGGTTAATACGGTGGAACACCTGCCGACGCTGACACCAGACCAGCTCAATCTGGTCGACGGTGTTACTGCCCAGATGCATACACCGCTGTCAGTCGGCCAACAAGAGGGCATTGAAAGTCTGCTGCGCAACCTGATGCCCTGGCGCAAAGGGCCGTTTTCACTCTATGGCGTCGACATTGATACCGAATGGCGTTCCGACTGGAAATGGGATCGGGTATTTCCACATCTTAGCCCGTTGCAGGATCGATTGATTCTGGATGTCGGCTGCGGCAGCGGTTATCACCTGTGGCGAATGATCGGCGCGGGTGCTCGTCTGGCGGTCGGCATCGACCCAATGCAACTGTTCCTGTGCCAGTTCGAGTCAGTACGTAAACTGCTGGGTAATGATCAGCGCGCTCACCTGCTGCCGCTGGGTATTGAACAACTCCCGGCACTGGCCGCGTTTGATACCGTGTTCTCAATGGGGGTGTTGTACCACCGGCGTTCCCCGCTCGACCATCTGTGGCAACTCAAAAATCAGTTGGTTTCCGGTGGGGAGCTGGTGCTGGAAACGCTGGTGGTGGAAGGTGACGAACACTGCGTCCTGCTGCCGGGTGAACGGTATGCCCAGATGCGTAACGTCTATTTTCTGCCCTCGTCCGCTGCCCTCGCGCGCTGGCTGGAAAAATGCGGCTTTGTTGATATTCGCGTGGTAGATCAGTGTGTCACCACACTGGAGGAACAGCGCCGCACGAGCTGGATGCGCACGGCTTCGCTGGCGGATTTTCTCGACCCAGACGATCGCAGCAAAACCGTTGAGGGCTATCCGGCACCGTTACGCGCAGTATTAGTGGCACGTAAGCCCTAAGCTTCGCCATCATCAGGGCGGAGCGGCACATTCGTCTATCGCAGACTCGTGCCAGCTACCGCCCACTCTCTATCCGACCGACCCTTCGTTGCAGGTGTATTGGTTTTACTGCACTCGAATGCGTGGCGGTATGTAAGACAAACCTTTAGTTTCGGTGTTTAACGATCAGCTCAATGGCTGCATCTTCTGTCATATCAGTATTTTGGATTTCGACGTGAATATCCTGACTGCTGGTTTCATTAAAAAGCGTCGTATTGCCGACGGTCTGGAAATCGCCGGTGACCACATCTCCCCTTTCCACTTCATAAATATCCAGCAACTTAGCGACAATAAATCCGTCTTCCGGATCGCGGATAACGATGAAACCAATGCGATGCTCATGATGCACAACGATTCCACGCATAACAGGATTCCTTTTGGATGTTGGGATAACAGGCAGCATACCACCGGCTCAGAGCGATAAAAGATAACCGCATAACAATTCAATACATTTTCTGGGCGTGATCACATTCAGTCCGGTAATAACCTCGACATACAACAACTATAGTGCACAACACGTGATGAAGCAGTCGAACGAGCACCGTGACTCTGGCAGAAAGAAAAATAAATATCCTCCGGCA